>CAYUJB010000001.1:0-148040 GCA_964444955.1 uncultured Candidatus Saccharibacteria bacterium
ATTATGGGTCCTTGCCAAGGACCAGAAAGGGGTTCGACTCCCCTTACCCGCTCAGGCAAACCAGAGCCCCCCTTTTTGGAGGGTTTTTGGTTTGCCTGTCAGGGTGAGCAGGGAGTCGAACGGGTAGCAGCGAACGAGCTGGAGTTTTATGGAATCCTCACTTTTTCCCCTCATTTTATGCCTCTTTTAGCCCCTTTCTAGCTATTGACTTTTTGAGCTAGTTCTGCTATACTGTATGTACAATCCAGTGTGTATAGCGAGGGATATATGGATGGCTTGATAGGCCATTTTTTGATCCCCCACCCGCCACTGAGCTGGATTGCAATAACCGTTCACAACGATACTCGGCAGCTCGCCTGGCACAAGCCAACGCGACCTATCCGCCATCGTAGACGGCTACACCATGAATACGCGCAAGCACATTCTGGTTAGCACGCTCATTGCAATCTCGCTCCTCACCACGACTAGCGCCCAAGCAGGGTTCTTGGACTGGTTCCGCTCTAATGCAGCAGCTGCTGAGGTTACCAGCAATGGTTCCTTCAACTCCTTGTATGCATCGGTTATGAACGGTCCCGCGGTTGAAAGTGAGCAGCCCACGTTGGTTGCCAACTCAATTGCCGCTGTCAGCTCGCCAAAGGGTGGCGTCTCCAAGACCATTCGTCAGTTCTATATGGTTGAGGTCTCTGCCTATAACTCCGAGGTTGGCCAGACCGACGACAGTCCGTTCATCACCGCCAAGGGTACCCACGTTCGTGACGGTATCGTTGCTGCAAATATGTTCCCCTTCGGTACTGCCATCAAGATTCCTGCACTCTATGGAGACAAGATCTTCGTGGTAGAGGACCGTATGAACACTCGTTACCAGAAGAATGTTGATATCTGGATGGAATCGAAAGCTGATGCGAAGAAGCTCGGTCGCCGCCTTCTCCAGATTGAAGTCATCAAGTAAGCAAACAGAAACACCCCGTGAGGGGTGTTTCTGTTTGCGATGGTCCGCCCCTGCCTACCGGCAGGCATGCTCCTGGATTCACCCGCCACTCTCGATACCGCCAGTCGCGGCATCTCGGTTCTGGGCTCCGGCCCTCGCGGTGTTTGCTTCTGCGACCACTTCGCTCCGGGCTTCGAATCCAGGAGTTCCAAACTAGCCCGAAAAGACACCACCCGAAGTGGGTGGTGTCTTTTCGTGAATGTCCGCCCTCCTGGATTCGAACCAGGGACCTTCTCCTTAAGAGGGAGCAGCTCTACCAACTGAGCTAAGGGCGGTTATTATTACTCCGGTGTGTCCCCGGAGGGAATCGAACCCCCACCAACAGCTTCGAAGGCTGCTGCTCTATCCGTTGAGCTACGGGGACCTGTCTGCCGACAGGCAGGCTCGATATGTACCAAACGGCGATACTGTAGCACAAAAACGGCAGCCGCTCAAGAAGCTCGCACGCGGCGGGCTCGCACGCGAGCCACACATACTGGCAGCACTCGCACGAGTATATCTATCTGCTTCTGGGTAGTCTGGCGTCCCAGCGAGAAGCGTAATGCCCCTGCTAGGTACTGTCGCGCGGTCCCCACTGCCACCAAGACGTGCGACGGCTCTACCCGGTGCGCAGTGCACGCCGATCCCGAACCAGCACGAATGCCGTGCCGGTCTAGCTCGAGTAGTAGACTCTCGCTGTCGCAGCCAGGAAAAGAAAAGTTCACGTTCCCAGCCAATCGCAGAGCTCCTCGTGGGCCGTTGAGGTGCGCGTCGGGAATACTCTTTTCAATTCCGACGATGAGACGGTCTCGAAGCTTCTCGAGACGCGGGGCATCATCGCGCTGGATAAGCTCCAGCGCCGCTGCAAGTCCGCAGGCACCGGCAACATCTTCGGTGCCCGCACGTCGTCCCCGCTCTTGGCTGCCGCCCCGTACGCGAGGTACTATCTGTACCCCTCGCCGCACAAAAAGTGCCGCCGCCCCGTGAGGACCGTATGCTTTAGCTCCATTGAAGCTGAGCAAATCCACCCCGAGTGTCTGCCCATTCATCGGAAGTGTTGTGGTTGCCTGACACGCGTCCACGTGAAAGAGCGGGAACGCTGATTGATGCTCCTTACGCCACGTCGCGATTGCTCGTCCAATCTTTGCGATGGGTTGAATGGTGCCGATTTCATTATTGGCATACATGAGCGAAACCAGGGTTGTATTCGGAGTGATGCGCGATACTACATCCTCCACTCGCACAACACCCGTGACGTCGACGGGAATCCACGCGGTTGTGTATCCCTCGCCGCGCAGTGAAAGCGCGGACTCCAAAACAGACAAGTGCTCGCTGGGTGCAGTCAGTACTGTTCCCTTACCTCGAGCGGTTGCGGCTCCCAGAATCGCTAGCGCATTCGCTTCAGATCCCGACGAGCAAAATACAACCTCATCGGATCGTGCATTCAAAAAGCGCGCGACTGTAACGCGGGCCTCATCCAACAGAGCGGCCGCAGAACGCCCCGCATCATTAAATGACGATGGGTTACCGAAGTGCTCATAGGCGCGCAGCATCGCACGGCGCGCCTGAGGCGCGAGCGGTGTTGCCGCTGCATTGTCCAGATAGATATCGTGCATACGTTTAGCTATAGCGACGCTGCGGCCAAAGCATGAGCGCCAAGAGGCCGCCGATAATGCCAATGTCATACGCGGCTATGCTGCTAAAGCCGGTGACGACTATGGATGCTGCCAGAAAGAGTGCGCCAGCAGGTGCAAACCACTGCTCAAAGAATGCCGTGATAAGACTCGTCGCCACCAATACTTCGAAAATCCCTGTGAGCACAAAAACATTCGTTGCACTCATACCAAGAACATCGGCGGTGTGAATAATCCACTGCGGAGTAGTCGATCCTATCCACGAGTGCGGTTCCATAAACTTCTCGATACCCAGCCACAGAAATACGATTGCTAAACCCATGCGGAGAAAGAGGTGCGAGTAATAGTGCGACTGAAACATACAGGTAGTATACGAACCTCCGACACACATCACAACGTGCACAACTCTTACTCCTTACACGTTTTTTCCAGATACGCGAGGGTACGATCTGTCAGCATACGCTCCAAGAGCGCACTGCGTAACCGCTGCGGGTCCATTTGCTCCTCCGTTGCCTGTCCTTGTCGAATAAGCTCCGCCACTGTTTGATTGAGCATTGCCTCGAGCTCCTCAGGCGACACGGCAATCTTTGCGGTCTTTGCCGTCTCACGCAGCACCAGGCGAATCTTCACCTGGCGTTGCGCCTCTGCTGTCCAGTCGCGGCGCAAATCTTCCTCAGTCTTTTTCATGCGCGCAAGATACATACTCAGGTCTGTCCCCCGCTCCTGCAGATCGTGGCCGAATCGGTGCACCATGTCATCGAGCTCGGACTTCACCTGATCCTCAGGCGCCGGCACGCTGGCCTTCTCAATAATTGCATCGAGGATTGCGAGCCGCAGACGTTGCTGTTCTTTGGCATTCTTCTCTTTAGTAAGGCCATCGCGAAGACTCGTGCGCAAATCGGAGAGTGACGCAAATGACCCGAGCGACGCAGCAAAGGCATCATCTGCCACTGGCTTGAGCACCGCCTGCACTTTACGCATCGTCACCGAGAAGTCCACCTTTTTTCCCGCAATAGTCTTCTCGTAGTAGTCGTCTGGTGCGGTGAGAGAAAACTCTTTCGTTTCCCCCGCTGCAAGACCAACGAGCTGTTCCTCGAATCCTGGCATAAAGTTCTTGCCACCAATCACCAGGGGGTGATTGCGGCTGGAGCCACCTTCGATGAGTTTGCCATTCATCATGGCATCGAAGTCAACCTCGCACCGATCTCCCTCGAGCGCCGGCTCGGTCTTATCAAAGAATGTTGCGCGCATGTTCCGGACCGTATCGAGTGCCTCATCAATCTCGACAGCGCTCACGTCGACAGGTTTTGCAGCGATGCGAATATCGGCTAGCTCGGGCAAAGTAACCTTCGGCCACAGGTGTACCTGAATCGAATAGCGCAAACCCGTCGCGTCATTTTTCTCCACGTTCAGATCGGTCGTGCGCACTACATCCCAACCCTCGCTCGTCACCGCATCACTAAAGCTCGCCTCCAACGCTAGTTCGAGCGCGGTGCTGCCGATAACTTCGGGCTTCACCTGCTTCTCGATGAGATGCTGCGGTGCTTTGCCCTTCCGAAATCCTTCCACGGTAACATCCTGAGCAATACGCTTCTTTGCTTCGTCGATAAACTTCTTGAGTTCATCTGCCTCCAGCTCGATATGCGCCGTGAGCGCGTACGGTGAAACCGTTGTGGTAGTAGTTTTCATCGATGAACACGTAATTACTCAGCTGCAACGACTGTCTCTGAAGCGGACGCGAGCGCTTCTGCCTCAGCGAGTACCTCGTCGGATGACGCAACTTCTTTTGGACTACGCACATCAATCTTCCAGCCCGTAATCTTTGCGGCGAGGCGCACGTTTTGACCACCCTTGCCGATAGCAAGCGAGAATTGGTCGTCAGCTACTTCGGCGAGTGCAACCTTGTGCTCCTGGTCAGTGAGGTTCACCTGAAGAATCTTTGCGGGAGAAAGCGCATTGGCAATAAAGCGTGCTGCGTCGGTGTCGTGCTGGATAATATCAATCTTCTCACCAGCCAAATCATTGATGACGGTCTGTACGCGAACACCGCGTTGGCCCACCAGCGAACCAATGGGGTCCACGCCTTCTTGCGTCGATGCGACGGCGATCTTTGTGCGACTGCCCGGCTCGCGAGCGATGCCCATCACCGCCACTGCGCCGCTGTCGATTTCAGGAACCTCCATACGGAAGAGTTCGCGGACAAGATTTGGGTGGGCGCGCGAGAGCACAATCACCGGACCACGAGCGGCATCTTCTACTTTCATAATATAGAAGCGCAAACGCTGACCGATACGATAGTGGTCTGCGGGCATCTGCTCCGCCACCGGCAAAAGACCGTTAGTCTTTCCAAGATCGACAAACACCAGTGGGCCCTCGCGGCGCTGCACCATGCCGCTCACGAGTGTGCCTTCTTTTCCGCGATACTCTGCCATCACCGCGCCGCGCTCCGCTTCACGCAAACGCTGGATGACCACCTGCTTGGCGGTCTGTGCGGCAATGCGACCAAAGTCTTCTTTGGCCTCAAGCGCTTCAACCACTTCGTCACCGATCTCAATCTTCTTTTGCTTTTTCTTCGCATCCGCAAGAAGCATGTGCTTCTCGGGATTAAACTTCACACGAATAGTGCCTTCGGCGGTAACCTCTTGGTCGCCAGTAATTGCTTGTCCCGCTTCACGCTGACGCTGCATATCGACGATATCGATACGGTCCTGCGTCACCTTCTCGGGCAGCGTTCCGGTGATGTATCCCTCCTCGTCAAAACCCTCCACAACGTAGTGGGTTTGCGTGATATCCATGGCGCCGGTTTCGGCATTGAGCTTCACTTTGATAATCTGTCCCTTCTTGCCGTAGTCACGCTTATACGCGGCCGCGAGTGCAGCTTCTACGGTATCCAGCACGCTCTCCTGCGCAATCCCCTTCTCTTCTGCAATCTGCTTGATGGCTGACATGAACTGCTTGATGTCGATCATACTTAAGTTGTTATTTAATTGTTACTCTCTACAATTCGAGGCCCACTCTTCAGTGGACCTCGGTGTTAAAGACATAATAGCAAATCTGTTGAGAATGTCAACATATCCATAGGTCTCCAAAACTTTGTCCACAAAATCTCGTTTACAAAAAGGCGCTCTCGCGTATGGTACCTTCAGATATGGCAACGCCTCCCACTGACCCCAAAAAACGAGATGTAAATGCTGAACTCGAGGAAAAGTTGGCATCCATTGGCCAGCACGAGCAAGAGTTGGCTGCGCAAACGCTCGCTACCGAACTCTCTCTCCCGTTTCTCAATCTCCAAGGCCTTCAAGTTGATCCCGCAGCACTCAAAGCAATCTCGGAGGACGAATCTCGCGCGTCTGGTGTTGCGCTTATCCAAGCTCACAGTGCAACTGGCGTTGCGGTGGCCCTTGATCCGCGAACGCCCTCTGCGCAAGAAGTGCTGGCGCGCCTCAAAGATACATACGCCGATCTCAAGGTTGTCATTGTGTCCACCGAGACCATGCAATCGGTTTGGCAGCGCTATGCGACCATCAAGACGGTTGATGTGTTTGAGGTTGGTGCCATCGATGTCGATGACGCAGCGCTCGCAAACGCTACTGCATCTATCAAGAGCATCAACGACATCAAGTCCAGGATGGATACCGTAGCAGTGACCGAGCTTTTTGAAATGCTCATCGCCGGAGCGCTCTCCACGCGCTCGTCGGATATTCACTTCGAGCCCGAGGCGGAAATTGTTCGCCTACGCTATCGCCTCGACGGACTCCTCCATGAAGTAGCCACGATCGATAAAGTGCGATACCAGCGCGTGCTCAATCGCGTCAAGGTACTCTCGAAGATGAAGCTCAACATTACCAAGGCGCCACAAGACGGACGCTTTACCATTCGCCAGAGTGATATCGCCATCGAAGTGCGCGTCTCGGTGCTCCCCAGCGAATATGGCGAGTCGATTGTGATGCGACTTCTCGACCCTCGCGGTATTCAGGCAAAACTCGAAGATCTCGGAATGCGCCCCGATGTGCTGGCAAAGGTCAAAGAGCTGCTCGCTCGTCCCCAGGGAGCTCTCCTCACCACAGGACCAACCGGCTCTGGAAAAACCACCACCCTCTACGCGTTTCTCAACTTCCTCAACACTCCCGACATGAAGATCATTACAGTTGAGGACCCTATCGAATACCACATCACGGGAGTCAACCAAACACAGGTAGATCCATCGAAGGGTTATACCTTTGCGGGAGGATTGCGTGCAATCGTACGCCAAGACCCCGATATCATTCTTATCGGAGAAATACGCGATCTCGAGACTGCCGGTATCGCACTTGAAGCAGCGCTCACCGGACACATGGTGCTCTCGACCATTCACACCAATGATGCAGCGGGCACCGTGCCACGTCTTATTGATATCGGTGTGCGTCCTGATACGGTCGCACCCGCACTCACTATGGCGATGGGCCAGCGCCTGGTACGAAAACTCTGCGAGGAGTGCAAAAAAGAAATCCCCTTGAGTGCTGCGGACAGTGAAAAACTTCAGGCCAGCCTCAGTGGACTCACTGAGCGCTTTGGACTGGCCTCGTTGACCGCCGGTCTTAAAATCTTCGGCCCCGTCGGCTGTGAGGCCTGCAACCATATTGGATACAAGGGCCGCATTGGAGTGTACGAGGTATTCGAAGTTACCCGTTCGATGGAGCGCCTTATTCTTGATGCGGCATCCGTGACCGATATTCGTGACCTGGCTATCAAAGAAGGGATGGTCACGATGGTGCAGGACGGATACCTAAAACTCCTCAACGGAATCACGTCCATTGAGGAGCTCAGGAGAGTGTTGGGCTAGTAAGGACCTTTATAACCTGTAGGCAAAATCCGCAACCATAGGGCCGCGGGACAGGATAATTCCGAGGAGAGATCCAGTCGAAACCAAATCTTCCGAGCTAAGAGAGTATCCCGACTGAGTCGTCGTGCGTGGAGCATTGGACTCAGTTGCCTACAGATTATAGAGGTTCTTGCAGCTTCGTCACCCGACACGGGTTGCCAGCGACTGCTACTATTCTATTCTATTTTTATATGAATGTCAAGACCCCCACCACAGCCCCTTCGGGCGCCCCTGATGACCAGGTTTTAGACCTTACCCTTCGGCCAAGGGATTTTAATGAATATGTGGGGCAGGAAAAAACAAAGGAAAACCTGCGTATTGTGCTTGGAGCTGCCCGAAAACGCAACGAAACCCCTGAACACATCCTCTTTCACGGCCCTTCAGGACTAGGAAAGACCACCCTTGCCTACCTGGTAGCAAAAGAGCTCAACAGCAACCTCCGTATGACCTCGGGGACGGCTCTGGAGAAGGCCGGCGACGTCGGCTCTATCCTCACCGGACTTTCTGATGGCGACGTGCTCTTCATCGACGAGGTGCACCGCCTCAATAAGATGGTGGAGGAGGTCATCTATCCCGCCATGGAGAACTTCAAGCTCGATATCGTCATCGGGAAGGGCAACGCCGCAAAAACACTCCAGATCGATCTTCCTCACTTCACGCTTGTTGCCGCGACCACCAAGATTTCGATGCTCTCTGCGCCATTTCGTTCGCGCTTTGGATCTAACTTCCGTCTTGAGTACTACGAGACGCCCGAGATCGAACGCATCATCACCCGCTCCGCGCAGTTGCTGGGTCTCAACATCACCAAACCCTCACTGAGCTTGATTGCACGCTCTGCACGCGCAACTCCTCGCGTTGCCAATCGCCTCCTCAAGCGAGTACGCGACTATTCGCAGGTACACAACATTCCTGTTGTCGACGAAAGCACAACCGCCACCGCGCTTGAAATGCTCGAAGTAGACGCGCAGGGATTGGAGGAAACGGATCGCAAGATTTTGCGCACCATTGCGACTACATTTTCGGGCGGACCGGTGGGCCTCAAGTCAATCGCGGCAACCGTCTCCGAAGAGGAAAGCACCATCGAGGATGTCTACGAACCTTACCTCATGCGGCTCGGGTTTATCGCACGCACCACCAAGGGACGCGTCATCACAAAAGCAGGACGAGATCACATTGGCGTCGCCGACCCCGACTCTCTCCATCTGGATTTCTAGCGCCAGCTCAGGTATCCTAGGGACGCTATGTCCGGACATTCAAAGTGGTCCCAAATTAAACACAAGAAAGCACTTGCCGATTCTAAAAAGGGCAAGGCCTTTGGCAAGCTTGCGCAAGCAATCTCAATGGCGGCGCGCGCAAACCCCGATCCTGCAAAGAACCTCCGTCTCAAGGGCGAGATCGAGCGAGCCAGAGCGGTGAATATGCCCAATGAGAGTATTCAACGTGCTATTCGCCGCGTGAGTGAAAAAGATGCTTCGGCGCTCGTGGATATTCAACTCGAATTCATTGGCCCCGAAAACTCGGCGATCATTGTTTCTGCAATCACCGATAATAGTAATCGCACCATTGGTGATCTCAAAAAGATAGCGGCGTCATTTGGGGTGCATATGGTTGGTCGAGGCGCTGTATTGTGGATGTTCCAAAAAATTGACGGCGAGTTCGTACCATTTACTCCCCTCGATATCACCGATAGCACCGCGCGAGAACACCTTGAGAGCTTCTTGGAGGCGCTCGATGACCATGACGACGTGCAGGAGCTGGCAACGAATGTAAACCGCTCATGACACGGTATCTAGGAGTCGACCCCGGCACAACGCGCATCGGCTACGGTATCATTGAAGAAGACCGCGGGTCATTTCGTTCACTCGCCTGGGGGATCATCGATAATCCCGGAACGGACTCATCGAAAGATAAAGCTGCAACAGCAATACAACTCAAAGCGCTCATCGATGAATTCCACCCTACCAGCGCCGGCGTGGAGCGACTTTTTTTCATGAACAACCAGCGCACAGCTATGGCGGTGGCGGAGATGCGCGGTGTTATTATGCTCACTCTTCAGCAGTCGCAGATTCCGGTACACGAATTCACTCCGCAACAGGTGAAGCTCACCGTGTGTGGCCATGGACAAGCCACCAAACGACAGATGCAAGATATGATACAAATGCTTCTGCACATCAAGGAGCGCGTATCGCCAGATGATGCAGCCGACGGACTCGCACTCGCCCTCTGCTGCGCCACCGCAAAATCATATTGACAACGATAGTCGTCTCGATACAATAACGCCATATATAACGTAAAACCTATGGACGACGAAAAGAAACTACATATGTTCGCCGAGACAGAAGAGACTGAGGTAGAAGATCCCGACGAAGACGAAGAGGATGAAGATGATGAGGACGACGAAGATGAGGACGAGGAAGATGATGAGCTCGACGAGGATGAAGAGAAGCTCGTCTAATATAAAATCCCCTTCGGGGGATTTTATATTACTTTAAACAATTTTCCCTTTCCGACGCGTATCTCGTCTCCGCGCTTCACTTCAACTCCCCACTGCTTTTCGAGTACTCCGTTCACCGAAACTGCGCCTTGATCTATGAGTGCCTTCGCTGTAGTCGAGGAAGACGCGACTCCATTATCCTTGAGAAATTGAACCAGTGTGCTGGCTGGAGCTGAAGGAATGGGCTCTGCCGCAGCCTCAACCGCTGCATCGCCTTGGTACATGCGCACCAATTCGGCGGCGAGCGCTTCTTTTGCTGTGCGGGGATCTTGAGCGCAAATCTCGTGAATATCCTGGATCGACTGTATGGTGCACAGCTCAAACATCTGAGCAATCATCGTATCGTCAATCGCGAGAATTTTCCGACGTATTTCTTGCGCCGGATCATTGACCGCAATCAACGTCCCCTCGCTCTTGGCCATCTTCTTTCCCGATGACGCATCAACGAGCAATTTTGTGGCGAGAACAAGTTTATCCTTCCCGAGAATCTCGCGCTCCAATTCGCGACCCATGAGCATGTTGAATGTTTGGTCATTGCCGCCCACCTCGCCGTCGGTACGCAGTGCGACCGAGTCGTATCCCTGCATGAGCGGATACAAGAACTCGTTGAGGTAAATGGGCTTCTCAGCTTTCAAGCGCTCTTGAAACATATCCCGCTGAATCATTTGTTGCACCGTCACCATACCGGTGAGGCGCAAAATCTCCCCCATAGTAAGCGCGCCAAGCCATTCACTATTATAGACGACTCGAAACGTACCGGGCTCGAGAATCTTTTCCACCTGCTGCACGTACGAGCTCATATTCGCTTCGATATCCTCAATACTCAGTGCAACACGAGCAGAACCCTTCCCTGTGGGATCACCTATACGTGCTGTAAAATCACCAATGAGCAGTACAATGTCGTGACCAAGCACGGCAAGATCACGCAATACTAAGAGTGGGATAGTGTGCCCGAGATGAAGCTCGGATCCTGTGGGATCGATGCCGAGATAGAACGTAAGGCGCTCAGATCCAGCAAGGCGCGAAATCATCGCTTCGCGAGTTGGATACACTCCTTCAACGCGTCGTGCAATGAATGCCTCTACAAATAGTGTTCGCTCTTGTGGACTCATATCAGTAGTATAGCGATTCACGAAATTATTGTAAATACGTCTTTTTTGTGGTATAGTTTCACCTATGCGTCGTCCCAAGAAGTCATGGCGTGTCTGGCTTACCCACGGATCCACCCTTTTGGCGTGGATTGTCACGCTGGGCGTTATTGGTGTGTCTCTCTTTGTTTTGTACGCAAAAAGTCAGGTTCCTGACCCAGAATCCATCGTGTCGCGACAGATCAAAGAGTCCACCAAGATCTACGACCGAACAGGCACTATCGTGCTCTACGACATCTACGACGAAGAGCGCCGTACGGTTGTTGATTTTGCGCATATCAGCGACAGCATCAAGAAAGCAACCCTTGCCACGGAGGATAGTCGCTTCTACGAGCACAAAGGATTTGACCTCCGCGGTATCGCTCGATCGCTCCTCAACAATATCGAACAGGGGTTTGGTTCTGGTGGTGGTTCAACACTGACCCAGCAGTTGGTGGGTAATGCGCTTGTTGGTCGACAGAAAAATCTTACCCGTAAAGTGCAGGAGCTTATTTTAGCCATCGAAGTTGAGCAACGATACACCAAGGATCAAATCTTTGAGATGTATCTCAATCAAGTCCCCTATGGGGATAATGCGTACGGTGTTGAGGCGGCAAGCCAAACGTATTTCGGTGTTCCTGCTGCCGAGCTCTCGGTGGCGCAAGGTGCGTTATTGGCATCGCTCGTACAGCGACCATCGTACTACTCACCCTACGGCACACACCTCGACGAGCTCTTGGGACGCAAAGACTATGTCCTAGGGCGGATGCGCGATCTTGGATACATCTCTGATGATGCCCACCAATCAGCAAAAAACGAACAGCTCGTATTTAAAGAGAAGTCGAGCATTCTCGCTGCTCCCCATTTCGTGCTTATGGCGAGAGACTACGTTACGCAAAAGTATGGCAAAGACATTGTCTCATCGGGTGGGTTTAAGATTATTACCACCCTTGATGCTGACCTCCAAAAGAAAGCGGAGGAGCTCGTAGCTAAGTATGCAAAGATAAATAAAGAAAAATACAAAGCGTCGAATGCATCACTCACGGCCATCGATCCAAAAACCGGCGAAGTGCGCGCGCTCGTTGGTTCTGCAAATTACTTCGATATCGAAAATGAAGGAAATTTTAATGTGGCTCTCGCACAGCGACAGCCGGGTTCAGCATTCAAACCATTTGCATATGCAGCCGCGTTTGCTAATGGATACACCGATAGCACCATCTTGTGGGATGTGAAGACCGAGTTTAATCCACTCTGCGCTCCCGACGCATCACAAACTAGAACTACGTCGGGACAAGCGTGTTATCACCCCAAAAACTACAGTAACACCTACTCTGGTCCGGTGACAATGCGCCAATCTATAGCTCGATCACTTAATACCACCTCGGTTAAAACGCTCTATCTCGCAGGTGTTGATACCGTTATTGATCTTGCGACGCGCATGGGAATCACCACACTCACTGACCGATCTCGCTTTGGCCTCTCTTTGGTGCTCGGTGGCGCTGAAGTGCGCCCTATTGATTTAGTTTCTGCGTACGGTGTGTTTGCAAATGATGGCATTCGGGTTCCGTGGGGTTTTATCCAAAAGATAGAGCTCAACAACGGGTCGGTGCTCGAAGAAAGAATACCGGCGCCTGAGCGTGTCCTCGGCGCCCAAACGGCAAGGCTTATGAATGACGTGCTTAGTGATAATAATGCTCGTGCTTCGGTTTTTGGCGTTAATAATTCTCTGTACCTCCCCGGACGAGACGTTGCAGCAAAAACAGGTACCACCCAAGAAAATCGTGATGCGTGGGTAGTGGGCTACACCCCCTCTCTTAGCGTTGGTGTCTGGGTAGGGAACAATCGCAACCAGTCGATGACCGCTGCGGGTGCCGGTATAAGCGCCGCAGGACCTCTGTGGAACGCTTTTATGTCCGCAGCCTTGTCTGGTACCTCACCTGAGTATTTCACCAGCCCCGACCCTGTGAGCACGTCGAAGCCAGTTCTCAATGGTGTGCCATCTGACCACACAATCCTCTACTCTGTTTCACGGGATAACCCCCTTGGCCCAGAGCCCTCTCAACCAGAAACAGATCCTCAGTTCAAGAATTGGGAGTGGGCGGTCCAACAACGGGTTGTGCCCGTGGGAGTTAGCGAGTAATAATACGATCTACGCGCACATTTCGTGCGGTAAGGTAGGCACGAATCTCTCGCGCATTGAGTGTGAGCTCCCCGGCGAGTGTTTTTGAGGGAGTAGAAATAATCAAGAGACGATCATCTGTTTGATATCGGACACCCACACTCATTAAAGCGTCGGGGTAGTTTTCCTGAAGATACCCCTGCACCGCTTGTCGCACCAAAACACCAACACTGCTTTGTGTGGTAAGGGTCTCTTGTCGTTGTGTGAGAGGGCCTTTGATGGACTGAAACATAGTGCGTACGATTAACCCCGTAGTGGCATTATCAAATACACAATGCGCGACTCGTCGTCATTGGGACGTAAAACGAAGGGGCTCCCCTTTCCTGTATACTCCAGTACAACCTTTTCGCTCGGTAGTATCTTGAGTCCCTCAAGAAAATAGTGGTAATTCATGGAGACCTCGAATGACTCTCCCTTCATATTCGACTCGACCCCGGCGGTCGCTTCGCCCTTACTTGAGTTCTTTCCGCTTATGCGAAGTTCATGTTCATCGCACTCAATTTTAATATCTGAAATACTCGAGGAAAAAAGTGCGGCCACTTTCGCTGCATTCTCGACTTCATCACGCCGCACCAAAACTCGCGTGAGCGAATGCTCCGGTATTATCTTTCGATAATCAGGATACTTTCCGTCGATAAGACGCGAGATAACCTCAAACTCGTCGTGGGTAAATGCTATTTGGTTTTCCGCTATCCGGATCTGCAACCGACCCTCGATATCGCTAAGAATCCTTCCTAGTTCAGTGATGGTTCCTCGAGGAATGATGGCACTACCTCCGTGCGCAAACGCGCCTGGAATCCGTTGCTCGGCAAGGCGAAATATATCAGTTGCCGCCATTGTCATACTATCCTCCTCGAAGCGCAGAAACGCACCTGCGAGCTCTGGTCGCGAGTCAGAGGCAGCAATAGAGTCTGCTGTCGACGTTAGCAGGCTTCGAAAGTCCTGGGCTGCAACATCAAACTCGTTCCCTCCGCTAATCTTGGGGATGATTGGATACTCCCCTGCGTCAAAACAGAGTATGGTGGTTCTATATTTCCCAGCTCTCACGGTTAGTGTATTTTGCTTCAGCTCGAGTCCGATATTCTCCTCTGAAACACCCCGAATAAAGTCGGAGAGAGTTTTTGCAGGAACAGCAATGCGTCCCTCGTCTTCAACTTTCGCTCCAATGAGAGAACTCACTCCAATCTCTAGATTGGTTGCGGAAACACGAAGGCGCCCATTCTCAGTCTCAAGTAAGATATTACTCAGAATGGGGAGTGTTGCGCTTCGGGATGTGACTCGCTCAACGAACCCCAACACTCGCTGAAGCCTGTCTTTGTGTACGGTGATCTTCATCGGGATAGTATATTAAGAGGATATATAATACTACTACTTACTACTAAGGGTGTGGATATGGGGATAGAGGATTGAAAATACTGCTGGGTAGCGACGGAAGTGCTGTGGGGCTATGTGGATAGTGTGGGGATAGTTGTGGGGTATCTGTGGAAGAATTTCGCCGGAGTGGCCTATGGTCTGATTTTATGCGAGATCATCAACACACCTATCCCACTCTTCTGCACAGGTTGCGGCTAGTGTTCGAATGAATCATAAATGCGCTGACGAATCATAGTAAGCTCATTTTTGAGGGGCTCATCGACAGCCTCTTCTCGCCGGATTTTTTCACACGCGTGAATAACCGTAGAGTGATCGCGTCCCCCAAGCTTCTGACCGATTTCAGGAAATGAGAGCTTAATTTCTTCGCGGAGGAGATACATAGCAATTTGCCGTGGCTTCACTACTTCTTTTTTACGGCTGCGCTTCGTGAGGTCAGCGGCTGGGATATTAAAGAAATCAGCGACTGTTTTAAGAATAACCTGCGGAGATGTTTTCCGGTACGGAACGGCAAGGTATGCGTTGAGGATGTTTTTAACCTCCTTCGTGTCCGGGATACGATTATAGACTTGTGATATCGCAATTACACGATTGAGCGCTCCCTCGAGCTCACGAACATTTTTTTGAATATGGGTAGCAATATAGGACAACACGTCGTCGTTGAGTGCACAGCCCTTTTCCTGACTTTTTGTCTTCAAGATCGCGAGCCGCGTTTCATAATCAGGCATATTAATCTCGGCGAGCATCCCCCCTTCAAGGCGGGACTGGAGTCGCTCGGTGATTGCCGGGATCGCTTTGGGTGGCCGATCCGACGTGCATACCACCTGTTTGTTGCGGTTGTGGAGTTCATTGAAGATAGTGAAAACGATCTCCTGCGTCTTGTCTTTGCCCGCGATGTACTGGATATCGTCGATGATAAGGAGATCAAGTTTTGAGTACTGAGTCTTCACATCTTCTGCGGTGCGGTTCTTGATGGATTCGACGATAGTTGCGGTGAGTTTTTCCCCCGTCGTGTAGAGCACTTTCTTATCCGACCACTGTTGGAGCACCTGGTTGCCGATAGATTGGATGAGATGTGTCTTCCCAAGCCCCACTCCCCCATACACAAAGAGGGGGTTATAGTTTTTCCCAGGGCTACTCGCGACCGCCTGGGAACATGCAAAGGTAAATTCATTAGAGCCACCAACAATAAAGGTATCAAACGAGTATTTTTTATTGAGGTGAGTTACCTTATCAACGTCCTGACTCTGGTCATATAAGACTTGTTCTTGAAATTCCTTTTCACTTATTATTTTTGAGATATCCTGGCGCGTTGGTTCTAGTTTTGGTTGTCCGACGATATACTTCACTTCACGTATCTCGTTGGAGAGCTTGCGGATTGAGGTGAGGATTTGGCGATTGTATTTACTTTCGAGCCACTCTTTCACAAATCCATTCGGAACACTTACCGTTACGGAGTTTTGATCTCGCGTGACGACGTTGGTGTTTTTAAACCACGTCGTGAAATGGGCGCGAGAAAGTGAAAGTTCCATTTCTCCTAAAACTGTTTTCCAAATATCGTCAGGGGTAACAGAGGTCATTGATGGAGGGGTGTGCACGTGTCGCCAGTATACAGTCCTGTGAAACTCTCTCAAGCGAGCCAACATCACGAATACGTTGATAGAGTGTTTATAACAGGTGGAAAACTGTGGGTAAATATTGACTCGCACCATCAAACATAGTAGACTGCTCAGTGAAGCGTCGAAGAACGCACACATAAAAAGAACGTATGAAAATTACACGATTCAGACCAAAGAAGGTGAAGCGGAGCCGCAAACATGGGTTTCTCTCTCGCATGGTGACAAAGTCGGGACGAAAAGTCGTCGCTCGTCGCAGAGCAAAGGGACGAACTCGCCTCTCTGTATAGTCAACACCGCCCCGAAACGGGGCGGTGTTCTGTGCGCGCCCTCAAGAACCATATGGCACTCACCAAAAAACTTCGTCTCAAAGATGCAAAAAGTATTTCTCGTGTATTCCGCGAGACGCGCCCCCGTCACGAGGCTGGTCTTTCACTGCGCGCCTCCGACAGCAAGAATACACCGACTGTTTTTGCCGTACTCGTCCCAACCAGTGTTGCCGCGCGCGCTCTAGCTCGTAATGCGCTGCGCCGGAAGGTCACCGAAGCTTTACGTCGCGTCTTACGCGCGCATGATGTTATTGTGGGAAAGAAGGTTGTTCTTACCGTTCGGAGCGTCCCTCCTATCGCACGCGATCTTGAGAAGTCGCTCGTGCTGCTGTTGAATAAATCTGCTATCCTACAAAAGTGAAACTCCTACTTCTCAAAATTATTCGCGCCTATCAGGATCTCACGCGTGCCGGTATTAGCACTCCGTTTTTTCTGGGGGCATACTCGGGATGCCGATCGTGGCCAACATGTTCTGAGTTCGCGTATGAGCAGATTACCACCCAAGGCGTCGTGGTAGGCGTCATGCACGCAACCAAGCGTGTACTTCGCTGCCACTCCTTTTCAGTAGCAACTACACACCACTCATGAGTTCTCTTTTCTCCCTCTTCATTTATAAGCCAATACTCAACCTCACCGTGGTGTTATATGCCACGATCGGGTTTCATGATCTCGGTATAGCCATTATTGCGATGACGATTCTGGTGCGCGCAGCACTTCTCCCGCTGTCTATCAGAACAGCTCGCTCGCAAAAAGCGATGGCGGAACTTGCGCCGCATATTGAGAAACTCAAAGAAACACATAAAGGAAACACCACTGCTCAGTCAGAGGCGGTGATGGCGCTGTATCGTGAGAAGGGCGTCAGTCCCCTCGCGGGTTGTTTACCACTTCTCATCCAGCTCCCCATTCTTATTGGCGTATATCAAGTCTTCTTAAAAATATTCCGCCCTGAAACGCTCAACCTTCTCTATAGTTTTATTCCACACCCGGGTGAGATTTCTCATATTATGTTGGGACTCCTTGATATCAGCGCCCCTAGTCCGGTGCTTGCAGTGATCGCTGGCGCAGCACAATTTTTCCAAGCGCGCGCGGCTATGGCGCAGCAGGCGGCATCGCCGCAGGCTGCTGCAATAGGAAAACAAATGATGTACATGCTCCCGGTGATGATTGTGGTCATCAGTTGGAGCTTGCCTGCCGGCCTCGCACTCTACTGGATTACCACATCGCTGTGGTCGATCGGAGAGCAGTTGTATTTGCGCCGATCTTCGGGCATACTGGCGAAATGAGCCAGCAGGATACTGCCACTATCGAAGAATTTATTCGGCAAGCAACACAGTATATGCAAATCCCCTGTGATATCACGGTGTCTCGTGAAATCACAGGTGCCATGACTGTTGCACTACAGACCAACGAAGATGGCCGTCTCTTAATTGGCAAAAATGGACAAAACCTCAAGGCGCTCGAGCATATTGTGCGGCTCGTTTCGATACGTCAAAATCCTGAGCACCACCCCGTGCTTATTGATGTAAATAATTATCGCGCAGAACAGAAACAGCAGCTCGTCGAGATGATCCGTGCCACGGCAGAGCGCGTGCAACAAACGCAACGCTCAGAGGCGCTTGAACCGATGACATCGTACCAGCGACGTGTGGTGCACACTGAACTTGCTGCATATAGTGGACTCGCCACAGAGAGTGTGGGACAGGATCCCCATCGCCGCGTCGTCATCAAACCACTCTAGAGCAGACTAGTGCAATGGGAGTGCGTAGAGTCTGCTATCAAACATATTCGTGAAAACGAAATAGTCTCCTGACGAAGACATAAGTGGCGCGGTGACTCCTAGGAGTGTTCCTTGGACGCCCGTATAATTTCTCGTCCGTTCTCCACTCGTAAAATCGAGTGTTTCTATATGATCAACTGTTGCAGTGCGATCGGCCGGCACATCTCGCGTGAGGGTGTTTTGCATCGGCACACCACACGTAATAGACATACTGTCAGTTGCCCACGCGCACTTCGCGGCGCTTGTCTCTATCGCAAGAGGGGTGCTCTCCCCGGATGAAATCCTGTAGTGCCAAAGGGAGATTCCCGTTTCTGGGGTAAAGTACGATATAAGTGCCTGCGTTCCATCGGGAGACCAAGTGGTTTCGAGATTTTCGCGATTTGTCAGAATGGTAGTTATCTTCCCTCGTTGATCGACGAGCGAGAGATCCCGACCTGGTCGATCGGGGCGCTGGGTCAGCAGCGCGAGCGTCGAGTCGTCGATCCACTGCACCACGGCACTCTCGGTGCGAGTAGCGAGTATGGTGGCGCCGTTCTCTCCGCTTGAATCTGCAATTCTCAACACTGAACCGTCATCACTTGGAGTGAAATAGGCGATACTTTTTCCGTTGGGTGAAGCGGTGGCTCCGGTGAACTCGCTACTCATCCGTTCTGCTGTCGGTCGCGTATAATTCCGATGATACCACTGTGTCCCCTTCGGTGTCTGAACAGAATAGAGTGACTGCTGTGCTTGGGGGATCCAGAGCGCACCTTGGAAGCCGAGAATCTTCTCAGATGAAACGCTTGTTGTTTTTTGCGTACGTACGTTCACGGAAAATGCCTTCCCTGTTCCCTCTTCGAAGTAACGGATCTCGTCAGATGATATACCGAGTGCAGCGACTCGTATTTTATTCTCACTTACAGCGCGTGGTTGCGTTGTCACGTGGGGTACGATAGTTGGTGATGGTGTTGCGAGCGTATCGGCAATGGTAGCTGTGGTTGCACCGCCGCGATACAACAGCGCCGATCCCATCACTACGCACCCCAGCAGCGCCACAAAGGTTCCCGCCTGGAGTAGGCGAAGGTTGGTGGAGTGGCGAGGTATGAAGTTGAGGTTGTTAGCTTTGCGCATACGACTGAGAAATTACAGCGAGCCGCGTTTTATAGAGCGAATCGGTGAGGCCAACAACTTCTTGTTTTCCGGTGGAGTAGCTTTGCAGTACTCCTTGCGCCTCACGCCAATCTGCTCGGTGTGATATGTAGGTCGCAAAAGCACCAATTGTCCACCAGGGCATAATATTCCATAAAGGAATTGATTCACTAATACGAGTGAAGATTGGGTTCCGTAGCCATTTTAACCACTTTGACTCATTGACGAAGATTGCCGCCTTTCCTGAATATTTAATGAGATTTGTTTTTTTTGCGAGAGCTCCAGCTTTTACCAGTAAGGCGCCGCCCTGCTCAGCAAGTTGAGGGAATTGATTTTTCGCGTTGCCTATCCATGTCAGGAGGTTGTTGTATTCTTGACGCACTATCTGCACGTCACGTGAGAGATCTTTCCCCCTCTCTTGGAGTTCGTCGCGATGTTCCTGAACCTGTTTTGCGTATTTGCCTAGTAAAACGCGCGAGCCGATCCACATGACAATAGTCACAAATAGAGTCGCAGCAATCCCGAGTATAATACCAATGCCAAAAACCTCCGTTAGTGCAAAGCCACCTGAAATGAGAGCGGCACCAGCGGTGTCGGCGACAACGCATAGAAGTCCGAAAAGGAAATATCGGGTCTTTGAGGGTTCTTTTATTTTTTTAGCACTTTCCACGTTAACATCGGATAACTCACGCGTATGTTTATTGCGCGTTTTTGCGTATGCCTGCGTAACCGTTTGGTGGGCTGATTGCAGAGCTTGTCGGAGTGCACTGACACGAGCAACGCCATCAGCGTGGAGTTGCTGAAGTGGAATTCGTTGCACCACAGCGCGCGCAACTGGTGGTGGCGCTATATCGCGGACGGTTGTGGATGTCGTTGCGGGCATGGGTTACGCTGTTGTTTGTCCTATTTTTGCCCACTCTTGCTTTGCCTTTTCGATCTCCAGAAGCTGCTTAGGGTCAGAGGTAATGATTTGATCTTCTGCGTATGCCGCCATCACACGTAGACCGACGTGGTTTGAGCCAAGGAAGAACAAACCGAACCCAACGCGTGCCTCGAGGAGGTAGTACTTTTCTGAGTCGGTGAGATTGAACGTCTGCTGGATGATGTCGATCGCTGCCGTTGATTGCTTCATGAGCATTTGCATCGAGGAGTTGGTCACAATCGCCTTTCCCTGCGGGCTCGACATAAAATCAGGAATGTCTTGGCTGATGGTGGAGAGGCCGCAGTAATATTTGCGGCCACGCTTGGCGATGTTGAACAAAAATTCAGCGCCCGTCTGGTATTTCATGAGCACCCACGCCTCATCCACCACGAGGAGTCGTTTTTTGCGCTCTCGACGTACTTGCGCCCAGATGTAGTTGAGCACCGAATACATCGCGATGGGGCGTAGCTCGTCTTCCAGATCACGCAAACCAAAGACGATGAGTTGGTTATCGAGCGGAATATTGGTCGGATGGTTGAGAAATCCCGCAAAAGTTCCGGTGGTGAATTTCTCAAGTCGTACCGCCATACGCTCTGCACCCGTGATGCCCGAGAGGATGTTCTGGAGATCGCTCAGGACTGGCGGAGGAAGTTTTGAGAAGTCAGCATCGGGCACGATATCTTTAATCGCGTACGTTTGGATGAGCGCCTGGTCCAAAAGCGACTCTTCCTCGGGCGTGAGTCCCCCACCCATGATGAGCTTCACGAGGCCGGCCAGGTTGAGCACGTGGGAGTTGAATGCATCCGCCCACGTCTCTTCATCTTTGGGCGTGGGGAGATCAAACGGATTGATGTGCTGGTCAGAATTGATGGAGATTTTGATCGATGTTCCTCCGACGGTATCGGAGAGGAAGCTATATTCGTTTTCGGGGTCGATGACCATGATTTGTGTGCCCAGGTACAGGTAGCGCAAGAGTTCGAGTTTGACGGTGTAGCTTTTACCGGCACCAGATTTTGCGAACATGACTGAATTAGCGTTCTCCAGTGAGAATCGGTCAAAGATGACCATACTGTTGTTGGTGGTGTTGATGCCGTAGAGAACACCCGAATTCGAGGTAAGGTCACTGGAGACAAACGGGAACATCGATGCGATGGGTTGCGTGTTCAGTGGCGTCAGCGATAAGATGCGATCGTCAGCGAGTGGTGAGGTGGTGAGAAACCCTTCCAGCATACGAAACGATGTCTGCTTGGGGATCACGAGGAGTCCGTCGAGCATGCTTTTGATCTTGCCTTCGGTTTCATCGAGGTCGTGGAGTGAGTTTTCGTAGAGCGTGACGTAGAGACCAACTTGAAAGAATCGCTCGGTCCCCTGCTGAAGCTCGTCACGGAGTGCCTCCAAGTCTCCCACAGCCGTCTGGAGCACCGGATTACGTACCTTACCCGCTGCCTCTTCTTCCATGAGCTGTGCCTGTACCCTGGTGAGCTGGTCGCGCAGCTGCTTGAGCACCTCCGATGTCTCTTGGGGTGAGACAAAGATGGCAATATCGAGCACTTTGTCGAGGTTTACAATCGGTGAGAGCCAGTTCGCGTTCAGAAAGCGCGGATAGGTTGCAATAAAGATAGTGCGTGCAAACTTATCCCCTACTTGGATGTAGTTGGAAGATATTTTGATTGCTGATGGTGCCAGTGTTGTGGATGCTCCGACAGGGGTTGGTTCCATGGGTGGTTAGGCGTTAGGTTGAGTAGGAGCTGGTACTACGGGGTTGTAGACATCATTGAACAGCTGCACGAGTTCTTCCTGGCCGAGCATCGCTCCGCGAAGTCCCATGCCTGATAGGCCACCGATAATGAGATCGGCGCGCTGCTGGAGCTGTGTCTTGTAACTGGCAAGCTGCTCTGGCGGAATGCCATGTGCGGTTGGCGCTTTCTTGAACATATCCTTAATACCCGCAAAAAATCCTTTGCTCTCTTTGGTCGCCACGACCATGAGTGGGAGGACGACATAAAAATTCTTCTGCATGATGTTGGCAAGATCGGAAAGCTCACCCACAAACCGCATGTATTCGGTCGCCTGAATCTTGAGCAGGTCGTTGGTGAGCTGGTCAGCTGCGGTGCGCACAGATGCCAGGTACGTGGAGATGTCGTAGCGGCGTGAATGCGCAACCATCTGGATGGGAAAGTCGATGGAATTAAGAAACGCCCCAAATTGCTGGAGTATCCCCTGCTGTTCGTCGGATGAGCGCAGCTCAAAATTAATTGCCGATACCTTCACAACCGCGCGAAGCGAGCCGTCTTTGAGAAGGAGTACACCTTCGGTGAGTTCCTGAATTTGAATCAGGTCTGCGGTTGATGGTTCATTTGCCATTGCCAGGAAGGTTAAATTGATTGTCGTTGGGTTTTATTTTGTAGATTGCACGCTTCGCGCCGAGACTATACGCCAACATGTAGGCAAGATAATTCAACAATGGTTGCCCATCTACCCTCACGAAAGCGAGCGAACCAAAGAAGCTCAAGATGACAATTGCAGCGACGAAAAAAAAGATTCCGTTGAGCACAATCCATGCCACAGCCGTCATACTCACGCCACCAGCCACAAACAAAAACTGCATGAGTGTGAGCGGCCCCACAAGTTTTGTCTCCGTCTGAATAAATTGTGGCACTTGAAATCTCATCCCGTTAGAAGCGACAGGGCAACATGCTACCACCTAGTGGCAGAAAATGCGCTTGTCCTTTTGTTATTATGACATACATTAGTTGTTCGCTTCTAACGGGACTCATGCGGTTGGTTTGTTTCGTAAGTCTATTGTATTACGCGGGAGGGTCGGTGCGCTAGGAGGAAGTGGTGGGATCGGGGTCGGAGCTTGTTGCTGCGCTTCAACTTCTTCATCATCAATAAATATTTCAGTCATATTCAAGATTTCTTGCATCAGTTGGGCGATAGATGATTCAGGGATGCCAATGCCCGTTAAGAGTTGCGCAATAGATTCTCGTAGTGACGGATCTTCAAGGGCGATCATCCCGATAAGCTTTGAGATCGCGAGCGCGTGAGTCTCAGGCAAGAGTCCGCTCGAAATCCAACTCCGAATAGTATTGAGTGTTCCTTCTCCAACGAGAATATCCTGGACATGGTCGTCAAGCGACAGAAATACCGACGAAAGAATGTATTGCTCGTCTTCATCCCTCCCTAATATCAAAGCCATGTAGGGCGACTGAATCGCTGAAGTTTGTTCGCTTTGATCCATCATGATTGTGTTGTTTCCTTCCTTAATTTCTGCAAGTCTCCATTCATGTCACTGCGACGACTTTCAAGATCTTCGATCCATGCATCTAATCGTTTCTTCATCTTCTTATCGGTAGTTTTGTCTTGCTTTTTTCTGAGCCGTTTGATTCCTTGATTAAATTTCCGATCTTTTGCCTCTAACTCTTTGATATTTTTTCTTGCCGCTGAGCTTTTGATTTTTATGTTCGCGTACTCGTCTAAAATGCGTAGTTGCTGTTCAGGACTAGATACATTTCGGAGTATCTTCCCGAACTTTTCAGGCTTTTTAAGAGATTCTTTTAGCTTCTTTTGCAATTCATCGGGCATTTTTTCTTTTGTGGTGCCAACGGGCAGTGCTGCGTTCCTCTTCGCTAGCTCGTCTTCAAAATCGAGGACATCGAGATCGGAAAGAGAATCTGCACGATCTGACATTGCTTCGGCGGTAGTAACTTTCTTTCCATTTCTATCAGTTATAAGACCCATTCCGGCCATGAGTTCAATAGAAGCTACCTTGCTTCTGCCGTTTTTGGATGTTGCTTCAAGAAATGCTCGCTGATCCTCCGGGCTTTCCTTCATGAGTTCTGTAAGTTTGGTGAGTTGCGATTGATCAAATTTTGCTTTATTGCCAACTTCACCGCGCATAGCGGCATCCAAAAATTTGCGCACATCTTCTGGCTTGCCCGCACTTTTTGCTGCAGCGGCAAACTTATCAAATTCGAAATCTCCACTAGTGGGATCGAGATAAGTATCCCAAGCATTAGCCGAGCCCTTTTGAAGTTGCTCGGTAAGGCGCTTTTGGAATTCTTTGCGTGCGACAGGCGATACATCTCCATATTTCTTCAGAAGTAGTTGCCGTTCTGGTTCCGAGAGCTTGCCCTGCTTCATAAGTATCTCTCCTGCGGCGAGTGCGGCATCTCGATTACCGCTATTGAATTGCGAGCGCAAGTACGCTTCCTTCTTATCTTTATCAGTGATCTTGTTTGCCGCCGCCTCGATCATCCCCTTCTGCGCCTCAATACGCTTCTGCGCTAGCTTATCAACTTCGGCATCAGCACCACGAACACCATACTGCATCTTTTTATAGGCAACCGCTTCTTCCTGTGAACGAAATAGATTTGGCGCTCGTCCCTTGATGTTAGCCCCCATGTCTCCGAATGTCTGCGCCCCGCTGGCCTTAAGAGCTTCGTATGATGAAGTCATGCCGAGTTTATTCGCTACCGCATTAAATCCAAAGTTCGCCTTCTCCCCTACGCCAAGAGAGTCCGCGGCACCCCCGACATATTTCTTCAGGGAGTCGCTGAGAGAGAACGCATATTTCCATGCAGCGCCAGCTCCGCCGATAAATATCGAACCAGCGAGCATGTAAAAAAGTCCAATACCGAAAACTCCAGCAAATGCCCCGGCATCTTTGAGGCCCGAAAGGAGCGAGTTCTGCTGACTCAAAACAAACATTCCGATATAGATTACAAAGAGATAGAGTGGCGAAAAAATATTCCAACCAACCATGTTTCCGAACCACTCTTTATGCACCTTCGAACCGGGTACGCCGATACTAAAGAATGCGAGGGCGGATAGTGATAGATAGAACCAGGTTACCGGAATTCGCACCACCATAACCACAACAGCGGTAACAAAAGAAAATGCGAGCACACCCAAGAAGAAGTTGTTGATGAATAAGCTCAAGATCTTGAGCGCTTGCTCCGATGGCGAGGCGTGCCCTGCTTCTGTGGGCGGCGGCAATGATTGGGCGCTAGCCCAGGCTCCTTTTGCTGCTCCACTTAATACGCCAGTTCCAAATACGTAGCCCTCCGCGGCACCCGCTACGCCCCCTTTTGCGTTGTTTATCCAGTAATTCCCCGCATCTTTTAACGTATCCCACCAACCAGGAGACGTACTCAGCCGCTGTATTTCCTTGTCGATAGCGGCGCTCGTTATAGGTGCTTGTACGCGCGCAGCTCCTGCGCTACACGCTGACATATTCTGACCAGATGCAAGGCAGTCTTCAAAATATTTCTTTGGCGCGCCAACATATCCTCTCTTTGCTACAAGTTGCGCAGGATCGAGTTGGTCATCAGGCACACTTGATAGCGGTGCCGCCACTAATGAAAGTCCATTACTACCTGCTGCGACCTGAAGCAGTTGTCCCTGCACCAAAACGGTGTCAGCGATGTCGATACTCTTACCATCGAGGCCCTTTCCCGTCATAAGACCTGCAACGAGCGAACTCGCTTGGTTTCCAGCCCAGATAATAATCTGACCGATGGGAAGACTGAAATTAATAAGGAGAGCGGCGAGGATGACTCCTTTGAGCGCGCTGCTGTAGTAGTATGCTTTTGCCCCTTTTGGTGCGATCGAATTGAAAATGGTGCTAAATGCAATAAGGATAAAGAAAATAATAAAGAGCGAGTTGCATATATCGCGAAATACTTTCCAGACGTTATAGACGGCGGCTCCTCCGTAATTAATCTCGCTTCCAATAATCCAATTTATTAGTTGTCCTCCCCAGACAATGATTTGAACGATTATGTCATGAACGGTCTCTAGGAGCCCGACAAAAAGACCAAGAATATCCGATGCTATCCCGTCGCCGGCTGCGTGCGCAGGTGTCGGAACCAGCACGACGAGCGTCGTAATGATAAGGAGCGCAACGATTGTAGAGCGATAGGATTTCATCATTGAACACCTTCGGTACATGCTGCGACGGGTGATCCTCCATCTGTACGGACAAACCCATCACCCGTGATGACATCAAAGGAGGTAGAAATGCCTGAATCACCCAGCACGATTTCATCATCTTGAGCAGGATGTAGATGACATACTCCTGCGCCGATGATGTCGCAGATGGCCTGCAGCACCAGTCGGAAGTCTACCCCAGGAGCGATCTTGCTAGTTCCGCTCTCAAACAGAGCAGGTTGATTTTGCATGACCGATGCGATCACTTGAGATATCACCCCCGAGGCAACAGCCCGCGCGGTGGGATCATCTTTCACACAGGTGCAGCGGGCGTCACCGCCAGTGCATGCTGGATCGTTGGGCGATGTCTCTCCTGGCGCCGGCGTCGGTGTGGGTTCTGGCGTGAAGTTGGCTGGGTCTCGCTCGGGGCCGAGCTCGAGCTTGAATGGTAGTGGAGCGTTGGAGAGGTCGAGAATACGTGTTTGGATGCGCGCCGCGATATCATCCATGAGTCCGCCATCACCGATGGCTACGGTCATGCGCGAGTAGTAGCCCTCGAGGTCGGACTTGATGATATCGCGCACGGCGCCTGGGACTTGCTTCATGACACCATCGTCAATACATTTTCCGTCGGGGTCTTTTGAGCACTCACCGCGAGTTCCTGAAAATCCCCCACCCGCAAGAGCCTCTGTGTAAGCTTCTGCAACGCGCGTGGATTTGAGCGTTTCAAATTCAGCGAGCGCCATAGCCTCAAAGTCGCGCCAGTTATTTTGGGGCTGCTCCATCAAGGCCAAAAACATGTAGCCACTATTTTTCCCCTCCTGATCAGGATCGGTACTCGTCACATCGAAACTCTCGGGAAGCGTGCATTTTGCGCGTAACTCGAAGGGCGCCCGCTCATCAGTTCGAAATCCAGCGATAGTAATATTAGGCGGACTGTCGCGATATGATTTCGGCACACCGAGATCGTTGAGCACTTTGTCTCGAAAGGCGGGGCAGATATCAGTGTTAGCCAAGAGCGCCCACCATTGTCGCTGCGCCAATTCTGCTGGGCGTACATTCAGGAAACGAGACCAGTCGGTTGCTGCGGCAATTCCCCCATCCAACCCCTGCGTTTGGAGCATAGTCGTCGCAGTTTCTGTGACGATGTTCTGCATGACGGTCGTGGTGCAGTTCACCAAGAAGTTTGATTTGAGGCGCGCTTTAAATTCAGTTTTCAGCTCTGCCTTTGCATCGGAAATTGGTACTTGCACGCATTCAATGGCAAGCGCTTTCCCAACAAGAGGGATTTGTTTAATCAGCCCATTGAGCTTGCACATCGCATTTCCAACGGCAATATTCTTCGTCATCTGAAGGAGATCGTTGATCGTGTCCTGTGCCCAGTTTTTTACCTGCTGCGCTAGTTGGCCATTAAAAAGATTGAGCAGGTTGCCGCGGCACTCGGAGTATTTTGATCCATTAATCCCCTGCTCTTCAGAGATTACTTGTACATCTACACTCGCTGGTCGGCGAATACCTAAGTCATTGAGGCTGATAGCTCGACTCACCGTGCCCACGAGAAGCAAGCCCGTGAAGACGAGTTCAGCGACGAGTAGTGCGGTTGTTAGACGTGGGAGTTTCATTTGCTATTGAGTGTTGTAGCCATGCGGTGTTGGAACGCAAGCGTGAGGTCGAGAGGCGTTTCGGAGGTGAGCGTGTTGAGCACCTGAAGAGATATCACTCCCATAAGTGGGTCACTGGCAATATTTTTTACCGCGCGATAGCGCTGCTGCGTTCCACGGAGATACAAAATGAGAGATCGATGGAAATCAACCATGGGTGTCGGTACTCGAATGCTCTTGAGTGTGCGGATACGATCTTCGAACGCTACCGCTTCCGAATCGGCAGACGCTACGAACGCTTGGAAGACTGATGGTTGTGTAGTGTTGAGTTTTGGGAGATCGGCCAGCGATGCGTTCCCCGCTGTTGCAAGAAAAGCGCGGTAGTTAGCACTAATCTCAGTAAACATAGGCGCGAGGATGCTTGCCATCTTGAAGCTGTACGCCATCAAGTTGTCTCTGCTGGTGGACGCGACAGCAATCGAGTCTAATTCTGAGGCGACATTGGTGGTGTACTGATTGAATATTTCATCGACGAGGTCATCGACGGAGGTGTTGTAGGTTGGATTTTTCGGATCAAGGTTGCCGGCAGCCACGCCACCCATCAAGAGTGTTGACGCGCGTTGGGTGAGGTTGCGCTTGTTGTCGAGGAAATCATTCGGGCCGGCTTTGGCGGGATCGTGGCCGGAGAGCACCTCTTCCCCATCCTTATACCCATCACCATCAGTGTCGGGATTTTTGAAGTCGGTATTCCAGTAGGTCTCGTCGTAGTCGCACAGACCGTCACCATCTTGATCGTTGCAGTTCGCTGGCGTGGGGGTGGGTTGCGTGATGCTATCGGAGATGGTGGCAGTGGTGAGTGTTGAGCGGAGAGCGTACCAAAAAGACAAGCCGGCACCCACGGCCAAAACAGCGAGCAGGAATTTAAGTCTTCCACTCATAGATTGCCTCAATTCTACCACGTTTGAGGCGCAGAAAATCTACACTTCGTGTGTATATCTAATTGAGCGAGGCGGCGAGTCTTCGCCACTCCTCTACCGAGAGCTCCTGGGGACGCACCGTGGGGGTAATTCCAGCGCGCGCGAGCGTCTCGGCGGCTATGGTTGCAGTCAGTTGCTTACGTTTTTGACCAAATGCTGGCTTAGCGAGTGCAAGTATCTGTTTGTTTCTTTCTCGCTCCTCACCCCTTACCGCTACAAGCTTCAGTGACACTACCGCCGAATCCACGTCGGGCATAGGGCGGAAGCTACCCGGCGATACCCGCATAACGATGGAGGGTGTGGCATAGAGTTGCACTGAGAGGGCTAGTAGATTCATATCCGGCGGCGTGGCGAGCATGCGCTGAGCAACTTCATATTGCACCATGAGTATTGCGAGCGATGGCGATGGCCACGACTCGAGCATGAGGCGGATGAGGTGTGAGGTCAGGTAATACGGAATGTTAGCGACGACTTTGTACGCAGAAGGGGTAAGCGTGAAGGGGTAAGCGTGAAGATCAAGAATATCCCCTTCGATAATCGAGACATTAGGTGTTTGCGCGAATTCGTCACGGAGTGGCTCGATGAGGCGCCTATCTTTTTCGATGGCGATCACCGTAGCGCCCGTTGCCGCAAGGCGCCTCGTCAGCGCTCCTGTCCCCGGCCCCACCTCAACGATAGTATCTGTAGGTGAAATGTCTGCAGCTACAATAATACGATCGAGCACGCCCTCGTTGACGAGGAAATTTTGTCCCAATGATTTCTTCGCGTGTACTTTGATGTCAGTCATCGTAGAGAATGCGTTCTTCGCGGTCGGGCATGTCGTCGAGTTCGAGCTTGTGCCACGAGAGCAATCGCGCAGGTATTTCGTCGAGGAACCGCGAAGGAATGTTCGCGTGCCGCGATCCGTAGATGGTACGCCATTTTGCCATGCTCACATAGAGTTTCTCTTTTGCGCGCGTCACTGCCACATAGCAAAGGCGGCGCTCCTCTTCGAGCTCATGGGGCGCATAGATGGTTCTACTGTGCGGGAAGAGCCCCTCTTCCATACCGGCAATGAACACCACCGGAAACTCAAGCCCTTTTGCCGCATGCATGGTCATGAGGGTGACCGCCTTATCCCCCACGGCGAGCGTGTCGGTGTCTTGCAAGAGCGCGACTTCTTCAAGGAGCTGTCCCAGTCCCGCCGGCCCGGCGGCGTCGTATTTCTTTGCCACGGTGAGTAGTTCACGAACGTTTTCGATGCGCTCCTCGGCGTTGTCTGCTTCGGCATTTTTAGGCGCGCGCAGGTACTCTTCGTACTTGGTGACTTTGAGAATTTCGCCCAGCAGCTCGCTCGGCTTCCTCTCATGGGCAAGGCGCGACAGGCGCACCAACAGTGCGTGGAGTCCCGACAGCGCCTTACCTGCGCGACTAGTAGGCGGATAGTCTTGCGCGAGGATGCCGATGGCTGAGATGCGATCAGGTGCTTCGATGCTTGCTAAGCGATCGACGGTTGCTTTGCCGATGCCACGCGTTGGTACATTGGCAATGCGCTCGAGACTCACCACGTCAGCGCTGTTATTGAGCAGGCGCGCATAGGCGAGCAGGTCTTTGACTTCGCGACGTTCATAGAAACGAATGCCACCTACAATGCGATACGGCACTCCTTCGCGTACGAGTTGTTCTTCAAGCGCGCGACTCTGGGCGTGGGTGCGATAAAGTACCGCGACATCCGAGAGCGTGTAGCGTTGTTTTTGGAGTTTGCGAATCGTTTCAATCAGGTGTTGCGCCTCGTGGCGTTCGTTGATGGTCTCGGTAACTGCGATGAGGTCCCCCTCCGTGTTGTGTGTCCACAGATCTTTGGGGATCTGTGCCTTGTTATTTGAAATAACTGCCTGCGCTGCCGCAAGAATTGTTTTCGTGGATCGATAATTTTGCTCAAGCAGGATTATTTTACCCTTCGGCCAGTCGCGCTGGAAATTCAGAATGTTGCGAATGTCAGCTTGGCGAAAAAGGTAGATGGATTGCGCGTCATCGCCGATGCAAAACAGATTGCCGTGCTGCGCGGCCAGCATGCCGATGAGCGTGTACTGGTCGTGGCTGGTATCTTGGTATTCGTCTACCAGGAGGTATCGCCACTGATCCTGGTAGCGCGCCAAAACGTCGGGATGCTCGCGAAAGAGTCGCACCGGCAGCATGATAAGGTCGCCAAAATCCACCGAGTTCATCGATTCGAGCTTCGATTGATAGGAGTGATATACACGAGCGACAATTTTTTCTGTGTAGCTCGAGCCCACATAGTCGTGTGACCGCACCAGTTCGGTCTTGAGTTTCTGTACTTTACTGAGCATCCCTCCCGGCGTGTGTCGCTTGGGGTCCAGTTCGAGTTCGGCAATCACTCGTCGCATGAGCGCAATCTGATCACTTGAATCTATAATGGTGAAATTGGTTCCATAGCCAAGCTTTTCCGCATGACGTCGCATGATGCGCAGTCCCACCGAGTGAAACGTTCCCAGTGTCGGCTGTGATGTACGCGTGCCCAAAAGCTTGTGCACGCGTTCGCGAATTTCTGCCGCGGCTTTGTTGGTAAACGTGACTGCGAGAATTGATGACGCAGGGATGCCCGAGGTAATCAGGTGTGCAATGCGATGCGTGAGCGCGCGCGTTTTTCCTGAGCCGGGCCCCGAGATAACCAAAACAGGCCCTTCCGTTGTGGTGACGGCCTCAATTTGCTTCTCATTGAGACCCTCAAGAATAGAATTCATACTGGCGCTGAGTATAGCAGAAAAACGCTTATAACAAAGAAAAAAAGACGAGCATTGTTGCTCGTCTTGTCGAGGGGGCCGCCTCCCTCACCGCCCGCTCACCTTTTCAAGCGTCTGGCGGATCTCGTGCGGATCCTGTGTGGTGCACACCCGAAAGTTCATCATCATGATTCCGTCATGATAAGCGGGGCCAGCCCACACGAACACGCACGCCGGCTTCTCCATGCTACTCAGATAGGCCTGGACTGCCCTGAACTGCTTCCAGTTGAGACTGAGCTCGATCATAGTGTTTTTCACGACGGCTCCTTTTTCTCGAGTTGCTGCTGTTGCGTTGTTGGCGCATCCTGAACCGTCAGGAGTATGGCCCACCCCGCGATTTTATCGAGTAGTGCTACGGTCTCTTTGTCGCCGGTATGCTTTTTGAGTAGCTCCTGAAGGCTCCGCTCAATAATACTCCAGGCTTCTTTCTGCGTTTCCACGATGCTTCTACTAAATAATTATGAGTTGTAAAGGTGAATCTCTACAAGGTCTCGAGATAGTCTCAAGAGCTTGAGTGAGTGGGCGATAATTGGTCACAAGGTATCGCCCCTATCCTCGGGTCTGCGTGCGGGATTACTCCCCCACCAGTTGCCAGAACAACTCCTCCGCCTCCTTCTCCTTCCCTTCTCTGAAGAGTCGGTTGAAGACTGCATCGAAGTTGCGTCTCGCCTCTTCCGGGAGCGAGACCTGGGGCTCCCGGACGACACGTCCGGTAGTCCAGCTGTACGCACCAACACGCTCGCCGTCAATCTTGACTAGCTCCATGACACCCTCCTTTAGGGTTGCGGGCGAAATGCCCGATTTCTGTTTCGGCCTGCTGGCCTCATCAGTCGGAGCGAATACTCCGAGACAGAGAGGAAGTTTAAAGAGATTCCTCAGCTCGTATTTTCAGGTTTCCGTTGTAGCGGATTCCCGACTAACATTGCGATGTGGGTATAACGAACCCTCCATCCAACGCTCTTGCATTAGCTTGACTGCAAGAGAGGCGTGCCGAGGGAAAAGCGTCCCCCGACTTTAGGCCCTTATAAACTAAACAGAAGTTTATAGCCTACCCGTTCGGATTATGAATGACGTATCACTCATAATATGGGCTCTCCTTCGACGGGAATACCCGATGATACGTGCCCCAAGCTGGCACGGGATGGAGTCTCTACAAAGACTCCGGTTGATGCGCGTTTCCCTCGCGGCTGGTGTTCGACACCAGCCGCCATCAACTCTTCTGTTTCGGCCTGTTGGCCTCATCAGTCGGAGCGAATACTCCGAGACAGAGACTGTTAAGGGTGGTCATCCCATCGATTTGTTGACTCGGCCGATACCGAGCATGCATTTTCTGTTCCCAGGACTGCGATGACACCCCGGCGCGCTGCATTTCAGCAGTCGCAGGATTCGTAGGCGGCCCTTCCATAAAGCAGGGTCTCGGGGGGCTTCCCAGGCATCTTGCGAGAACACTGACTGCCGTTCAAGCCGGGATTGCTGGATCTCACCCAGCAATGCCCCAAGAGATAGTGCCTTCTCGAAATCTGCCTCGAGCGGCGGCTACCCCGGATAAGCTCCTCGGAAGACTTCCAGAACTTCGTGCCTGTCCTAGAGGAATACCCTCCGCGCCTACTAGAGTCGTTGCCCTGGAGACGCACTTCTTCGGTGCTGCCCTTGCGTCGCACAGTCAACTTTCTAGTATAGTATACTGTTGCCATGTCCCCTCCTAGGGAAAATTGTGCGGGATTATGCCCGCATCGGAGCGTCCAATAACATTAGGCGCTTTGATGTGGGACCCAGTAGGAAAACTGGGTTGGGGAAGTTTTGTGAGATTCCCCAGCTCACGGAAGTAGAAGATGAGCGTGACCCCCATTGTGGAATAGCAAGTCCTTCTACTGCCAAAGTTTATGTGAGTTCGGGTTTTTTGTCGGACAGCACGACGGCATGTCGGACTTTTTAACATTTACCGCGTCTCCCACTCGGGGGGACGGTACCATGTTCCCACTGGGCTATGTAATTATCCCCCTCAAACTTTTCAGCGAGGAAAGACCCGACCATAGCTTGACTCCCATTTTCGAAGGACTTTGACCTCCGCTTAACTTCAGACATGAGTACTCTTGACTACTTCCAAGAGATCATCTATGTCCTCCCACGCTCACTTACCAGTATACGCGTGATTCCATTGACAGAGAAGTATTGACGGTTTCTAATATGTTCTAAGTAAAGAAAATGGCTTAGTACAAGGTGAATTTATCCACTTTTGTATGTCGAAAAAACTTGACAGATTGGTCTGTTTTTGATAAACTACCCCTATGAACGGTGAAAAAGCACTCGATATTCTCAAGTTATCCAACAACGAACAGCGGGTACTCCAAGCTGTTCAAGAAGGTTTGGGTACCCCGCTGGCTATTTCGCGCAGTTCAGGTGTTTCCCGAACGACCATCTACACTGTACTGGAGAGCCTGAAGGAGCGCGGCCTCGTTAAGTCGACGATTCAGGAGGGACGCAAATCGTGGATTGTCGCTCCTGAACAAGCTATCTCCGAGGCGACTCGGCATGTTCGTCAGGGGCTATTCACTCAATCCCCCGTCGGGAGAGAGGTTGGTGGCGTCACTGCCACTTCGGACGCCGCGGTAGTTGCCTACCGTGACGCGCGCGACATCAAGGCGCTTCTCCTTAAGATGCTTTCAGAGCATTCACAGGAAAAACTCTACATCCTCCAGGGCGATACTGCGACAATCGGGTGGGATAAGATATTCAGCGTTGAGGAGACCAATGCTCTCAATGCTATTATCAAAAAAAACGATATCGTCGTGGAAGCATTTTTACCGCCCGGATGGTTCGAAAAACATTTTGAACTTCTTGGTAAAGAGTGGGCAACAGAGTTTCATGGTCGTGCTACGCGCGCCAACATTATCCCCGCTGAGTACTTCAAACATGGCGGTCAAGTTTATGTGTTTAAAGATGCAACCTATTTTCTCGCGCTCCACGATGAGCTCGTTGTTGAGATAAAAAATCCCGATATTCAAAAAGTTATCCTCTCTTTGTTAGAGTTTCTCCAAGAACATTCCCGGCCTATCGATGTGAACGCTACGCTGCGAAAGTTAGCAGGCATTGGGGAGTACAGAACGAATGATGATACAATTTAGGAGTTATGAAGTTGTTTGTAACACGACACGGGATAACCAAAGATAATGAGAACGCTATTATTTCGGGGTGGCGCCCCGGAGAATTAAGCGAGGTCGGCAAAGCGCAGATGGAGCGTGTTGCCATGCAACTTCGGGACGTCCATATCGATGTAATCTACTCGAGCGACCTTGCTCGATGTCGTGACTCTGTGGCTATCATCAATACGTTTCACAATGCCCCTGTTGAGTATTTAGAGTTGCTTCGGGAGTTGAGCTCGGGCGAATTCGATGGCCGAGTGGCCGCAGATATGCAGGCAGCACTACGAGAGCATAAAGGTGAACGTGACCTCTTTGAACCTGAGGGTGGTGAGAGTATGGTCGCGTTTCGTGAGCGTGTTTTGCAATTTCGCACGTTTCTTGCGAGGGAATCAGAAAAGTTCAAGGATAAAACGATTCTTATCTGTTCGCATAGTACTTGGGTTAGAATATTCCTTGAGCTCGACGAAATGGACCCCATTGCATTAGAGCTGGTCGAGTATATTGATCCACAAAAATAATAGGCATCGCTAGATACAAGAAATACAGCAAAAGCCCCTCTCGGGGCTTTTGCTGGCGGTAGTCCTGCGCGCCTATGCGCTTGAGGACACTTGGCCAGCCACTCTCTTATGAATGCAGAATAAGGAGTGGCCAAGTGTGGACCTGGGGAGAATCGAACTCCCGCCTCAGCAATGCGAATGCCGTGTAATGCCACTTTACTACAGGCCCGAAACTTCAAGAAAATACCACAAAACTGGCGTTTCTGCTAGTGCGGTAAGGATTTGGCTCCTGCTGCGTCTTACGTAGTGTAACAACTTCATATATACTCCTCACATGAACAAACACCTCGTAGCCATCGTAACCCTCGGTGCAGTGATGGGCGGTTCGGTAATGCCAGCGCTTGCCAAGGAAGGTTCCGGAATGTCTCGCGCATCATTTAAAGAAGTTCGCCAAGAACGACAGGATCAGCGTGAGATGAACGGCATTAAGAATCAAGCCAATCGCGACGCACTCCGCACCACCCTCGATGCCAAGCGTGCACAGCAGAGCAAGGATCGCGTCTCGAAGTTTTGGAGCAAATCGTCCGCACAGCTTCAGAAGTTGATCGATCGTGAAACGAAAATGTCGGCAAAAATTGCCGAGCGCCTCGCGAAGTTCAAGGCAGCCGGCAAGAATACGTCCAGCCAAGAGGCATTGCTCGCGACCGCGAACGCATCGATAGCAACTGCGCAAACTGCCCTCACGAATGCACGTGTAACTATCCAGGCGATGATTACCGCCAATGCGTCACCAGCTGATATTACCGCGAAGACGCGCGAACTCCATAAGGATGTCACCACGAAGATTCGCGCTGCGCACAAGGCGCTTGTCGATGTGATTGTTGCTACACGTGGCATGTCTGCAACAGCGACGCCCTCGGTAACCCCTACGCCGTAAGCACGTATGACAGAAACTGTGGAAGAGCGGTTCGTATCGGCCTATGATCAGCATGGCGACGCCATCTTCCGTTTCTGTTACGCACAAACCGGGCGACGTGAGCTTGCGCTCGATCTGACGCAAGACACGTTTGCCCGGGTGTGGCGCCACCTCGTACAAGGCAAGACAATCACTGATATACGTCCCTTTCTCTATACGACGGCTCGTCACGCCATCATCGACAATGCTCGACGTGGATCAGCTCAATCGCTGGATGCACTGCGTGAAGAAGGATTTGATGTAGTCGATGAACGTGCAGCTGATCCCCTACTGTCGGCTTCCGCAACTCACGCGCTCCGCGTGCTCGGCAAACTTGAGCCGATGTATCGCGAAGCAGTCACGCTTCGCTACGTCGACGATCTGATGCCGCGAGAGATTGCTGGGATCACCGGTGAAAACGAAAACACTATTTCAGTACGCATCACCCGCGGCCTCACACAGCTCAAAGAACTTCTCCACCTATGACAAACCCCGAAAACAATCTAGCTGAACTTCGCACCGTTGCACTCACCGACAGTGAACGCAGTGCTATGCGCCAGCAACTCCGCGCGTTTACTTCTCCGCATATCGCCTCTCGCGCTCCGTCCTTTTTTGCTCGCCACAGCGCCCTGGCATTGGGTATGGCGGTGATACTCATCGGTGGCGTCACAAGCGTCTCGGCAAACTCAGCAAATCCTGGCGATGCACTGTATGGATTTCGTACTCACGTGAATGATCGGGTACAAACCGCATTAACTCTTGATGATGAGCGGCGCCTTGATGTTGAGCTCGAGCAAATCCAACGCATGATTGACGGAGAAGATTCGTATCGTATGGATGAATTGAGTGTCTCCGCCGACGACGAAACCGATGCCGTCGAAACCGAAGATCGCGAAGATACTCCCGATGAAACCATAGAAGGCGCGGATGATTTTGATCGTGAGCTCAAAGGTATTGAGCACGATCTCAACGTCGAGTCAGACTCCGGTATCGAGCTGGAATAAAGGACTATCCTTTTAGGATTCCAAGTTTGTTTTCAAGGGATTGTTGAGGATAGAGGTCTGATGGATAAAGCTCGATGAGTGCAATCTTATAAGCTTGGCAGATTTCCTGTTTCTTTTTCACTGAGTGATCGTAGCGCGGACTATCTTTCGCGAGACCGAAGTACTCGATGAATGTGTCCCCTACACGCCAATCAGCCCGATGCTTTGTGGTGGGGTAGCGGGCATCTCTTTCGTGAGGAATGTCATGCTGAGTAAGCCAATTATCTATTAGTGCCTCGGATATGGAATCGCAGATATGTCCATCGCGCGCCTTTGTTTTTGTTCGGCGATACATCTGACTATCGTGAGAGCGATTTGGTAGGAGACCTACTTCTTGCAGAAGAGCATTCCACGAACCATACTCACGGATTGCAGCGTACGAAATACTTCCGAGTTCTCGACGGGAAGGAGTCCTCTTGAGAGTCTCCGAAAGCTTCTTTACTTCATTTATTATTTGCAGGGAAGTGTATTTTTGTTTTCCGAGTTCTCGACATGCAACTGAACAAAAAATACTCTTCGCGGTCTTACGAAATGTAATCCCGCAGGAGGCGCAAGTCTTTTCAGGCGCGGGTCTTTTGGGGTAGCGTTTGTTGTTAACGCTAGCTGAACACGAGCGTGAGCAATAATTGTGGAGTGAAATTGCAGAATCGGGACGTAAAAATGTCTTCCCACAGCTCGCATTTTCACACGTGAGCATTTGATTCATAAATTGTCAGGCTGCCGGGATTTGAACCCGGAGTCTCACCGACCCGAACGGTGCGTGTTACCGTTACACTACAGCCTGTTGTATCTGCACAGTATACTGCATTTTACTTGATATTACTAGCATTCTAAGCTCCAGCAGCGCGAGCGCGATTATAAAAAAAACCGAGCACTTCAGTGCTCGGTTTGGCGTTACTAATTTCTTCCGTCCAGCTATACGTAGTATTTTTTCATACGCTCCTGCTCCTCGTCGTCGAGGGCTTTTTTAATGCGCTCAAGGGCGGTCGCCAGCTCCTCTGGCGTCTTGGCGTCGAGTTTTTTGGCGCGAGCTAAGAGCGTCTCTTTTTCGTTGAGCGTGGGATCGTCGAGCACTTCTGCCAGCAGCGAGCTCAGGATTAGTCCGAGTTTGGGGCCAGGCGGCATCGCCAGTGCTTCCATAATGTCTTTGCCGTCCACCTTGAGCATCTTCACCGAGATGGCGTCGTGGCTCACTTTGTCGATCATGTACTTGAGGTGGCGGAGCTTGTACGGTACGGCCTTGGGTGTGCCAGAGCCAATGCGATCCCCTTCTCGCAGTCGCAACAGGTCGTCGATATTTTCGAGACCAACGTTGGCGATGAGGCGGCGCACGGATGATTCGGTGACTTCACCGACGCTGTAGTAGAACATATGGTAGCGCACTAAGAGCGCGACTTTATCGCTCAGGTCTTTGGGAAACTTCAGTCGCTCCATGATTTTCTTGGTCATCGTGCCACCGACGGCATCATGCGCATAAAAAGTGCAGTGACGTCCCTCGCCCCGCTTGGTGCGAGGTTTACCCACATCGTGGAGCAGACACGCCATGCGAACAGCAAACGAGTATTTCTTGTCGGCCGCGTACTTCATGGTGCGCAAGTTGTGTTCCCAGACGGAATAGATGTGGTGGAGGTTTTGCTCAACGCCCAATCCTTCGCGCAGTTCAGGGAGAATGTATTTGAGCAAACCGACATCTTCGAGCAATTGGATGCCCTCGAATGCGCGCGGTGCATCGATAATTTTAATGAGCTCATCGCGCACGCGCTCAATAGAAATTTCCTTGAGCGCATCGGCATGGGCGATGAGCGCCTTGAGTGTCGCGTCTTCGATGGTGAAATCAAGCGACGTCGCAAACCGCACTGCGCGCATCATGCGCAGCGCATCTTCGCCAAATCGTTCCGTTGCTTCCCCTACCGCGCGCAGGGTGCGCGCCTCGATATCGCGCTGCCCGCCATAGGGATCAACGATATCCCCATTACTTCGTGCCGCGATGGCGTTGACGGTGAAATCGCGGCGCGACAAATCTTCTTCGACGGTCTTTGCAAAGGTAATTGAGTCGGGGTGCCGTTTGTCGGTGTAGCCTCCTTCGGTACGAAACGGTGTTACCTGCACGGTGCGCACGATAGGGTCATCATCACGCGTCTTGATAGTGACTGTACCGAACGCATTGTCATAGAAATGATCAGGAAAGAGCTCCTGGATTTTTTCTGGTGCTGCACCGGTGGTGATATCCCAATCGGTGGGGTGGCGACCCATCAACATGTCGCGCACGCATCCGCCTACTATATAGGAAGGGTATCCCGCGTCTTCGAGCGTTTGCAATATCCCGCTTACTTTCGGATGAATTTCTAGCATTCGTGTGGTGCCCCCGAAAGGAATCGAACCTCCATCGTACCCTTAGGACGGGTCTGCTCTATCCGTTGAGCTACGGGGGCGACGGATTACCAAATACCTTGCTAGAGTACCCTTTTTATGATATTTTTTCAAACGCATTCATTACGAAATGGGCCCATATGAATACATATAGGGCCCGGCGCTCACATCCATAAGATTTAGACAATCTTCTGTATGCTCACTTGGGCCCATAGTGAAGCGGTATCACGCATCCATGGCATGGATGAAGTCGGGGTTCGACTCCCCGTGGGTCCACCAACACACAAACGCTCCGCATCGCGCGGAGCGTTTGTGATATACTCTTGGTATGGATGAAGAGAAGAAGGGTTCAATGAATCTCCCGGAATCGAAGTTGCCCCTGGAGAATGAGATGAAGGATATGCCACTCGACTTTCGTTCCAGTTTTCACTGGCGTGTTTTTCGTATCATGGCGGAGTTTGTCGATGGATGGCAGTTTATCACCGACTATAAGAACACGGTCTCTATCCTCGGTTCAGCCCGTTTTACCGAAGAGAATAAATGGTACCAGGTAGCGCGTGAGTTAGGCGGCTTACTGGCAAAACAGAAAATTGGTGTCGTCACTGGCGGCGGGCCAGGCATCATGGAGGGCGGCAATCGCGGCGCCTATGAAGCCGGTGGCGAAAGCATCGGCATCACCATTCGCCTCCCCTTCGAGCAGCGCACCAACGCCTACATCACCAAGAGCCAACCATTCTACTATTTCTTTGTGCGCAAAGTGATGCTCTACTACACCGCGCAGGCGTACGTGTTTTTCCCTGGTGGATTTGGCACTCTCGATGAATTTTTTGAGCTGGTCACACTGGTGCAGACACACAAGGTAGACCGTGGCTCAGTGCCGATCATTCTGGTGGGCAAGGATTTTTGGGCTCCCCTGCTCGCCTTCATCAACGACACCGTTTTAGAAAAATATAAAACGATCGATAAAGATGATATGGCGATCTACCACCTCGTCGATACCGCGCAAGAAGCATTCGATATCATCGCGAAGTACCCGCCTCGCAAGGAGATCTATTACTAGTTTCTCGTTCGTCCCAACTATTTGATAAAAGCCGCCAAAAGTGGTAGAATTTGCGGCTGAAGGAAGCGTGGCTGAGTGGTTGAAGGCACCACACTCGAAATGTGGCATGGGGGTAACCCCATCGGAGGTTCGAATCCTCCCGCTTCCGCAGGTAGGTGGGGTGGCCGAGTGGTTGAAGGCACCGCTCTTGAAAAGCGGCATACGGGTAACCGTATCGTGAGTTCGAATCTCACCCCCACCGCAGTGAAATTGGTGTATACTTGCCGATATGAGTAATGTGCTTGATTTGAAGGATCATCAGCCGGGCGATGCGGTGCCCGAGCAGTTAGTTGCCGAAGTTGCGCCACTCGCGATTGCGCAGACCACATCGATCGACGAGATGGGTGAGATGCAAAGCGAAGGGTTGCCGCCAGCGACGTTGGCCGGTTTTCATTTTCCCACCGCCACTGAATGGACGGCGCATCATCCTCTCCAGGGTTCAGCGCGCAAGCGCCACATGCTTTTCTCTGGGCTCATCGTACTGTTGGGCGTTTTGATTTCACTCTGGCAGCGCAGTCCCGCAGCGTTTATCGTGCTTCTTATCGGTGCTGGTGTACTCGAGCTACGCGAGCATATGAGTAAGCCCATGACCGTTGGCGTCGATGATCGTGGCATCAAGATTGATGATCATCGCTATGACCACGCGTCGTTTTCGTCATTTCACATTCACCGTATGCCAGATGATACGCTCGAGTTGAGTCTCCGTTCAGATCAGCGCTTCCTCCCCCATCTACGCTTGCCGCTGGGCCAGCAGGATCCTCATCAGCTCCACGCTATTCTTACCCAGTACATTCCCCAGGGCGATCACAAGATCCCGCTGGTGGACTACCTGATTCGGAAGCCGCGGGAGTAGCGCACTCGGTAGGACGCTCGCTCCGCTCTCAGTAAAGCGGTTGTGCTCTCGGTATGCGGACATACCGAGCGACCTCGCTCGAAAGCAAAAGGAACGCGACGCGTTCCTTTTGCTTCACTCACTCAGTGCTCTCGGTAGGACGCTCGCTCCGCTCGCTATCTCACGCGAGTCGGGCTCGATTGCCTATGGCTATTCTCGCCCTCACTTTCTGAAACCATGCGGTTTCAGTTCTTCCACCACGGGAGAGACTTTCTCTCCCGACCCCTCTCTGTTCGATTCCTGCCCAGGACGAGTAACAACAACGCCCAGATATATCTGGGCGTTGTTGTACCTGTGCTCTCGGTAGGAATCGAACCTACATTGCTAGCTCCGCAAGCTAGCGTCCTATCCATTGAACGACGAGAGCGTTCGTAGCCGAGCCAGCATACCTGATTATTCCCCTATTTACAATACTGTGTCGTAATCTTACGACGCGGAAAAGCTTGACTAATTTACAATAATAATGTAGTATAGTGTACGTTCCACTACGTTCTTTACCAAGGAGAAGTCATGAAATACACATCAGTCGTTGCCGTTTTCGCCGTTGTATTGACGGCCTCTGTCGCTTCGGCGCAGCCGCCGGTCAAGCCGATCGTCTTTGCTGGTCCGTCCGGCAAACAGCTGTGCGCCGCCGCTCTCGCATCCGGCAATTACCGGGTGTACGAGCCGACGTACTTCAATCTCCACGACCGAAATCCCACCAACGGGATGGATCGGATTCGTGTGCAGCTCGAAGTCGACATGTGTATCAAGATGCGCATTGTCGGCGGCGTGCAGTTCGTCGTGCAGCGTGCCGGGACCTGGTTTCGTGCTCTGAAAATGAGCGACGGTTCCTTGGCCCTCTACGCTCGCGATGATTGCGGCAACGAAGTTTTCGATGTCAGCTTTCCCGCTCCCCCGCTCCCAGTTGAGCCCCAGCGGTTGGTCATTCCGGAAATCGTATCGCAACCCGAGCGTCCTCGGCAGTTGATGACGCCGGTTGTGATCCAACCGCCTCCCCCTCCTGACGACGAAGAGGAGAGCGAGGGCGATTCTCGCTGGGGCATCACGGCTGGTGCAATGCTCGGCGAGTTTGACTCCGTTCCTATCGGGCGTGCAATCAACAGGATCTCGGGCCGCACCGTATGCATGAAGGGTCGCGAGTTTGATCTGGGCGTGGCGCACGGTGACGTCGAGTCATCGGTGTGGCGACTCACCTTCGCTCTCAAATCGATCCGCGAAGGATCGTTTACCCAGCGTGACTGTCCCAACTGTGGTGAAGAGGTCAAAACGATTGCATCATCGGGGGTGCACGTCCTGGGAGTTCAACTCGAACGGCAATTCCGCATCTCAGTACACGAAGGTCGTGGCATCCAGCCCATGGTGGAAGTCCACGTGGGTGCTGGCCTCATCAGTGGTAAAGCGCACGAGCAAACGCTCCGCAATTCCGTTGTCACCGCAACGCGAAATGTGGATGCAAGCGCGCTGATGAACTCCAAGGTCTTCCCCATCGCAGGGGCGGGTGTCGGCTTCATGGGTGCACTCAGTGACCATGTCGGCTATGCCGTCACGGTGGCAGGCATTGAGTATCCCGGTCGGTACTACGGGCGCATCGCGCTCACGTACTGGCCGTAACGCAGTATCGTTCCTTTTCCACGGGGCCTCTTCGGAGGCCCCATTTTTTTGTATAAAAAAAGAGGGAGAGTCGCCGGGCGGTGGCGAACTCTCCCTCGAAGACTTACCGCGTTGCCTGCACGATCGTTATGGTCTTGCCGGCAATCATTCCCGTGACCGTTCGAGCAGGTCCCGAGTTTCCCGATATGAAGAAGTTCGTACTTCCCTTCCCCAACCCAGACGCCCCACTCGTGATGATTACCCATCCTGGGTTTGAGTTCAGGCTTGCGGTCCACGGACAGTCGGCTCTCGACGCAGTTACCTGGAGGACTCCGGGCCCTCCTTGATATCCGATTGTGAGCGTAGGATCAACCTTGAGCGTACACGCAAGTGTCGGCGTCGGCGTTGGTGGTGCTGGGGGTGGCGTCGACTGTGGAGGCGCCACGGTCGGCGTAGGAGCCGGCGGCCGAGGCGTCGGCTGTGGAGGCGCCGGCGTAGGCGCAACCGTCGGAGGTCGCGGCGTCGGGGTTGCTGTCACTGACGGCCCTGATGGTGTACCGCAGCCGTCCTTGTCGCACCCGCATCCGGGCACGACGACAACGACACAAAGAACGATGATGAGACTGATTGTTCGGAATAGACGTGAGATCACGGGCTTCCCTCCTGGGTTGTTAAAAAGCATTGCTAGAGCTTTGAGATAATACTTTACTCCTAATTCAAACCGATGTCAATATGTACAAAAAACAAAGATGAAGGGATGATGAAGGACTATTGACAAAAAATAATCAGTAGTATATACTATATATACCTAAGAAAAGTACTTGTGCGCAGGGGCGTATTAATGTAGAAAACTAACTATTATGAACATAAAAACCTCGTTTTTGCAGGGTTTCCGAGTATCAACCGTTATGGGACTTTTGAGCCTTCTTTTACTGTCTCCGCTCATGTTCGTGCCCCAAGCTAACGCCGACACTCTTTTGGTGTCTGCTGGGCTGACCGCTTCCCCTGGTACGATATGTATCGGCCAGTCGACGCATTTGAACTGGACATCTACGAATGCCACAAGCATCGTCATCAGCCCAGGGGTTGGCTCTGTTAACCCGTACGGAGGATTGGATGTGTATCCTACTCAGACTACGACATATACCATCACCGCGAGCAACACTACGGGCGGATATGGTTCATCGAACACCGGATCGGTTACGGTGTACGTCACTGGTTCTTGCGGCACCCCCACCCCTACTCCGTACAACAACGCACTCTACTGCTCGGCTACCTACTCCTACGCAAACTCTGGTGACCTCGTTTCCTTCAACGCATGGGGTGGTAACGGTACCTTCTCGTGGAATGCGACCGATGGTACCCCTTCGTACGGTTACGGTTCTTCCTTTTCGTCCCGCTTCTACAACCCGTCCTGGTACTCGGTGAGCCGTATGGTGACGGTCACGAGTGGCTATCAGACTGCCAACTGCAATGTGACCATCTATGCCGGTGGTACGACATGGACACCAACCCCAACGCCCTGGGTGAATCCCGCAGTTGATCTTGCGTTAACACAGGTTGGCCGCAACGTGACCCGTGGGCAGAGTGGTGAGTATGCTTCTTTGACGGCTCGCGGTGGCGACACACTCGACCTGATCGTGCGCACGCGCTCGGTGAACAACTCGTACCTCTACAACACCTTTGTGACTGAGCAGCTCCCTACCGGTTTCAACTACATCCCTGGTTCTACCACGGTCAATGGGTATGTTGTTGCCGATGGTATCACCTCGACCGGCATCAATGTGGGTACTGTTGCTCCGTATGCACAGACAACCATCAAGTTCTCGGTTCGCGTTGATGGTGCCTACGTTCCTACCTGGGGCACTACGACCGTCAACAGCATCGCACAGGCACGCGCCGACAATGTTGTGACGCGCTCGGTATCCTTGCCGATTACCCTCGGATCAAACGCGAGTATCGCAAACATTTCTTCCGTGAAGACCGGTCCTACCGACTCGCTCTGGCTCGCCCTCATGGTTGCCTTTTTGGCAACGGGTGCTTACGCCGTGTACCTGCGCACTGATCGTTTCGGTCGCCGCATGGCGCTCGCCGAAGTCGCTACACTCGCTCGCACCTCCGGTCCGAACTTTGTGAAGTAACTCGCGAGATTCTCGCAAAACAAAACCACCCACTCTACGGGGTGGTTTTGTTTTGGTATACTACGTCTATGCGTCTTCACCATCGCGGGCGGACGATTGCTATTCGCTTGTTTGTTATTTTCATTATTACCTTTGCCGGAGCGTTTTTCTTGTTGAACATTAAGTTTGTCGAAAAGAACGTGCAGTACATTCTGGCGCCCAGCACCATCACGTCGCGCGACACGCTCGGTGACGCAATCCGCCTCCTCCCCCTCTCTGAGAAGATCGAAGAGAAACCACTTTCCAACAAGGCGACACTCGTGATTGATAAGCTGGGCATTCGCGCGCCCATCGTGTTCAATGTTGCCAACGACAACGACACCATCTACAAGCAGCTGGAGCAAGGTGTGGTGCATTATAGCGACACCGCCAAGCCGGGACTCCCCGGTGTGTCCATTGTGCTGGGGCACAGCTCTGCTTACCCGTGGTACAAGGGCGACTACGGTGCGGTCTTTGCGCTCTTGAGCAAGCTCGCTGTGGGCGATCGTTTCTATGTGCAGTACGACGATAACCGCACGTTCGTGTATGAGATGACGCAGTCGCTCATTTTCAACCCCTTCGTCAAAGACGATCGCCTCACCGCACTTGAGAACGCACCAGGAAGCACTCTGCTTTTGATTAGCTGCTACCCGGTGGGAACGAACTACAAACGTATTGCGATTCAGGCGATACTAGTGAAGATATAAGACATGGAGCATGGTACACTATACATATGAATGAGCGCCTCGAGAGTATTCGAGAATTTTTTCGAGAAAATCCACGCATGTGGATTGTGGCTGTTGGCGCGGTGCTCATCGCCGGTGGCGTCGCGTGGTATGTATTCCGTGGAACGTCGGTTGATCTTGGTAAATCGAATGCCCAACAGAGTGGCGGAGTTTGTGGTGACGGGGTGTGTGATGTAACAGAAGATAGCACATGCCCATCAGACTGTGGTCCCGGAACAGGCGGGGGTGGAGGCGTTGTTTGTAGTGCGACATTTCGATCGTGCCAAGGCACCGATGTGTTTCAGCACTACTCAAATTGCAACGGAGCTATCATCGAGCAGTGTGCAAGCGGGTGCAATCCGGGTAACGCCGATAACACCGCGGCTTTCTGTATCGGATCTTCGACGACACCGGGAATCACGCCGAAGGCTACACCCCCAACCCCCCCACCTCCTACTCCGAGCGGCGACTGCACCAAGGGAGCAGATGGGTTGTGGTACTGCAAAAACCTGTCCTGTGGTCTAGCGGGCAATGGCTCCAATCCCCCTGCAGGCCCGGCCAGTAGTATCCAGGTAGTCCAGTACCGCACCGTGTGTGACGACGTCGAGGGTCCTAATAATCCTCAAGTTGGGTGCAAGATCTTTATGGATGCGACGCCAAAGATTGGCGGACAAGAAGGATATCCACCACGAGATCCGTCCTGGAGCTGCACCAACTCGATGACCATCCCCGAGACCGACGGTCGCTACTGCTACACGCCATTTGGGAAAACAACCGTCACGGGTCCGGTGACCTGCTGCGCCAACACGGGACTACCGGGTGATTGCGTTTCATTTACCGTGCAACCCCGGTCGGGAGGCACCACGTCCCCCACCGCCAGCCCTGCGCCTGCGCTGCTGAAAGTCTCGTGCAGCGCAAACGCGGCAACGCTCACGTGGAATATTCCTGCGCGTGCAAACTCGAATGCCGTGCAGCGTATGGTCCCCGGTGGTACGTGGACATGGGTGCTCCAAGACGCTACGGGAGCGCAAACTAGCTTTGTTGATTCGCCCTTGATCGCGGGTGCGCAGTGGCGCGTGAAGTCTGCGCCAAGCGTCGCGTCCAATGTGGTTTCCTGCGCTGGTCCGGTGAGCACACCCATTTCTGGTATTCCGCCCGCACAAGGCGATCCGGTTGAGTGTTTTCCCGCTCGTCAATCAGTGAGTCTCAATGAGACTGCACATCTGCAGGCGCAAGGCGGTACGAATGTGTTCACGTGGAATGTGACGCAAGGAGGAGCAATTCAGGAGGGTGGCAACGAGTACATCGGTGTGTCATATCGTACATCTGGATTGAAAACATTACGCGTCAGTAGTGGCGGCACGAGCGCAACGTGCACGATCGATGTGGCCGGAAGCATCGCGGGTGGTTCGCCGACGCCAACGCCTTCAAGTACCGTTGCCCCAGGACAGGCGTCATTGGTAGTTGAGAAGACCGCGCAAAATACTACTACCGGAGATCCCGTTGAGCGATCAGCCGTTACGGTTTTTCCTGGTCAAACGGTACAGTTTCGAGTCCGAATTACCAACGTGGGGTCGGCGCCCGCTATCGGGGTGAGCGCAGAGGATACGCTCCCTGCTGGTATGAGTTTTGTACCAGATTCAACCACGTTGAATGGGCAGACCGTTTCGGATGATTCGATTATCTTTGGCGGGCTTACTGTAGGAACGGTCGCACCTGGAGCGTCTACCATTGTCGAATGGTCAGCTGTTGCCGATCAGGCGGCTACACTTGCTTCGGGTCCCAATCGATCTACGCCCGAAGTGGTGGTGACCACGGATAATACTGATACCGGTGGAACCGACAAGACGCGGGCGCAGATGCCGGTGGTGGTGTATGGTGCCGGCTCATCGGCGGGTGCCGGCGAAGTTCCAACGGGTCCGGGAGGTGCAGTAATCGTGGCGCTTATGACGGCCGCTGCTCTCACCCTTCTCTACAGCGGCTACACACGCTCCCCTACGTATCGACGTCGTGAGGCAGAGGACGTGAGCGAAGATCCGGGCCCACTCGATTTTCGTAGCTAAAATGTTGATATGTCGGTGTATAAGAAATCTCCCAGGGTGTATACTCAAGGGAGATTTTCTTAATCGTATATCCATGAATACACGGCAAACCATTCTCGTATCGATTGCAATTCTTCTTGTCGCTGTACTAGCTCTCTGGTGGTACTTCGGATTTTCGCTTGAGTTTATGAAATTCTTTGCCGCCGATTCAGCAACAACCAATACTGCCACCACGAGTGCGTCCCCTACAGTTTCACCATTGGGAGATAATTCTACCGCAAGTGTAGTAGTTGCCTGCTCGCCGCGCCTACAGAGTGTAAAGACCGGTGTGGCTGCGCAGTTCACCGCCAGTGGTGGATCTGGCAGCTATGAATGGTTCGCACCAAGTGGCACGCCAGATACCGGAACCGCGAAAGACTTTTCGGTAGTGTATACAGTGGCGGGTACCAAGAAGGTCACGGTGCAAGCTGCGCGGGGAGATGATTCAGGGAAAGTAGACAGCGTTGAGTGCACGGTACAAGTGGCCCCATAATGTGAACATGCAATCACCCCTCTCAGTAATCGCGGCATTCTTTCGTGCTAATAAGACATTCTTTACGATTCTCTTGGGAGTCGTATTCGTGACCGCCGGATACTTTTGGTGGCAGGCAGGATTCACGCTGGATGTGAGTCGTTTCTTTGCGGCAGGTTGCGATGCTGAGCAGCTCAACGGTACATTTCGTCGCGGGCAAGTTTCGATCGTCAATAATAATGATTCCACGTGTGATGTGCACGTAACGGTGTGGGAGGTGTATTACCCGGCATCTGATCCACGTTTTATTAGTACCCAGGTGCTTTTCGATCAGGCATATGAGGGGTCGGTGGCACCCGGAGCCACTGCCACATTATCAGTGGATATCCCGGACTGTGTGTACCAGTATGATATTGGAACCGGAACGCCGCGCAGTACCCTCCCCTACGGATACGATCTTATCGATAGCGGTATCGTTTCACCCACCGGCTTGTACTGCGGCGAAACGGGTCCGACTCCAACCCCAACTCGTACCCCAACCCCATCCGTGTCTCCGACCCCGACACCTATAGCACTTGCGTGTGCAGTGGTACCGACGCAAGTTGTCGTGGGTTCGCCTGCAACCGTTACAGCAACGGGCGGCACCGGCGCGTACACCTGGTCTGCACCTGGCGGCACACTATCTTCGACTACTACAAATCCTGCCAATGTCTCCTATGCAACTGCGGGCAGTAAGACGGTGACTGTGACAAGCGGTGGCAATCAAAACACCTGCTCGGTCGTGGTTGTTGCCGTGACGTTACCAACTCCTACGCCATCTGTTTCTGCATCGCCGTCTCCGACGGTTTCCCCACTCACGTGCGCTCCTTCGAGTCAGACAGTGGCTATTGGAGCTCAGGTACAAGCCGCGTCATCTGGCGGCGGAACGCAGATCTATAGTTGGTCTGCACCTGGAGGAAATCCGAGTACGTCCACGAATACCGGCTCTTTGTTTACCACATCGTATGGTGCCGCGGGCAGCTTCATAATTACTGTTACTGGTGGCGGGCAGAGCGCTACGTGCGCAGTGACGGTGCAGGGCCCCACGGCATCCCAGCCGCATATCTTACTAACGAAACTTGCAAGAAATATCACCCATGGCTCCAATGAAGCCGACAGCGTTACCGCTTCACCGGGTAATGATATCGAGTTCTCGCTCCGCGTTCTCTCTGATGGTGTCGGCACGGTGGTGGGAGCAACCATTCGCGACGCTCTTCCGGCAGGCCTGACCTACGTTCGGGGATCAACGAGAATTGATTCCGCAACTGCCGCGGACGGCATCGTTTCCACAGGACTCGCCCTGGGCGATATAGCAGCCGGGCGCGCAATCACGATTCGATTCCGCGCCCTCGTATCCCCTGCTTCGTTCTTTGCTGCCGGAACCAGCGTGCTCACCAATACTGCGTATGCGCGCGGCACGAATACGCCAGAAGTGAGTGATGTCGCGTTTGTTTCAGTGATGAACGCTCCAGCGCAGCTAAGTGCTTCTCTTGCCAAGATGGGCCGTAACACCACGCGCGGTGAAACTGGTGAGCATTCGCCCGTTCGATCCTCTCCAGGTGAGACGATTCAATTTGTATTACGAGCTCGCAATACGTCCTCGGGGACACTAACCAACGTTCTACTACGAGATATTCTTCCTTCGGAGATTACGCTTGTTCCGGGTAGCGTTCGTATTGGCACCACGACTGCTTCAGACACGCTCGTGACCACAGGTGCATCATTGGGAACGCTCGTGCCAGGACAGGAGGTGCTCGTTACCTTTTCCGGAGTCGTAGCTGCAGCCGGAGCTCTTCCTGCAGGAGCTACTACGGTGCTTAATACTGCAACGCTTATGGGAACCGGAATCGGTACTATTACCGCGCAGCTGCCAGTCGTGATTACGAATGGTGGCGTTGCGGTGCCACCCGTGAACACTGGCCCCGCTGAAACCACTATGCTTGCACTTATCATTTCCGCAGTCGTTACACTGCTCTACGTGGGGTATACGAGTACGGATACGTATCGACGACACGAAGCGAGCATACTCGCACAAGAGTCGCGCAACGAGCCATCTGATTTTAATTCCTAATATGCAAATTCCGCAAAAATTGAAAGATGCATTCGGTGTGGTGCAGCAGAAATTCTCCAGTGTATTTGATGCAACGCTGCGTTTCTATCGAGCCAACACTGCGATATCACTGAGCGCATTTACGATTTTTAGCGTATTGCTGATCATGTGGGCACGCATCGGATTTACCTTTGACGTGAGTCGCTTCTTCGCAGCAGAGGTGCATACCCCATCGGCACTCAACGTGCAGTGCGGTGCAACGCAGAATGTACTTACCTGGACACTGCCCGCGGGACATGATTCCAATAGCATCATTCGAAACGTCGATGGTGGCACTGGTGTCTGGGTGTGTGGTGGGCCAAGCAATATCGCTCCCTGCACAACGCTCTCGGTGGCAACCTATACTGATAGAAATATCCAACCAGGACACACGTATGCCTATCGACACAAGGCGTGGGCGGATACGCCGTCAAACACCGTGACCTGTTCGACGGTTACTGCACCCACCCCGACTCCTTCCACAACTAGTACACCGACGCCGACGCCATCGCTTACCCCCACTCCCACACCACTCATTCCTCCCGCGGGGACCATTCTTGGCGCTTGTACTGGTGGTCGAAATCCAGTTATTACGGTACGTTACAGTAAGTTTCCTCCCCCAGGCGGAGATCAGACCGTCAACAGCAATGGCATGAACAAGACCACCACTCCATTGGGTGGCACACCGACCGTGGTGCAATTGCCAGATTATAATCCTGTCGATCGAGGGCAATATTGGGAATTTCAGGATTCGCAAGTCATCAGCGGCTATACCTATTCGTATCGAGCCAAATACACGCCAGCAGTGGGCACGAATACCATTACGTTTGTCGCATCAGAAGCGAATTGTGGTCCGTCGCTTCCTCCTCCGAGTCCCACGCCGTCTACAACCCCGACACCGATCTCCACACCGACACCGAGCGCAACACCCACTCCCTCCCCCACGCCACTGGTGTGCGCACCCGCAACCCAGACAGTAGCGGCAGGCCAGGTGTTCTCGCTCACTGCGCAGGGTGGTACCGGGGTATATCAGTGGACCTACGGTGCATCGCAGACTGCTACCGGAGCGGCATTGGTGACATCGCTCGCCACACCGGGGACGAGTGGGATTACACTCACATCTGGCGGTCAGTCGACAACCTGCCAGGTAATTGTACAGCCGGCGGTTGTAGCTCGAGGTACTGCAGCAGTTTCTAGTACGGGAAAGAACGTCTCAACGAATGGTGTCGAGTCTTCTTCAGTTCAGGTTCGTACCGGCCAGCAACTTCAGGTGCTGATACGCGCTCGGAATGCGGCAACACAAGCAAATATTACTGGCGTTCTGGTGCGCTCGCAGCTCCCCGAAGGTTTAGTATATGTACCCGGATCAACGCTTATCGCAGGAGTTGCGGCAGGAAGCGACGTAATCGTCACCACGGGGCTACCCCTTGGCGCTATTGGTCCTGGTCAAGAAATTCTCGTAACGTATCGCGCGACAGTGAATGCCGCTGCCTTTGCGGTTGGTACGACAGGCGTACGCGTGCAATCATCCGTGCAAGCCACTGACGTGCCAGGTGCAAGCGATGATCTTGATGTTGTCGTGACAAAGCCGACGCCCGGCACATCGGGGACGGTCCAAACTGGTCCCGGCGATGCGCTCTTGGCGGCATTTCTGGTCTCGTCAATCATCACACTGCTCTACGTCTCCTACACGCATACATCGACATACAAGCGTCACGAGATTGGGGCGATTACTGAAGATCGTGACCCCCTCGACTTCAGAAGCTAAGCATCTTCGTCTCGTGTTTCGTGTCTCATGTCACATGATGCGTGGCCCGCTTTCTTTCGTGATGCTGCCGTGGTATTGATACTAGGACATGCCACCATCCTCGCCTACGCCACTGGACCTCTCTGCTTCGATCACCTCGGTGCGTTCTGTCGGCATGCGCAGCGCTTCGCGTTTGGCGAAGCTGGGCATTCAGACTATTCGGCAATTGCTCTGGCATCTCCCAGCGCGCTACGAAGACTATAGTCTTTCGGTGCCGATTGCGGACGTGACGCCGGGGCAGAAGCAAAGCATTCAGGGTACGGTAATCTCTATCGTCAGTCGGCACATCTTCCCCAAGCGGATGACCATCACGACGGCCACCATTCGCGACGATAGCGGCGCTATTCGCGCCGTGTGGTTTAATCAGCCCTACCTCGAAGAGACGCTCGCGGAAGGAACAACTATCTCCCTGGCAGGCAAGGTGGTGCTCGACAAGCGCGGGTTGTATATCTCAAGCCCAATATTTGAAAAAATCGGAGCGCTCGGTGATGGATCCGATGATCTTGTGCACACGGGACGCCTCATCCCCATCTATCCCGAGACCGATGGGGTCACGTCAAAATTTTTACGATTTCTCATTCAGCCGTTGCTGGAGAATCTCGTGGTCGCCGATCCCCTCCCTGAATCGTTGCGACGTCAGCATGACTTGGCGCCGCTGGCCGATGCGCTGCGGGTGCTTCATTACCCCGAATCAGTCGATGCAGTGCCCGTCGCGCGCGAACGCCTCGCGTTCGATGATTTGTTACTGCTCCAGCTCAAGGCACTTCGCGAGCGACGTTTTATCAATCAGCTCGTATCGACCAGTATTCCCATGGATACACCCTACATGCGAAGTTTGGTTGCCACGCTTCCCTTCACGCTCACTAAAGATCAGCGCGTAGCGACGCTCGAGGTACTCAAAGACATGGAGCGTCCACATCCCATGAACCGCCTCTTGGAGGGCGATGTGGGAAGTGGCAAGACCGTCATAGCACTCTTGGCGGCACTGCACGCGGCGCGGCTTGGGCATCAGACGGTACTGTTGGCGCCCACCGAAGTGTTAGCCCACCAACACTACCAGACACTGCGTCTGTTGGTGGCGAAGTTTCCCGATATCACCACCGTCTATGTGACGGGATCATCGGCGCGCTTGTCTGACGCGGAGGTGACGAAACCTGCGGCGAAAAAGGCAATCGTCGCGGGCGAAGCACTGATTGTGATCGGCACGCATGCGCTCATCGAGCAGGATGTGAAATTCAAATCGCTCGCACTGGTGGTGATCGACGAGCAGCACCGCTTTGGTGTGCAGCAACGGGCAGCACTCATGAAGGCAGACCGTGGTGCTACTGCACGTGTCCCCCACCTGCTCTCGATGACTGCCACCCCAATACCGCGCACGCTTGCCATGACGATCTTCGGCGACCTCGATATTTCAATCTTGCGTGAAAAACCAAAAGGGCGGCTCGCTATCCTGACTTCAGTGGTTACATCCACCGAGCGAGAGCAGGTGTATGAATTCATCCGCGCTGAAGTGAAGCGCGGACGCCAGGTGTTTGTGATTTGCCCCGCCATCGAGCTCACCGCGGCCGTTGTCCCCGAAAAGGCGCATATAACGCTCAAGCAGGCAAAACTGTCGGCTTTGTGGGCGCAGGTGAAAGCCGTCGAGGAGGAGTACAAAAAGCTTTCAAAAGAAATTTTCCCCGATCTCAAGATCGCGATGCTCCACGGTCGCATGAAGCCCGCGCAAAAAAAGGCAGTAATGCACGAATTCAAAGAAGGATGGCACGATATCTTGGTGGCCACCTCGGTGATCGAGGTGGGTGTGGATGTGCCCAACGCGTCTATCATGGTGGTGGAGGGTGCCGACCATTTTGGCTTGGCACAGCTCCATCAATTCCGGGGCCGCGTCGGACGCTCGACACACCAATCGCACTGCTTCCTCTTTCCCACCGATGATGCGCTGGGTAATAAGCGCTTGGATGCAATGACGAAGACCGACGATGGCTTCGCACTCGCTGAACAGGATATGCGTATTCGTGGCCCGGGTGAATTCTTTGGCATCAAGCAGTCGGGTCTCCCCGACCTCACCATGGCCGCACTCGCCAATGTCGAACTCATCAAAAAAGCGCGTGAAGCGGCAACAACACTGATGAAAACCGACCCCGATCTCAAACGCAATCCCCTGTTGGCGCAGATGGTCACCAGTGTTCAGATGTTCTCCCATTTCGAGTAGAAATTGACAAGATGCATTATTAGTACTAAATGTAGATATTCGCTCACTGACAATTCAACTTTGAGAAAGGAGTTTGTATGGCTGAAAAAACGGCTCAACAGAGCCAGATGGTGCAGATTTACGAAACCCTCATGGGTGCGGTTCCTGATCTGACCGAAGCTCAGGCTGGCAATCTGCAAGGCAACCGACACAAGCTTGCGAGCAGCGTGCGCGCGCTTCTCATGACGATGGCCGGAGGGCACTTCAATCAACTACTAGAGTGGGAGAAGCTCTATCGAGAGATCGATCTTCCCATTGATCTCTCGCATATGCATGTTCCCCTACGACAAGATGACGCATCTACCCTCGTTGTAGTGCATCCAGCGTTTACGATCGAGAAGCTCTTGTTCATTTGTTCGCGATTCTTTCCTGTTTGGCGCTGGACTGAAGAGTGCCTGGACACGATTACATTCTCCGACAGAGTGGTAGAACTCGACCCGTATGCCATCTGGATTCGTGAAAGCACAAGCGCTACTCCCGACGCTGGCCGGAGAGTCGACGAAGTTCTTGATGGTTACCGCGTCGGCGGGAGCACACTCATGGAGCGCATCCTGTACGAATTCAAGCGTTGCCACGAGTCTCAATCGCCTCAAGATACAAGTACTATTACGTTGTGTCGGGGCACGCGGGACGTTGAGGGAGGAATCCCGGGTGTTAGCTGGATTGATGGTGCGCTCTGCATTCATCCGTTTGTGCCGCCACCGAATGCAGAATGAGTTTTCGAAGTTCACTTCCCGACCAAAAGGTCGGGATTTTTTTGGGCAATAAAAATCCCCCACCCCAACGACGTGTCTGTCGGTAGGCAGGGGTCCGAGCGATCTTTCCTCGTTGACGCAGAACATCGTGTGCTTGGTAGAATGTCCTCCCCTCTCCGGACCGCCAGATTCGGATGGGATTCAAGGCGCGAACGAGTCGTCTTGTTTGACGCAGAACATCTTGCGCTTGGTCGAGTTCGAGGCGCGAGTGAGGACTAAACCGAACCGTATGGAGTATACGGTGAGGGAGGACTGGAGCGAGCAACGAAGAAATCGACCAAGCCCGAAGGGCGGGTAAGCCATCAATTAGAGTGATGGTTCCCGCGCAGGTGTTCTGGACTTGGGGGTTACCCAGAAACCCATATATCTTCCAAGCATCAGCCGCGTCTGCGCATCCAGCGCAGGAATAGACCCGAAAAGAATGAAGTTGATGGGAAAGAGGAGCCACTGAAGCACCATCCACACAAAGCGAAAACGACCGAAATTGGGTGGGCGTGGTGGTAGCATTACCAACGAGATTGCCGCAGATGAGATGAGCCCGACCATCGCCAAGAGCATGATGGTTTTGGTGATGTGAGGAAGATTATAGGAAAGAACATTCGCGCCGAAATGACCTGTGCCGATGGTCACGGGTAGCCATCCCAACAAGAAGATGATCAGAGCGTTGGTGGCACTGGAGTGTGTTTTTTCCATCATGTTGAACGCGTGGTGAAGTTTTGTGCGCCACGGGATGCGTGCATTGCGAATGAAGCCAAACAAGAAGTAGGGGTTATTTTCCACACCATAGTGCCAGCGGCGGATTTGTTTGTATTGATTCACCAGCGTCCCCCAGAAGGTGGGTGCGACGTTAGCGTCCATGTAGACGGGATAGTGCAGCGGTACCGTGCGCCAATCGCCATCGTAGCGGAGGAGGCACTTCCAGAAGATTTGCGAGTCTTCAGACACCACATTGACCTGCCAGAAGTCGACATCGACGAGGGCGGTGAGGCTGATGGATTGGCTCGAAAAAGTCACCAGCTGCTCAGGGCGTGCTTGCTGGATCATTTGCCAGAAGGTTGTGGAAAATGCGAACACGCGAGCAAACGCGGGAGCGTGCCAGATATTGTTACTGAAAATAGGAATGGGCTGATAGGAAGACCGGAGTGGGTGCTCTGCCGTGAGGTAGTGCCAGGTGAGGCAGGCAAAGAAATCATGGGGCGCGACGGTGTCGACATCGAAGACAGACACGATTACTCGTTCGTGCGGGATGCCCAGGGCATTGATTTCGGCGAGCGCTTGTCGTCCCGCCCAGGATTCGTTGGATCCCTTACCGCGGAGCTCGCCTGCGATAGTATCGGGGTGTTCGGAAATAATGAGGCGCAGAAATGCCTGTCCGAATTCTTCTTTGATGCGCATGGCGATGGCGCGCGCCGATTCCCCTACCCGACCCTCAATGGCGAGAACGACAATCATCTTCTCGCGAGGCCAGGTAGTTTTCATGAGTCCCTCAAAACTCTCGCGCACGACTTCGTACGGCTCGGTTGCCATAGGGAGAATTACCAAGTGGCGGATATCATTGTGAGTGGTGCCGGGGAGTTTGGGAGATACGGGGCGCTCGGTCTCGAGGCGCTTCATCCAATCGATACGTTGCTGCGCGCGCATCGCACGATAGGTGTGACTCATGTGCACCGACAAGAATATGGTCTTAATCAACCAGTAGATATCGAAGCCGATAATAAAAATGGACGCGGCTACGGGCAGCCAGTAGGCAGATGCGACCACTGCTAACAACGTCCCCCACGTAAAAAGCCCTGGCTGGAGCTCCAGGAGGCGGTAGAGGCGTCGATCACGGGGGTCTGCAATCTCAGATGCTCGTCCGTACGAGAGGTATGGGTGCGGCATACGAAGTACTTAGAATACCACAAAAAACGCTACTTGCAAAGATGCGCTGCCTAGAGCGCGAGCACCACCGCGAAGAGCCCGTCGGTCATATCCATGCGCCCGTCTTTCGCTCCCCTATCCAATAAGGAGAGTGCAATGTGTGCGCGGCTGAGACGCTGAGCATCTGCGGTGCGAGCTCCGGCGAGCGTTTTGGAAATCACAAAAGGATGCAGTCCCGTGGCCTTGGCAATGCTCGCTGATGGCTGCTGGCGAGACGTGAGATCTTTGACCATGAGGAGATTGCGCATTCCTGCAGCGAGCGAGCCCAAGAGCATCTGCTCGGGACTCCCCTCCTGGAGCTTGCGCCAGAGTGCAGCGATGACGGCGCGCTTGTCATAGGATGCGACGGCATTGGAAAGCTCCCACTCATCACGCTCGATGCGTGGTGGGGTGAGTGTGTGGATCATCGCTGCGGTGATTTGTGTGCTGCGCGCATATGCAATCAACTTGTCGAGTTCATTGGTGAGTGCGTGTGCATCTCCACCGACTCGTTGTGCAAGAAGCTTGGCAACATCGGGTGCGATTGTGCCGCTTTGCCCCGCACAGTATGACTGTATCCATGCCACCAGCTCGGCACCTGCTCGTGGTGTGGGCTCCGTGGTGGTGACTGCCTGTTTTTCGAGTCGCGTGAGTGCTTTTTTGTCGTAGCCTTTCTGCGCAGTATCTTGGATTGCGATGAGTACGATGTCGGCGATCTGATCGATGGCAAACTCATCGAGTACTTCGCCCATGGATTCATAAGCAGCGTTGGAGGCAACAATAATGCGGGTATCGCCAAAAAACGATGGATACTTCAGGTGGCGTCGAAGATCGTCGGCGGCCGTTTCATCGTTGCAGTCGACGCGGATGACTTCAGACCCTGGGTAGCCCGCGATCAAATTCGCAGTTGCCTCGCGGAGTCTATAGGAGTCGTTGCCGTAGATAAGGTGGAGCATACGATCATGGCGTTGGAAGCGGGGCGTCGATGAGTACCCAGATGGTGCCTGGCTCAAGCGCTATGGCCGTTCCTTTGCTATCAGTGAAAGTGAGCGTATCAGTTGCCTGCGCTTTCTTCCAGAGTGCACTGATACGCTGGCCACCTTGCCAGATGGTCGCTACCCCGGTGCCGAGCGTTCGCACATGGATGTACTGATCGTGCAAGAATGTGGCCTCGGTCTGCATGATAATGACCACAGAGGCGCGCACCTGCGTGTTGGTGCTTTTGTCGTACTCGGGTGTGCCGCCGCGTGAGCGCAGGTAGGTATTGGTTGCGCCGTCATAGGTGAACTGTGCCGCCATCCCCTGCGGCCAGGCGACACCCGCACTGGTGGCGAGCGATCCCAGATTACGCCCGGGCTTGGTGGCTTGGTGAGGATAGAATGCAAGGCTTGTGGTCGCGCGGTAGCCGAGCTCATCGATGCGCTTGGTGAGGAGCGAGCTCGAGGTAAAACCGTTGTGTGGCTTCGGCGTACCTACCCTGCGAAAGAATGTGCTCCCTTCATATTTGAGCGCATCGATATTGTCGATGACGCCCCCATTGAGCGCGTCGAGCGCATCTTTTTCTCCTCCCCAGTGCACGAGAATCGCATCAAGTCCTTGCGCGAGCGCAATAAAATCCCCTCGAGCAGAGCGAATGGAGCCAAGCTCTTTCGGTTGATTGCACTGAAAGACAGCCATCATGCGGGTAATCCCATTAGGAGTAACGGGCATTTCAAATACCATATCAGCTTGGCCGATTGATGAGAGTGGTCGCGCTTCCGCATCAGAAGAGAGCATCACTGCCAGGGGGCGTCGCTGAGCGCCGTCGCAGATCTGGCCGCTGAGGCCACTGGTTTTTTGCGCGGCGAGCTTCTCGTTGTTGATGACAATCTCTTGGCCGTGAAATACCCAGTAGATGAGGGCGATGCCAACGAGTGCGGCGCAGATGAGTGCTGCCCCGACGACGCCATTGAGTGATGGGATGCGTAATTTCATACCGTGGAAGTGTGTTCTATCGGTTTCAGATCCGTCCAATTGGGGCCAGCTTTTGCTTCAACTACCAGTGGCACATCGAGGCTTACGACTTGCTCCATAGTGCGTGCAATATCGTGGGCAAGTGCAGGTAAGCTTCCCTCGGGCACCTCAAGGACAAGTTCATCGTGCACTTGCAGGAGTAGGCGCACACCACTCGTGGATCCGAGCTGCTGTATCTGTGCGTCAACCGCCACCATCGCCAATTTCACAATGTCGGCCCCGGCACCCTGGAGCGGGTGGTTGATGGCCATGCGTTCGGATTGTGCCTGCAGCTGCGGCATGGTGCTGCGAATATCGGGAAGCGGACGGCGGCGCCCCATGAGTGTGGTCACATAACCCTTCTCGAATGCGGATTGCTTGGTTTCCTCCATGTAGCGTGCCACGCCCGGGAATCGTGCGAAGTATTCTTCGATGAATTTTTTGGCCACATCGCGAGAGACGCCAGCGGCGCGGGCGAACCCGAGCGTGCCCATACCGTAGATGATGCCGAAGTTGAGCACCTTTGCTTGGCGGCGCATATCTTTGGTGACCGCAATGGGAGCAACACCGAAAATCTCTGATGCGGTGCGGGTATGAATATCTTCGCCATTACGAAATGCTTCTAGCATGGTCTCGTCGTGTGCGACGTGCGCTACCAGGCGAAGCTCGAGCTGGGAGTAATCGAGCGACAGAAGTTGGAACCCCGGTGGCGCAATAAAGGTAGCGCGAAAACGCTGCCCCAGCTCGGTGCGGGTAGGAATATTTTGGAGGTTGGGGTTGGATGACGAGAGTCGCCCCGTGGCCGCACCGGCTTGATTGTAGGTGGTGTGAATGCGACCATCGGCACCCACCAGCGACGGAAATGGCTCGATGTAGGTGGTCTTGAGCTTGTTGAGCTCGCGGTACTGTAAGATGAGCTCGATGATGGGGTGTTCGTCGCGCAGCTTCTCGAGCTCGGCAGCCGCCGTGGAAAGCGCTCCCCCACCCGTGCGACGCACCTTCCCGCGTAGTCCAAGGGTGGTAAACAACACATCGCTGAGTTGTGAGGGTGAATTGATATTAAAGGTGACGCCCGCGCTCTTGTAGATTTGTTCTTCGAGTGATGAGACTTCTCGATTGGCCATCGTGAGAAGTCCATCTATTTGTTCTGTGTCGACGAGGATACCGGCACGCTCCATGGCGGCCAAAATTGCCACGAGTGGCATTTCGAGTTTGGTGAACACGTCCATGACCTCCATAGCGCGCATGCGCTCAAGCATCAGCGGGTGGAGCTTTCCGATGGCACGCACCATATCGGTGGGGTCATCGGAAATCGAGATACCCGCGATGTCGTAGGCGATGCGACCAAGTTCGTACTCGCGTTGCTCGGGATTAACCAGCCACGCCGCAATACGGGTATCAAAGAGAGTGTGCCCCACCACATCGGTGGGATTAGCGAGCGCCTTGAGAATCGGCTTGAGGTCGTGACCAATGATGGTGGTGTAGCGAGTGAAAACGGCCAGCAGCTGCCCCGGCGTTGGTTTGCCCATGCGTGCCACAGCCTGCCCATCGGTGCTCAGGTAGAGCGCTTCGACGATGTCGCCACTCAGCTGCCCCCACACCACCATTTGGGATGCGTCGGGTAGCTCAGTTGCGCTTTTGATCTCTTGCACAGGTGATGCGGAACGTGCAGGCGCAGCATCGAAATCGAGCGTCTGTACCGCGGCGGCTTTGATGGCAGGGTTGAGTGTTGTGGCAATGCGTTTGACGAGCGAGTAAAATCCCAATTCTTTGCACAATTCTTCGAGCGCCACCATATCCACGTGCGATCGCCAGTCGGCCGCTTCGATATCAAATGTCACGGGTACATCGCGGATAATGGTCGACAATTTCTTACTAAAAAACGCCATGTCCTTTTGGTCCAGGAGCTTTGCCTTGAGTTTTTCGGAGATGCCCGTTGGCTTGCCCACGACGAATTCCGGCTTTTCCAGCTCTTCATAGAGGTGCTCGAGGGTTTCGTAGTTTTGGATGAGCATTGCGGCTGTTTTCTCACCAATACCACTCACGCCGGGAATGTTATCGCTCTGGTCTCCCTTGAGTCCCTTGAGGTCGGCGACTTGCTCGGGTGCGATGCCGTAGCGTTCGTGTACGCCATCTTCGTCGTAGGTGACGGTATCGGTCATCCCCTTGCGTAGGGTGAACACCACAACTTTCTTGCCGTGCACGAGTTGGAGTGTATCGAGGTCGCCGGTGACGATGATGGTCTGGATATCGGGAAGTTTTTGCGTCTGCGCGCTGATGGTGCCAATGACATCATCAGCTTCGAAGCCCGCGTGTTCGAGAATGGGCACGCCTAACACGCCCAGCATGCGTTTCACATCCGGGATCTGCTCGTAGAGTTCATCGGGCGCTTTGACCCGGTGCGCTTTATATTGATCGTATTCGTCGTGGCGGAAGGTGGGACCTTCCAAATCAAATGTCGCCACCATGTAGTCGGGCTTGAGATCACTGATCATTTTCAGGAGCACCGAGGTGAACCCGTAGACCGCATTGGTTTGTTTGCCCGTGGGTGACGAGAGTGGTGGGAGCGCGTGAAAAGCGCGGTGGACGAGCGCGTTGGAATCAATGAGGACGAACTTTTTCTGGGTCATACGCCGGAAATAATAATAGAGCGCTTGTCGCCGCCGGAATGTTCAAAATGAATCTCTATGTGGTCGCGTGGCACTCCCTCCCCTATTTTCTCTGGCCACTCGATGAGCACGATGTTGGTGGGAACCTCAAAGATGTGATGCAGGTCGAGGGTGACAAGATCTTGGTGGCCAGTGAGGCGGTAGCAGTCCAGGTGCCACAGAGCGTAGGAAGTGGTAGGTATGGAGTATTCTTTGGCGAGTAAAAAGGTAGGACTCTTAGGCATTTGCGTGATGCCAAGTGCATGGGAGAGCCCTTGGGTAAAGGTGGTCTTACCCGCGCCCAGATCGCCTCGTAGGGCGATGACGAGTGCTGAAGTACGCCCGGGCATTTGGGCGCGAATGGTATCGGCGAATTTGGTAGCAATCGCGCGCGTATCGTCGGCGCTCTGGGAGATCAAGTGCATCCCTTTAGAAATCATCGAGCAATACGTTTTCTCTCAACGTGAGAATGGACGCATGTTCGCCAATTAAATTACAACTTATTTTCGTTTGATTTCTAACGGGATGCATACACTCATGGTAGCTGGATATCGCGACAATTTCAATGAAACTCAGAATTGCTTAAGTCGCTGCGCGACTGCAATTCTGCCTATTTTGCTTTTGTTCGTACAAAAGCAAAATAAAAGCCCCGTAGCCCGACTCCTTGAGGGAGACGAACTACGGGGTTGCCCTACTGCCTGCCGCAGCAGGGCCCGGTGCCGATGTCGCGGGCGATCGGCGGGGTCGGAATGTTCACGGGCGCCGGCGTTGGCGGCAGGACACGCACGATGGGCGTTGGGCAGTAGAGCTTCGGATTGGCGACAATGCGCTCCACCTGCTTCCTGGTAATCGGCTGCAGCTCCACTCCGAGAGCGGGATGAAAGCCCTTACCATTGAAGCACTCCAGGTACAGATTGGGGTATTCGTAGGTGTAGTACCTGGCCTCCTGCGTGACCCGATCGAACGCCTCCTGATAGATGTCGCCGCACTCGACGCGCTGGGCGGCGACAGCGTTGACGATGTCGGCCGCCTTGCGCTGTTCGACGATTGCCGCTGCCTTCATCTTTGCGACTTCGACGGCGGTAGCGATGTGCGGCGCCGGCGGCGGCGCCTCCGGACCACCGCAGCCGATGGTGCTGACGACCGCGAGTGCGGCGACGAGAACGACGATACTCTGCTTCATAATGACTTCTCCTAATTACTGGTTGAGGGGTTTAGTGGTGATCTCGTCAGGTGTTGCTCTGAGACTCGCGAGCGTGACCTGCCTGTGGGCGCCGAGGTAACTCCCCGGCGGTCCGATTTCCACGCCTCTAACGAAGACGCGGACCGGATAGTCGGTGTTGTTGCATAGTACCGATCCGTCCTTAATGAAGACTTCCTTTGGCCACGATACTTCGGGCGTCATGGCTTGAGGCGACGGCGGAACCGGGGTGTACGACAACTCTCGTTGAACTTGAGTCGCCACGGGCGTATTACCCGTGCAATAGGCCAGAATCGCTTGCTGGTCAATCGCAGTGCCTTTTGGCGACGCGTCCTTGAGGGCCTTGGCGGCCTTCTTGACGCAATCGCCGGGCTTTTCGCGATTGTCCCGGTGAATAACGATTCCGCCGCCGAATCCGAATCGGCGAGCGAGCCCTGCCCTGTACTGGTCGGGGAACGTGTCGTAGCTGCCGTACCGACCCCGCGTCGCCAGGTCATACGCTTCCAGCAGCGGATCCGTTGCGGTGCGCAACAGATTCCTTCGAGCTCGCTGGAAGTCATCCTGCGCGCTGGCCGGAATGGCCAGAACGAACGAGACGACGATGGCCACGAGGGCCAAAGAAATTGCCTTTTTCATTGGTATTCTCCTTGAATTGTGAAGGGGCTACTCACCTCCACTTGACCCTATAAGTATAGCATATCCATAAGAAAAAGTCAAGCGTCGCAGAAGCGCGAAAAATGGCGTAATATATGTGTTTATTGCGTGTTGGCGTCGATTACCCTCGGATTTCCTTAAGTTTCGCTACGTCGTCTGCTCTGCCTTCTGGCTCGGTTTCAAGTATCCAGCTGATGCCGCGAAATGCCGGAGTGTCCAGGAGTGCCGCAAGACCGGCCTGGCCGACGTGCCCAGCGCCGATGTGTTCATGGCGGTCTTTGTTGCCACCCAGTGGCGTTTTGCTGTCGTTGACGTGGGAGAGCTTCAGCCAGGAAAGCCCGATAGTGGCATCGAAGGCATCGAGCATTATTTGTGCCTTTGCGGCATCAGTGTAGTCGTAGCCGGAGGCAAAGGCGTGACAAGTATCAAAGCAGACACCGCCAAAGCCCGGCGCCCCTTTGGCATCGCGTATGATCTCGGCTACTTCTTCAAACGTGTCCCCTAGCACGTCGCCTGCTCCCGCAGAGATCTCCACCAGCATCTTGCAGGTGCCGGTGTATCCATCGAGGATGGCGGAGAGTGATGTGCGCGCGTCGGCAATCCCTTCCTCGCGGGTGCGGCCTTTATGCGAGCCGGGGTGGTACATGACGTATGCCGCTCCCAGCGTGCTGCCACGCTCCAGCTCTTCACGTAGGATGCGGATGCTGGACTTGAGGATGCGTGCTTCGGTCGAGGCGGTGTTGATGTAGTAGGGGGCGTGAATGACAAAGGTGTTGATGCCCGCGTCGCGCATCCCCTGCTTAAATGACGCCACCAGCTCGGGGGTCAGGGGTGCAGCGGGTCCGCCTTGGGGTGAACGGCTAAAACACTGGAAGGTTTCCAGGCCTTCGGCTGCTGCACGTGCGGGTGCTTTGTCGATGCCACCAGCGATGCTGACGTGGGCGCCGATACGGGTAGTGTGGTTGATCATGTGATGTGTTCGAAATGCTCAAACTGCAGCTCGCTTCCCTTCATGATAACGGAGATTACATCAATCTGCCATTCGGTGTCGGGGTCGTAGTGGTGGGCGGCAAGCCAGCTCCGGGCGGTACGCTCTACTTTGTGCATCTTCGTGGCTCCTGCGCGCAGGTAGGGCTCAAAGCCGTCGGTGCGCTTCTCGGACGCCTTCACTTCGATGACATGGATGACCCCGTCTTTGTCGGCGACGATGTCCAGCTCGCCCCAGGGGCGCCGCCAGTTGCGATCGAGGATGCGGTACCCCAAGGTTTCCAGCCAGTGGCAGGCATGGGACTCGGCTGTGGCACCGAATGTTGACCAGGAAGAAGGCATTGACCGTTGGGTATCAAAAATGGTATCCTCACCCGGTGATTCTCGCAAGAGAATTTTTGCTTTATAGAGCGGGAATGCAAGGAAACCAGTGTATCTAAGGGTTTTCGCTCTATCGGCCTATTCGTATATTACCCTCGATAATCAGTCCTGAGATCCGCAGGCGCATCGCCAGCAGTCGGGTCGGGATGATCATACAGGCAATAGTGGATAATCGCTCCCTAGAGCTCTACGGGGCTATTTTTGCCGCTCTCACCGTTTTAGTCTTCTATGGCTCCACCAGTGATGGGCAGGCATCATTTTTTGGCTCGTGGATGCAGGGGCGCAGCGAGGACAGGACGCTCGCTCCTGTCGTACGGCAGCAGCCCTCCTATGCGCAGATGGCCGACATCAATAGTATTTACGCGGGCAGCACGGGCATTGGTTCCGATGCACTCCCCGTGCCAAGCACGGATGCCTCCACTGTTCATGAAAGCGCGATAATGGCCATCACTCCCCCCGACGACGAATATCTCGATCAGGTGTCAGGTAAGCGTTCGGGGGTCGTTGAGTACACCGTGCAAGAGGGCGATTTGCTCTCATTCATCGCATCTGACTATGGCGTGTCGCAGGCATCTATTATCTGGGCGAATAATCTCAAGAGTGCTGATCGGCTTTCGCAGGGCCAGGAGTTGCGCATCCCCCCTATTTCCGGCGTTATTCACAAGGCAGTTCGTGGTGATACAGCGGCTGGTTTGGCGAAGAAATACGGCGCTAACGTGGATCGAATCATCGCGTACAATAGTCTTCCCAAGGACGGAAGCCTTCAACAGGGCGATGAGATCGTGGTACCTGACGGCACCATTTCTAATCCCATCATAAAGGCAATTGTGAAGAGTATTACTGGCGCCACTACCACTAATTCGTTCTCCCACTTACCCGACCTTGGAGATTATTTCATGAAGCCAACCACGGGTATTATTACCCGTGGCGGCGCTATTCATGGCCGCAACGGTATCGATATCGCCAATGCGTATGGCACCGCGATCTATGCCGCTGCGAGTGGTACGGTCACGATAGCTGATTCCGTCGGATATAATGGTGGCTACGGTAAATACATAAAAATTGTTCATTCCAACGGCACGGAGACGCTCTATGGGCACGCTTCGAAACTTCTCGTTAGCGTAGGTCAGACTGTCACCCGCGGCGACCAGATTGCCAATATGGGATCTACAGGCCGCTCAACCGGCAATCACCTGCACTTTGAAGTGCACGGGGCAAAAAACCCTCTCGTAAAGTAGCTCCAGTGTCTCATGAGGCATGCATTATGCTTCATGAGATGTGCTCATACGGAACGCCACCGCTTCTGCGACGTGTGCCGCTCCAACTCTCTCCTCCCCTTCTAGATCGGCGATAGTGCGGGCAACCTTTTGGATTTTATGGTACGCGCGAAGCGAGAAGTTCCGTTTATTTACTAAATCCATGAGGAGCCGTTCTGCTTCCGGCGTCAGGAGGCAGTAACGTGCAATGGTTTTGTGACTGATCTCGCTGTTGGTGACCAGCGCGGTACCGTCGAAACGTTTCGTCTGCATTTCGCGAGCTTTGAGGATTGCCTGACGTCCGCGCTCAAGACCTTCGATGTCTACCGCATGATCAGATTGCACCTGTTCGCGTGAAACTTGGATATGAATATCCATGCGATCCAAGAGCGGTCCGGATATTTTCTTTTTATATTTGCCAATCGCAGTGGCTGTGCACACACAGATTGACGAGGCGTCTCCTGCATTACCACACGGGCACGGGTTCATGGCACCAACGAGCATAAACTTGGCAGGGAGCGTGAGTGTACCTGATGCGCGCGATACCGTGACCACGCCATCTTCGAGCGGCTGGCGAAGTGCTTCGAGTACATTGCGAGCGAATTCGGGCATTTCATCCAGAAAAAGTACGCCACGATGAGAAAGACTCACTTGGCCGGGACGGATAAGCGTCCCGCCGCCCACGAGCGAAACCGATGAAGACGTATGATGCGGTGAGCAAAATGGACGAGCAACAGATGTAGCGCTGCCCCGAAGAATACCAGCCGCACTGCGTATCTTGGCAACCTCGATGGATTCTTGGACGCCAAGCGTAGGAAGGAGTCCAACAATAGATCGCGCAAGAAGTGTCTTCCCTGAGCCGGGCGCGCCCGTCATGAGGACATTGTGACCACCGGCAGCTGCGATAATGAGAGCCCGTTTCGCCGCAAACTGACCACGAATGTGGGCAAAAGAATCATCAAGGGTGACAGGGGGTGACAGAGATTTTGGCACCGCTCTGTCACCTGGTGCCAAGGGGGTGACAGAGATTTTGGCACCTGGTGACACGCTGTCACCCCCTGTCACCCCGCTGTCACCAGGTGCCACTGTCACCCCAGAAAGATGCGCTATTGCTTCGGCGAGCGTCGCTGCTCCATAGACCTCGATATCGGGTACCATCGCTGCTTCCTGTACGTTACAGGCGGGGACTATCACCGAAGGAATTCCGTGTTCTTTGGCCATCAGCGTGGCCGCAAGTATGCCATTGGTATGAGCGATGGTGCCATCGAGTCCTAACTCACCGATGATGAGTGGGTGGGGGATTGTGAGCTCAATTTGCTTTGTTTCCAACAGATACGCAATGGCGAGCGGGAGATCATATCCCGGTCCTTCTTTTTTAAGATCCGCGGGAGCGAGGTTGATGATAAAGCGTCGATTCTTCTTGCGGGGTGGCAAAAAGCCGCTCTGCTTGATAGCGGCCTCTATACGGTCGATGGACTCCTGAATGGCCTTATCTCCTAGTCCTACGATTGTGAACGTGTGGAGGCCCGGATTTGAGTCTATCTGGACGAAAACCGGCACTGCGTCGATGCCGCTGAGTGCCGATGAAAGTACCTGGTGTGGCAAGCGAAGATTGCGCCCCCTCCAGACGTGTAGTTATGCTGCTTGCGGGAGTTCCTTAAGTTCCTCTTCAAGTTCTGCTTTTCGGTGTCGTAATTGTGCCATTTTAAAACCAGGGCCGTTCGCTATGGCTTGGATGTCTTGCGCAGCCTCTTGGCCTTGATCGTCGGGAGAATTACTACCCGATTCACTATGCGCCCCTAATTGGGGTTCTAGCTCAATGATTTCTTTGTCGATGAGCCCTAGTTCAGCGGCGATTTCTTTCGAAGTGCGATTGGTTGGTGCTTTTTCCATGGAATTAATTCGGTTATGTCGTACGAGGATAGCACTTTGAAGTATACAAATCAAGACAAAAGAAAAGGGCGCTCGTAGGCCCCGTAAACCGTAATGGTATTTTATGGGGGAGCGCCCTTAGACTGACTACCCTCAGAGGGCAACTCTTGCCTCACTGAGAGTCTAGTAAATTGTACCGCCCTGCAAAGGTGCTGAACTGCGACTCGTCGTTCACGCTGCGAAAGCTCCAGTAGAGGTGCTTCCGAGGTGTCACGATCTCCAAAGAACTACCCTCCAAGTATAGGGCGGGATGGTGACAGCGGCAATGGCACCAAGTGGATAACTTGGCACCAACTCTGTCACCCCCTTGTCACCTGGTGACAAAGTTTCTGTCACCCCCTTGTCACCAAGTTGGCACCAGCTGTCACCAATCTGTCACCGCCTGGCACTTGGTGCCAGGCGGTGGAGGGTAGCGGCCCTGTGGATGAAATTGGGGATAACTACTTGAGGAGCTGATCGATGATGAAGAAGATGGATTCGCGAGATGCGGAGATGATGAGGTAGTTGAGGTTGTTGGATGCGGTTACTATAGCGTAGTCCACGCTTGCATCCGCATAGGGGAAATTCCAGTATCGGACAGGAATCGTGCGGTAGATGCCTTCGGCAAATCCAGCCACAAGTCGCTTTGTCATGTCGTATCCGAAGAGCTTCGTGCCAGCACTTGCCAATCCTGCTCCCTCCCAGGTGGTGAGTGCTTGTCGGGCGGTAGTTGCATTGCCGACCTCGAATATAAAGACTGGTTTTGCGCGCACTGTAGTTGCGTCTGACTTTATACCTGAGGCGCTATACTGCTCGGTTTGTCCGAAGCTCAGTGCGATCCAGTCAGTTCCCAAGGTCGTCGGCAGTGCGCTTGGCGCGGTGCCCAAAAGAGAAGTGATGACTGATGATGCGTTCAGAGTGTTGTCGTTGAGGCGCAGCATAAGAGGAATCGCAGCCATCTTCGCTGGCGTAACTCCCAATAAACCAGTGCGGAAATCAGCGGGTGCCGTTGCTACGTTTTTAAGATTGATGGCGCTGCTTTGTCCAGGGAAGTACGTGGGGAGGTTTTTGGAGGTAGTCGTAGCAGTGGGCGTGGGAGTAGGTGTGGAGCGAGGCGTTGCGCTGGCTGACGGAGACGGGGTGGGTGTTGGCGTGTCAGACGGGCCAGAAAAGAGGGAAATAAGCGAATAAATAATACCTCCAACGATGATGATAGCTAGGATAGAATAGATAATCTTGCGTCCCGATCCTGATGATGAGCTGCCTGCATCGGGTATCACCAGAGAAGGGGATGGAGTCGGTAAGGAAGGAGTCGGAGGGATTGGCGTCGCGGTGCTTTCCGGGCGGGGGCTTGAGGGCAGCGGCGCTTTGAGGGCTTGCGGTGTTTGGCCAACGCGAAGATTAGCAATATCGGCATTCATGGTGCGCAATTCAGTGGACATCTTTACCTGGGGAGCGACGGGGCCTGAAGGAGAGCTTGGAGCTGGTGCTGGAGTCGGAGGCACAGGAACAGGAACAGTCGAAACAGCGGTTTCGCGAGGGGGGAGTGGAGGAGCGGCAATAGGACGTGGTGGAGCGACGATAGTCGGCGCTGGTGCAGGCGTCGGAATTCGCGCCGGTGCCGTCGGTAGATTCAGTGGAGGGCCAGATTGAGGTTGGTCGGGCATTGGAGTGTTGCGATGTGTGCCCCCATCATATCGCTGTTCTCGTTGTGATGGAAGTGGCATAAGGGTATACTGAGGAGATATGGAACCAAACCCGATGTCACTCAGTGAGCTCGCGGCAAAAAATCCCGTCGTCGTACATCCAAAGTTGCGACCCGTTGTTGCCGGCGTTGCTGTACTTGCGGTGATCCTCTTGGCGCTTACTGCTGGCAAGCTTCTGTATGCAAACTATTGGCCACAGTGGGACGACACCGCTCCTGTTGTGATTGTCCCGACAGCGACACCGGGCGCGCCGAGCGATTGTTACTACCACCAGGTGCAGTGCATTCGTGCGCCCTGTCCTCCTGAGCTGGTGTGCCCGTCGCCATCGTCGGGAGTCGCTGTCACTCGCATTGTGTATAGCAACGCGAAGTATGGCCTGAGAGTTACTCTTCCTGCGACGTGGAAGGGATACACGGTAACGACTGATACCTGGTCGGGCACAGCTACCACGGAATCTGTAGCCGTGATTACGGGACCAACACTCCACATCGTGCATCCGCTTTCTACGAAGGAGAGTCCACGGCAGGATATTCCTATTATGGTGCTCACGATGGATCAGTGGAATAGAAGCAAGACCGAAGACTGGAGCTTTGGTGCTGCACCGATCGGCCCGAGCGAACTGGCGCGCAACACAAAATACGTATTTGCACTTCCTGCCCGTTATAACTACGCCTTTCCAACAGGATTTGAAGAAGTAGAAATGCTCATCGCAACAGGAGCTGTATCGGCATTCTAGCGAATCTAAAAACCTCCCGCCGATGGCGGGAGGTTTTTAGATGGGGTCTAGCGGCGAGGGCTTCGCGCTTTACCCTGTGGTCCGAGCATCGAGAGCGAGATCTTGCCCTCGGGGCTCACTGACACTACCCAGACGTGTACTTTTTGACCTTCTTTGACTGCATCTGATGGATGCGCGATGCGGTCGTTGCTCATCTCAGACACGTGCACCATGCCATCTTTGCCGGGCATGATTTCTACGAATGCACCGAAGTCTTTGACAGCAACAACGACACCATCGAATTCTTCGCCCGGTTTGGGCTCGTAGGTAAGTTGGGTGATGCGATCGATAGCAAGTTGCATTGCCGCGGGCGTGCCAGCGGTGATAAACACGGTACCGTCATCTTCGATATCGATAGTCGCGCCGGTCTCATCGATGATGCTATTGATGGTCTTGCCGCCAGATCCGATGACCAATCCAATCTTTTCGGAATCAATCTTCATCAGGTGGACGCGTGGGGCGTTGGGGGACAGCTCCGCGCGTGGCTTGGCGATGGCGGTGGCCATAACGTCGAGAATCTCAAGACGAGCACGTCGTGCCTGCTCAAGTGTCTCGCAGACGATCTGCGGCGTGATGCCATCAATCTTCACATCCATCTGTAGTGCAGTCACTCCTTCGCGAGTACCCGCCACTTTGAGGTCCATATCGCCATGGTGGTCTTCGGGCCCCTGGATGTCGGTGAGGATTTTGTACTTTTCACCCTTCTCATCGAGCATGAGTCCCATTGCAATGCCTGCTGCAGGGGCCAAAATGGGCACTCCAGCGTCCATGAGGGCGAGGGTGGAGCCACAGACCGATGCTTGCGATGACGAGCCATTGGAACCGAGGATTTCGGAGACGATACGAATGGTGTAGGGGAACGTCTCGCGCGAAGGGATGATAGGCAAGAGCGCGCGCTCGGCGAGTGCTCCATGACCGATTTCGCGACGACCTGGGGCGCCCATGCGACCGGTTTCGCCAACGGAATACGGTGGGAAGTTGTAGTGATGCATGAAGCTCTTTTTCGTCAGATCTATTTCCATGCTTTCCATCCACTGCTCCAATCCCGGCGCGGCAAGCGTGAGTACGCTCAATGCCTGGGTGTCGCCACGCATAAAGAGACCCGTGCCGTGCGTGCGAGGGAGTACTCCCACTTCGGCGCTGATGGCGCGCAACTGGTCGAGCTTGCGCCCATCCACGCGGCGCTCCTTTTCGAGCACGTTGCGGTGCACGACCTGGTTGATGCATTCATCCAATAGGCCAACAGCGGATTCTTTCTTCTTTGCTAGTTCCGCATCGTCTTTGTATTTCTCATCCAAGTGCGCCATCAGCTCTTCCTGCACTTTTGCCTGGCCCGCGTAGTGTTCGGCTTTAGTTGCGGTGAAGATTGCAGTGTCGAGTTTTGGTTCCGCAAACTCGCGCACGGTTGCCATGAGTTCCTCATCGAGCGTCGAGAGGGCAAGCTCCGTCTTTGCCTTGCCTACCTCTTTGGCGATGGTGATTTGCAGGTCGTTGAGCTCCTTGAGCGCGTTAAATCCTGCCTCGATAGCATCACCCATGACCTGCTCGGAGACAATTTTCGCACCCGCTTCGATCATATTGATTCGGGTAGAAGTGCCGGAGACAATGATGTCTAGGTCGCTCTCGAGGCGCTCGGCGTAGGTGGGGTTGATGACGAATGCGCCGTTGATACGACCGACGCGGACACTCGATACTGGTCCTGAGTAGGGGATATCGGAAATCATGAGCGCTGTAGACACCGCAAAGACTGCGGGCATATCTGCATCGTTGACCTTATCAAACGACAAGACGGTCGCGACGCATTGCAGCTCGTTGCGTGTGCGCTGGTTGAATCGTGGGCGGATGGAGCGATCGATGACGCGACCGGTGAGGATGGCCTCTTCGGTGGGGCGCCCTTCGCGCTTGAGCCACTTCGAATCCTTAATTTTACCTGCTGCGTAGTAGCGTTCTTCGAAATCAACGGACAGCGGGAAATAATCCCGCGGCGTGACATTGCCAAGCACCACCGTGGCGAGGATGGTGGTCTCTCCGTACTGCACTACCACTGAACCGTTTGCTTGCTGCGCTAACTTGCCCACTTTGACGGTGAGCGGTTTGCCCGCGAATGTCGCGGTATAGACTTTCTCTGGCATTCTTTGAGGAGCAGCCTCGAGCCATTAGGACTTAGCCGCTAGGCGTGAAGGGTGCCCCTTCACATCGAATGGCTAATTTCTAATGGCTATCGTTGGCTACTCAATGAGCTGTACGGCAACGAGTATGCCACGAAATGTTCTATTTTACTAGGGCCCGAACCAAAGAAACCACATCGCTCTGTGCCGCTCCGGCACCCGCATCGGTCTCGCACACGCCTGCCTGCCGGTAGGCAGGGATGATGCCTTCGCCGATATCGGGTGCCTGCGCTGACATGAACCCGTTTCGTTGTGTCTTCGAGACCGTTTGCGAGCGAGTCACGAGTACTACTTCTTTCTGCATAGCATGCGGCTTCGCACTTATGAATAGCAGTCGTCGTCCGCATCGATGAGCATCCGCATGACCTGCCTGCCGGCAGGCAGGCCGGAGCACAAAGTGAATGGTCGGACCTTACACGACTGCGGAGATTCGGATGCTTAGCCTGATGCGGATAGACTGCAGTACCAATGCGAAGTGTCAGAGAGAAGTAGTACTCGTGCGAGAGAGCTACTCTTCGTCGCGACGGATGCGGGGAGCCATGAATGACTCGGAGGCAGATTCGTCTTGCTTGGGTGCCGAGCGCGAGCGACCGGTGCCACGCGTCGAGCGACGCACCGGGCCTTGGCCAGGGATACCCATGAGGATCTTGCGATGCTCATCGAGATCGAAGTAGTTGTTGACCACTTCTTTCAGGCGCAGGGAGGTCGAGCGTCCAAAGGACATTGCTTCAACGATGAGGCCGTTGTGTTGGAGATACTCAACGAGGGGGACGAAGTCACCATCGCCGGTGGCAAGCACCACGACATCGAGCTGCTTGGCAAGCGAGATGACATCAACTGCCATGCCCACATCCCAGTCAGCTTTCTTGGCACCACCTGCAAACACCTGGAGATCTTTCATCTTGAGCTCGAGGCCGCTTTTTTCGAGGGCGTCAAAGAACGCCTTCTCTTCGGTTTCACCGCTTTTGACCACATAGACCAGTGCGCGGACGATTTGACGGTCGGCACTGGCGAGTTTGACCAGTTCGGCGAAATTGATACGTGCACCGTGGAGATTCTTGGCGCTGTGGTAGAGGTTCTGCATGTCTACGAACACGCCCACGCGATGGTTAGGTCGCGGCTGAATAGTTATTTTGTCTGGCATAGTGAAAAATTACCACTTCCCCTGACACCTTAGGCTTTGAGGCCCATGTTTTTTGCGAGCTTGGCGTAGCGCTTCTCGTCAGTGCGCTTGAGGTACGCCATGAGGCGGCGTCGCTTTGCTACCATTTTCAAAAGACCGACACGTGAGCTGTTATCTTTGCCGTGCTTCTTTAAATGCTTGGTGAGCGCTTCGATTTCTGCTGAAAATAACGCAATCTGACTCTCGGGGGAGCCGGTGTCTTTTTCGTGAATCTGATGTGCGCCGATGAGCTTCGTCTTCTGCTTAGGTGTGAGCATGAAATGGTCACGTGACAGTCAGGAACCTGCGAGCCACTCGGCATCGCTTGGGGCACCAACCGTACGTCATAAGTACTTACTACAGGGTCATTATAGCACGAATCTGGAAAAATTGCAATTGTAACTCAGAATCGCCTAAGCGCCCTAGTCGCTGCGATTCTGCCCGATCTGACTTTGTTTTATACAAAGCCAGATCGAAAAAATAGCCCCCAGCGGTGCTGGGGGCGGGTCGGTCAGGCGCGAGACATGCCGGGGCCAGGCGTGAGTGGGATCTCCTGGCCGGCGACGGGCGTTGGCGGCTTGTTGGACTTGGAATAGATGAAATTTAGCAGCCACAATGCCTCTCCGTATTCCGTCTGCGCTTTTCGGAGACGCGCCTTGACTGCCCGTATCTCCGCGATGCGGGATTCGACTTTACCAGCCTGGTCGAGCCCACGTATCGGCTCTAGATCGGAATATTTCCGGAGTTCGGCCGATATCTCATCACGAACCTTTCTGAGATGTTCGATTACGGCCGTCATATACGGCTGAGCGACCGCTCGTTCATCGGCATCGGCCGGGATGGTATTCATGAAGAAGTAGGTCTTCATGTCCCGCTCTCGCTTGCGGGGGAGGACATACATGAACAGCACCGGCAGGCCTCCCAAAACACTTGCCAGAACCAGCGTCACGATCAAGGGGATCATGCGGTACTCCTTTGTTGTTAGTGGACATGATTGACCACTGAGTATTAATAATAGCATATTCTCACATTAATGTCAATCGTTCTCTTATGCGACGTATTCTGTATACTGAAGGTCATATGGCGACTATCAATCAGATCAAAAACGAATACCTCGAGTATCTCGAGATCGAGCGTAATCGCGCCATGAAGACCATCGAGAACTACAATCGCTATCTTGATCGTTTTATTTCCTTTGCCACCGCCACCACGGGAGGGGATATCAAAGACATTACCGAAGATGGCATTCGCCAGTATCGCCTATGGCTCAATCGCTTCAAAGACCCCGACACCAAAGAGCCACTCAAGCGCATCACCCAGAACTACCACATCATTGCACTGCGCAATTTCCTCAAGTATCTCGCCAAGCGACAGATTCCGTCGATTGCCGCTGAGCGCATCGAGCTGGGCAAGCAAGAAGACCGACAGGTGAGCTTTCTGGAAACAGCGGAGTTGGAGCGGTTGTTGGCCGCTCCCGAGGGTGGGGATTTGCCCGCACTGCGCGATCGGGCGATGCTGGCCACGCTGTTCTCTACAGGTATGCGTGTCTCGGAGCTGTGCTCGCTCAATCGCGACATGATATCGGTGGAGCGAGGGGAGCTCTCGGTACGGGGCAAGGGGGGCAAGGTGCGCCCGGTGTTTATTAGCGAGGAAGCAGGCGGGCATCTGGCCGCGTGGATGAACGCGCGTTCTGACATGGACCACGCGCTTTTTATTCGCATTCCACGCAATCTTGCATTTGGAAAGTACGAAAACCTGCGCCTCACCCCGCGCTCGATTCAGCGCATCGTGCATCACCACGCCACCACCGCGGGGATTATTGGCAAGAAGGTAAGCCCGCACACGTTGCGGCATAGCTTTGCGACTGATTTGCTCCGCAACGGCGCTGATATTCGCTCGGTGCAGGCAATGCTGGGCCACAGCTCGGTGACCACCACTCAAATCTACACCCACGTGACCGACAAAGGTCTACGTGAGGTGCATGCGAAGTTTCTGAAGGGTCCGAAGAAATAAGAAAAGCCCCCTGCCAGTGGCGAGGGGGCGCGCTTACTTGAGTTGCTCGTTGAGGATCGAGAGTGCCATCAGAGGATCGACTGGCGTGCCGTGGATACGAAAGATGAGGTGCAGATGAGCTCCCGAAGAATGCCCAGTACTGCCCACGATGCCCAGGGGTCGTCCGGCGGTTACCTTGTCGCCCATCTTCACACTGATGCTCTTGAGGTGAAGATAGGCGGTGTAGATACTATCGCCGTGATACACAATGACCATGTTGCCTTCCGCCCACAGCGATGCGGCGAGTACCACAATACCTGATGCCATGCTGTGTGCCACGGGAGGAGCGCGTTGCCATGTGCCACTTTCGGGCGCTGCCATATCGACGCCACCATGAATGGTGGGTGTGGTTGATGCTCCGTAGAAGCGCTGTATCCCGAACGGATCCGAGATTCGGTACGCTGTTTGCAGTGGGTGCTGAAGTGGAGCAGTCAGGTGATACGTTGCCAGCTTGGGCTCAAGATGTGCGGTGAAGGCGGCGTTTTTGGCTGCACGGTCACGCTTGAGCACATCAGCGGGGGCCGGTTTACCAACACCCCCTGCTCGCCGTTGGTCTCGCTGCCAGCGCGTCGGCGAGACATCCAATGAGGCAACAAGAACGCCATCGCTCGTGGTTACTTCATAGACGCGAGGCGTGATATCCATGGGCATACCGATGATGACCTTGTTATCCGGGCGGCAGCGATACTCTTGCTCGCGTACCCGAATGACTCCTCGACACGCGTCGCGCGAGAGGGGGAGCACCACCACCTGTCCCTGTGCAACGGGCAGTGAGGGAATGGTGGCGATAGTGGTGGAATAAACAACTTGCGGCTCGATGAGCAGTGTTTGGAGTACTGCGATGACGATGAGATTTGTCAAAGAACCCTCCTTGAAAAAGCTGTCACTACAATAACACGTCTTGTGTTTGTAGCGATAGAATGGTACAATACCCTAGTAATTTGTTGACGTATATACTATGGACGAAGAAAAAAAGACCTGCGCCTGTGGCAACACTGAGTTCGCGGATGGTAAGTGCACCAAATGTGGTGCAGAAGAGCCAGCAGCCGCAGCCCCTGCAGCAGAAGAGGCAGCGATGTAAGCATCATAAAACCACCCGCTCGGGTGGTTTTATGATGCTTGTGCTCCCGGCAGGACGCTCGCTCCGCTCGCTATCTCACGCGTGTCGGGCTCGATTGCCTCTGGCTATCCTCGCCCTCCCTTTCTGAAACCATGCGGTTTCAGTACTTCCACCACGGGAGAGACTTTCTCTCCCGACCCCTCTCTGTTCGATCCCTGCCGAGGACGAGTAACAACAACGCCCGGATATATCCGGGCGTTGTTGTACCTGTGCTCCCGGCAGGAATCGAACCTGCATTACCTCCTTCGGAGGGAGATATCCTATCCATTGAACGACAGGAGCGTGTTGTACTGAGCGCTAGATGGCAAGCTCGATACTGATAGGGCAGTGGTCACTACCAAGAACATCGGCATGGATTGCTGCTGTTGTTACCTTTGGCGCGATATTCTTTGATGCCATGATGTAGTCAATGCGCCAGCCGACATTGCGCGCGCGGGCATCTGCCCAGTGCGACCACCAGGTGTAGTGGCCATTACCTTTGTGGAAGAGGCGGAAGGTGTCCACAAAGCCTGCCTGAACAAACGCATCAAATCCGGCGCGTTCCTCTGAGGTAAACCCCTTGAGTCCCTCGTTTTCTTTTGGGCGCGCTAGATCATCTGGAGTATGGGCGACATTGAGATCGCCGCAGAAGACGACTGGCTTTTTTTGCTCTAGCTCTCGCATGTAGGCAAGAAACGCCGGATCCCAGTGCTTGTGGCGCAGCGGGATGCGGGTGAGATCGTCTTTGGAGTTAGGGGTGTAGACGCACACGACGAAGTAGTTCTTATACTCGGCTGCAATCACACGCCCTTCGGTGTTGGGGTCGCCATAGGCATCGGCAAGTGGTGCGTACGGCGTGGCAACGAGGGGAGGGATGTCGGTGAGGATGGCAAGCGCTTCCTCTTTGGAAAATATCGCAGTACCCGAATAACCTTTTTTGGTGGCGCTGTTCCAATATTCATGGTAATCGGGCAGATCGAGGGTCGCCTCGCCCTGCATTGCCTTGGTTTCTTGCAGGCAGAGAATATCGGGTTGGTGCTGCGCGATAAACGGCGCAAAGGTTCCTTTGCGTACGCCTGCGCGGATGCCATTCACGTTCCATGAGTAGATGCGGGTCACTGAGGCAGTGTAGCGGAGGTGGAGGAAAAAGAAAACACCGACCCGGAGGGGTCGGTGATGAGGCGTTGAGTGCCGCTAGAGTAGGAGGCTCAGCTCGCCAGAGAAGTAGTCCTGGTCGACGGGTTGTCCTGGTGATGGAGCGTAGGCCATCCACTCGGACCCTCCCCACGCAAGGCACACCAGTGGTTTTCCCCAAAACCTTGGACTCGAAACGTAGAGTTGGGTTCCGCCTTCATCGGAGATCTCAACGGCTTGAATAGTCCCCACCAAAATCGTGTGGTGAGACCCGTGGTGTGCTTCAAATCGGTAGTTTTTTCCGAGGAGTTCGAGAGCGGATGGGAGGCCGATTTCCTGGAGAGATTCCTCGAGTGGATCGGTTTGGTTGCTGCGAGGCATTGGACATTTCCTTTGGCGTTTGTAAGGTGCAAAACAGTAAAAGTATTATACTCTTACTTTACAAATATGTCAATTTAATTGTGCCTGGGGTGGGAGTCGAACCCACATGCCTTGCGGCGCCCGATTTTAAGTCGAGTGCGTATACCAATTCCGCCACCCAGGCGTTGCGTATCATCGCTAGTATACTGATTTTCTTCGTTTTTTCAAGAAATCATGCGCACAAGAAAGCCCGTCAGTGACGGGCTCGGGGCTAGTGGGGGACGATGTTCATCTTGTACAGATTGGTGCCCCACACACCCACGGAGCGAGCAACGAGCACAAATCCGAGTTTCTGATACAGCGCATTTGCCGCAACGCGACTGGGACGACTAGTGAGAAAGAGTTTGATCTTCTGGCCGCGTTCATTGGCGAATCGTTGCGCCGTGGCAATCAAGGCGCGCGTGATGTGTTCGCCAATATGTTTGCCGCGTTGCGGCTCATCGACGACGACATCGTGGATTTCGGCAATCCAGCGAGCGAGATTGCGTTGGAAGAAGATGCTTCCCATGCCGAGATAGTTTTCCGGGAATTTCGATTGGTCGTCGACTGCGACAAAGAGGTGGAAGTTTGGATTTGCGAGTACTTCGCGCACGTCCGCTTCGGTCAACACTCGCTCACCGGGGGATTGCTGCTCGATGAGGTAGGAGAGGCGATCGACGAACGGGAATTCATCGGTGTCGTTGCAGCGTAGAATACGCATATTTCCTCCTTAGGAAAGAACTGTTGAGGTGCCGGCGGGATTTGTCGTACCTTCGGTAGATCTCCCGTAGGGACGACACCCGCGAATGTCGGTTTTGTCCTGCTGCGCAGGATCTCGCGTAGCGAGACAGACCAACACTACCTCTTGAGGCGCAGAGGGGAATCGAACCCCTGCATTGCGGTTTTGCAGACCGCTGTGTTACCACTTCACCACTGCGCCATATTTCTTTTTCAATAGCTCTTTTTGTTGATGATTTTTAAGAAATAACTCTCGTTTTACTGCTTCGCTTCGTGTAATTAATGTCTCCGCCTGCAGTAACGTCCATGGTCGATATCCTTTTGTCGATCGAACTCTTCCCGCATTGTGAAGCGCCAAGCGTTGAATGACATCAGCAGTACTTCCGATATACATATCACCGTTTGCCTCGCTTCGTAAGACGTACGTGTAGTATGCCATAGAACCACTTGTCATAGCTTCGCTAGATCTCGCGAAGCGAGAGCTATGCCGCCGACTATAACGTTTTCTTCACCTGCTCCTCGGTGATGAATTCTAGCACATCACCCTCGTGGATTTCACCCTCAAAACTAGCGGTATCAATACGCATACCACAATCGGCACCCTGTGCCACCTCGCTGACGTCTTCTTTTTCGCGCTGCAGACTGGAGATTTTGCCCACGCGCGTGGGTACGTCGCCACGCATGAGATCCACCAGGGAGCCCTTGCGGATGGCTCCTGAAGTAACACGACCGCCGAGGATGACACTGCGTGCGTCAGTTTTGAAGATGGCAAGCACCTTGAGTTTGCCTATGACTGTGCGCTGGGTTTCGGTGGGGAGCTGTGCGGCAAGATCGGTGCGGATTGCTTCGATGAGTTCGTAGATAATATCAAATGATTTGATGACAATACCATCACGTTCGGCAAGCTTTGCGGCGGCGGGGTCGATCTGGACGCGAAAGCCCATGATGATAGCGCCCTTGGCGGCAGCGGTCTTCACGTCGCCTTCGGAGATGTTGCCGATGCCCGAGGCGAGCACGCGCAGGCCAATCTGTTCGGTGGGAATCGCGCTCATCGAGAGATCGAGAGCTTCCAATGAGCTTGCCACGTCGGCCTTGAAAATCACGTTGAGCGTGAGGCTGTTGGCATTGGGAGTTTGTTCGCCACGGAAGGTATCAAATGCTGCGGGTGGGGGAGTGACCGAGTCTCCCGCGAGCTCTTCGGCCGATTTCTTCGATGGCGCTGTGTGAAATTGTCCGCCGACGCGCGGCGCTTCTTGCCAGCCGGTGATGAGCACGGGTTGCGATGGGCGCGCTTCAGTGATGGCGACACCCAGGAAGTCTTCCATACTTTTGACTTTGCCGACTACGTGGTCCACGACGATCCAGTCGCCGACGTGCAGGATTCCTTCTTGCACGAGTGCAGTCGCCACATAACCGCGACGCTTGTCGAGATTCGACTCGATGATGACACCGGAGGCAACGGCGGGCAGGACCTCTTTGAGCTCGAGCAGCTCGGCGACGAGGTTGATCATTTCCAAGAGCTCGGTGATGCCGTTCCCGTCTTTTGCGGAGATTTCCAACGCGGGCGTTTGGCCACCCCACTCTTCCACCAGCACGTCTTCTTGCGCCAGATCCTGCTTCACCTTGGCTGAATTGGCGCCTTCTTTATCTATCTTGTTGATGGCGACGATGGTCGGAAGTTTGGCTTCTTTGATAATACGAATAGCTTCTTTTGTTTGGGGCTTGACCGATTCGTCTGCAGCGACGACCAAAATGGCAATATCGGCAACGTTGGCACCGCGACTACGGATGGCGGTGAACGCTTCATGGCCGGGAGTATCGAGGAAGGTGATGAGCTTATCATTGATGGTGGCCTGATAGGCGCCGATGTGCTGCGTGATGCCGCCCGATTCTCCCGCGACCACGTTGGTTTTGCGGATGACATCCAAGAGTTTGGTCTTGCCATGATCAACGTGCCCCAAAACTACCACGACGGGTGGTCGGGATGATGGCGTTGCGCCGGGATTGTGGGCGGGTGCAGTGCTCATAGGACGTCAAAGAATACCACGAAAAATGTGATGTAGCAACGATCGAGCTGAGTCGTCGTGCGCTCACGAGCCGATTACGGTTGAGCGATGTTGAGCGCGTCCCACACTTTCTTCATTTGAGTCTTGAGCCGATCTACTTCTTCACGAAGATCGAGCTTCTTTTCGAGTTCATCAAATCGACGTGCGACAATAGTAGCGAGTTGTCCCACTTCCTGTTCTATTTTTTCATCGAAATATTCCTTTGTGAGATCTGTCATGTTTGAATGCTATCACCACAAGAATGCTAGTCAATATGGTAATTTCTTTTGTAATTGCGGGAAGGGTGGGATTTGCCCGCACCTCTCGCCTCGCCGTCGCGATGCTCGGGCCTGCCTACCGGCAGGCAGGTTGGGCACCGCCTCCGGGCGACATCTACTGATATCGCATCCGTCCGGCGTTCGAATCTCACTTTCTGTCTGCGTTTCTCTATAAACTACCAAACGGCAGTTTATAGAGAAATTGCGGGAAGGGTGGGATTCGAACCCACGAGACCCGTAAAGGTCCGGCGGTTTAGTAAACCGCTGCTTTCAGCCGCTCAGCCACCTTCCCGTGATAATAACTTCTTAAACGCGGCACCTCCCTTGTAACTTTTCAGCACCATCTCTCTTCGATACGCATCTTGCTTCGTGGCGAATTCTTCCTGATAGACGACACGCCAAGGTCGTCCTGTCTTGGTAGATATATTCCTTCCTGCGTTATGCCGTGCAATCCTCTTCGTAAGATCACTCGTAGATCCTATGTAGTGCTTTCCGGTCTTCTCGCTTTTGAGAATATAGGTGTAATGCATTGTAAGCCACCCCCGCCAGGCGCTTCGCGCGTGGCGGGGCCTCGCCATAGGCGATGGTCAGCCACCTTCCCGTGGAGTGCTCGCATGATACTAGCACAGGTTTCGCTATCGCGGCAGCACTTCTTTCCAACCGGGGACGCGCTGCTGAACGGGGAGCGATTTGGTCTGCACGCAGGTAAACGTGCCGTCGGAGACGGAGAGGTTCACGGAATATGAACCCGGTGCGGTGTAGGTGTGGGTGGGGTCGGGGAGCGCTGAAGTGCCGGTGTCACCAAACGTCCAACTCCACGACGTGCACAAGCTTGGTGTCACACCCACTGAGTAGCACGTGGTGCTGCCGTCGCTGAAGGCGACCTCGGTATCCACCGGAGGCTTGGTAGGCGACCAGGTAAAGGTGCTCACATTCGACGGATAGGCGTGGGCGGGGGATTGCCACGACGTGTTGCCACCCGAACAGCCCGAGGGATTGCCCGGAGGGCCCTCACACTCGGTCTGGGTAACCCAAGAGGAGGGAGCATCAAACGCATCCCACACTTTCACGCGGGAATAGTAGGTGGTGTCCCAGTCGATGCCACTGCTGGTGAAGACTGAGGTGGACGTGCCGGTGAGTTTGCCGCTGTCATAGACGGGACTGCCAAATCCCACACTGTCATCGAGTTGTACCTGGTATGCTGATTGCGCATCGCCATCAGCATCGCTATAGCTCCACGAAACGGTCACCGCAGGGCCAGAGCTGCAGTAGTCGGGCTCAGCGGCTTTGACATTCGATGCGGTTGGCGAGGTGTTGGCGAGTACCGTGACGGTCACGCTGTCGTTAGCAGACGTTCCCCCTGCACCATCACAGGTGAGGGTGTACGTTTTGTTGGCGAGGAGATTCGTTTTTGATTCGCTGCCCGTGGTTGCCTTTGCACCTGACCAGTCCACTGAAGCGGTGCAGCTGGAGGCATTTGTGCTGCTCCATGAGAGATTGGCCGTGCCGCTATAGGCAACAGTACACGCTGCATCACTCCCATTGCAAAGAAGTGAGATAGTCGGAGTGATAGCGGTGCAGGTGACCGTGAATGTCTTGTCAGGCGCACCAGAGTTGATGGCTTTAGACCACGCATCGGGAGTGCAGGTGTAGTCGGCGGGGGGAGTGAGACTGATGGTGTAGGTGGCGAAGTCTAAGTCGGTGTACAGCCCCGAGGTGCCCGAGCCACTGCCGGCACCGGGGATCGTCCAGGACACTCCTGCGTTGTTGGTGCTCACGGCGATAGAGCCCGTGGTGGGTGCACAGGACTGATTGGTGCAGCTGTCGCTGCATGATGCTGGGCAGGTGCCGTTGCTCGCCCCATCATCGCACTCTTCACCACCGTTGACGATGCTGTCGCCGCAGTAGGCGCAGACACCGCAATCGTCGGAGCAGCTCCCACACGTTTCCCCTCCGTTGCACGTTCCATCACCACACGAGGGTCCCGGGTCGGGGGTGGGAGTTGGGTCGGGAGTTGGCGTCGCACAGGCACCACAATCTTCGCTACAGTTTCCGCACGTTTCTCCCGCATCGCACGAGCTGTCGCCGCAGGACGGAGTTGGCTCGGGAGGGGGAGGGTCATTACAGATGACATCATATTCAGCCCAGGCGCAAACACCTCCACCCGGGTCACCGCTGCAGTATGTTGTGGCTCCGTTCATGACACACCCACCACCATAGGGGCAGTTGTCTGATACGGTGCCACCTAGACAAATATTTTGCTCGTCCTGATCTATGTAGGGACTACAATAAAAACCGCCTGTGCAGTAGATAGTTTCAGCGCGGGATATCGTAGGGACAATAAATAGTATTGAGCATACGGCTCCAATACTGAAGAAAGAAATATCTTGAAAAATCTTTTTCATTTCGACGCTACTGCTATGCCGAACTTTGCTGTCCCGGTGGAAAGATCAAGAAGCACAAGCCTCCCTTTCCAGCGCGGAGTTTCCAGCTCAAATGTCAATGCATCGGCATTATATCCACCTGACGTTAACGTCCACCCCATCTTTTTTACTTGATTGCCATAGGTGTTTGAGAATGTTGCGGCGTCAATCCATGGAAATGAGCCGAGCATCAGATATCCTGTGGTACCATTTGAATACCTGACACTTTTTATAGTCACATCAGAGCTATTGGCAGGTAAAAGTACCTGCGCCTCGGTGGATATTTCCCTCAAGGAGATATTTCCCGTAGATGTAACTTCAGAGAATGAAAGAATTGCTGTTTTCGAGAGACCTCGCTGCCCAACTTGAAAGCGCTCAAATATCTTCGTATCTGTTTTGTTCTTGCTGCTAACAAAAAACAAAATAATGCCAAAAACGATAACCGCTACCGTGAGTGATTTTTTACTCATTTCAATATTAGTATACAGTATCATGACTCATGGCGAGTAAGTTATGTGTGGACGAAAAAAGGCCGCACGATGACGTGCGGCCCCTGAGGGTCTGCAGCTCTCTTAGGAGTCCGGGGTGAACCACACCTCGACGAATCCACTGGTGGTGCCGGTGATGCCCCGGGTCCAGACAAATGGCGCGGAAACACCAGCTGGAAAACGAACGTTTGCAATTTCTTTTGGATGCGCATCGCTTATGTTTTTGGCGAGCATCCCGGGGCAGTTGAAGTCTCGGAAGCAGGTCTGGAGATCGGTTTGATTCTGCACAACCAGAAGATATACCTGTCCCGCGGGTGGCTCAGGAGTCCAGCGTGCCTTGAATGTATAGGTACCGTTGGTTCCAGCGGGGAAGTTGATAAAGAAGCCGATGATATCAGGCCTCGTGCTGAAGGCAACTGACAGAATTTGACGCGCCACTGGCGTCGGGACTGGGGTCGCGGTCGGGGTGGGGGACGGACCGACGCCACCTCCGCCACCGCAGTTGGCCAGGATGCCGATCACCGAGATGACCAGCAAAACGAGGACGAGCCTCGTCGGAAACGACTTTTTCTCTTGGGTCATGATGACCTCCTTGTATACTAGGTTTTCAACGAACCTCAGTCTTTTAATTATAGCACCAAAGCTATAATAAGTCAATATGTGCTACTGCGGGAGGATTTGGATCTTGGTGGGGGTCACGGACACGAGGGTTTTACTGGGGATTTGCACGGCAACCGTGGCGCCTACCTTTATATCAGTGATACGGGCGGGAGTTTCTTTGTAGTATGGCTTGCCGTTGGCAAAGTCTTTGGTGACCGTGTAGACGTCGGTGGTTGCTAGGAGGGGAAAGGAGATGACCTTGTAGTCGGCGCCAGCCATGTAGCGAATGGTGAGCTTGGATGATGTGATTGCCATGACCGTTCCCGATTGAGAAAATACCGCAGGGACTTCGGTGGGAGGAGTCTTGGAGGGGTCGGACAAAACAGGATAATTGCGCGACGGGAAGATGATGCCCTGCTGGTAAAGGCCAAAGGCGATGCCCAAGAGTGCGACCAGGGTGAGCGTGATGATCGCCGTTGTTTTGCTCACCTCTGCAGGCGCAGGTTGCACGGGGGACGCGGGTGGGCGTGTCTCACCGATCGGCTGAAATTGCGGGGGGAGCGGTTGCGGTGTTTCCATGTCACTAGTATAGCACTTGCGTGAGCGCAGCCTCAAGCTTGGCTGGTTCGTCGGTGCCTATACGATAGATCCTTCCGTTGCGCATGGTGAGCTCTACGGCGTCAAAACCCGAAATAGAGTAGATCCACATATACGGCCAGAACCATACTTTCACGCCCCATCCGTAGTACCACCGATTTTTAACTGTCCGCACTGAAGTGATTTCTGCGCGCGTGAATGATTTGGAAAATATGCCGTAGCCAAACTTGATGCGGAGGTTTTGTTCGTCTACGGTTATGGTTAGCGTGGTAAACGACGCGAGAATAAGTACGATGAGCACCATCACGGATGTGACCAAGAGATTGGGTCCGGAATCTATCGAGACTTGCTCAGCCAATGCCGAAGCATACACCCATACGAAGAGTGCTATCACAGCAAGCGTGACGACGATCATGAGGTAGCCGATTTGCTTGTGTTTGTAGTATTGCATGGGTGCGAGCTAACAATTTCAAGATAAATCAAAACTAAAAAACCCGCCAGAGCTCCGAAAGGAGATAGCGGGTGGGGGTCTAGTTGAAGGACACGAGGGGATTGCGAGTGAAGTACTCTTCCCGTCCGTTAACTCCCGACGAAACGATTCTCAAAAATTGCCGGTTGAAGTCTCGCTGCATCGGCAGGCTCTCGTGCGGAGTCAAAATGCCGATCTCGTGGACTTCACCAGCTTTCAAGAAGATTGCGTCGCGGTACGGATAATCCGCTGCAGCGTGTCCGATGTCGCCGTCAAGCGAAGTGTCTTCATGTTCGGCATCCCACACGGCGCAGCTGTTGTCGAGGTTGTTAGCGAGCAAGATCCTGACGCCACGATCGAGGGTGACACGGTGTTGCGGTTTTTGCTTCGGCTTCGGGCCCGGTTTTGGGTCTGGTTGCGGATGTGGTTGTGGACCTGGTTTGCCCCAACCACCTCCAGATCCCCAGCAGTAGATTTGACCCGGGATTCTTCCTACTTCTGTGTGCAGAGCGCGATCGTATTGTGCGCGCTGCCCGCGATGGGGAATCCCCGCGATGGCAAGAGACTCGTCGATTGTTAAGAAGCCGATATCACCTTTTTCCAGAAATACCGAATCGATGATATCCCTGTAAGATGAGTAGATTTCAGGGACCGATGACGAATCGCCTTGGACGAAAGGCATCATCAGGCACCGAATCCCCGAGAACTGGGGGAATGCTATTGTCTGACCCGAATTTGTATTCACTTTCTGCTCCTTTTTTAAGGTTCGATTTTTAGCTATGCACGCTGCAAGGATCGAGGTGTAGCTATAACATACTATGCAATAAAAATCAATGCTCGGCAAATTATTCGATGAGCGGAAATGTATGACGCTCTGCGTTGAAAAAGGTCTAAATCGTGCTAGAATGGTCTCCTGGAGACGTGTCAGAGTGGTCTATTGTACCTCTTTGCTAAAGAGGCAGGGGGTAATTCCCCTCGGAGGTTCGAATCCTCCCGTCTCCGCCATAATACCCCGAACTAGCATTTGCTAGTTCGGGGTATTACTATGGTGTGAAAACGGAGGATTCGAAGCCCGGAGCGATGTGACGACAGCAGGAGTCACCGCGAGGGCGGGAGCCCAGAACCGAGATGCCGCGACTGGCGGCGTCGAGAGTGGCGGGTGAATCCCTGCCTGTCGGCAGACAGGCTCCCGTCTCCGCCATAGTTCGTGGATTGTCGCTTGTCGCTTTACGCTATACGCTTACCCCTTTCGGCTTACCCATGCGCTAGCACGATTGCGCTGACGGTGCGTGCGCCAGATGCTTTGAGGGCGCGGGCGCAGTCGTCGAGGGTGGCACCGGTGGTGGACACATCATCGATGAGCACGATGTCGCGGCCCGTGACTGTGGCGGTGTCGATCACTGCAAACGCGCCTTTCATATTCTCTCTACGTGCGCCGCGATCCGCTTGTTTGACCTGTTGGTCGGTGGCGCGTGTTCGCGCAAGTGACGTGGCGTCCATCGGCATTGCCGCCACCGAGGCGATACGCCGCGCTAATAGATCGGCTTGGTTATAGCTGCGCTGCCGAAGGCGCGTTGGGTGCAGGGGCACGGGAATGATGAGTGGATTGGTGCCAAACAGAGCACGCGTGGTCTGGCGCAGCGCGAGCACATCGCACATACGGTCTGCCAGGGGAGTGGCGAGATCCTGGAGACCGCGATACTTGAGCGCGTAGACGAATGCTTCGGTTGTTTCCGAAAGCGCGCTGCAGGCCACGAAGCGATCGAGGTGTTCGAATACGGGAGGTCGTCGCCACGCAGGCGCGATCTGCGCGAGGCATGCCGGGCAGGCAAATCCCGAACCCTGACGACACGCCACACATCGTGCGGGCCAGAGGAGTTCGACAATAGATTTGATGAGGAGGCGAAGAGTGTCCACAGAAACCACGCATGAATGCGTGTGCGTGGTATACTTTATTTACGCATGGCATTCAACCTGTTCAACTTTCTTGGCGTCTTTAAGCCCAAGAGTCGGTTGGGGATCGATATTGGTACTTCGGCTATCAAGATTGTCGAGCTCAGCCAGGATAAGGGTCGCTGGAAGCTCGAAAATTATGGCATCTACGAGCTCCATTCTGATGGGGGTGTTGCCGATACCGCAAAATCCATCATGGATCTGTCGGACGCCGAGATTGCTGCGGCGATTGGGCAAATCCTCACCACCGCTGGCATGAAAAGCCGCCAGGCAGTAGCGTCGGTTTCGTCATTTTCCACCTTTGCTACCGTCATCGAAATGCCCTACACCACCGAGGAGGAGTTGGCGAAGACGATTCCGTTTGAAGCGCGTAAATATATTCCGGTACCTATCGATCAGGTGGTGCTCGACTGGTCCATTATTGGCGTGGTGGGAGACGATGGACCGGTCAGTCTCCCGCAGGCGCCTGCTGCGCAGGGGACGAATGTGATGGTGGAGGTGTTTTTGGCAGCAGTACCCAAAGACGAAACCGCTCGCTACCAGCGCATCATGAAAGCCGCAGGGATCGATCTGGTCGCACTCGAGCTCGAGAACTCGAGTCTCGTGCGCGCATTGTTGGGCAATGATCTTTCGTTGACAGCCATCGTGAACATCGGGGGGCGCAGCTCGACCATTGTGGTGGTGAGCAAAGGATACGAGCGCTTAGGGCATAACTACGAGATTGGTGGGTATGAAATGACCAAGGCCATCGCTACAGCGCTCTCGATTAGCGAAGACCAAGCAGAGGCGCTCAAGAGAAAGTACGGCCTCATCGACAATCCTGACAATAAGATCCGAGGCGCGATGATGCCGCTGGTGGATATGATGGTATTTGAGACCAAAAAAACCATCGAGTCATTCGAGCAATCCAAAGGCCAGCACATCAGCCGCATCGTGCTCATCGGGGGGCTGGCCAATACGCCAGGGTTGGCACAGTACGTGAAGGATCGTATCGGACGCGATGTGTTTATCGGCAATGTGTTCGCGCGGCTCATGTATCCCGAGGAGCTCGGGCCGCTCACACAATCACTCAGCAGCACTATCTCCGTTGCCGTGGGCGCTGCGATGCGTGAGTCGAGTTGACCATGGTATACTTTTAATACTGCACCATGCCATATAAAGGGGGGGTACAACTGTTGCCAGAGTCCGAGCGCCGTCCGACGCTGCGTTCGTATACGAGTGGCAACACCTATTTTTACACCGCGATTGTCATCGGTATTTTTATCCTCGTCGCTTCTGCTACCTTGGCCACCTATAAGAAGAGTCTCAACGATCAAATCGATCAAGTGCGCGCCGAAATCGTTGCCGGAGATGCAGCACGCAATCTGACCGAAGAGAAGGCGCTTATCACCGCATCGAAGCAGTCGCGTACCATGAAGCAGCTGTTGGAGCACAAGCTTTACTGGTCGCAAGCGTTTCAACGGCTTGAGCAAATGACGCAGTCATCGGTGAAATTTGTGAATTTCAATGCCAAAGTACAAAAGGGTAGTATTGAATTTAAGGCCGCCGCTGATAGCTATGCCACTGTCGCCAAGCAGTTGGCTGCATTTGCAGCGGGCGCGGGTGTGAAAGATTTTACGATTGGGAAAATTGAAACGACGTCCAAGGATACCGTTGAATTTACAGGGGAGATTTTCATTGATACCAAGGCGATGCTCCTGCGCATAACGCCATCACCGTCGCCGCGACCCATACCAACACCATGAACGCAAAGAATATTTTTGGAGCATTCTCAATAGCCATCGCCCTGTTCTTCCTTTGGCCGGCGGTGTTCTCATCGTGGTCCGAAGTGCGCGCGCTCAAGGAATCGCTGGCCGCGCATCAGGATGCGCTTAAGGAGCGCACCGACATACTCGACAAGGCAAGCTCCGAATTCATCAAGTATCAGGCAGTGCTCCAAGGTGCCAACGGCAAAAAATATTTTGAGTTAGTACCTGCCAAGAAAAACACCGCCGAGCTTCTCTCTGCTACGCAGTCGATTGCCGCCAACGCGGGGATACAAGTCACAACCATTCAATTCGGAGAAACTCCTTCGACGAATAAAAAAACAGTGGAATCCTATGAGACGATGACGATGACCCTCGAGGGCACAGGTTCGTATTCGGCGCTGCGGTCGTTTCTGGATAACCTGGAGTCCTACGTGCGCATCCTCGATGTGCAATCCATCGAGTTGGGGCAAGCGCGACAAGAGGGGACGTTGAATCTGAAGGTTCAAGCAAGCGCATATTTTAGTAAATAACATGACGCAACTTCGCGAAAGCAAATTACTGGTCTACCTTATTATAGCGCTGGGTCTTGTGCTGGGTTTTTTGTATGGCAATAGCCTTGATCCAGCTGTGAATACTCCACAACTTGATGGGAAATATCTTCCCGTGACGCTCCAAGCTCTTCGTTCTGCGCGCATTGATGAGTCCCTCCTTTCCAGTGAGGTCTTTAAATCGTTGCGCATCTTTGGATCACTTCCAGTGGTACCCGCTACTGGTGGGACTACCAATCCGTTTTAAACGTCGTAACCAATGCCTGGAAAAGTCCCTCAAACACTCATCAACGAACTCGTTCGTGCCGGGCGCCTGGCGCAAGCGGACGCCGACACGCTGGTCGCCACGGCAATCAAGGAGCAGAAAGACGTTGGGGCACTCCTCATCGAGTCGAAGATTATCTCAGATGCGGATCTCGCTAAATTCAAGAGCGAGCTCTATCGGATGCCACTCATCGATTTGGAGCGCGTGGAGCCGGACCCCAATGCGTTCAAAGAAATTAGCGAGGATGTTGCCGGCTTCTATCGTGTTGTACCGTTTTCGGTGGGGGATGGCATACTCAAGACTGGTATTTTGGATCCCGAAGATATCAATGCTCTGGAGGCGCTGAAATTTATTGCGTCCGACAAAGGGCTCAAGTTGGAGAAGTACGTCATCTCGTACAAAGATTTTTCTACGACGCTCAAGAAATTCAAATCGCTCTCCGGCGAAGTGGGCAAAGCGTTGCAGTCGATCGCCGAAGAGGCCAGCAAAGACGCGGCACCCGTGGATGCGGAGCTTGATCTGAAAAAAATCACCGCCGAGAGTCCTGTGACCAAAGTAGTTTCTGCGCTGTTAGCTTCAGGCATCGACGGGCGAGCTTCGGATATTCACCTCGAGCCGTTTGATGAGTTTACACGAGCGCGCTTTCGCATTGATGGCGTCCTCCAGACGGTACTCAAAATTCCCAAGACACTCCAGTCGGCGGTGGTGACGCGTATCAAGATTCTCTCAAAGCTGAAGATTGATGAGACACGCGTCCCGCAGGATGGGAGGTTTAGTATTCTGCAGGGGACGACCAAGTACGATTTTCGTGTAAGCACGTTTCCTACCAAGTCAGGCGAGAAGGTGGTGATGCGTATTTTGGATCCGCTCTCCAATCGTATTGATTTGGCTGGGCTGGGTATCACCGGGCGGAGCAATGAACTTTTGCAAGAGGCGATCGGGCGACCCTACGGTATCATTCTCATCACGGGCCCCACGGGTTCTGGAAAATCTACGACCATCGCTGGCTTGCTCAAGCAAATGAACACCGATGAAGTCAATATTGTGACCCTCGAAGATCCTATCGAGTATTTCATCGAGGGCGTTAACCAATCCCAAGCACATGAGGAGATCGGGTATACGTTTGCCAATGGATTACGATCCATCCTGCGTCAAGACCCCGACGTTATAATGGTGGGAGAGATTCGTGACCGCGAGACTGCTGGTCTGGCGGTGCAGGCGGCGTTGACGGGGCACATCGTGCTGTCCACGCTCCACACCAACGACGCGCTGGGTGTTATCCCGCGCTTAGTCGACATGGGTATCGAGCGGTACCTGTTGCCTCCGGTGCTCAGTCTCGCCGTGGCGCAACGCCTCTTGCGGCGTCTGTGCACGACCTGCAAGATCAAAGACACCGCTACAGCCATTGAGGCCAAGATCATTGATGATGCGCTCGTTGGAATGCCTGCCGAGCTGGTTGCTCGCTACCAGAAGCCACAGTATGAACTGTATCGCCCCAACAAGAAGAGCGACTGTCGCGAGTGTGGCGGCAAGGCGTTCAAGGGTCGTATCGGAATTTATGAGATGCTTAAGATGACTGACGAACTTGAGAAGATTATTCTGGGAGATCTCTCAGAATCATCACTCCGCACGGAGGCGACGCGACAGGGGATGGTGGCGATGTTTCAGGACGGCATTATGAAAGTGCTCGATGGCACATGCTCACTGCAGGAGCTTCTCGAGGTAGCGCAGGGCGCGCCCGAAGAAGAAGATAAAAATAACTTAAAAATTATAACTTAAAAATTATAACTTCCGGAGATGCAATTTTCTTATCAAGGAAAATCGAGCGACGGGAAAATGGTCAGTGGCCTTATCGAGGCTGCCGATGAAAACAGCGCGGTTGCGGAGCTGCAGTCGCGGGGTGTGCTGGTGGCGGGACTTGAGTCTACGAAGAAGAGTGTTTTTTCAGCGGACATTTTGGCGCGCTTCAATAAGCCGAAGACGAAAGACGTAGTTATATTCACCCGACAGCTTTCGACACTGATCGAAGCTGACATTCCACTCGCCGAGAGCATGCGTACGTTGGCACTCCAGACAGCAAATGAATCCTTCGCAAAGATAGTCACCGAAATCGGCGAAGATATCGAGGGTGGTATGCAGATGTCGGCAGCATTTGCCGCGCATCCCGAACTCTTTACCCAATTTTATATTAAGCTCGTTCGTTCGGGTGAGGCATCGGGGCATCTCCAGCAGTCGCTCATCTATCTCGCTGATTACTTGGAGCGCAATCAAGCCATTGGGAGCAAGGTGCGTAATGCGCTGGCATATCCCATCTTTGTGGTGGTCGCTATGATTGCGGTCGCGTTGGTGATGATGCTCTTTGTGCTGCCACAGCTGCTAGTTATTTTCAAAGAAGCCGGTAACATCCAGCTTCCCATCACCACACGAGCGTTGATTTGGCTCACTGATTTTGTGAACAACTATTTTATTCTCGTGGCCATCTATGTCGTCGCCGTGAGCGTGGGGGCACTCCAGTGGCTGAAAACTCCCGAGGGCCGGCTGTGGTGGGATCGCGCAAAAGTAAAGCTGCCGGGATTCGGTGTCATTCTCAAATCGGTGTACCTGGCACGCATTGCCGAGAATCTTTCCACGCTTATCAAGTCTGACATCGCCATTCTCGATGCGCTTCGTATCACCGCAGGCGTGGTAGATCATGACGAATATCGAGATATTCTTTTGCATGCTGAGGAAGAGGTTCGGGGTGGGGGAAACATTTCTGATGTGTTGCGGCAATACAAAGAGCAAATCCCCGCCATGATGGCGTCCATGATTGCGATTGGTGAGCGAACCGGGAAGATGGATTATATGCTCGAGCATGTGAGTAAATTCTATAGAACCGAGTCGGAGAACCGTCTCGATAGCATCACGTCGCTCATAGAGCCAGTATTGGTTACTATTTTGGGCCTTGGCGTCGCCATCTTAGTTTCGAGTATTCTTCTTCCGATGTATTCACTGACCGGAGTGACGTGATGTTGATAACCGGCTATTGTTTCAAATGCGTGCGGGTATATAGTGAAGGGGTATCGCTAAAGAAACTCGAATGGATTATCTAAAAGGAATCTGGGATCTGCGTCGGAAGGGGAGCCGTGGCTTCACCCTTGTTGAGCTCTTGGTAGTTATCGCTATCATCGGTGTATTGGCAACACTGGTGTTGCTCCAGCTCGGTACAGCCCGCGCCCGCGCCCGTGATACCAAGCGTATCGCCGATATCGCACAGTACCGTAGCGCAATTGAGCAATACTACGAAGATAATGCCGGTGCATATCCTGCAGCACTTTCAGATACTGCTTCGTATTTCTCAAGTGGCGCTATTCCTACCGATCCGCTCAACAATGGCACCTATAATTATGTCTATTGCGTGAATGGCTTGAAGTATCAGGTGTCAGCAGAGCTCGAGCAGAAGGCTGCGGCGCTCAATGCGGACTCTGATCTTACGGATGCTCTCATTGGTGTTGCTGGTTGCCGCGACGGAAGCGTCGAGACATGCGCAGTTGCAGGTGATGACTGCGTGTACGACCAAGGCACGCAATAATCCTCTTCGACTCTTTTCGAAGACCCGCTCCGGCGGGTCTTCTGGTATACTGGGGGCATGATACTTGCAGCTGCAATTGCACTTGGACTTCTGTTGGGGAGTTTTTTGAGCGTGCTCATTGCACGGTGGCCGCAGTGGCAGGGAGTTTCTGCTGGACGATCGCGTTGCCCGCACTGCCGTCACGAGCTGGCCTGGTACGATCTGGTGCCGTTGGTGAGTTGGCTGTGGGTCGGCGGGAAGTGTCGCTACTGTCGTGCGCCTATCGCACGGTTCTATGTCGTGCTCGAGGTGACGATGGCGGGCGTGTTGGGACTCTACGCGTATCTCTACGGTGTCCCGACGGGATGGTACGGAGTGGACTATGTTATTTTATTTGGCCTCGTCGCATTATTTTTCTTTGATTTGCGGCATCAGGTGCTTCCCGATGCGATCATGGCTCCATTGGCGGTCGTGGTGGTGGGGCGACTGGTGAGCATGCGACCTGATCTGCTGGTCAACGCGCTGGTAACCGGAGTTGTGCTGAGTGGACTCTTGGGCGCGTTGTACGCACTGTCGCGTGGCCGATGGCTTGGGTTCGGTGACGTGAAACTCGCATTTGTCATTGGTGCTCTCTTTGGATTTCCTGCTGCGGTGGGAGTGACGTTGATTGCTATTTGGTCGGGAGCGCTTGTGGGCATGGTGTTGATGGCGCGCCACCGAGCCACCATGCAAACCGCGCTACCGTTTGGATCTTTCTGGACTGCCTCCGCGCTCCTAGCGCTCTTTGCCCCTGGAGTGGTTGCATTTCTGAGTGGACTTTTTATCCCGGCATTTCTATGAGCGATCAACGCGGATTTACTCTAGCAGAGATTTTGGTGGTGATGGCCATCATCATGATGCTATCGGGATTTATGGTGCGCAATTTTGCGCGAGGACGAGTGGATCTGGATCAAGCACGTGCGGTCGTGATGGAGGCGTTACGAGAAACGCAATCACTGGCTCTTGCGGGCGCGCAATTTCAATCTACATTGCGTTGTGGCTACGGCATTCGATTGGAAGAGACGGGCTATACGCTCTATGCTGGACCGGTGGCATCCACTGATTGCGCTACGCACGATCGATCGTACAACGCAGGTACTGACCCCATCGTTCGTAGTGCGACGTTTCCTGCGGGGACTGTGGAGCTCGTGGGCGGGACGATTGATATCTTCTTTGAGCCACCAGATCCCGTGATGTATGTGTGCTCCGGCGGGACCTGTGATGCAGCGACATCGACGACCGCGGTGGTGCGTCGCGTGGGCGCAGCCTGCACCGCTGCCAATCCATCTGCTGATTGTCGCGCTATTTCCATTGCGACTTCGGGACTTATTACTGCTCAGTAACGTATGAAGCTCCGCGAACACGAAAAAGGATTTACGCTTATCGAGGTGCTCATGGCACTGGTGCTCTTGTCGACGGCACTGGTGCCCACGTTCGTGTTGGCAGGGGATGCGCTGAAGCTCTCAGAGCGTATCAAGAATTCGTTGATCGCAGCCAACCTCGCGCAAGAAGGGGTAGAGGTGGTGCGTGCTCTGCGAGATAGCAATTGGTTCAGCGACCAACCATTCGATACTGGGCTGACTGCGTGCACCGTGCAGTGCACCGTGCAATACGATAGTGGCGCGCTGATTATCGGCACGTACGATGGTGTGCCGCTCAAGCTTGATGCAGCAACGGACTTGTACCAGTACGATACGGGCACGGCGACTGCCTTCCAGCGCAAAATCATAGTTACTTCCGTGTCGGCGACGCAGCTGAAAGTGGAAAGTATTGTTTCCTGGCGTGAGCGAGGTATTGCCGCGGAGAAGTCGCTGACCGTGGAGTATTTCCTCTTTGATTGGGCGCAATGAACGACCACACTTCCACACGGGGATTTACCCTCATCGAGCTCCTGATAGCGTCAATGGTGTTTTCATTTGTGATACTGAGTGTGACGCAGCTATTCTCGGATGCGATGGGGCTCCAGCGACGTGCGGCCGGATACCAGAAGATTCAGGATACAGCAATTTTTGTGCTGGAGTCCCTTGCGCGTGAGATTCGTGTGAGTACCATCCTCACCGCGTCGGGATGTTCGGCAACGCTGACCATGGATCATCCGGTCAACGGCACGATTGTCTACGCCTATGATTCTGGCACGCACACGATCTCTCGCACCAAAGATGGCGTTACGTCGCCGATTACGTCGACCGACGTGAGTGTCGCAGCTTTTTCCTTTTGCGTTGCGGATGCCGGTATCAATGATGCGCAGACGCGCGTAACCATGCCGATCAAGCTCGAGGCCAGCACGGGGAGGGGAGCAACTACGGTATCGGTGTCCTTGCAGACCACGGTGGTCTCGCGTGATATCACCGAAGAGCTCAGTAATTAATCGATGCAAACACACCAGTCACAACGCGGCTCCATTATTATCTACACCATGATGACGGTGGCTGCGATGCTGGCTATCGGCATCACCCTCACGGGCGTGTTCATCAGCCGATTGAAGCGCTCACGTGCAGCGCAAGATACGATTATTGCTGTCTATGCCGCCGACAGTGCGGTTGAACATTGTCTCTATGAGGCGCGCACGGGTGTCGCAGGGCCACTCACACTCACCAGTGGCGCCACGTACGTCATCGCGAGCGGCTCGACCGATCTTACGGCAAGCTGCACGGCCCTTTCGGCAGGAACATTTGATTTCCGCGCCACCGGCACCTATCGTGGCGTGAGCCGCGCTCTCGAAGTGAGCCAGTAGCTTTCTGGAGGGGCCTCGCTGATGCTCTCGTAATCTCTATGCCGCTCCACCCTCCGCGCCGTCTCGCAGGATGCGGAGCTCGAGCCTCATGCATCATGAGGCTCGATGTATTCATAACTCGCTCTAGATGAAAGGACTGTATCTCGCTCATACAGATGAATAGCATCGGCCTCAGATGCAATCGGCTTCTCTCGCTTCCTCCCTGTCTTCGTCGGCATCGGAGGGCTACGCTGACATGGACCCGCTGAGCGAGTCTTCTCCGTTTCCCAGCGAGCCATAGCATGCGGCTTCGCACAAATAAGTTGCAGTCGTCGTCCGCAGCTGCGAGCATCCGCATGACTTGCCTGCCGGCCGGCAGGCCGGCCGGAGCACAGAGAACGGCTAAAACGGCGTTTTAGCCGTTCGGATGCGGAGATTCGGATGCTGCGCTTGCTGCGGACAGACTGCAGTACCAATGCGAAGTGGCGAGTCGGGGAACGGGGAAGCGAGTGATCTCACGCGAATTTAGATGAGATAAAATAATGGAAAATGTTGAGGCAATGGGGTAGCATGGAGGGGATATGAGTATCACCGAGGCGCGAGAACGCGCTCAAAAACTGCGCCAGCTTATTGATCGCTACCGCTACGAGTACCACGTACTCGATACGAGCGAGATTTCCGATGATGCGCTCGACTCGCTCAAGCGCGAGCTGTTTGCGATTGAGCAGGAACATCCCGAGCTGGTAACGCCCGACTCACCGACACAACGCGTGGCCGGAGCGGTGCTCGAGGGGTTTGGCAAAGTGGAGCATCCCGGACGCATGATATCGCTCAACGATGTGTTCTCGGAGGCAGAATTTCGGGCGTGGCTGGAGCGACTCGAAAACTTTCTTGGTCACGCATACGAGGGGAGTTTTTATTGCGATCTTAAAATGGATGGCCTTGCCATCGAGCTGCGCTACCGTGACGGCTTGCTCGTACAGGCATCGACCCGTGGCGATGGCATGGTGGGGGAGGACGTGACACAAAACATCAAGACCGTTGATGCGATTCCATTACGATTGCGTGGTGAGGGCTCGTTCCCGAAGGAGGTGTTGGTGCGTGGTGAGGTATTTTTGAAAAAGAGTGAATTTGACCGTATCAATCGCGAGTCCGAGCGTGATGGAGAAAAAATCTACGCTAACCCGCGCAACCTTGCCGCCGGCGCGGTGCGTCAGTTGGATCCCGCCATTACCGCCAGTCGCAAGCTTTCATTTTATGGATATTCGCTCCTCGGCACTGATGGGCAGTACGGTGGCGAAGTCGCCACCCATCACGAGGAATACGGGCTGCTCAAAGCATGGGGTATTCCCACCAACCCGCATGGTGTCGTGGCGCGCGATGTGGCGGGTGTACTGGAGTTTTATCGGCAATGGGAGCAAAAGCGTGACGGCTTGGATTATGAATTCGATGGTACGGTCATATCGCTCGACGACAACGCGGTGTATCGCAGTGCTGGCGTCGTGGGCAAATCGCCTCGCGGAGCGGTGGCATTTAAGTTTGCGCCGCGTCAGGCGCAGACTATTGTGGAGGATATTATCGTGCAGGTGGGGCGCACGGGTGTGCTCACGCCCGTGGCTGTGTTGGCCCCAGTGAATATTGGAGGCACCACGGTGACACGCGCAACCCTGCACAACATGGATGAGATTGAGCGTCTTGGTGTGATGATCGGCGATACGGTGGTGGTGGGTAGGGCGGGGGATGTGATCCCGGATATCTTGCGCACTCTTCCTGAGTTGCGCACGGGCAGTGAGCGAGTGTTCGTGATGCCGAAGCGCTGTCCGGCCTGTGAGAGCTACATCGTACAGAGCGAGGGGCAGGTTGCATTTCGATGTGTGAATCCCGAGTGTCCATCCAAGCGACGCGAGGCAATCTATCACTTCGTGAGCCGGCACGCGCTCAACATTGATGGTGTGGGTCCCAAGATCATCGATGCGCTTATGGATGCGGGTCTGATCAGTGACGCGGCTGACCTCTACACGCTTGAAGCAACGGCATTCGAGAATCTTGATCGTTTCGGTGAACTCTCGAGCCGCAACATTGTGGCCGCCATTGCGGCACGTCGCTCGATTCCACTGCACCGGTTTATCTATGGCCTTGGCATCGAGCATGTGGGAGAAGAGACGGCGCGAGCGCTCGCCACACATTTTGGTACACTCCAGCGATTGCACGACGGGACACCTAAGCAGCTTGAAGCGGTGCCCGATATTGGTCCGGTGGTATCGCGTAGCATTGTGCATTGGTTCTCGCTGGCGTTTAACAAAAAACTACTCGAAAAATTCATGAGCGCAGGTTTGGATATCACACCCGAGCAGGGAGTGACCGCTGGTGTACTATCGGGGAAGACCTTTGTGGTGACGGGCACGCTCGATGGGATGAGTCGTGATGAAGCAAAAGAACTTATTCGATCACGGGGAGGTACGGTGAGCGAATCGGTATCCAAAAAGACATCGTATCTCGTCGCAGGAGAAAGCCCTGGTTCTAAATTTGAGAAGGCGCTGAAGCTTGGTGTGCCGGTGCTCGACGAGGCGGGATTGCGCCAGCTCTTGCAATAGTCCATTATTTGTGAGATAATAAAATCAACAGGAAAGGAGAAGTCATGAGTCTTCCGCGGTGGTTGGAGAGGTTGCTGCACTGGGTGCTCTGGCTCGTTCGGCCGAAGTACTTGGTGGGGGTGTTCCCGATCTGTATTGATGATGATGAGCGCGTGCTTTTGATCCGCAAGCGACTCGGGGCTTCACTGGGATGGCAGTTGCCCGGAGGAGGGAAGGCCTACGGCGTTTCGTTTGAGCGTACGGCATGCAATGAGCTCGAGGAAGAGACGGGACTGCACACCGATCCCGAACGTTTACGGTTTGTGTGCACGCAGTGCGTGGAGGAGAATTGGGATATCAACATCGCGTATCTCGTGGTGGCCTGCTCTGGTGAAGTTGCGGTGCGTGATACGCTGGAGATTCATGAAGCGCGGTGGGTGCCGATTGTGCAGGCGCGCACCTTGCTCTTACCTTCCCATCGTCCGATGCTCGAGAGCGCCCTGAAAGCGTTCTACCGCTGGGGATACGGATTTCGGTAGTCGTAGTGTCCCGCCTTGTGCGGGACTTTCTTTTCACGTCAGACGCTGTACCATAAGAAACGGCAGCGTGGCGAAGAACAACGCGCAGAGCCTGAAAACTCTGTACTCGGTGGGCTGAAACTCCCATCCGCTGCTTCCATTCTCTCCCATTTCAATGGGAGTTTTTTTGTGCTAGAATGCGGCAAATGCTTACGGATACTGAGGTAGATCACATCGCAAAACTTGCTCGCATCGAGCTTGCGCCCGAGATGCGTGAACGTATGAAACGAGATCTCTCGAGTGTTTTAGACTACATTGCGCTCTTAGACGGTGTTGACACATCCGGCGTCGACGCGCTCTACCAGGTGACAGGGCTACAAAACAGTACACGCCCCGATGAGTATCGCGGTGATTTTGTCGTTGACGACACACTGCTTGAGCGTTTGGTCGGCCAAGCGCCCGCGCAACAGTCACGCATGGTGAAGGTAAAATCTATTAAAGCAAAATGAACCCCGTTAGAAACGAACAAGAAGTGAATATTTTCGTAATCGTCGAACAAGCACACTCACCAACAGTATGTGATAACGTTTTGTTTTATCATTTCTAACGGGATGAAGGACTTTGGATTTACTATTGCATCAGCACGCGAGGCATTCGCCAATGGTACGCTCACGCCAGAGCGACTCTTTGCGCACTATCAAGAGCGTATCGCCAAGCACAATAGTGAGCTCAATGCGTATCGTCCCACGCCATTTGCTTACAAGTCACGCGAGCTCGATAGCTCGGTACTTACGGGCATTCCGTACGCGCTCAAAGACAATATGCTTGTCGCCGGCACGGTAGCGACGGGAGGTTCGCGTATTCTTGAGCACTACGTGAGCGCCTATGACTCCACCGTGTATCGCAAGCTCGAAGCCGCTGGGGCGCAACTTTTGGGAAAGACGAACATGGATGAATTTGCCATGGGCTCGTCGGGTGAAAATAGCGCCTACGGCGTGGTGCGCAATCCGTGGGACACGACGCGTGTGCCAGGAGGGAGCTCCGCCGGATCGGCAGCGGCGGTGGCGGGGGATCTGTGCGTCTTCTCGTTGGGTTCTGATACCGGTGGCTCTATTCGCCAGCCCGCCGCGCTCTGTGGCGTGGTGGGTATCAAGCCAACCTATGGTCGTGTTTCTCGCCATGGCTTAATGGCGCTAGCATCATCGCTCGATCAGATTGGCACCTTCACCAAGACTGTCCGTGACGGTGCGCATGTACTCGCAGAAATCGCAGGAGCTGATCAATTTGATTCAACGACGGTGCCGCGCGACGTGCCTGATTATATCGAGTCGCTTGAGCGGGACATCACTGGGTTACGAATCGGAATTCCCAAAGAGTATTTTGGTGATGGGCTTGCGGTAGAAGTGCGGGAGCGTGTTGAGCAAGCAATCGCACACCTAGAAAGGCGAGGTGCTACTATCGTGCCAATCTCATTGCCGCACAGTAAGTACGCACTGGCGGTCTACTACATCGTCCAACCCTCTGAGTGTGCCGCGAACCTCTCGCGCTACGATGGGATTCGCTATGGGCACCAGACGACTGCCGCTGATTCGCTCTTGGAGGTGTATACCAAGAGTCGCGCAGAAGGATTTGGACCTGAACCGACGCGCCGCATCATGTTGGGCACCTACGCGCTCTCGGCAGGATATTTTGACGCCTACTACACCAAAGCACAGAAAGTGCGCGCGCTCATCCGTCAGGATTTTGATCGTGCATTCGAGCACGTCGATGTCATTGCTGGACCCACGGCGCCCACTATTGCCTTCAAGATAGGGGAGAAGTCTGATGACCCACTCGCGATGTATCTTTCTGATATCTATACTGTCCCCGTAAATCTCGCTGGTGTTCCTGCGCTTTCGGTCCCGTGTGGCCTTGGCGCCGAGTCAGGGCTCCCTGTGGGGCTACAGCTCATCGGCGCCGCTTTTCAGGAGGCCAAAATTCTCAATGTTGCCTGGCACGTGGAGCAAGCACTCTCGCAATGACTATCTACGAACAAATTCCCGATATCGTTACCGCCGCGGTTCAGTCGCTCTACCGCACGAACTACGTAGAAAACAACGCACTCTCTACGGCGCGCGTGTTTGATTTTTTTCAAACCAATGCGACCGTGGGGGATATCACGCTAATCCTTTCGCAGCTGGGCATCGTGGTGAGTGTATTTTTCGTAGGGCTTATCGTGTTTATTCGTCTCCAGAAGAGCATGCTGAAGCCAGCTGCTTTCTCAATTGCACCGACAGTTTCTGCGGGCACGCCGGAGCTTGTGTCTCGTGCGGGAGCGCTCCGTCAGCGGTGGGACACTGTTGTGGCGCATCTAAACTCGACCAAAGAATACGAATGGAAGGTTGCGGTCATGGAGGCTGACAAGCTCGTCGATGATGCGCTAGCGAATGCAGGATTTCCAGGCGCTACGTTTGGTGATCGCTTGAGCAACATTCAACCCGGGACACTCGTGTCACTTGATGGTATCTGGTGGGCGCACAAGATTCGCAATCGTCTTGCACATGAAGTAGATTATTTTTTGCGCTACACGGAGGCGAAGCAGGCGGTGGGGTACTTTGAGGCAGCCCTGTCTGAGCTCCAGCTAATCTAATGAATATACAGGGCATTATGCAACAACTATCCCAGCGAAAAGTTCTTCGCGCCGTCGCGGCTGTCGTTGGTGTTTTTTTCTTTGCTGCAACGGCAACAGCGGGATACTATCGAGATCGCATTGTAGCCAACACCCTTGTAGGCGGCGTTGCTGTTGGTGGTCTCTCTCGTGACGATGCGGCACAAAAAATTGACGCGGCTGCGCGAAGCGTAGAGCAGGCGGGTATCCGCGTGGCGGTGGGGGGCGTTGTTGAGCCGATTCGTACGGAGAGTATTAGTTTTATTGTCGACACAACGCGAGCGGTAGAAGAGGCGTTTGGGCGTGGGCATAGCGGAGCAGCGTTTGCACAGCTTCGCGATCGCGTCCGTGCTTTGTGGCGTACGCAGTACATGCCTGCTCCGATTGTGCTTGATGAGGAAGCGCTTGCTTCACAGGTATCCGACGTTGCAGACCTGGTAGACATCGGTCGCCACGATATCCGGCTTGAGATTACGGGTACCCGCGTACTCTTAGCGACTGACACTGCTCCCGGTCGAGCGATTGATCAGTCCGAAGCCCTCCAGAAAATACACAGTACGCTTGTGATGCTCGATACGACACCGATTGCGCTTGAACTGCGTGACGATCCACCACGCGCTGATCGAGTATTAGCGCAGCATGCGGTAAGCGATGCGCAAAAAATAATCGCTCGTCCGATAGTGCTTTCGTATGAGGATTTACAGTATTTTATCTCACGCGACCGCATCGCATCCTGGATTATCTCTGAATACGAGAACAATCAGCTCGTCGCTGGGCTCAATGACGAGCTGGTGAGCGCCTATGTGACCACAGTGGCAGTCGCACTCAACATCCCGCCAGTGCCTGCACACATCACAACTCAGGATGGTCGGGTGACGGGGTTTACCCCTCCCAAAGTTGGACGAGCGGTCCAAGAGGAGAAACTGGTACAGATGATTTTAGATACGCTTCGCTCGCGCATCACATCCAAACCGATGGCAGACAATTTTATTGTGCCACTCAAATCTACCAATGTGTCACTCACCGGGCTGGAGGCGGGCACCGGCATTACGGAGTTGATCGGGAAGGCGACCACACCATTTACCGGCAGTCCTCGGAATCGAATTTCGAATATAAAAAATGGTGTGAAGTTTCTCACGGGCACCATTGTTGCTGCGGGCACAGAATTTTCTACGCTAGGCACTCTGGGCATTATAGACAACACAACGGGATATTTGCCCGAACTAGTCATCAAGGGCGATCGCACTACACCAGAATTCGGCGGGGGACTGTGCCAGGTGTCCACGACGCTCTTTCGCTCGGTAATGAACGCGGGCTTGCCGGTGACAGCGCGTCGCAACCACAGCTATCGCGTTTCCTATTACGAAAAGGATGGTAGCGGTAACATCATTGGTCCGGGACTTGACGCGACCATTTATGAACCAAATCTTGATTTCAAATTCAAAAACGATACCGCGAATCCCGTGCTCATCATCGGCTATGTGGCGGGCGACAAGGTTACCTTTGAGCTCTACGGCACCCGCGATGGCAGAACTAGTACTATTGATGGCCCGCATACGCTCACGACAACATCTCCGGGTGAACCCGAGTATATTCCCGAGCCCTCTCTCGCGGTAGGCGTGACCAAGCAGGTTGAGTTCCCTCATCCGGGTGGCTCTGCAGTTGCAACGTACACCGTCAACTATGCGGACGGCACTACCACGTCCCAAGTCTTTACGAGCTGGTATCGTCGCTGGCCCGCCAAGTATCTTGTTGGCACCGGGGGAGTGATTTCGTCACCCACACCTCCTCCCTCGCAGTGATGTGTAATATATAAGCTCTGTGCCACTGCGCCCTCCGCGCCGTCTCGCAGGATGCGGAGCTCGAGCCTCATGCATCATGAGGCTCGATGTATTCATAACTCGCTCTAGATGAAAGGACTGTATCTCGCTCATACAGATGAATAGCATCGGCCTCAGATTCAATCGGCTTTTCTCGCTTCCTCCCTGTCTTCGTCGGCATCGGAGGGCTGCGCTGACATGGACCCGTTTTGAACGGCTAAGACGAAGGTTTAGCCGTTGGTAATGCCGAAGGCATACCGAGCGTCGCTGGCATATCGATGGGAAGACCTCCTCGGAGCACGGCTGGTGCGAGAGCAGAAGCGTCCCGCTAGCAAGCGGGAACGCTGTGGCTGACCAGGCGATATGCCAGCAGAGCGATGCGATTGTCGGCTGATAGGTAGGGCTATGTCAGTGTGAGATGGAGCAGTAAAGATCATATTCTTTTGCAAAATATGCCGTTTTTTCGTACGATGAACGAACTATGTTTGATTTCAAGCAGCGCGAAGAGGAGATACTGAAATTCTGGGAAAACAACAGTATCTTCGAAAAAAGCATGGAGCAGCGCAAAGGCGGCAAACCGTTCGTGTTTTTTGAGGGGCCACCTACTGCCAATGGCAGCCCGGGCATCCATCATTTCGTATCGCGCGCATTCAAAGACTTGTTTTGTCGTTTTCAATCGATGCGTGGGCGCTACGTGTTGCGCAAAGGGGGATGGGATACCCACGGGTTGCCCGTGGAGCTCGCGGTAGAAAAGGAGCTCGGTTTTAAGAGTAAGAAAGATATCGAAGTGTATGGTATTGCTGCATACAACCGTAAGTGTCGTGAGTCGGTGTGGAAATATCAAAGTGAATGGGAGCGATTCACCAAGCGCATGGGCTATTGGGTAGATCTCAAGCATCCCTACATCACCTATGAGAATCCCTATATCGAGTCGCTCTGGAATATTATCGCGACCATTTGGGACAAAAACCTTCTCTACCAAGCGCATCGGGTGGTGCCATTCTGCACACGCTGCGGCACGCCGCTCTCCAGCCACGAGGTGGCGCAGGGGTACAAGACCGTCACTGATACGTCGGTGTTTCTGAAGTTTCGTGTCGCGCGCTCGAAGCTCAAACTTCCTAAGAATACTTCTATTCTCGCCTGGACGACCACACCGTGGACGTTGCCGGGCAATGTTGCGCTGGCGGTCGGGCGAGATATTCGGTACGTACTTGCGCATCACGCTGGAGCCGATGAGTATTTTATTCTTGCGGCTGATCTCGCTAATACCGTGCTGGGCGCGCCACTGGCCATTGATCGAGAATTTTCTGGTGCTGAGCTCATTGGGACAAGCTACGAGCCGCTCTTCGCAGTGCGTAGCCTCAAGAAGCCCACATCGTACAAGGTCTACGCCGCGGATTTTGTGTCTACATCCGACGGCACGGGCGTAGTGCACACCGCGGTGATGTATGGCGAGGATGATTACCAATTAGGCACCACACTCAAGCTGGTGAAACAGCACACGGTGGATGAGCAGGGCAAGTTCTTTGGTGTGTCAGAGGCACTCGATGGCAAATATGTAAAATCATCGACCACGGAGGCGATGATCATTGATTCGCTCACAGAACGCGGATTACTCTTGCGTGCGTTGCCCTATGAGCACGAATATCCGTTCTGCTGGCGGTGCGATACGCCGCTGTTGTACTACGCAAAGGATAGTTGGTTCGTGCGCGTGAGTTCGCTTAACAAGCAGATGCTCGCCAACAACGACCAGGTCAACTGGGTGCCATCTCACCTCAAGGACGGCCGGTTTGGGCAGTGGATTCGCGAAGGCAAGGATTGGGCATTTTCTCGTGAGCGATACTGGGGTACACCACTGCCGATTTGGCGATCCAAAGATGGCAAGAAAACGATCGTCGCTCGTTCTCTGGAAGATTTGGATACCTATCGTGCGCGCAAGGCAAATACCTTTATTCTCGTTCGCCACGGCGAGAGTACGCGCAACAGTATCTCACGCGCAGACTCTACCATCTCGAGTTCGCTCGATCACGATACCTATCATCTCACCGAGCGGGGAGTGTCGGAGGCGCAGTCGTTGGCGGCAACGTTGAAAGCAAAAAAGATTGATGCGATCTATGCGTCACCATTTGTGCGCACGCAAGAAACGTCAAAAATTCTTTCGGTCGTGCTCAAGAAAAAAATTATCACGGATGAGCGACTTGGGGAGTTGCAGTACGGTACTGCATACGAGGGCAAAAAAGTGTCGCAAGCTGGTGACGATGTGGTGCGCAAATCATTCCATGATGCACCAGCCGGAGGAGAATCGTGGCAGCAATGTCGCGCGCGTATGACCGCATTCTTTACGGAGGTGAATGCGAAGTACGAGGGCAAGACTATTGTGGTAGTCTCCCACGGAGATCCGTTATGGTTGGCTCGCACCATGCTTCGAGGGCTCACCGAAGAGGAGGCCATCCCTCAGTACGGCGATCTCTATCCTACGTTTGCGACCTCGTACGTTGAAACGATGCACAACTGGCCGTACGACGAACGGGGTAATCTCGACATGCATCGTCCTTACGTCGATGAGATTGTCCTCAAAACAAAAGGTTCGAGCACGCTCCTGCGACGTATTCCGGAACTTTGTGACGTTTGGTTTGACTCGGGATCCATGCCGTATGCGCAGTGGCACTGGCCGTTCGAAAACAAGGCGCTCGCTGAACAGAATTTCCCAGCAGATTTTATCGCAGAAGGCGTTGATCAAACGCGCGGCTGGTTTTATCTGCTCTTAGCAGTGAGTACACTCCTCGGCAAGGGCGCGCCGTATCGCACCGTGCTATCCAATGGTCACGTGCTCGATGAAAAGGGGATCAAGATGTCCAAGTCAAAGGGGAATATCGTGAAGCCCGATGAGGTTATCGATGCGGTCGGGGTTGATGTGGCGCGCTGGTATTTTTACACCATCAATTCACCGGGTGATTCCAAAAACTTCTCGATGAAAGAAGTGCGTGAGCGTCTGACGGGATTTATGATGACACTCCAAAACTGCGTGCGCTTCTATGAGCTCTACAGCACCGAACACGTCACCAGCGACGCGCCCACGACGACGAATCTCTTGGACGCCTGGATCCTCTCGCGTCTTACCGAGGTGACAAAGATGACGACCGAGCGCTTGGAGACATATGAACTCACCGAGGCATCACGCGCATTGGAGAAATTTATTGTTGATGATTTTAGCCAATGGTGGCTGCGCCGAAGTCGCAAACGCGACGATGCGTTACCGCTTCTACGTCGTATCCTCAAATCACTGGCTCTATTGTTGGCGCCATTTACTCCGTATGTCGCCGAAGATCTCTGGCTCAAGCTCAAGACAGATGGCGATGTAGAGTCCGTACATCTTGCCGATTGGCCACACTACGATGCCGCCGCCATCGACGCCGCGCTCTACGAACAGATGGATCGTGTGCGCTCTGGTATTAGTGCTGGATTGGCAATTCGCAAAAACGAAGCAATCAAAGTGCGCCAACCACTTGCGTCTGTGACAATTCCTGGCACACCTCTCCAGCCAGATTTAGAGCAACTTATTCTTGATGAACTCAATGTGAAAGCGGTGCAGTATGTCGTTGGCGCTGATGTGGCACTCGATCTCCGTATTGGCACCGAACTGCGCGCCGAAGGATTCGCACGCGAAGTGATGCGTGCCATCCAAGACATGCGTAAAGAGGCCGGCTGTCAGGTCTCCGATCGTGTCCACTGCGAGTGGGCAAGTACCGACGCGGATGTGGCCGCTGCCCTCCGCGTGCACGATGCCTTAATCCGCAAAGACACCGGACTCTCTGCGTTTATCGAAAAGCCCGATAACAGCACGCTTACGGTTGAGAAGAATTTCGATCTCGCGCCCGGCAAACCGATCTGGATTGGTATTCGCGTCTAACCGATGCTCAGCGAACTCAAGCAACAACTACGGGCCCATGCGAGTCCTGCGAGAGCGCGGGTTTCGGCGAGTTTTTTTAAGACTGGAGAGGGTGAGTATGGAGCAGGGGATGTATTCTTGGGCGTGACCGTGCCAGATACGCGGCGCGTCGTGAAGCAATTTCACCAGCTTCCACTCGTTGATATTCAGGAGTTGATCAACTCGCCACTGCACGAAGAGCGCCTGTGTGGCTTCCTGATTTTGGTTCATCAGTTCGAACGTGGCGACGCAAAAGTACGTGCACGTATCTTTCGTTTCTATTGCGCCAACAGTAAGCGCGTCAACAATTGGGATTTGGTTGACCTCACCGCCCCGAATATCGTTGGGGAGTATCTCTTCGAAACAAAGGACTCGGGTGCGCTCTTGGTTCGCTATGCGCGTTCTCAAAATCTCTGGCAGCGTCGCATCGCAATTTTGGCAACGTTCGCGTTCATTCGAAAGGGAAGATGGGTGCCCACGCTCAATATTGCACGCATCCTCCTCAACGATCCCGAAGACCTCATTGCCAAAGCGGTGGGGTGGATGCTGCGCGAAGTGGGAAAGCGTATCGATCAGGATATCGAAGAGGAGTTTCTCAAAAAACACTACCATCGCATGCCCCGCACGATGTTGCGGTATGCGATCGAGCGCTTCTCGAAGCGTCGCGCGCGTATGTACTTGGACGGCAAGATATAAAAATCCCCCCGCCAAGGCGGAGGGAGGGCTTACGCTTTCGGATCACCATCCGGATGCGTTTTCTTGAAGAGTCTTATGCGCTCGTCGATCTCGCTAGGAGGCTCGACAATCCGTAGTTCGACATCAGCGGAAATAACGCTGAAGACGCTTTCTTCGCAAAGGATTGGCGCCTTGCTTCGTAATGCTAGCGCAATTCCATCTCCGATTTCGCAATCAGCGCACCACGTTTGCTCTCCTTGTCGTAGCGTTAGCGAGCAATTGACGCCGCCGTCATCGTCGATGGAATTAATCGAAAAGTGAACGAGCGCAACTTTGCACTTATGAAGTAGCTCATAAAGGACGATATGAACGCTGGGATGCTGGTCTGAAAGATTGCGAATTGCCATAAAGATTTCACGCAGTATGGCTTGGCTGAAGATGCAGGTGGCGTGTCGCGGTCCATTCTTTTCTGCGAGGATTAAGATTGGTTCCGTCTCTCCATCTGCTCGTACGCCGACCATCGGTTCTAATTCAATGAGCATGACTCGCCTCCAGTAGAAGTGATAGCGTAGTATTTCATTTTAGTAAAGAGTTCCTATGGTATACTCCATCCATGTTAAAATCTGCTTCTGAAGTTGCAGTGTTCGGTGGTGGATGCTTCTGGTGCACGGAGGCGGTTTTTTCGATGTTACGGGGCGTGCGCGCGGTGGCTCCCGGATACGCTGGAGGAGATGTGCCAAATCCTACCTACTATCAAGTTGTGTCAGGCACGACGGGCCACGCGGAGGTTATTCGATTTGAGTATGATCCTCAGGTTATCTTCTATCGCGATTTGCTCGACGTCTTCTTTGCTACCCACGATCCAACCACTATCAATCGTCAGGGTGCGGATGTTGGTCCCCAGTATCGATCGGTGATTTTCTACGCGTCGCCTGAGCAGAAGATAGAAGCAGAGCAGCGCATTCGTGAGCTCAATACCTCCGATGAACAAGGCGCTCCGATTGTGACACGCGTGGAATCGCTCACGCATTTTTGGCCGGCAGAGGACTACCACGAGAAGTATTACGAGAATCACAAAGAGCAAGGATATTGCCAAATTGTGATCAATCCGAAACTCCAAATTGTCAAAGAGCGTTTTGCGCGATTACTCGAGCAGTCCACAGGCCAGAGCTAACAGTATGTAAAAGACGGCGTATACTTTGCTCATGACACAAACCTCTTCAATAACGTATTCGGATCCACCCGTAGCAACGTATCTTTTTTCAAACACCAGAACGGCCCTCTTCTGGTTGGTCGTCCGCTTGTATGTCGGATGGGCGTGGCTAGAAGCGGGGTGGGGGAAGATTCATGCAGCGGCATGGGTGGGGGACACATCAGGATCAGCACTCGCCGGCTTTGTGCGCGGCGCACTTGCGAAAGCATCGGGACCGCATCCCGATGTGCAATCATGGTATGCATGGTTTTTGCAGCACGCAGTGCTGCCGCATGTGGCGACATGGGGACACGTGGTAGCGTGGGGTGAGTTCGCTGTCGGGCTGGGTCTTATCCTCGGCGTCTTTACCGGCGTGGCAGCGTTTTTCGGAGCGTTTATGAATTTAAATTTTCTTCTCTCGGGTACCGTAAGTATTAATCCTATTATTGGCGTACTGGCACTAGGTATACTCATGGCATGGAAAGTTGCGGGATACTATGGTATAGACCGTTGGCTCCTACCGATGCTCGGAACGCCCTGGAGGCCAGGCCGGGCATTTCATGGGAGGGGATAACTACTATTAAATCTATGAGCGACGAACGTGAAGTGCAGCAGGCGGTTGATGATGTGGCTGCTGGAGCAGCGGTGCTTTTGGATGTTCGCGGTGAAGACGAATGGAACGACGTACGCGCGGAAGGTGCGCTGCATTGGCCGCTCTCACGTCTTCGCGCCGATGACATTCCCGATGTCCCACTCGAATCGAAGATCTATATTTATTGCGAGAGTGGAGCACGATCTGAAGAGGCACAAGACATTCTCGTGGCGCATGGCTATGCTGACGTTGTGAATATTGGCGGTCTTGCTGATTGGCAAAAGGCGGGCGGTGAAATTGAGTAAGATCGAGCATGCATATCGAAGCCATCGTTATTCGTAAGCGACCCGTTCGAGAGCACGATCAAATGGTCGTGCTCTACTGTCGTGAGCTTGGGAAGATTACGGCAATTGCAAAGGGCTCGCTGCGCTCACACAGTCGTCAGGCATTGGCGCTCGACGAGGCCAGTCACATCCAGTGCGAGCTTGTGGATGGTCGGAGCGGTCCCATCATGACCGGCACGCAGGCGATGGGTTCATTGAGTTCTGCAAAGCGTCACCCGCGAGCGTGGGCGGGTGTTCAGGTATTTCTCCAACTCGTGGATGTGGCGGTGTTCGAGAACCAGCCCGATCAAACGTTATGGGAGTGCTTACTAGATATTTTGGCGACGCTCGACAGCGCCTCCGAGAAGGATGTGTTGGTCGCGTATAGATCGGGGCAAGAAAAGCTGTTGCGCGCGCTTGGGTATGGTCAGCCGCTGTCGCACAACGCCATGCTGCGGTGGGTGCGCACCGAACTCGACGAGCAATTTGAGATTCTTGCGCAACGTCGTCTCTCCGCAATCGACCTTCTCTATGACGTGGCCGCGATGTCGTCTTCGTGATAAACTAAGGTTCTATGCCGTTTGACTTTGAGATCTCGCCATTGATTACGCCACCGACGCCTCAGGCGCCGACTGCTCCACCCGTAGTGCCCGCAGCGCCTCGGGAGACGTCCACCATGCCACGCAAAACAAACAAATTATTACGGATACTCATGCTTGTCGCCGCGGGACTCTTTATCGTTGCCGTCGGTGCGCTGTGGTGGGGAGGTAATTCATTTTCGGATAAGGATATCGTGCTTACGATCGATGCGCCAACAGCGGTTACGTCCGGCGACGAGGTGACGTATACTGTCACGTATAAGAACAACACCAAGCTCGCATTGTCTAATATGAGTTTCCGACTGTTCTATCCCGCGGGTTCGATTGTGATGAAGGACGGCAATCCAACCACACCGGAGAGTGAGGGGTTCACCGTCGATACGCTGGGCGCGGGACAGACAGGTACGAGGGAGATAAAACTATTCATGGTTGGGGATAAGGGTACGATTCGAACAGCGCGTCTCAACCTCATTTTTTCCGCGGGTTCACTGCGGTCGTCATTCCAAAAGGAGGTTACCGCCTCAACTACCATCACTACGCTCCCCGTATCGATGACGTTGGTGGCGCCTCCTACGGCAGTAACTGGTCAGCCGGTGCAGTACTTGCTCGATTTTCGTAATGACTCAGGAGAGGACCTCTCGGATTTGAAGCTCGTGCTGACGTTCCCTGATGGGTTCGTAGTGCAGACAACGCGTCCTGACCCTTCGGTGGGCACCACCACGTGGACAATACCAGCGCTGGATGTGAACCAGGGCAAGCGCGTGACGATTAACGGTGTGCTGTCGGGGAACGAACGAGAAACAAAAACTGTTACTGCGGTGCTGCAGCGTAATCTCAATGGTCAGTACGTAGATTATGTGAGGACAGAAGCGTTCACGGTAATTTCCAGTCCACTGCTTTCCGTATCTATTACACCCTCAGGAGGTCGTGATTATATTTCGTTCCCAGGTGATACCTTGCGATATACGGTTTCGTACACCAATACATCTCGCTACACACTCTTGGGCGTTTCGTTGGGCGTGAAGTTGGAGGGGGATATGTATGATACGGCGCGGCTTCAGGCGCAGCAGGGATTTTATAACGATACTACGCGTACATTGGTGTACGACTCTTCGGGTGTGAATGGGTTCGCGGCACTTTCGCCGGGGCAGAGCGGGCGATTGGAATTCTCGATTCCCTTGAAGGCGGGACTCTCGGGAAGTGGGTTTGGGGGCTCGCAGAATTTCTTTGTCAAAGCCACTGCTCGTTTGAGTACTTCCAATGTGCCGTCAGGCATTGATGGTGATGAGGTTTTCTCACTTGATAGCGTCATCACCAAAATCGGTTCACAGCCATCACTGTCTCAGGCACTCTTGTTTGATGCACCCTACGGAAGCGGCCCATATCCGCCCGTGGTTGGCACTGAGACGGTGTTTACCGTTCGGTGGCAGCTTACGAACCCGGGAAATGATGTACGGAACGGTGTGGTAACGGCGACACTGCCGCCCGGGGTAACCTTTAAGAGCAACGCCTCCACGCTGAATGGATCGGCGCCGACATTTGATACAAAAAATAAAACGATTACGTGGAATGTGGGCACGGTACCATTTGGCGTCGGCAACGGCACGCCGCGCTACGAAGCGCTATTCCAAGTCGGCATAACACCCTCGACTACTCAGCAAGGACAGAGTCCTAAGGTTATGACGGGTGCGGTGCTCAACGGAGTTGATGGCTACACCGGGCAAGCGGTGCAATCATCAGCACGCGACCTCACCACCGATAGCGTTGAAAATCATACCGGCCAAGGCCAGGTGCAATAAAAAAGCGAGCCATCCCGCGGGGATGGCTCGCTAGTACTAGCGAGCGCGCTGATGCTTGATCTGGTCTCGATACTGCACGCAAGATTCGATGAGTTCAGCGTGAGAGCCGGATCCAACGATTGACCCTCGATCCATAACGTAGATCCGGTCTGCGTTGCGAATCGTACTGTACCGATGGGCGATGATGATTGTTGTTCGCCCTCGACTAGCAATATCAATAGCTTCCTGAACGGCTTGTTCATTCTTAGGGTCAAGCGAGCTCGTTGCTTCGTCGAAGATAAGAATGTCCGGGTCTTTCATGAGCGCTCGAGCTATGGCGATGCGCTGGCGTTCACCGCCAGACAACTTGATGCCTCGTTCTCCGACTACAGTGTCGTAGCCATCTTCAAGTCGGTCCATGAAGCGATCGATGCATGCCATTTTTGCGATACGGTCGAGATGCTCTTCATTTGGGACTGCGTCCAGTTCGGTAAGACCGTAGGTCATGTTGTATCGCAAGCTTTTGTCGAACAAGAATGTGGTTTGCGAGACAACACCGATGTGCGATCGGAAGTGTCGATGATCCAGCTCCGCTGCCATGTCGTGCCCATCAACAAGGATGCGGCCGCTATCGAGCTCTTGGGAGCGTAGGAGTGCATAGACGATGCTACTCTTGCCTGCACCTGATTCGCCAACAAACGCGACCGTTTGACCAGCGGGAATGTGGAAGGAGACGTTGATGAGACTGGGATCCCGATCCTGCTCATCTTCGGGCAGTTCTTCCGCGCGACGCTGGTATCGCAGAGTGACGTCTTCGAACTTGATGTTTCCCGTATAGCGTTCGGGGCGGAGTGGGTTAGCAGCGCTTATGATTTCGGGAGGAGTTTCCATCAGCTCGAAGAACTTTGCGACCGCTGCGATGTGCTCGAGCATGGTTCGTGTGATGGGGCCCACGCTCTGCACTCGATTGAGTGCGCTAATCGACCACGTCCACAACGTGATCATCATGCCAGTCGTATGGACGTGCTGGAAGACGAGATTGATACCAACAAGCATGATGACTGCGCGCGTTGCGGTTACCACGTTATCGCGCCATGTTGCTTGGTTCACATAGGGAAGCCAGATACTCCGGTGGCCTTGCTGGACGGTAGCGACGCTGGCGTCAGATTCCCGGATTGCACGATCTTCCTGCGCGCTTTGCAGAACGAGATCCATGTTTTTGAGAATCTCACCACGAAACTTTCCTTCGTGATTTGCAAGATCTTGTTGCTGGATGAGCTTGGGATGGATCGTGCGGTTCATAAAGAATGACCACAGAGCGAACGTTATCGTTCCGACGAGGAGTACGCATCCGAGCTGCCAGCTCTTGATCATCAGAATCACTGTAACTGCACTGAGCTCGACGAGGAGGGGCAGTACCTGATTCAAACTCATGTCGACGAGTGCGCGTATGGATGCTTGCCCGCTCGAGATAATCGTCTGCTTGATCCCGCTATTCTCTCGGATGTGTTGTCCGATTGATAGCTTGGTGAGTCTCTCCATGCTGATGGTAGCGGCATGACGAGAAATAGGGTTGAGCAGTCCGTAGACGTTCGCCTCCCATGTTATCCGCTCGATAAGGTTATGCACTACAAGCGCACCACACATGAGTGCGACGGTGGTGTAGAGTTCGCGATGCGGCACACTCGCGAAGAGTTGGTCAATGAGTTTTCCCTGAAACCACGGTATGGTGAGCAGGATTGCTTGACCAAGCACCAAAAGCCCCAGTACGGCTATGGCGGGCCTTACGAATGGCCCACAAAACGTACGCAGACGATGAAGTTGCTTTCGCATGAGGAGACCTCCGACTTAGTTGTAAAAGAGTAGGTATTAACTATAACATAACATATAAGGGGCGTCAATAATACTGCCCAGCCTGGAAGAAAGAAGGGTAATGGGCTATGATGGGCGCAATGAATGCAGAACAAAATCGGATGGAAAAGATCGTGTCGCTCACGAAGCGTCGTGGTTTTGTGTTCCCTGGATCCGAAATCTATGGAGGCCTAGCGAGCACCTTCGACTATGGTCCGATGGGCGTGGAACTCAAAAACAATCTCAAGCGCCTCTGGTGGAAGTATTTTGTCCAAGACCGAGAAGACATGACGGGCTTGGATGGGGGAATCATCCTGAGCCCCAAAATCTGGGAGGCGAGTGGGCATGTCCAGAATTTTAAGGATCCACTCGTCGAGTGCAAAAAATGTCATCACCGTTTTCGTCCTGACAAGCTCGCCGATGCCACGAAGTGTCCTGATTGTGGCGGTGAGTTTACGGATGTGAAGATGTTTAGCGGTATGTTTGAGACATCGATCGGGCCCGTCAAAGAAGAAGGGCTGCGGGTATACCTCCGTCCTGAAACAGCTCAGGCCATCTTCGCCAACTTCAAGAATGTCTTGGACTCGACCAATAAGAAGCTTCCGTTCGGTATCGGGCAGATCGGAAAAGCATTTCGCAACGAGATTACAACTGGCAATTTTATTTTCCGAACGCTTGAGTTTGAGCAAGGCGAAATTGAATACTTTATCTCTCCCGAAGCCGACTGGAGTGCGCTCTTCGAACAGTGGGTGGAGTACATCTATGGCTTTGCAGATATCATAGGATTGCCACGCTCGCAGTTTGTGAACCACGAGATCCCCGACGATGAACGGGCATTCTACTCCAAGCGCACCATAGATATCGAGTACCAGTTTCCTTTCGGTCAGGACGAGCTCTGGGCGATTGCCTACCGCACCGACTACGACTTGGCGCGGCATCAGGAAGCGTCAGGCAAGAAGCTTGAATATTTCGACGAGGGTGAAAAGAAGCATTATATCCCGCACGTTATCGAGCCGACGTTTGGCATTGATCGTACATTTTTGGCTGTCTTGTCGGAGGCGTACGATGATAGCGATCCCGAGCGCGTCGTGTTGCACCTCAAGCCCGAGCTTGCGCCGTACAAGGCAGCGGTGTTCCCACTTCTCAAAAATAAGCCTGAGCTGGTTGCCAAGGCGCGCGAGGTATTCGGCGCACTCAAGCGCGATCTCACCGTGGCATGGGATGAGCGCGGCAATATTGGTAAGCGCTATCTTGCTCAAGATGAGATTGGTACCCCTGCGTGCATTACAGTTGATTTTCAAACACTCGAAGACAACACCGTGACGGTTCGTGACCGCGACACCAAAGAGCAGACGCGTGTTGCGATTGCATCGCTCCGCGAATATCTCCACGAGCGACTCGCTCTATGATTACTATTAATACGCTGGCCTCATACCTGGCGATGGTGCGCAATAGCGTGAAAGGGGAGACGCATCTCTTCCGTACCGTGATAGCCGATGTGGATGGAGAGCAGAAGGATATTCTTCGCGATGGCGCCCTCTCGTGTGGTTTTTTTGTATCTTCAATTCTGTATCTCAACAAGCTCATCGGTGACATGCACACAGGTGTGGCGGGGCTTGAGCGTGATATGGCAGCGTCCGGGTGGGTGCAAATTCCCGAGCTACGTGAGGGCGCGGTGGTGGTCTGGGAGCCGCGCGAGGGGGCTAGTGGCGCCCCGCATCTCCACGCTGGCTTTGCCATCGGCAATAATCGAGCGATTTCAAATGGCTCCAATAGCACTCATATGCCAGAGGAGCATCACATCACGTATGACGATACGCGTACTGTAGATCGAATCTGGTGGAGTCCGAAATTAGGCGAGTAGAGTATAAAAATAGAGTAACTATTGTTTCAATATTTGAACCAAGATGCTCGCCCCTTGCTTGGCATATTCCCACACAGCTTTAGGAAGTGGATACTTATGGAATTTCTGAGGATGTTTATAATCAGTTAGCAATATAAATCGTCCGTTCTTGTGAGATAATTTATTATTAAGGAATACTTCGAGACCATATCGAGTGGTCCGTTTCATTTGTTCAACTAAAGGTGACAGGTCTTTACTCCAGTACGCCCGAATTCCACTGGAAAACTTAGTAATTCTATCGTCAGTTAACTTCAGAGTGTAGTCACACTCATTATCTACGATGGGCCTCACAAGAAGTCCTAAGTCATTTTCAGTGTAATTACTGATATCAGCATCCAAAAGAACGACAAGTTTACCTCGTGCAATCTCTAACCCTCGAGCAACACTAAATCCCTTGCCCCTATTTGCATCATTACAAATAACTTTTACTCTATTGGCCATCGCGGAATTCAGCAGAAGCTTCAGGGTTTGATCTGTCGATCCGTCGTCAATAACGATTATTTCACTTAAAAAATCAATCTGCGATAAATCTTGAATAACACGTAAGATATTATTCGCCTCATTATAGGCAGGCACTATAGCTGATATGGCGATATCTTTCATAATTGATATTAAAGCAGAACTCTAGACGCTTGACGAGCGATTTCAAATGGCTCCAATAGCACTCATATACCAGAGGAGCATCACATCACGTATGACGATACGCGTAGCGTAGATCGAATCTGGTGGAGTCCGAAGTTAGGAGAGTAATCATAATGCCACCGCAAGGGTGGCATTATTTCTGCGCGGGCGGCCGGATTCGAACCGGTGACCTTCCCCGTGACAGGGGGACGCTCTAACCAGCTGAGCTACGCCCGCAAGCGAGGGTACAGCGTACGCCCGCAATGCAGGTCATACTATAGTCCATTTCAGAGTAAAAGAAAAGAGCTTGCTACGGTTGTCTTGGCCGCTCCGGCACCCGCATCGGTCTCGCACACGGATGATGCCTTCGCCGATATCGGGTGCCTGCGCTGACAGCGACGCGTTTTGAACGGCTAAAACCTCCATGCTAGCCGTTGGCAGAGCGATGCGGTCTCTGTTTTGCTATACTAGTGCTATGCGTATTCGTCCTGTTTTTGTAACCGTTACGAGTGCTGTGATTTCATGTGCCGCCATTGCGGTTGTTGTGCTTACTGCGAGTCCGCAAGAGACTGGATCTAGGATTATTGTGCTGTTATGGCTTGCGATATTCTTGGGCGCATGGTCGGTTGTGTCGACACTGCTCTTGATGTTGCGCCAATCGATGGCGCAGGCGATATTGGTGGGGATTTGGCCAGCGCTTTCGGTTGTATGGCTTCTCCTGCTACTCCAGAGAGGATTGATGTCTCAACGATTGCTGATAGCTGTTATTTTGACCACGGGAGTGCTATCGTTTGTTATCTGGTGGAAGATTCGACGGGCGCAAAGGCAATATGAACACCATTAAACAATAATGAAAATCACCATCGAAACGCCGGAAGAGTTATCAGTCCGAAAGAAGTTAAGCGAGAAGAAAGACGCGGTGAGCGAACGACTGAAGCGCTTTTTGGCTTTACCCGATTTATCGAGGACTCCCGGGAGCCCTATTTACGAGCTCGCGGAGCGCATCATTTCTATTCCCAGTTTTAAAGACTTTGATGTTGTGACCGTTCCGGAAATCGTGCCTGCCGATAAGAGTTTTGATTTGTTCGATTTTGCTCCGAACCATCCTGCGCGCAGTCCATCTGATACCTACTACGTCGAAGACAATGCAATCTTGCGAACGCACACGACGATTTCTTGGTACTACTACCTGACATCGGAGCGGGCGAAAGAAAAGATTTCGAAGCGCGAGTCGCTCGGTGTCTTTACGTATGGCAAGGTGTATCGTAAAGATGAGATTGATCGGAATCACATGAACGTCTTTCATCAGATGGACGGCTATTTTCTGATACCGAAAGAGGAGGGTAGTATTGGCATCGAGGACCTGAAGAATGTTCTTATCAAGATCGCGCAGGCAGTATTTGGAGTGGACGTGAAATACCGATTTAATCCGGATAACTTCCCATACACTGACCCCAGTCTTGAAATGGAAGTAGAAAAAGGTGAGCGATGGGTAGAGGTTCTGGGCAGTGGAGTTGTGAAGGGGAGCGTATTGGAGAAGCTCGGCATCGACTCCGCGCTCTACACGGGGTGGGCGTTTGGGTTCGGTCTTGAACGTCTGGCAATCTTAAGCATGGACTTACCGGATATCCGATTGCTTTGGTCTCACGATCCGAGGGTACTCAAGCAGCTAAAGCTTGGCGCTATCTATAAGGAGGTCAGTAAGTTTCCACAAATCACGCGAGATATTTCGTTCATCGTGCCGAAAAATTTTGCGCCGAATAACTACTTCGATCTTATTCGCGATCTTGGCGGTCAATTGGTAGAGGAAGTGACACTGCTAGACCATTACGACAACGACGAGAAGTTCGGAGCTGGCAACACCAGCTACACTTACCGCATTGTGTATCGCTCTAATGAGCGTACGCTCGCCACTGCAGAGATTGACCCAATTCAGGCAAAGATTAGCCAGGAAACAACCGCACAGTTTAACGCTCAAATCAGGTAGCAAACGACTCATGTTGAGAGCTGTTTAAATTGCTATATTTGGCCGTTATTTGCTTGTTTTTGGCTGTTGCATTTGTCCGCTGAAAGTGTACAATTATAGAGCTTATTCTTGCCTTCTTCCGCGAGGGCCTACGATTCGAATTATGGCATCTACCAAGGAACCAAAAAATACATCCTATACCGCGGCGGATATTTTCGTTTTAGAGGGGCTCGAGCCGGTCCGCAAACGACCGGGTATGTACATTGGTGGCACGGGAATCGATGGTTTGCATCACCTTATTTGGGAAATTTTTGATAACTCACTCGATGAGGCGATGGGTGGTCATGCCAACCACATCATCGTGACACTTCTTCCGGACGATATGGTATCGGTGGACGACAATGGTCGTGGTATTCCTGTCGAAAAACACAAAGCAACTGGAGTGTCGGCCCTCGAGACTATCATGACCACGCTTCATGCTGGTGGAAAATTTGGTGGCGACGCCTACAAGGTATCAGGAGGATTGCACGGTGTGGGCGCTTCGGTAGTCAACGCGCTCTCTACCTATGTGAAGGCCGAAGTGCATCGCGACGGAGGCGTGTACGTACAGGAATACGCGCAGGGTAAGGCAAAGAAGCCAATAAAGCGCGTCGGAGATTCCAAGAGACACGGTACAATTATCACGTTTCAGCCTGATCCTGAAATTTTCAAAGAGCGTGGCTACAAGTGGGAGACCATCTTGGCGCACCTTCGCCAGCAGGCATACCTCACCGCAGGCATCACGATTGATGTCATTGATGCGCGCGTTGGAGTGAAGCCGCCCGGCGCCAAAGAGCCACAGTACCCCGGGTACACATTCCATTTCGAGGGCGGACTCGTCTCCTATGTGAGCTTCCTCAATCACGGCATTGAGCCCAAGCACAAGGCGATTTTCTATGCGCATAAGGAACAGCAGGGGATCGATGTCGAGATTGCGTTCCAATACGTTGATGATCTCTCGCCAAAAGAAATAAGCTTTGCCAACAACATCCACACCGTCGAAGGCGGCACGCACATCACAGGATTTAAAACATCGATTACGCGCTCGCTCAACGACTATGCGCGCAAGAATGGCTACCTCAAAGAAAAGGACGATAATCTCACCGGCGATGATGTTCGCGAGGGATTAGTCGCTATTTTGGCAGTCAAACTTCGCGAGCCGCAGTTTGAAGGGCAGACCAAGGCTAAGCTGGGTACCCCTGAGGCGCGCGCGGCCGTGGAAACCGTGATGAATGCCGAGCTGGCTGACTGGCTGGATCGGAACCCAACCGACGCCAGGGCCATCATGGATACCGTGATTTTGGCCGCCAAAGCGCGCGTAGCCGCCAAAGCCGCTCGCGATACGGTGCTGCGCAAGGGTGCGATGGACGGCTTCTCACTTCCTGGCAAGCTTGCGGATTGCTCGAGTCGCTCGGCAGAAGAGACGGAGCTGTTTATTGTCGAGGGAGATTCGGCAGGCGGTACCGCCAAGCAAGGACGTGATCGTAATTTTCAAGCGATTCTTCCACTCCGCGGTAAGATTCTCAATGTGGAGCGCGCTCGCATCGACAAGATGCTTGGCTCAGATTCGGTTCGCTCGCTCATTATTGCGCTGGGCACTGCTATTGCCGAAGAGTTTGATATTGCAAAGCTTCGCTACCACAAGATTGTCATCATGACTGATGCCGATGTTGATGGCGCCCACATCCGCACGCTGCTCCTCACGCTCTTCTATCGTCATTTCCCGCAGCTTATCGAAGCAGGGCACATCTACATCGCGCAGCCGCCGCTCTACCGCATCGCCAAGGGAAGCAACGTCCAATACGTCTATAGCGACGAAGAAAAAAACAAGATTGTCGATCAGTATGCCAAGATGGCCGGTATGGGGACTACTGAGAAAAAACCAGCAAAGGCCGCTGCCTCAAAAAAGGGCTTCGCGGATTTTGAAGCGGAAGCCGTTGATGGTGTTGAGGAAACGATGCAGCAACCTTCGGAGTCGGAATCTGAACCCGATGAAGCCGGAGAGGGTGTGGTTAAGATCGCCGGCCTCACTATTCAACGCTACAAAGGTCTTGGAGAGATGAATGCCGAACAGCTCTGGGATACGACAATGAACCCTGCCAATCGCATTCTCCTCAAGGTCAGCAACGAGGATGCTCAGGAAACTGATCGCGTCTTTGATGTGCTCATGGGCGCAGACGTGGCACCGCGCAAGAAGTTTATCCAGACGCACGCCCGTTCGGTTGAGAATATTGATATTTAGAGGCCTGTTTGACATAGATTAGTCGTTCTGGTAGTCTGTGGGAAACGCCTTCGGGCGATTTTTAGAACGACTTTTTAAAAGAAAAAGTCGTTCTAGGCAGATTTGACGTCGTTAGGCTGAGTCAAATCTGACATACCTTCAGTACTCGTTATGAACACTATTGCAACATTCCTTCGAGAAGTACGCGTCGAGCTCAGCAAGGTGAGCTGGCCGTCTCGTCAGCAACTTATCGCCTACACGGGCGTCGTGTTGGGGTTGAGCCTTTTTGTCGCGATCTATCTTGGTGGCTTGGACACTTTGTTTGCCTGGATCATCACTCGTCTTATCGGGTAATTTATACGCACCTATGTCGAAACAAGTAACCACAGGACAGCGCGAGTGGTATGCCATTCACACCTACTCAGGATATGAGGACAGTGTTGCTCGCAACCTTCTCCAGCGCATCGAGTCCCTCGGTTTTGAGGACAAGATTTTTTCGGTGTTGGTTCCCAAAGAAAAAAAGATCCGCGTCAAAGGTGGCAAGCGCGAGGTGGTGGAAGATAAGATCTACCCTGGCTATGTACTCGTCGAGATGGTGGTCTCCGATGACTCTTGGTACGTGGTGCGCAACACGCCAAGTGTGACGGGATTTATCGGTGCCGGCACCACCCCAACCCCGCTGGCGCGAGCAGAAATCGATGGCTTGCTTGCGCGCATGGGCGTCGAAGAGCCCAAGTATAAGGTGGATATCGCCGTGGGCGAGCGCGTGAAGATCTCCGACGGTCCGTTCAAGGATTTCGATGGCAAGGTATCCGAGGTAGATGCCGAAAAGGGTCGCGTGAAGGTGTTGGTGACCATCTTTGGTCGCGAGACGCCCGTGGAGCTCGATTTCTTGCAGATGAAGAAACTCTAAGAATTATCACTTATAACTTATAACTTACAACTTATAATTTCCAAACTATGGCAAAGAAAGTAAAAACAATTGTAAAACTGCAGGTCGAAGGAGGCCGCGCCACACCAGCGCCACCAGTCGGTACTGCACTCGGACCTCACGGCATCAACCTTCAGCAGTTTGTGTTGCAGTTCAACGAAGCAACCAAGGATAAGGTTGGCCAGGTGACACCTGTCGAGATTACGATTTTTGAAGACCGCACCTTTGAGTTCGAGCTCAAGACACCTCCCGCAGCGTATCTCCTCCGTGTGGCAGCAGGTCTGGAGAAGGGAAGTGGCGAGCCCAACAAGAAAAAGGTCGGCTCCATCACTCGTGCGCAGCTCAAGGCCATCGCTGAGCAGAAGATGCAGGATCTCAACGCCAACGACGTCGAAGCCGCGATGGAAATCATTGCCGGTACCGCCCGCTCGATGGGCATCGAGGTGAAGTAAGACCACTCTCACCGCAAACAAACACCGCTCTTGTAGAGCGGTGTTTGTTTGCTACACTGCAGTACTGTTCTTTAAGGAGGTGATAGAACCTGGAGCATAAAGGGTTGTTTGTAACATTCGAAGGTGGCGAAGCAGTCGGCAAGAGTTCCACTCTTGAGATTGTTACTGCAAAGCTTGAGAATGCGGGATTGAATGTTCTGCGCACGAAAGAACCCGGTGGAACGCCGCTTGGTGTCGTATTACGAACGGTGCTTCTCGATGAGAAGACCGACCTCTCTTCTGAGACCGAGTTTCTTCTCTTCCAGACCGATCGAGCCCATCACGTCCGCAGTATTGTGGCACCGGCTCTCGAGCGTGGCCAGATTATCCTCTGTGACCGGTATATTCTTTCGAGCATCGCATACCAGATTGTAGCCCGTGGTCTGCCCAAGGATGTCGCATTGCAGATTATTAACTTTGCAACTGGTGGCCTAATCCCTGACCTGACCGTCCTTCTGACCGTAGATCTTGATGTCGGTTTTGAGCGGATGCGATCGCGTGGCAAAGAAAATCGTATTGATCGCGAGACTCGAGCGTTCCACGAAAAAGTTCATGGAGCGTATAAGGACTTGTATGGAGGCGCGTTCGCGAAAGAATGGATTCGCATCGATACAACTCCTCGGGAGATGACGCCCGAAGTGGTCGCACAGCAAGTTGTTAGTGCCATTCTGGCGACCCGGTCCCGTATGTAAGTACGGGGCTTTTTTTACTCGATAATCATGCTAAACTGGCTGCACATGCCTGAATATCTCACCACCATTGGCCTCGAAATCCATGCGGAGCTCAACACCAAGACCAAGATGTTTTGCGATTCTCGCAACGACGCCCTTGAGAAAACACCCAACACCAACGTCTGTCCCATCTGTATGGGACATCCTGGTACGTTGCCGGTCATCAATCGCGCCGCAATCGAGAAGATTATCGCCGTTGGGCTAGCACTTGGTTGCTCGATTGAGAAGCATTCGTTTTTTGAACGCAAAAACTATTTTTACCCCGACCTTCCCAAGGGATACCAAATCTCGCAATTCCAAGTGCCGTTCTGTCGCGAGGGGAAGCTGGAGGTCAACGGCAAGACCATTCGCATCGAACGTATTCACATGGAAGAAGACGCTGGTAAGCTCATGCACGAGCCAGGCTCTGATTATTCGCTGGTGGACTACAACCGTGCCGGTGTCCCACTCATGGAATTGGTGACGCATCCTGATCTTTCGGAGGCCGAAGATGTGCGACGATTTGCCACCGAGCTGCAACTGATCCTGCGCTACCTGAAAGCATCAGACGCCGACATGGACAAAGGGCAGATGCGCGTCGAGGTAAATCTCTCCGTGCGACCCAAAGGACAGAAAGAATATGGCACGAAAGTAGAGGTCAAAAACATCAACTCTATTTCTGCTGCTGCAAAATCTGCAGACTATGAGGTGAAGCGCCAGATCGAAACTATCGAATCGGGCGGCACACTGGTGCAAGAGACGCGTGGTTGGGACGATGTACACCAAAAAACCGTGAGCCAGCGCACCAAAGAGGGGAGCGCCGACTATCGCTATTTCCCTGAACCGGATCTGCCACCCATTGCGCTCACCGATGACGAGATCGAAGCGATCCGTGCGTCACTCCCCGAGCTGCCCGCAGCGCGCCGTGTTCGCTTTGCCTCCGAGTACGGACTGCCGCAAGCCGATGTGGAGATATTGGTCGTGTTCAAAGAACTGGGCGACTACTTCGAAGAAGTGGTGTCTGAGCTCAAACACGAAGACAACCCGCTCACGGGCCAGTCCACTGACTATGGCAAGCTCGCCAAGACTGCGGCCAACTGGCTTATCACCCAGCTGCAGCCCAAGCTCTTTGCTGCTTCGGCCGTGCCGCATGACACCAAGGTCACCGCTGCATCCTTTGCCGACTTTGTAGTGCGGGTTGCGTCTGGACAGGTGGGTAGTGCTGCTGCGCAGACGCTGCTCCAGGCGATGTGGGAAACAGGAGAAGACCCTGAAGAGATCATTCGCGACCGAGATCTTGGGCAGGTATCTGACTCCGTCTCGCTCAATCTGTATGTCGAAGATGCAATCGCTCAATCTGAAAAAATCGTCGCCGATTTCAAAGCCGGCAAAGAACCCGCTCTCAAGGCTCTGGTGGGTAAAGTGATGGCGTTGTCGAAAGGCAAAGCGAATCCGCAGTTGGCCGAAGAACTTCTGCGCGAAAAACTGAGATAAAAAAAAGTCCGCTGGGAGCGGACTATCGGACGGTGACTAACCAGTGGCCACAGGGTAGCTCACGGATCCATTTTTGTTCGCGGGCTTTCAGAAAAAGTTCCCGCGTTCCAAAATCAGGTGAGAACGATGCCTGATTGCGAACCATGATGGCTGTGAGTTTCGACCATAAACCCTTAAACGTAAATATACGATTTTTGAGCGGTCGGAAATGAGATTTTAGTGAGCGCATTCTTGCCTCCGCATAGAGGCTACTCTTTTAGATATTACCTGGCAAGTCTCGCGGCATGGCGGACTCATTAGTCGTCATTGTAAGGTGAGACCTTACAATGACGTATTTTCCGGGTAGAGGCGCCATGGGAAAATCCTTCGTGCGAACACCCAGTCGACAAGTTCCTGTGTCTTCCAGCCATTGTGGTTGATATGCTTGATAGCAATTCCTAATACGGCATCTTCGATGGCAGCATAGGATCTGAGAGACAGATTCTTGAGTGCGCGTAAATCACTTCTGACCTCTATCTCTGGATCCCCAAAACGATAGCGAATCGTCCTTGTTCGTTTTGGTTCGCGTTCTTTCGCCATACGACCTCCTTAGAGTTGAGTTGTGAAGAGCGGTGACCTACTCTACCTCTTGAGTATTGACGTGTCAATAATAGAACTTATGAATTTAAATGTATTACTTTTCATTTGTATCCAATGAATATCTTTATTTCGCTTCCACCAGGTGAGCTGGCGTTTTGAGTAGGCAATGATGTCTGCGAGCAATGCGTTCCGCATCGCTCGCAATGACAAATGAGTAATGCCCAATGACGAATGAAGAGAGGAACGTTTCCGATTCTTCATTATCAACTTGTCATTTTTCATTTGTAAATATCTTGCTACCCAGCGATATTCGAGGCCGAAGGATTCCAGTCGTTTCCAGGATACCCCGTTAGAGGCGGACCCGCCTCTAACGGGGCGAGCACCAGAGGCATGGAGGCGCTGCACTTCTGCAACCATCCCACCGCGTAGCCGAGCGTCGAGGCGTTTGGTGATTCGACGCAGAAGCGTAGAGCGTGAAGGGGTAAGGGCTAAGTACAGAACGGAATACCGAGATTGTAGAAGATGCCCTTCTACAAGGGGCGGGACTGGTTTGCCGGTGGTAAGCACGATTTCGAGTGCGCGGATGAGGCGGACGGGGTTATGACGGTCGATTGCTTTGGCGCGGACGGGGTCGAGCTTTTTGAGGCGGTGAAATAACTCGCTAACCGATAATTTAGATAACTCTTTGCGGAGGACCGCGTTCGGCTTCACATCGGGGAGCGATTGATCATAGACGAGCGCATCGATCCAAAATCCGGTGCCACCACAGATGATGGGGAGTTTGCCGCGCCGGAGGATGTCGCGGATTGCTTTTTGCCCGTCGCGCTTAAAATGTGCCACGGTGTACTGGCGTGTAGGGGAGGCGATATCGATTAGCCAATGGCGAGCGAGGCGCTGCTCTCGCTTCGTTACTTTGCCGGTGCCGATATCCATACCGCGATAGACTTGGCGCGAATCAGCAGAAATAATCTCGCCGTTGAATTTTCGCGCTAACGAAATAGCAAGATCAGATTTTCCTGATGCAGTAGGACCGGCGATTACCAGAATGCGGGGAGATTTGATTTTCATCGAATTGCGTGGTATAATATACCCTAGCTCGTTTACTTATACAAGGAGGCGATATGCGTCGATGGTGGGTCTCGTGGCCAATGGCAGTGTCTCTCGTGGCGTCGGTGGTAAATGTCGAGCTCATCTTAATTCCGATATTCGTAGCGCAGGGGATGACGGGAGCTTCGCTTTTCATAGCAACAGCCGTGGCGGCGTCAGTCGAGGTGTCGTACTGGTACTGGTTCGCTGGCTGGCTGGGCAGACAAGCCCCCTTTATTCCAGCGGTGCGCAACACTGTTACGGAATTTCAAGGCGAGGGCTTCGTGGCTCGTGTTCGTACCCAAATTGATGCTGGTATCGGACTCTTCAACGCGATGTGGGATTGGTTCACGCAGCGAATGCACCAACAGATGGCCGCGCACAATCCCGTATCACGCTTTTTGCTCGATAACGCACTCCGTATCATTCAGGTCAGTCCGCGCGGCATGATGTACCCCTTAATGATGGGGCTGGGGTTGTGTCCATTGGGTTGGATTCCCGGCATACTCCTGTGCCGTCAAACGCGGCAGCGAGGCGCCTTCGTAACGCTGCTCGTGTTTAACGCGATCAAGACCTACGCAGTCGGTCTTGGGTGGACGGCGACCCTGCATCACATTATGGCGTTGCCCTAGCTCGCCTACCACTACCTCTCGGGGTAGTGGTTTTATTTTTTCGAGGATTGTTCCTGGAGAAGCAATGCAAGGAAATCCTCAAGCTTTAGCTGCCCAAGATCTTCACCACCGCGACGGCGCACCGAAATGACACTGGCGGCGATATCCTTATCGCCCAGAATGATTGCGTAGGGGACTTTCATGGTTTCGGTTGCGCGAATCTTCTTCCCAATCGTATCGTTGTCGGTGTTGAGTTCTACGCGAATCCCGGCTTTTTTGAGCGCTTCCGCTACACTTGCCGCGTGCTCAAGATGCTTCTCACTAATGGGCAGCACCGACACCTGTACTGGTGAGAGCCAGAGCGGGAATGCTCCTGCAAAATGCTCGATGGCTATAGACAGGAATCGCTCGATGGATCCCATGATCGCCGCGTGAATCATAACGATACGCTCCTTCTCTGCTTTCTCATTGATACAGGTCAGGTCAAATCGCTCGGGCATATTCATGTCCAGTTGAATGGTAGCGACCTGCCACTCGCGACCGAGTGAGTCCTTTGCCAGGAAATCGAGCTTTGGCCCATAGAATGCCGCTTCGCCAAGACCATCGATGTACTCCACGTTTTTTTCCTTCACGATTTCTTCGAGGATTCCCTCGGCAGTTGCCCATTGGCCCGGGTCGCCAAGGAATTTTTCGGGATGAGCGGGATCGTGACGCGAAAGCCGTACCTGGAGGGCGAATCCGAACGGGGGATAGAATTCATGGATGATATCCCAGATTTTCAGAAACTCCTCCTTTACTTGCGACATACGGCAGAATACGTGGGCGTCGTCTTGCGCGAAGGCGCGTACGCGCGAGAGTCCTGAGAGCTCGCCAGTTTGCTCGTCACGATAGCAGGTGGTCGTGTTCGCGTAACGCTGCGGGAGCTCACGGTAGCTGTGCTGTTTGCGCGCGTAGATCTGCGTGTGATGGGGGCAGTTCATTGGCTTCATCGCGAACTCATGCCCCTCGCGTGTTTTGATGCGAAAGAGATCGTTTTGATACTTTTCCCAGTGGCCCGACGTTTCGTAGAGCGCACGCTTGGTGATGTGGGGGATTTCTACTTTCTGGTATCCATGTTTTTCACGCAAAGACCATACGAAATCATCGAGCAGATTGCGAACCAACGTCCCGCGAGGCGTCCACAGTGGCAGCCCTGGGCCTACCAAATCTGAAAAGGTAAAGAGATCGAGTGCTGGGCCAAGAATCTTATGGTCCCGCTTTTTTGCTTCCTCGCGCATGGTGATATGTGCGGCAAGGTCGTCACTGGTGGCAAATGCGAGCCCGTAGATGCGCGTGAGCTGGGCGTTTTTCTCGTCACCGCGCCAGTAGGCACCGGCGAGTTTATCGAGCTTGAATGAATTGGCATCGATGGAAGAAGGATTTTCGACGTGGCCACCGCGACACAGGTCGGTAAATTCGCCAGAGGTGTAGAGTGTGATAGTTTCGCCTTTGGCAACAATCTCATCGACAAGCTCGAGCTTGTAGGGGTTGTTTGCAAAAAGTTCCCGAGCTTCGGCGGCGTCTACCTCGCGATGGGTAAATGCGGTCCATCTCGGCAATAGCTTCTTCATCTCTTTTTCTATCTTGGGCAGCGCCTCATCCGAGATGGGGGATGCAAATGCAAAGTCATAGTAAAAACCCGTATCGATAGCAGGTCCAATCGTGCGCTTAGCATCGGGGTAGAGCCGCAGCACTGCGGCCGCCAAAAGGTGGGCAAGGGTGTGCCGCTGATGCTCGAGGTTGGTTGCGTCCATAGTGTGAGTATCCTAGCAAATAGAGGGCCTGGTCGCAATGAAACTTGCGATAATACAAGATATATGTTATAAAATAGCCCGAGAGGAGATTGCATGAATAGCATTGAGCGTGAGGTGTTCACCCGGGTGCTGTACGAGTTCTTGATGGCTCGAATCGCAAATGCACCAGTCGGCGGATCGATAGTGATCATTAGCCTCGAGAGGAGTCTTGCGCAATCTATCGCGCGTAATGCCCTTGAGCCGTCGCGGTACAGTCCTCAAGAGCTCGCAGAGCGCGTTGAGATCGCAAGAGTAGTCGTGGCTCGCATCAAGCGCGAGCTGCGATCAAAGAAGGCTCCGCGGTAGTAGCAGCCCCTCGCCGTTTGCGAGGGGCTTTTTTATGCAACGATAGCGATCGGTTTAGCGGTATCACAGAGAAGCTTCATGTTGCCATCGCGATTGTCGATCTTGCCCGACAAGATCACTACGGTATTGGGCGCCCAGGCGTTTTGTGTTTTTTCTAGTACCGTGGGGAATACCACTACTTCGATTTTGCTCGTGAGGTCCTCGACTGTTGAAAAGAGCATTGCCTTGCCGGTCTTGGTGATAATCTTGTGGTTGGAAAGGACGAGGCCGGCGATGCGAGCGACTTGCCCGGGGTTGGGCTTGAGATCACGAATGGCGGTGGGCTTTTCCAGATTAATGCGTGCGGCGTACTCATTGAGTGGGTGGTCGCTTACGTACAGACCAATGAGTTCTTTTTCCCAACGCAAACGCTCCGCCTTCGATGAGGGGGCCGCGGGGGAGAGCTTCACGGCAGGGAGCTCGACCGTGAGTTCGTCACCAAAGAGCGATACTTGTCCCATGGTAGAGTGCTTTTGCTTTTCACGGGCATGGATGAGAAGGGTGTCGATGTTGGCTAGCAGGGTATTGCGCTCACCAAACTGATCAAGCGCGCCGCACTTGGCGAGGGTCTCCAGTGATTTGCGCGACAGATCTTTGTGTTGAATGCGCGTGATGAGATTTTCGATATCACCAAACACGCCACCGGTTTTGCGTTCGGTGATAATGGCGCTTACGATATTGACCCCGATATTTTTGACAGCAGTAAGACCGAAGCGGAGGGTTGGCTTTTCGGCATTGGGCACCACGGTAAACCGCTCCGCACTCTCATTAATGTCGGGTGGAAGCACCTGGATATTCATTTGGCGCGCTTCGTCGACAAGAAAGGCGATGCGTTCAATGTCGCCGGTTTCTGAATTCATAAACGACGCCATGAATTCAGAGGGATAGTTGGCTTTCAGGTAGGCGGTCTGGTAGGCGACCATCGCATAGCAGGCGGCATGACTGCGATTGAACGCATACCGGTTGAACGGCTCTACAAGCTCCCAGAATCTATTGGCAATGGCCGCAGGTGTGCCGGTGGTGGCGCATCCTTCTTTGAATTTTCCTTCTTGCTCATCCATGAGCGATTTGATTTTCTTTCCGACGGCTTTGCGCATCACATCCGCTTCGGCGAGCGTGAATCCCGCCAGCGCTCGCACGGCTGCCATGAGCTGCTCTTGGTAGACCATCACCCCGTGGGTGTTTTTGAGGATTGGCTCGAGCGAGTGATGGAGGTACTCAACGCGCTGTCGTCCGTGCTTGCGCTCGATGTAGTCGGGGATAAGGTCCATGGGTCCTGGGCGATACAGCGCGACCATGGCAATGATGTCTTCGATTTCGGTTGGCTTGAGCTCTTTGAGGTAGCGTTTCATTCCGGATGACTCGAGTTGGAATACGCCAGTTGTTTTGGCGAGCCGCAAGAGCTTGAATGTCTTGGCGTCGTCGAGCGGGATGGCGTCAATGTTGATGGTGATGCCGTGATTTTCCTGCACCATGCGGAGCGTGTCTTCGATGATGGTGAGGTTGGCAAGGCCGAGAAAATCCATTTTGAGAAGGCCCAAGTCTTCGACGGCGTGCATTTCATACTGCGAGATGATATCGCCCTCATGGGTGCCTTGTTGAAGGGGAACATACTCGGTCAGCGGCTTTGGCGTGATCACGACTGCGCAGGCGTGGGTGGACGCATGACGCACCACCCCTTCGAGCTTAGAGGCAGCATCGATAAGCGCTTTGGCCTGTGCGTCAGAAGCGTACAGCGTCTTGACCTCGTCGATGGTCTCGACGCAATGGGTGAGAAAGGGCTTTCCTGCGCGTTTGCCGGGGTAGTCGGGGACCGGCCCGCCGGGGATGAGCTTGGCGACACGATCACAGAAGTCGTACGCGTAGCCCAGCGCGCGTCCCGCATCGCGAATACTGCCACGTGCAGCCATGGTTCCGAAGGTGATAATCTGCGCCACATGATCATGGCCGTACTTTTCGGCAACATAGGCGAGTACTTCGGCGCGGCGTGCATCCGCGAAATCCAAATCAATATCGGGTTGACTGATACGTGCGGGATTGAGGAAGCGCTCGAAGAGAAGGTTGTACTTGAGTGGGTCAACGTTGGTGATGTTGAGGAGATAGGAGACGAGTGAGCCCGCTGCTGAACCGCGCCCTGGGCCGACGAAAATGCCACGATCTTTTGCCCAATTCACGAAATCTTGGACGATAAGAAAGTACCCTGCAAATCCGGACTGCCTAATAATGTCGAGCTCGTAGTCGAGTCGCTCCTGCACGTGAGTGCCGCTGGACGAACCATAGCGACCTGTGAGTCCCTGGTGGGCTAGTACAGCAAGATAGTCCGCAGGATCTGTGTGTCCCTCGGGGAGCGGAAAGCTGGGCAGGTGCATCGCGCCAAGCTCGATCGTGAGCTTGCAACGATCCGCGATGGCGACGGTGTTGCCAAACGCCTCGGCGCGCACATCATCGGAGAGCGACGCAAACTTCGTCTCCATGTCGGCGGCAGAACAAAACGAGAAGTCGTCCTGGTTCATCGAGAAACGTTTTTCGTCGTGGATGGTGTTTCCCGTTTGTACCGCAAGCAGAATGTCATGCGCTTGCGCATCTTCCGGCGTACAGTAGTGAGAGTCTTGGGTTGCTACCAAGCCAATACCCAGCTCGCGTGCGAGTGCGACAAGTTTGGGAGTTGTCGTGTTTTGCTCCGGCATGTTCGCGTGCATCTGAAGCTCGATAAAATAATTATCCTTGCCCATGATGTCTACGTACTCACGCGCGATTTTGCGCGCAGTTTCGTCGGCGCCCTTCATGAGCGCTTGTGAGACTTCGCCACCAAGACACGACGAGAGCGCAATCAGTCCCTCGTGATGCGCACGCAAAAGTTCGCGATCGATACGGGGTTTGTAGTAGAAACCTTCCAGGTGTGCGGCGGTCACCATTTTGACCAGGTTGCGGTAGCCGATTTCGTTGGTGGCAAGCAAGATCAGGTGAGCGCGTTTGTCGGTGTCGATACCCGGCCGTTTGTCGTGGCGCGACGCATCAGTGATGTACATCTCGCACCCGATGATTGGCTTGATGCCTGCTTTCGTGGCCTTCTTATAAAACTCGATAGCACCGTAGAGCACCCCGTGATCGGTGAGCGCCATGGCGGTCATGCCATGGTCTTTGGCGCGTGCCACCAGCGCATCAATCTTTGAAAGTCCATCTAATAACGAGTAGTGGCTATGGGTGTGGAGATGGACGAAGGACATGTTCGTAGTATATCTGTTCTCACGCTCGGCTCAACCTAGTGGGCCAGGCTCATTCGTGGTATAAGAAAGTCTGTTTTTTACCAAGGAGCAAAGTATGAACGATGCTACGATACAAAAGGTTCTCGAGCTCGATGAACGGTATTTTGGCCGCCGTCCACTCCCGCGCCTTATCCGCGCCATGGCAGCACAGGTCGAAGCAATGCAGAAGACCCCGACGCGCACGAATGTCCATAAGCAGCTCGGAGATCTTCTCTTTATCATCACATCCGTCGCCCGTAATAATGGCTGGACACTTGAGGAGCTTCTCGGGGATACTCTCGCAAATCTGGAGAATCGGCGTAGCGCTCGCCACTACTACGAAGCTCATGTCACCATCGAGCCGGTATTCGAGGATCGGCTCCAGGAACTGACGCATCTCGCTGAGATGAATGGATTTCGAGTTGCCACCCTCTTGATGCAGCAGCGTCCTGAGGATACTCCAGAGCGCTCAAAGAACGATGCATTTTGCACTGCGCGCGGCGTATCTTATTCAGATCTTCTCGATCGCACCCTTGAGTTTGTCGCTCTCTTACGGGAGAAGGGATTTACCACGTGGCGCTATAAGATTGAGAGCACACTTCTCGATTCTCGGTACGACGATTCCTTAGCTCCTCTGGATCGAGCGAGTATTCCGCAAAAGGAGCGAGATCCGCTGGCGCCTGCTGACGGTGCGCTCGCTGGTCGGAGAGAGGCGTAGATACCCACCCCCAACGGAAACGTGGGGGGTGTTTTTGAGAGTATTGCCTGATACGAATTGCTGTGGTATCATTGGCTCCACAGCAAGTATCTATAACTAATACCTTACGACATGGGCGTTCCACGACATCATATGGCAAAGGGCAAGCAGCTGCGCCGCCGCAGCCACCTGGCCCTCAAGAAGCAAACACTGCAGGCATGCAGTCAGTGCAAGAAAATGATACAATCACACACAGTGTGTAAGTATTGCGGCTACTATAAAGGTCGCGAAGTGGTCAATGTGCTCGCGAAGCAAATGAAGAAAGCGGAAAAGAAAAAGCAGCAGGCAGCGAAGTAATAGCGAAGGTTCGTTCATCCCAACATTACTCAATGGCATCACGTCACCTCGCACGCTCTGTCGCGATGCAAGCCCTCTACGAGTGGGATTTTAAAGGTCGCAGTGACGACCTTTTGCCGGCCATCCTCGAGCACACGATCAAAGAATTCGGTGATGGCATCGAAGAGCCCGAGTTTATTGTGCTCTTGGTGAAAGGGACGCTTGGGCACGTTGAGGAGATCGATCGCATCATCGAACGCGCTGCACCGCAGTGGCCGATCGATCAGATCGCTATGGTAGATCGCAATGTACTCCGTCTGGGTCTCTATGAGCTCATGTGGGGAGATCGCGATGCGGTGCCACCAAAAGTTGCCATCAATGAGGCCATCGAGCTGGCCAAATCGTTTGGCGGAGAGTCGAGCGGGCGCTTCATCAATGGTGTGTTGGGCACGGTGTACAAAGAAATGGGTGAGCCAGGCAAGGATGACGCGCCATCGCGCAAGAGTGAAGAGAAAAGCGAAGAAGAAGTGCAGTCTTAATTTCTCGGGCCGTAGATCAAGCATGGTGGTTAGCCGCCCTGCTCGCTGTGTGGCTCGCATCGACCTATGTCGAGCAAAGAACTCGCGCAATTCCAAGAGCGCATCGGGTACCGATTCAAGGACCCCAAGTTGTTAGGGCAAGCAATAACGCACCGCTCATACCTCAATGAGCATCCCGATTGGCCAACCGGTCACAACGAACGGTTGGAGTTTTTGGGTGATGCCGTGCTCGAGTTAGTTGTCACCGAGTACCTCTATGAGCACTACCCCTCGACCCAAGAAGGGGAGATGACCAACTGGCGCGCTGCACTAGTGAACGCCAACATGCTTTCTGGCATTACGAATGAATTTGATCTCAACGCCCACATGCTGCTCTCGCGCGGCGAGGCGCGTGATACCGGGCGCGCACGCCAATACATCTTAGCCAACGCCATCGAAGCACTCATTGGCGCGATGTACCTCGATGGTGGGGTTGAACCGTGTCGTGCATTCATCGGGCAGTTTGTGTTAGCGCACCTACCCGAAATTATCTCCAAGAAACTCTATCGCGATCCCAAGTCGCTGTTGCAGGAAGAAGCGCAGGATCGCATTAGTGTCACTCCCACCTATCGGGTGATGGAAGAGTGGGGACCGGACCACGCGCGCCAGTTTAAGATTGGCGTGTATCTTGGCCGCGAGCTCGTCGGGGAGGGACAGGGTGAATCCAAACAAGATGCGCAGCAGGTTGCCGCTGAGGATGCCCTGAAGAATAAGAAGTGGGCCGGTAGGTAACCCTGCCGCCTGCTGGCTCTAGGGCACTTTTTGACGGGTACAAAAAGCGAGCACTGGGCAGGGAGGTAGAGAAAAGTTCTCTCCAGTGTGCGGGGCTTGCCACTTTTACCCCAATAGTGTAGGATAATGCACTATGTTGAAGATTCGACTACAGCGTATCGGCAAGAAGAAGCAGGCCCATTATCGTATTTCGGTGATGGAGCACACCAAGAAACCCCAGGGCAAATACCTGGAGCTTTTGGGCACCTATGATCCTCACGCCAAGGTGTTTAAGGTCGACCGAGAAAAGGTCGAGACCTACATGAAAAACGGGGCCCAAATCAGCCCTACGGTTAACAACCTCATGGTCAACTACAAAGTGTGGGATCGACCGAAGATGGAGAGCTGGAAGCCAAAGCAGAAAAAGGCGGAGGGCAAATAATGACACTGACAACAAGGAGCCATACGGCTCCTTGTTGCTAAAAACCCCATGCAGACGCTCAAGATTGATCTTGAAGCAGACTACATGCCCTCGCTCGACCGCGTCGTCGCTGTACTACGGCGTGGCGGCACCGCGGTAGTGCCCACTGACACCATGTACGGCTTGGGATGCAATGCACTCAATCCCGTGGCGGTTGGGCGTGTGTTTGATATCAAGCATCGCAGTTACGTCAAAGCGCTCCCCATGCTGGTGCGCGATTTGTCGTGGGCCAAAGAGCTGGTGTACATGACACCCGAACACGAAAAACTCATCGCGCAATTTTGGCCGGGCAAGGTGACCTTTGTACTCCCGCGTCGCCCCATCGTGCCTGCTGTTACGTGTGGCGGGGGACAGGCGGTTGGCATCCGCGCGCCTGACCTGCCTTTTTTGCAGACACTCCTGCGCCATTTGGGGTATCCCATCGCGGCAACATCGGCCAATCGCAGTGGCACGGAGCCAACCAACGACGCAGAGCGTATCGCGTTTAATTTTGCGCAATCAGCCCCACAGCCCGATCTCATTATCGATGCGGGGGTGCTCTCTGATTCGTTGCCATCTACCGTGGTCGATTTGTCCGGCCGCATCCCGCGCATCTTGCGCCAGGGTGCGGTGCGAGCTGACAAAATCATGGCGCTCTTGTAATATAGATCGTCATGGAAGCTACTATCATCAATGGACGTGCCATAGCCGACACCATACTCTCGGGTTTGGCTACGCAGGTCGCAGCGTTGGGCGTGCCACTGCAGTTGGCTGCCGTGTGTGCAGGTGATAATGAGGGACTCAAGACATTCGTGCGTCTCAAGCAAAAAGCTGCGCACTCGATCGGTGTACAATTTTCGAGTTACTTTTTTGATGCCAATCAGGAGTCGGAAGCGCGCCAAGCACTGCAGTACCTTGCCGCTGATGACGATGTGCAGGGGATTTTTGTGGAGCTCCCACTGCCAGCGTCGTGGGATAGCGCGGCACTCACCAAGCTTATTGTTGCACAGAAGGATGTCGACGTGCTCGCTAAAGGCGTACTACTACCACCGGCGGTGCGTGCGCTCCAATACGTGGTAGACGCTCACGCCATACCCATCAGCGGCGTACGTGTTGCCGTGGTGGGTGCGGGGGCGCTGGTTGGACGACCCGTTGCTCAGTGGCTCGCAGCGCAAGGCGCACTCGTTGAGGTGATTGATATTGATACGACAAATCCCCAGGATAGATCACGCCACGCCGATGTTGTTATCGCAGCTACGGGCGTTCCGGGACTGGTCACCGATGCGTGGATCAAAGAAGGCGCTACGGTGATTGATTATGGTTATGGCAAACAAGGCGATGCCTACGTGGGTGATGTTGATCTTGCGTCGGTGCACAAAAAAGCCGGCTTGCTAACGCCGGTGCCGGGAGGGATGGGGCCGCTCGTGATTGCGGCGGTTTTGGAGAACCTCGTGCTCCTTGCGACTAGCAGCTCGTGATGCGGACGGTGATTTCTTGACCGCAGTGTTGGCACCGCTTTTCGTGGAGCGCACATGCGAGACAGAGATGAAAATCTTGACTCGTCGTATCGATAGGACAGTGCGCACATGAACCGTGGCGACTATCCACCCACGTGCCGTCACATTCGGGGCAGAGAAGATACGACTCGGGGAGTGTTGGTTGCTCGACTCGTTTTTGTTTCTGAAGTTGTCGCATCCCTCCGTTCACGGTCAATAATATTTTTCATGATAGCACTTTGAAATTTCATGCAATGCAATTTCTGTGCATAAAAAATACAAATAAAAATGCGGGAGCTTTTCAGCCCCCGCGTGTGGCGCGCCGCCACGTATTGAACCCCGGGCCTCTTCTAGACCGACGTTCAAGCTAGTATTAAGTATAGCATACTTCCAGCACTAAGTCAAGTAGCGGAAAATGAGGTGGGAATTGCCCTCGGTTGGAATCTCGCCGTCGCGAGCCTCCACCTCCGGGACCGGGCCTCGCGGCGACACCTCCTGGCATCGCATCGCTCCGGCCGTTCAACTCCCACCTTCTGGCCATCAGCACTACAAAACCGTCCCGCAAGGGGACGGCTTTGTAGTGTAGCGGTGCCTGAGGTGGGAGTTGAACCCACAAGTCCGTGAGGACACGCGATTTTGAGTCGCGCGCGTATGCCAATTCCGCCACTCAGGCTACATGTATCTTGTAGCGGGTAGTATACCTGCTTAGCACTGATTTTTCAATGTTATCCGCATTGCAGCAGTCATCTCGCGTGCTATGATTCGTGGTATATGGCACGTGTGATTGCAGTGTGTAATCAGAAGGGTGGGGTAGGCAAGACCACCACGTCCGTCAATCTTGGCGCGTATCTTGCTGCACAAGGCAAGTATGTGCTGCTTGTCGATTTGGATTCACAGGCCAACGCTACCATGGGCTTGGGTGTGGAGCTCCATCCCACCGCACAGAACGTCTATCACTCGCTCGTGTCCGATGTGAGTCCCGAATCCATGGTTATCAAGACGCCGATGTTTGGCTACGACATTTTACCAGCGGCACAATCACTCGCGGGGGCGACCGTAGAACTGGTGGGCATGCAAGAGCGTGAGTATCGTCTGCGTCGCGTGCTCAATCATTTGCGCAACAACTACGACTATGTGCTCATCGACTGCCCGCCATCGCTCGGGCTGCTCACCATCAACGCGCTGGCCGCAGCGGATCGCGTGCTTATTCCCGTGCAGACCGAATACTACGCTCTCGAGGGACTGGGGCAGCTCATGCGTACCATCGAGTTGGTGCGCGGCACCATCAATAGCGACCTGGGTGTAATGGGCGTGGTGCTTACTATGCATGACAAGCGCAACCAGCTCTCGCGCCAGGTGGTCAATGAAGTCATCAATAATTTCCCCGGACGCGTCTTTGAATCCATCGTGCCGCGCGTCATCTCGGTTGCCGAAGCGCCGAGTTTTGGCAAAACTATTTTGCAGCATGACCCCAGCTCCAAGGCCGCACAAGCCTACCACCGCTTGGCACAGGAAATAATTCGTTTAAACTAGCACTATGGTCAAGAAACTTTTTGGACTGGGGAAAGGACTGAGCTCGCTGATTCCCGATGCAGTGGCAGATGCGGTCAACAATCGTCGCGAGACCATCTACTATGTTGAGGTTGCCAAGATTCAGGCCAACCCCGATCAGCCGCGCACCGATTTTGATCAAGAAGCACTCGCTGATCTCTCGCGCAGTATTCGGAAATTCGGTGTGCTTCAGCCGCTCTTGGTATCGAAGATAGAAGAAGACTTGCCGCGCGGACGCGTAGTCAAATACCAGCTTATTGCCGGTGAGCGTCGGTGGCGTGCCGCGCAGCTGGCGGGCTTGCCGCAGGTTCCCGTGATTATTCGTGACGACCTCACGCCGGAAAGCTCGGGCAAGAAATCCAACAGTCTTGAAATCGCACTCATCGAGAATATTCAGCGCGAAGACCTCAACCCCATCGAAACCGCCGAGGCGTACGCACGCTTAGCAGGGGAGTTTGGCCTCACCCAGCAAGAGATCGGCGATAAAGTTGGCAAGTCGCGCGAAGCGGTAGCCAATACCATGCGTCTCAATAATCTTCCTAAGTACATCAAGGATGCCACTCGAGCCGGCACCATCACGGGTACTGCGGCACGTGCACTGCTTTCGTTTCAGACCGAGAGCGCTCAAAAAGCTGCCTATGAACAGCTCACGACGGGCGGGTTCTCCACCAAAGATGTCGAATACTCAGCATCTGCCGCAAAGGCTGCCGTTGGTCGCCGTACAGTCCGCTACAATGCCAAATACGACGACCTCATGCGCAACCTCCAAGAGCACTTGGGCGCGCCGGTTATCATTCGCACCGGGAGCTCCAGCTCCAAGACCGGGCAGATTGTGATTCGATTTGCCGATATCGAACATCTCAATACCGTGGTGAAGAAGATTATCGATTAGCAATCACGCTGACCACTCTGCGTCGAGCAGTCGCGTGGGTGATGCGGTGGTGATGTTGGTGCATGCCTCGTGATGCACAGTGACGCCGCGGGTCATGGTGAGATACCCCACGATAGGCTGGGGGTGCGCAGGTGTGCAGCAGCGTCCGAGTTTGTAGGCGAGGCCGGGCTGGCCGTCGATGGTCACGTGGAGTGCGGTCCCAGTTGCCGTGGGGCGTGTGGTGCCTTTGCGGTGCACTTTGCGCGTTGCCGTGGGCAACAGCTGTGCAGGCGCGATGGTACGCGCCACAACCGCGGGGTCAATATCGCCCACACCGACTTGCGTGAGCAGCTCCGTGAGCGTCTTGGATGCGCTCGCCTTAATCATCGCGGTGAGTTGGCGACGATTGATTTTATCCAGCGACAGTCCCATCTTGGCGAGTTCACGATTGATGAGCACGCGACCGTCTGCGGTGATCATGCCGGGGTCGTTTTTCTTGAGCCAACTTTTTATGTGTTTGCTGGCTTGGCTTGTTTTGACGATGGTGAGCCAGTCTTTGCTCGGGCGCGCCTCTTTGCCTTTGATAATTTCCACCACATCACCCGATTGCAGGGCCGAGGCAAGCGGGATAATGCGGCCGTTGGCGGTGGCGCCGGTGGTGCGATGGCCAAGTTCAGAGTGCACGGCGTAGGCAAAGTCCAGAGGAGTGGCGCCTTCGGGCAAATCTTTGATGTCACCCTCGGGAGTGAGTGCGAAGATGCGATTTTTGAAAAAATCGATCTTCAAATCAGCGATCCCTTGGCTCGATTTGATGTCTTTGAGGTGCGCTTTGAGTTGGTTAATCCAGGCGAGCTCTTGCTGCTTGGCCGACACTGAGCGCTTGCCCGCTTCGCTGTAGCTCCAGTGCGCGGCGATACCGTTTTCGGCATGGTCGTGCATGTCGGGGGTACGGATTTGGATTTCAGCGATACGATTTTTTTCACAAAAGACAGTCGTGTGCAGCGAGCGATACCCATTGGGCTTGGGAAGTGCGATGTAGTCTTTGACGCGTCCGGGCACGGGTCGGTAGTGGGAATGGATGATACCCAAGGCCTCGTAGCAGGATTTGATATCGGGCACCACAATGCGCAGCGCTACCAAGTCCATGACTTTGTCGGGGTCCATGTCGTAGCGCTTGAGCTTGGTGTACAAGGACCACATGCGCTTTGCACGTGAATTCACATCGAGCACTTCGATGCCTGCATCACGCAGGAGTTTTCCCACGACGGGTGCGGTACGCTCGATGTAGCGCAGGCGCTCTTCGTATTTTCCTTTGATGCGTTTCTTGAGCCATGAGTATTCGGTGGGGTAGGCGTAGGGGAAGGCCAAATCTTCGAGTTCTCCCTTCAAACGTCCCATGCCCAAACGCGCCGCGATGGGAGCGTAGATGTCCATGGTTTGCTTGGCGATACGCTCGCGCGACTCTGCGCTCTTGTAGCGCAACGTGCTCATGTTGTGCAGGCGATCGGCAAGCTTGATAATAATCACGCGCAAATCGTCGGCCATCGCAAAAAACATTTTCTTGAGCGATTCAGTCTGCAGATCGGTGGTGGATTTTTTCTCGCGTGAGCGCGAGCTCAGCGCCGACAGCTTGGTCACGCCGTCAACGAGCGCAGCGACCTCATGGCCAAATTTGCGCTCAAGGCCGTCTTTAGTGGCTGGTGTGTCTTCGAGCACATCATGCAGGAGGCCGGCGGCGATGGTAGTCGCATCAAATCCGAGGTCAGCCAGATAGCCGGCCACCTCGAGTGGATGGGTGATGTAGGGTTCGCCGCTGGCGCGCTTTTGGCCGTGGTGGAATGATTCGGCCACGGCGTAGGCGTGCTCGATGAGAGCACGATCGGCATCCTCGTAGTTTTTGGCAATATCCGAAAATCGCATTTGACGCAATCCTATATCTATTTCATTGCAAATTCAACTGGGACCAACGGCTAAGGCGCCGTTTTAGCCGTTGCATTGACGATGAACGAACTGTATGCTATTATATCAAAACGTACTTTAACGAAATGGAGAAGTGAAATGAAGAGATTTGCTCGATTGCTCGTTGTGTTGTTCGTCCTGTCGGGAGCTGTGGCCCATGCGCAGGTGTGCGAGCCAAATTCCCGGATTCTTACGGGGGGATTCTTGTCGTATGAATGGTCATGCACCCCATTACAGCGAGGTGATCGTGTCCGGCTTCTTTTGGTGGGCGGGCTGCTTTTTGAGGAGTCAGAGACACGCATATCCCACACCCTTACCGTACGGGTCGACGGAATCACGACGAGCCCTGTGAAGTCGGGGATCATTGACCGCCGTGTGACTATCGTTGCAGTTGAAAAAACCTGCTGCGATTCCGGCGTGGCTATTGCCGCCCAATACGAGCTACGAGCAGGGGATTCGGTGCAGCTTCGGACATTCTTCTCATCAATCAAAATCGAGATTGTCAGTATTGACGAAGACAAGGTAGCGCTGAAGATGCGGTAGCGTAAAGTAGCGGCGCGGCCGCTCCAGAGGACCAGTGTACTGGTCCTCTTTTTTGTTCCTGATATGTGAAGGGTGCCCCTTCACATATGCACATATCCGCTTGCCAAGTTGCTCTAGGGGGGGGGTAGAGTGAGGCATGGAAAAAACACAAAAAGGAAATCAGGGGAGTTTCGAACAAGTCAGCTCCGCGGAGGAGAGTTTAACTGATAATGAGAGGCGTGAATCAAGCAGACGCGAGGAAGCATTAAATAAGTTGCGAGAACAAGCTAATAGTTTAGGGATAGACGAAGGGATATTAAAGGAGATGGTGTATTCTTACCGTCGTGAAAAGCACGAAAGCTGGGGCCCCCTGGAGGTAACTATGAAAGGGAAAAAAATCCAATTTGTCATGGCGCATTCGGTTTTAACGCCAGAGTGGCAGTATAGGTATTTGATAGTTGATGGCAAGCGGCTATCAAACGAAGCTTATGATAGATATTCTGAGAAATATGGTGATTTTCTTAATACCTTCTATCATCTTCTGGGCTATAACAAGTTTAAAGATGAAATTGATAACGAAAGAGAAGAATCGACGAAAGATCCCAAAAGATTTGACCATCTAATCGACGATTTACTCTAGAGGAGCGACATCATTCCCACACCCCAGCGAACCCTAGTGTGCGGCTCGCGCAGATGAGTATCACTCGTTGCGAATTCCTCAGACGCATCATCCAGTTTGATGCGTCGTAAGAATGAGCAGAGTGGAATTACCCGTGTAGCGAGGGGTGAGTCGGGGTGTGGGGATGGGGAGCGAGAGCTACTCTTCGGACTTCATTTCCACTGCCGGAGATTCGGGGGCGGCTGCGTCGTCGGGGGTAGGTTCGGTGGCGGCGTCCTTTTTGATTTTTTCGGTGTGCTTACAGGTGGGGAAGTTGACGCAGGCGATGAACTTGCCAAAGCGACCTGCGCGATAGATGAGCTCGCCGCCATCTTTGGGGCAGACGCGGCCGACCTTCTCAACAGGTGCGGTTGATTTGGGTTCTTTGAAGATGTTTTTGCACTCCGGGAAGTTGGAGCAGGCGATAAATTTGCCGAAGCGGCCGCGCTTCACAATCATGGCGCTGCCACACTTATCGCAGATTTTGTCGGTTTGTTCGATTTCCGATTCTTTGGCCGCCTGCGCCTCGGTCATTTTTTCTTTGATGTTCAGAGCGAGCGGTGCGTAGAAGGCGCGGATGGTAGGCACCCACTGGCGTTTGCCGGTGGCGATTTCATCGAGCTGATCTTCCATGCCCGAGGTAAACTGCATATCCACAATGCGGGGGAATTGCTCCACGAGATAGGTGCTCACATCGGTGCCGATTTGGGTCGGGTGGAAATAGCGCGAGCGATCTTTTTCGACATATTTTCTGGCGATGATGGTGGAAATGATGGCGGCATAGGTGCTCGGTCGCCCGATGCCTTCTTTTTCGAGGGTCTTAATGAGTGATGCTTCGTTGAATCGCGCGGGTGGTTTGGTGAAGTGCTGCTCGGGTTTGAGCTCTTGGAGTGCGAGTGTCTCGCCGGTGCGCACCGTGGGGAGTGCGTTGTCTTCAAATTTGGATGGGAGCACCTTGAGCCAACCGTCGAACTTGAGCACTGAGCCATTGGCACGAAAGCCATACTCCTTTGCGGTGATGTCGATTGATGCGGCGTCAAAGATCGCATCAGACATTTGGGATGCCATAAAGCGTCGCCAGATCAGATCGTAGAGTTTGTGCTGTTGCGGCGAGAGTGTGTCCGCCATGGCTTCGGGCGTGCGCGTGGGATCGGTGGGGCGTACAGCTTCGTGTGCTTCTTGGGCGTTTTTAGATTTTGATTTAAATTTGCGTCGCTTGTGATAGGTAGCGCCGTACGAAGTGGTGATAAAATCTTTGGCCTGCGCGAGCGACTGCTCGGCAAGATTGACCGAGTCGGTGCGCATGTAGGTGATGTAGCCGGCCTCGTAGAGTCCCTGGGCGAACATCATGGTTTGCTTGCTCGAGTAGCGCAGACGCTTGTTGGATTCTTGCTGGAGCGTCGAGGTAGTAAATGGCGCATGCGGCATGCGCGATGTCTCGGTGCGCTCAACAGCAGCTACGGTATAGGGCGCGCCTTCGAGTGCGGCAACCGTTTTGCGCGAGGTGATCTCGTTGGGAATGGCGAATTTATCCAACGCTTTACCGTTGTGCTGGGTGAGCTCGGCGACAATGGGCGTTTCTTTGTGATCGGCCGACAGGAGCGTTGCGGTGATGGTCCAGTACTCATCGGGCTTGAACGCGTTGATCTCGGTTTCGCGATCCACGATGAGTCTGGTAGCCACCGATTGCACGCGACCTGCCGAAAGCCCGCGATAGTAGCGCTTCCAGAGCACAGGGGAGAGCTTGTAGCCCACGAGGCGATCGAGTACGCGGCGCGCCTGCTGTGCGTTGACGAGATTGATATCTACTTCGCGTGGGTTGGCGATAGCGTGCTCGATGGCGTGCTTGGTGATTTCATGGAACACGATGCGCTGCACTTTGAGTTCGCTGTTTTTCTTTTTGAGTTTTTTGATATCGAGCGCCTCTGACAGGTGCCAGGCGATCGCTTCTCCTTCGCGGTCTTCATCAGTTGCCAGAATGATCGTATCAGCTTTGGCGGCTTCTTTTTTGAGTTCGGTAAGATTCTTCTTTGCCTTGGTGGGGATAATATAGGTAGGTTGAAATTCCTTTTCGGTGTCGATACCCAGCTCAGATTTGGGTAAGTCGCGGACATGGCCGTAGCTGGAACGCACCACGTACTCGTCGCCGAGGTATTGCGAAATTGTTTTTGCTTTGGTGGGCGATTCGACGATGACGAGTTTCATGCCGTTAGAAATCAACGAGCAATACTGTGTGTCCAAACGGAAGGACAGGTGCATGTTCGTGCATTTCGTTATACATTATTTCTTTTTGATTTCTAACGGTATTCATGTGGATGAGGATAAAAGTTTGTAGACGCCACCGCCCTGATGACCGATGATGTCGCGCAGCTCCAGAAGCGTGATGGCCGACATGACAACCGATGGATCCTTCTTGCTTCGTGCCGCCAGCTCCTCCATGTGGAGCGGTCCGTGTTCACGCAGTAGTGCCAGTATACACTCCTGCACAGGATCTGATGTGGACAGAGCTTGCTCGGGGAGGGGAACTTGGCGAAGTTTGTATGACTCCAAAACATCCGCGGCGCTCATCACGGGACGCGCGCCCTGCTGGATGAGAAGGTTGGTGCCTACACTGCGTGGCCAGTAGATGCCACCAGGTACTGCGAAGACATCGCGATTCTGATCGAGTGCGCATTTGGCGGTGATGAGCGAGCCGGATTTGCGGTCGGCTTCTATTACCAGCACACCGCGGGAGAGCCCCGAGATGATGCGATTACGTGCGGGGAAGGTGAAGATTTGGCCATGCGTGCCCGGTGGGTATTCGCTGAGGAGGAGCCCGCCGTGCTCAAGGATCTCGTGCGCGAGCGATACGTTGTCGTTGGGGAAGATGCTCGCATCGTCGACACCCGTGCCAAATACCGCGATGGTGGCGCCATTGGCGCGGAGAGCTGCGCGATGCGCTGCTGAATCAATGCCCGCTGCGAGTCCGCTAACAATCGTAAGTCCGTTGGTTGCAAGTGCGCCAACGATTTCTGAAGTGACCTGGAGTCCGTAGTCACTGGCTTTGCGCGTGCCCACAATGCCAAAACAAAAACTGTCCATGAGCGCGAGATTGCCGCGTGCGTACAGCGTTTCGGGTGGATCGGCAATGTGCGCCAAGAGCGCAGGATACCGAGCATCGTCTCGCTGGACTACTATAATATCATCGTGGGGCATTGAGATTGCCTGCCTGCCGGCAGGCAGGAGTGCATATAGTATTGAAGGCAGCTCGATCTGTCAAATTTAGAAAGAAAAACCCGGACTCAGAATGTCCGGGTAGAGGAGGGGCTAATTATCGAAGATCTGGGTATCCAGGTAGTCAAAGAGCATGCCCGCTCCGTGTATCTGAGTGCAGCCCCACGGAATGATGAGCACCCCGATAGTGATGATTCGTTCCGTGAAGCTAGATGGCCCCGCGATCCTCCACAGTGCCACCGCGACCCATGTGGGGCTGAGGCACAAAACAAACATGATGCTACTGAAAATCAATTTTTGCATTGCCTGCATCGCACTCTCCTTGAAAAGAACGTGTTTATATTATTGCACATAGGACAGTGAAAGTCAATGTTCGCATTCTGGCGTATGGTGGGGTATTATTAGGTCACTATGTATCCCGTTAGAAATCAAGAAGCAATAAAGTATACCCAAAGAAACGATAGTATGATTATTCTTACGTCTGGACATAACGTAGATAGTTTTAATTTCTAACGGGATGTATCTTTCTGTTGTCATTCCGGCATACAACGAGGCCAAGCGAATCGGTACGACACTGCAGGCGGTCTGCACGTGGCTGGCGGGACAATCGTATGACTGGGAAGTGATTGTGGTGGACAATCGTTCGACCGATACCACTGCTGATGTGGTGCGCGGGGTGATGCAGCAGTTTCATAATATCCGACTTATCCAGGAAAAGCGTCCAGGCAAAGGATATGCGGTAACTGCCGGCATGCTTTTTGCAGCGGGTGAGGTGCGCGTATTTATGGATGCCGATAACAGCACAGCGATTGATCACTTCGCCAAGATGCAACCGCTCATCGAGGGTGGCACAGATATTGTGATCGGGTCGCT
>CAYUJB010000002.1:0-88208 GCA_964444955.1 uncultured Candidatus Saccharibacteria bacterium
GTGGGATATACTATCTATAGAGTGTTATGGAGTGGAGAGAAGTGTAATGCACCAAACCTCGTGCGGATGCTGATAGGCGAGTATTCACACAATCTAGATCCCAAAAAACGCCTATCCGTGCCAGCAAAATTCCGCAAGGAATTGGGCGACGGGGCGGTACTGACGCGTGGCTTGGATGGTTGCCTGTGGCTCTTTCCTTTATCGCAGTGGTCCCAGCTATCCGAGCGCATCGCTGCGCTTCCTATGGCTCAGTCGGACAGTCGGTCGTTTGCTCGCTTGCTACTTTCGGGAGCAACAGAGGTGCAATTTGATACGCTCGGGCGCATCCTCGTTCCTGAATACCTCAAGCAGTACGCAGGCCTCACACGGGAAGTTGTTATCACGGGCGTCCAGAATCGTCTGGAACTCTGGGACAAGGCCGCGTGGAATGAGTACAAGAAAGCGCTGGAAAAGAATGGTGATGCAATTGCCCAGAAGTTGGGGGATCTGGGCTCAATATAATGACTGAAACCCATACCCCGGTTCTTTTAGATGAAGTTATCCGTTATCTCGAACCCGCAGAAGGTTCGGTGATTCTGGATTGCACACTCAATGGTGGAGGGCATGCCGCCGCAGTGGTCGCCAAGGGCGCCCGTGTGGTGGGCATTGAATGGGACCCCGTCATTGCACGTGCATTCTTTACGAATCATCCAGAGCTCGTTGATTCTGTAACTGTCGTCAATGACAGCTACGTGCATCTGGAACGTATCTGCGCTGAGCAGGGGATTATCCCTGACGGCATTCTGTTCGATCTGGGTCTCTCGTCGCTGCACTACAGTGCGAGTGGGCGAGGATTCTCATTCATGCGGGATGAGCCGCTCGATATGCGATTTAATCCTGAGACGAATCCACTTACTGCAGGGAGAATCCTGAACGAATACGAGCCAGAAGAGCTCGAACGGATATTGACGGTGTACGGGGAGGAGCAGTTCGCCGGCCAGATCGCCGCGGCGGTCGCTCTGCACCGACGAGCTGCCCCCCTCCGTACCACCAGTGAGCTGGTGAGTCTCATCGAAGCAACAGTGCCACCCTGGTACCGTCACCGAAAGATTCACTGCGCTACGAAAACATTTCAGGCGCTCCGTGTTGTTGTCAACGGCGAGCTTGAGAATGTGACAGCAGGAGTATCGGCAGCGATACGAGTGCTGAAGCCTGGTGGACGATTATTGGTTATTTCATTTCAGGGGGCAGAAGACAAAATAGTTCGTGAGCTTTTCAAAAAAGCAGCAAAAGAAGGTCTCATCGAGTGGGTTACGCGCAGTACCATCCGTCCCACGTGGGCGCAGACCAAGCAAAACCCTCGGGCACGAAGTGCAAAACTAAAAATTATTCGAAAACTATGAAAACCGCAGCACCAACGCAGTCGCACACCGGCATCCGGAATTTCAATATGATTCTGCTCGCAGTTATGTGTGCCGCGCTCGTGGTCTACGTGGTTGCGGCAAATAGTCTCGCATCTCGCCAATGGCGCTTTTCGCAATCTCAAAGCAAACTTTCTGCGCTCCTGGAGCAGCGCAACACCATTGCAGATCAACAAGCAGCGCTTGAAGATCGTGGGCGCCTTATGGAGCTTGCCATTCGATCTGGCATGGTCGGCGTTGGGGATGTCGTCTATTTGGTGCAAGAGGGAGCTGTCGCAGCTCGCTAGCTATGCCGTCAAAAAACCGTCGGAGCGGTTTTTTGTTTTCCATAAACTTGGTATTGTACACTTGTGCAGAACAAGATTAACCTTACTCGTCTCACGGTTGGGCTTTTCGTTATGCTGGCTACGTTTGCCATAGTGGCATGGCGCATTTTCTATTTGAGTTGGTCACAGCACGCGTTATATACTCAAACCTCGCAGGCACAGGCAGATGGCGTGAGTAATGTTCTGTTGCGGGGTAACGTCTATTTTTCAGACAAGATGGGGCAGGAGTATCTTGCTGCGACGAATAAGAAATTTCCCGTCTTCCTTCTTACGCCGTCCGCTTTGGATCCTCAAATACGTGATGGCGAGCTTCGTGCGCTCGCATCTACATCTGGAGTAAGTATGGAAGCAATCACGAGAATTGCCGACTCGGGTGCGTCAGGCGCGCGCGTTGTGCTCAAAAAACTTACGGATGAACAAGTCATTTCGCTTAAGGCGCTGCGCATCCGCGGCGTTAGTATTGGCTACGAAGCAGATCGCACGTATCCGTTGGGCACACTCGCCGCAGACGCGCTCGGCTTTTTGGGTTACACGGACGTAGGTCGCGCGGGCCAGTATGGAGTTGAGGCATCATATGACGATGTTCTTACTGGGCGCACCATCAAGTCCGCATCAAGTCGTTGGAATATATGGCGTACACTGCTTGATTGGTTCGGAGTAGCCGATACTACGGGTTCTGCGACAGAAGACGGCCCGCAGGATATCATTCTCACGATCGATAAAAATATTCAGGAATATGCACAAACGGTACTGGATGCTGTTCTCAAGAAATATAGTGCAGCCTCGGGAACACTTGTCGTGCAGGAGCCGAATACCGGTCGTATTCTGGCGCTTGCGGATAGTCCTACATACGACCCAAATCGCTATGGCGGAGCGTCCTCATCCGTATTCGTAAACGGAGCGCTGACTCCATTTGAACCGGGCTCATCGTTCAAACCCTTTACCATGGCGATGGGGCTAGAGACAGGAAGTGTTACCCCAACCACTACGTTTGATGATAGCGGCGACGTAATTATCGATGGCTACAACATCAAGAACTTCAATGAAGGACACTTCGGTGTTGTCACCATGACGCGCGTGCTCGAAAAAAGCATCAACACGGGTGTCATGTGGGTTGCTGAGCGTGTTGGCAATGCAAAGTTTTTGGATTTTGTCGTCAACATGGGATTCGGTCAGCAGACCGGCGTGGACTTGCCCGGCGAATCAAGTGGTAATATCAGCAACCTCTATACGGGACGCCGGATCAACTTTATGACAGCATCGTTTGGACAGGGAATTACCGTGACGCCTCTGCAGCTCATTACTGGCTACTCAGCAATTGCGAATGGTGGGCAGTTGATGCAGCCACGCATTGTCGATGCTGTTCGTGATGCACACGGCGTGGTGACGAAGCAGGAACCTAAGATCATCGGTACGCCATTCTCACTCAAGACTGCTGCTCAATTGCGCACGATGCTCACGTCAGTGGTGGACAATGGTTTCGACAAAGCACGCATCGCGCGGTACGATATCGCAGGGAAGACTGGAACGGCGCAGATCGCCAGTCCCAAGGGTGGATACCTCGACAACGAGTATAACCACAGCTTTGTGGGATTTGCACCAGCGAGTAACCCCAAATTTGTTATCCTTATTCGCATGGAGAAGCCACAGGGCATCACGTTTGCTGCTGATAGCTTGAGTCCGTCATTTCGCGATATGGCACTCTTTCTCATTAATTATCTCAATATCCCTCCGACACGATGATGCTTGCACTACTCAAAATACAACTCCGTTGGCTCGCGCAGGCATATGTGCGTCGCTATCGCCCTATCATCGTTGCTGTTACCGGAAACGTGGGCAAGACTACCACGAAAGAAGCGATCGCCGCGGTATTGGGCGCAAAGCACAGCGTCCGAAGTAGCGGCGGGAATTTGAACAATGATCTTGGCATACCATTGACGATCATTGGTGAGTATTCGGATCGGTACTATCAGAGCGGGGGAACTGCATCATTCTGGCTCCATGTGCTCTGGCATGGTTTTGTCGGACTCTTCGCACATCGAAACGAGTATCCTGAGGTTCTCGTCTTGGAGTTTGGTGCCGATAGGCCGGGGGATATCAAGCGTCTCACGGGTGACTATCCACCTCACGTTGCCGTCGTGACGCACGTCGGGGACACGCCAGTGCATGTCGAGTTTTTTGCATCACCACGTGAGCTCGCTCGGGAGAAGGCGCATATTATTCAGCGCCTCACCGCGTCAGATGTTGCCGTGTTGGGTTCGGATGATCTCTCGGTGCTCGAAATGCGATCAGCGACCAAGGGTCGTGTGCGAACGTTTGGTTTGGGCGAGGGCGCGGATGTGCGCGTCACCAATTTTAGAACTCGAAGTGAAGGTGCGCGACCCTTAGGCGTTGCTTTTGATATTTCGGTAGACGGTAATACCATGCCAGTCGCAATCTCAGGAGCACTGGGTGTGGGTCTTGCCAATGCTGCCGCCGCTGCCGTCGCAGTGGGGACGTCATTGGGCGTGGGGTTGGCTGACGCCGTTCAGGCACTCGCGCGCATGACACCGCCTGCTGGGAGGCTGCGTATTATTGAAGGTATTCGCAACACGATTGTTATCGATGACACGTACAATGCGTCGCCTGCTGCGATGCACGCGGCACTCGACGCGGTGGGTGCACTGTCCGCGCCGCGCCGCGTGCTCATTCTCGGAGATATGCGTGAGTTGGGTGCCTATAGCGTGCAAGCGCATCAGGCCATTGGCAATCTCGCCGCCGAAGTTGCGCAGGTGCTGGTGTGTGTTGGTGAGAGCGGGCGATTCATTGCTGACGCCGCAGCAAATCAGATGCCTGCAGAGCACATCCATCGAGCACCGGATGCACACGAGGCCGCCGCGATGGTGCAACAGCTCATTCGTCAGGGCGATCTCATTTTGGTGAAGGGATCACAAGGTATGCGCATGGAACGAATTGTGCAAGAAATTATGGCCCGCCCCGAGCAGGCCACTAAACTCCTCGTACGCCAAAGTGCACGATGGCTGGAGAAATAAAAAACGCCACCGCTACGGGTGGCGCTGCTGATCAAGCAGCATAATCGCACGATCGGCATCGACTTGCGATAGTCCAATATTCCACTGCGTATGAACGAGGCAATTTTCGTGCGGTGACACTTCGCTTTCATCGGCGTCATCAATCACGATGTAGCACGTCACCATACTGGCATTTTCATGGAGCCAAAGACTGATGCACTCTCCGCGAGTGGAGCCGTAATTCTTCGTAACACCCAGCACGACGTCGCCATCGATGCCTGCGTGACGAAAGTATCCTCGCAACACTTCCAGGGGCATGATGCGGCCGAGCGCCCCCGTGACTACAATCTTAGCGCCAGTGGATGCAAGGATCTCGCGCAAGCACGTGCTGGGAACCGCGTCGAATCCATCAATGCGTGTACGCGACGCTGTTTGACTTTTGTTCATGACACCATCGATATCCAGGAATATAATTTTCAATGTGCGCCTCCTTTGAGCTTCATCCTAGCATACTGAATGCCTTGTCGGAAATGGCTTTTCACGTTATACTGCGTACCTGAATGGCCTTGTCGTCTAGCCCGGTCTAGGACACTAGATTCTCATTCTAGTAACACGGGTTCAAATCCCGTCGAGGCTACCACGTTTGACAGAATGATAGGTATTTGCTAGGATATTCAGACATTTATGCCGACATTCGCTGTAATCAAAACTGGAGGGAAGCAATACATTGTCCGCAAGGGCGATGTGGTGACCATCGAAAAGCTGGTTCACGATGGCAAAAAGGTCTCATTCGACCAGGTGCTTTTGATTGCCGATGAGAAGAAAGCAACTATCGGACAGCCGGTTATCAAAGGAGCCACCGTCTCTGCTTCGGTGCTCGAGGATGGCAAGGGCGAGAAAAAGATGGTCTTTCGCTACAAGGCCAAGACCCGCTCGAAGAAGAAGAAAGGTCATCGCCAGCCCTTCACGAAGGTGAAAATCGACTCCATCTCTGCCAAGTAAAAAGAGCCCATCCGGGCTCTTTTGGTTATTGATGTTCCGCTCCCTTTCCCACTCTCCGACTCGTCAGTTCGCACAATGAGTGACAGCCTGTCCGCATCACAGGCGAAGCATCCGAATCTCCGCATTCCATCCCGCCTCTGGCGGGATGTCGGTGCTCCGGTCATGCGGATGCTCGCCGATGCGGACTACGACTGTCATCTGATATGTACTCACCCGCTGTACTATGACTCGCTTGGAGAGTGGGGAAGAGTCGCGTCGCATACACCCACCAACAAGTCGATGCGCATTCTTTTGGCTTAGGTATATCCTTTTTGAGCGACGGGTACCCGTGACATCAATTGGCATAGTATGCGGGTTCGCACATATACAGCGACATTCGTTATCCAGGTCGCAGATAGCCGCATGACCGGAGCATAAAGCCGTAGGCGCCTGCGGAGATTCGGATATCGTATACCTGGATAGAATGTCGTTCGAATGCGAACTGACAAGTGAAGTTATGGGTAAACGGAGCGAGATTACTTCCTACTCTCCAGTGCATGCCGGAGCGTTATCTCGTCGGCGTATTCTAGGTGTGTGCCAGTGGCGAGGCCGCGGGCGAGACGGGTGGTGCGGATGCCGGGCGCTTTGTGAAACAGGTCGCGCAGGTACATCGCCGTCATCTCGCCACTGGAGGTAGGATTGGTGGCGAGTACCAGCTCCACCGTGCCGGCCTGCTGAGCGATACGGTCCACGCGTTCGGCCAGCTCGCGAATACGAAGATGTTCGGGCCCAACGTTGTTGACTGGTGCTATCGAGCCGCCTAAGACATGGTAGAGGCCTTTCCAGAGACCTGAGCGCTCGACTGATTGGAGATCGGTGATCATCTCGACCACCATAATTGCCTTGGGGTCGCGTCGAGTGTCTCGGCACACAGTACAGAGTGTATCGTCGGAGACATTGAAGCACTCGGGACACTTGCGAACACGAGTCTTGAGCTCGCGAATGGCATTGCCGAGATCATCAAGTTCAGACTGGGGCTTATCTAAGAGTGCGAGCACCATACGGGAAGCAGCCCGCGGTCCAACACCGGGCAATTTTTGAAGGAGCTTGGCGATTGCAGCGAATACAGGGTCCATAGTTTAGAGGAAGTCGGAATCAGTGTGCACTGTGTCGACTTCGGAGAACTCGAGGTTCTCGGGGTTTATATGAAAATCGATATCACCGGTGGGACCGTTACGGTGCTTAGCAATCATGAGTGTGGCGAGGTTGGCGCGGCCTTCTTCTTGTGCACGCTGAAAGTTGACCTTGTCATCGCGGTGAATAAACATCACCACATCGGCATCTTGCTCAATGGAACCCGAATCGCGAAGGTCCGATAGTCGCGGCCGCGCACCAATCTCTCGGTTTTCCACAGCACGGGAGAGCTGGGAGAGCGCAACCACGGGGATGTTGAGCTCTTTGGCGAGCCCCTTGAGGCCGCGCGAGATTTCTGTGACCTGCTGCACCGCAGAATCGTAGTTGCGTCGCGCGCTCATGAGCTGTAAGTAATCGACAAACAGGATACCGAGGCCGTGCTCGGCCTTGAGGCGGCGTGCCATGGCGCGCATCTGCATTACATTGAGACCCGGCGTGTCATCGATGTAGATGGGCATCTCGCGCAGCGATGAGATGGCGTTGGTGATTTTGAGAAAATCATTGTACTCACCTTCGTGACTGAGCTTGCCGGTGCGCAACCGCCAGAGCGAAGCTTTTGCTTTTGCCGAAATCAAACGATCGACAACCTGATCCACGCTCATCTCAAGACTGAAAATACCGACCGGTACTTGCATTTCAGCGACGCGACGTGCGATGTCGATTGCAAAGGCTGTTTTACCCACCGACGGACGTGCGGCGAGAATGATGAGATCCGATTTTTGGAAACCACCAAGCGTCTGATCAAGTTTTACATGGTTCGTACCGATACCGCGCAAACGACCGTCGTCCTGAGTTTGGATACGATCCATCGCCCGATCGAGCTCACCGGAGAGCGACCCGAACTTGTTGCTCAGTGTTTTCTGCGTGACTGAGAATAGCTGCTGTTCAGCCTCCCCGAGAATCGCATCGATGTCCTCGTCTTCGCGATGTGCCAGCCCTTGGAGTTGGTGAGAAACATCCAAAAGATCGCGCAAACTCTTTTTGCGTTGGACGATGCGCGCGTAGGTTTGCACGTGCGCTGAAGTGGGCACCTCGCTGGCTAGTGCGGTCAGAAACGCCGAGCCACCGACGGCATCGAGTTGACCCTTGTCTTTCAAGCGCGTGCTTACCGATAAGATATCGATGTTCTCGCGACTCTCCCACAGATCGGTGAGTGCTGCCCAGATCATCTGGTGGCTTCGCTGGTAGAAGTGGTCCGCGGTCACCATATCCACCACGCGGTGAATCGCCTCACGGTCAGTGAGGAGCGAACCCAAAAGCGACTTCTCTGCTTCGAGGTTTTGCGGTGGTCCTTTGTCGGGGAGGGTGGTCATGGGAGCGCGTATGCTTCACTAGTATCTGTGAAAGATTCTTCCTTCGCAACTCATCTGTGGAGTGACTGTGTAGAAGTAATGGGAAAGCGATGAGCGTAAAGCGTTTAGGGCACATTGACGGTAGAAGTTGGAGTGGCATAATGCGAGAACCTTAACAAAGGAGGTAGTATGAGCTCACCATATGGAGATGCCATGAACCTCGCAGCCCGAGGCATTCTGATTTCAAGCTTCTCCACTGAATTGCGAGGAGATGAAGATGAAGATCAAGATCGCGAACGCCTCGCACGTTTTGCTGCGCTGATGCTTGAAGAGGCGCGATCATGGGCGTATGCGCATGATTTCAGTGGCAGCAGGAAAGATATGCGCATCAAGGGCGATCGCTATGAGCTGCTTCAAGTCTATCAGGCGTTGTTTAGCGGTCGCTCCTACACGCAGTTGATGGCTGATGAAGACAATCTGGCCCGATTCTTCCGCTTCACGCGCGACCGAAAGCAGATCGTAGATGTACTTCGCTCGCTGCGCCGCCTCCAACGAGGCAGGCCCATCACCGTCCAAGCTCGCGATCGAGTTCTCGCAGTGTGCGATCTCGCGCAACCACTCATTCGTAATCTGTCTGCGGCCGCGCATCATTGGGAAATGAGCCAAGACGATGACTAATCAAAGGAGGTCGATATGCCGGTATACGGAGATCCGCTAACATTGCATGTGCAAGCGATGGTCTTTCTCAGTATTTCTGAAGCATTGAAGGGTACTGATAAGAGGAGATCCGCTCGATCAGCTGCTCGTGAAGCATTGCAGTATGTGCGTACGGCGATCATCCACGTAAGTATCTTAACGCGTCGCCGCAAGAGAATTCGAGAAAATCAAGAATTCTCTCTGATCGCGTGGTGTCACTTCAAATGCGATCCTCGCTTCAGAGACAAGAAAACTGTTCTCGCTCTCATGCGAACATTGCGGCGAATTCGAAAGGACCACCCGGTGACCGACAAAGCACGAGCAGCGGCTGTTGCGTTCTTCGATCGTCTGTCTGATGAATGCTCCACGAAGGGCACTTCATCGAGCATGACGATTGGCGAGTCCGATGACTAACACCAAATACCAGGGAGGTATTTATGAATCGATGTGAAGGCGGCGGCGAATTGAAGAATTTGAGAATATCGACGGCATTTTCGCATATACACTCGAAAATACACCCGAAAGTACCGCTCTCTGATGCCGATCTCGACTACATTCGACGTCGCGTCGAGACTATTCGCAGAGACTGGCGGACTACCTCCGAGGCCGAGCGGTTTTTCACCGCTCTTGAAAGAATAGGAAGCCCGGGATTGCTGTCGGAGCAGCAGTACGATGACATGGTGAAATTGTGCGATCGTTTCACGAACGAGTTCCTCGATCGGTATCGTGCCGGAGCCCGAACGCAAGACGATGACGACTAACGCTCTCATCCCGACCTCACGGTCGGGATTTTCTTTATTTCTTCTTTGCGACGGGACCGTACGGGGTGTCGTCGATAGTCCAGCCTAGTTCTAAGAGTTGGGCGCGGAGGCGATCGGAAGTTTCCCAATCTTTGCGTTCACGAGCAGATTGGCGTTCGTCGAGGAGTTGTTCCACCTCGCGCGGCATGGCGATGGTACCTTCAGGAATGATGCCGAAGATTTCGAATATCCATTGAAAAAAAGAGGTAAGTGCGGTTACTTCCTCGTGGGTGAGTGCGCCAGTGGCAAGCGCGCTGTTACTTGTGCGAATGAGCTCGAACACAGCACCGAATGCAGCTGCGGTATTAAAATCATCATCCATCGCAGTTTCAACCTGCGTTCGTGCTGCGGCGACCGCATCGCCCAAACCGCTGGACGCTGCTGGTGGCACCACGAGGAGCTTTGCGAGAAGTTCTGCGATGCGTTGTGTCGCCGCGTTGGCAGCTGCGAGGTTCACGTCTGAATAGTCTAGTGGTGCGCGGTAGTGCGCAGATAAGAAGAAGAAACGTAGCGTGGCAGCGCTGTATTCCTCAAGGAGAACGTGGAGTGTGGCAAAGTTACCCATGCTTTTACCCATGCGCTCAGCCTGTACCTGCAAAAAACCCGCATGCATCCAATATTTCACGAACGGTACCAATCCCGACGCCGCCTCTTGCTGCGCTATCTCGGCTTCGTGGTGGGGAAATTTGAGATCCATACCGCCACCATGGAGGTCGTACTGGGTGCCGAAGAGGTGCTCAGTAATTGCTGTGTCTTCGATGTGCCAACCGGGACGGCCATCGCCGAGCTGGGCATCCTGCCAGACGGGTTCGCCAGATTTCGAGAGTTTCCACACGCAGAAATCGCCTCGGTTGCGTTTTTTGTCGCTGTCGTCGATGCGCGATTGTGCATCATCAGCTTGTGCGCCCGTGCGTCCTGAGAGTTTGCCGTAATCAGGGAAGGATGTGAGATCAAAATACCAACCGTCGCCTTCGATGCGGTATACGCTTCCCTTAGCAATAAGTGTTTTGACCTGTGATATGACCTGGGGGATGTAGTCGGTAGCTCGCGCATACGTTGACACCGCATCATTACCCAAGGCTGCCATGTCGGCACGGAATGCTTCTTCGAATTCTCGGGCGAAGGCGAGTGGTTCTTTGCCTACCTGCTGCGCGCGTTGAATAATCTTATCGTCGATGTCGGTGATGTTCTGAACATAAGTCACGGTGTAGCCGCGATAGCGGAGCCAGCGTGCGACAACATCAAAGATGGTAAACGTGCGGGCATTGCCGGCGTGAATACGGTCGTAGACCGTGGGACCACACACAAACATCTGCACCTGCGCATCAGTGCGCGGGAGAAATGCTTCGACTTTTCGCGTAAGCGAGTTGTAGAGTTGCAGTGCCATACTCTACGAAAGTACTATGAAGAATGCCCCTGTCAACATAAAGAATAAGGCAGCGACACCAAGCGAGTGTATGAGAGCGTGACTTCTGTGCGGCCCAACGATGTGCGGATTATTTGCCATATGAACGACGAGCATGATGAAGAATGGCGCAGCAATGCCGTTGAGGATCGCCGTCCAGTAGAGTGCCTGTAATGGTGTGATGCCGATGAACGGCAACAGAATCCCGATGCAGATGGACGCGATCATGACCAAGTAGAACTGTCGCGCTCGGTTGAAGGGCTTATCAAGCGATGCTGGCCATCCCATAAGTTCGGCGACGACATATGCAGCTGATCCGGCCAGTACCGGTATTGCGAGGAGACCCGCCGCGACAAGGCCGATTGTAAAAAGCCACACCGCATAGTGACCCGCCAGAGGTTCGAGAGCCGCCGCGGCATCACGCAGCGTTTCAATGGAGCCGTTTTCTGTTCCGTAAAGCGTAGACGCAGTTAATGCAATGATGAAGAAGGAAATTATATTAGAAACAACCATGCCGACTTTGATGTCGCGAGTAACTTCGGCGAGCTCTCCGCGATGATGTACGATATGAAACTTGCAGACGCGCAGATGTGGTTGTTCTTGTCGTGTCTCTTCGGCTTCCTGACTTGCTTGCCAGAAAAACATATAGGGTGAGATGGTCGTTCCAAGCATCGCAAACATGAGAATTAAGAGATCCTTATCGGGTGCAACGGTGGGAATAAGCGTGTGAATAATCACGTTGCGCCAATCGACATCCACAAGAGCCAAAGCAAAGCCATAGACAAAAAGCGACATAGCAAACCACTTGAACAATCCCGCAATTTGGGAATAGCGCAGGAATATGACCATACCGATGACGACGAGTGCAGTGATAACGGCGAGAAGACGGACGTCGATGGGCACAATCAGATTAATCGCTCCCGCCATTCCGTAGATGTTGGCCCCTACGTTGAATGTGTTTACAAACACGATCAAGAGCGCCACGGGAACGAGCACCCATACTGAGTAGTGGCGACGAATATTACCAGCGAGTCCGCAACCAGAAAGCTTACCGATTCGTGCACACATACTCTGAATGGCAATCATGAACGGCAGAACATAGAGCAGAAGCCAAAGCGGCATCGCACCATAACGAGCTCCCGCAATGGAATAGGTAGCAATACCAGAGGGATCATCGCCGGACACCCCCGTCACAAGACCAGGTCCGAGTGATTTCCAGAACTGCGCGATGCGTGTTCGGAGTTTCATGCGTAGCACTTAGTATACCATCGAACGAGATTCTGCGTTATACTTCTGCAACTATGAACGACATCACACTTCCTCTGACATTCGCTGCCGGCATCATTTCCTTTTTGTCGCCCTGCATCCTGCCTATCGTTCCTGGTTTTTTGGCGTATCTCGCGGGTTCATCGGTGTCATCCGTAGGTGCAACGCGTCGCGAGACCTTTTTGAACGCGCTCTTTTTTGTGGTGGGCTTTTCTCTGGTGTTCGCAGCGCTGGGTGTACTTTTGCAGACGGTATTCTCATCGGTTGCGTATGATGCACGCATTTGGTTGTCGCGCGTGGGAGGATTAATCGTTCTATTTTTCGGACTCTACCTCGCGAAGATAATTTCGGTGCCATTTCTTGATCGTGGACACGTCTTTGCGGTTGGACAATCGCCGGGACGGAGCCGCTATGTGACCTCGTTGCTTTTTGGAGCGGCATTCGCGGCAGGATGGACGCCTTGTGTTGGTGCGGTGTTGGGGGCGATTCTCACACTGGCGGTGACACAACCGGGCGCGGCGTTTGCGCTCATGCTCACGTACTCGCTGGGACTTGGGCTACCTTTCTTGCTCGTGGGACTGTTTGCAGCGAGTGTTCAGCCGCTTATCAATCGCTACGCAGCGGTATCGCGCTCCATAACGATTGCATTCGGCGTCGTGCTCGTGCTCTTGGGCATTTTGGTGTTCACGCAGCGTCTTGATCGTGTGGCAAATTTTGAAATTCTCAATCGTATAATGTATCGTCAATGAACACTCTGACGAAATATCTTGTCACTGTGCTTAGCATTGTTGCAGTGATTTGGTTGGTTGAGCGGTTCGTGCCAGCGACGACTTCGCTCGGTGAACGGGTAGCCAGTGATATCCCTGCATCTTCTGTGCAGCCAGCTCTCGAGAAAGAAGGGAAATATCCACGCGCTCAGGAATTCGTAAAGCCGGGGGAATTCATCAATGCTGAACCTTTCACGCTCGCCTCGCTGATTGGCAAAAAAGTGATTATTGTCGATTTCTGGACATACTCGTGCATTAATTGCCAGCGCACCCAACCCTACCTCAACGCATGGTATGAGAAATACAAAGACCAAGGGTTGGAAATTGTGGGCGTACATACCCCTGAATTCGATTTTGAAAAAGTAGCTGATAATGTGCGCGCTGCAGTGAAGCGGGAGGGGATTGTGTATCCGGTGGTGCAGGACAACGAATTCGGTACGTGGCGAGCATACCAAAACCAGTATTGGCCTCACAAATACCTTATCGATACCGATGGCTATATTGTCTACGATCAAGTCGGCGAAGGTGGTTATGAAGAATTTGAAACACACGTTCAGCGGGCGCTCGCCGAACATATGGCTCGCGCGGGTGCTGGTGGCGAGGTGGCGAGTGGAACAGTGCGACCCGGTGATATACAAGCCGTTGATTTTAGCAAGATTAAAACACCCGAAATATACCTTGGTGTATTTCGGAATGCACAGTATCTGGGTAATGGGACACCCAGCATCACGGGCACGCAAACGCTGAGTATGCCCGCTTCAAACACGCAGAAAAAGAACCTCGTGTACCTTGGTGGAACGTGGGAATTCTCTGATCAAGCGGTTCGCTGTGTACGTGATTGCGTAGTGCGACTCGCGTACTCCGCACGGCAGGCCAATATTGTTGCAGGTTCACCAACCTCGCAGAGCATACGCGTCCGGCTTGATGGCAAGGACGTGCAATCCGTCACCGTTCGAGCAGATACGCTCTATCACGTGATTGACCAGAATACCTACGGTGAACACACGCTCGAGCTTACGGTGCCAACCGGGTTATCGTTATTCACCTTTACCTTTAGTTAAAAAATAAACCCCCGAGATTGCTCTCAGGGGTGGGGCGGTCTACTCGCGCTCGAAGTGAAGCTCGGGGCAAGCCACTCCATCAACGACGCGAACATTCTTGAAGTCGCGGCTCATGAGCTCAATCAGCTGATTGGTGGCAAATTCGCCACGAATGAAGAACGGAATCGGTTGTACGAATTTGCGCTCAGTAGGTCCCGTTGCCGCGCTCACCTTCATCTTTTCCACGAATTTTATGACATTCGCTTCTTCGATGACGCGGGAATCGTCGTTCATCACCCCACCCTTTCGACTGAGAACACTGCCGAGCAGCATGTAGAGCGCAATAGCGCTCTCTCGGCGGAGTGCTATTTCTGTTTGGTGGAAGCCATCTTGGAAGCGAACGTCGCCACTGAAGCGCGCTTTGCCTCCTTTAGTTCTGCATTTTTTCGCAAGTTCTGAATCTTCTGGATGGTTGATGTCGATTACGATATCGGATTTTACTCGACTCGCATGTTCCATAACCGCAAACAATCGACCATCAGCGAATGTAAATGCAGGCCCCTCCAAGTCGATGGGAATTCTGGTCTTCTTTTTGGACACGCTACCTCCTTGTTAAAGAAAAACACATCATATCACGAAATCAAAAATGCGTCAAACGCTCGCTGCGATGAAAAAACAAACCCCCGAGATTGCTCTCGGGGGTGGGGTTACTTGCGGCGGAAGCGAAGCTCCGGCACTTCGCAGTGTTCTCCCACCTGGAAGTCTGAGAACTCATCGGCGAGAAAGAACATGGCCCTCTGTATCGCTGCATCGTTGCCTTGCAGCGTGAAGGGGATCAGATGAGTCAATTCCCCGGTCTTACCAGATGCCTGCGTGCGCACGCGCTCAACGAACGCCGATACGTTTCTGGCGACGAAATCGCTGAGAATGGGCGATCCGGCCGAATCCGGAAACAATCGCAACTGCTGAGTCATGACGCCTCCTTTTTGAAAAGTGCGTTATATTAATCATATCATGAAACTGATATAAAGTCAATCATACATAAAGCACCTGTGGACAATTGGCACTCTTGACTCGCGAGTGCCAATTTTGCTAGACTGGCAGTGTCATGACATTAGTGCTAACACCTCGACAATACGCGCTCCTGTGGCAGGTCATCGATCAGTATATCGAGACGGGAGAGCCAGTTTCATCTAAGGCACTCGCCACCAGTGGCGCTTTTGAAGTGCGCTCGGCTACCATCCGCAATGAGTTAGCCGAGATGGAGCACGGTGGCTACCTGGAACAACTCCACACGTCGGGTGGGCGTGTGCCCACAGCGAGGGCGTATCGTGCATACGTGAATGGGCTACTCGCCTCCGAGGGCGTGGCGATCGGGACTGCGGCTCGCCGTCGCATCGATGAGGCGCTCAACGAGATCGATACTGGCGACGCCGATGCTGTCAATCGCACCCTCGCTAAAGTCATCGGCAGCATCTCTCAGAATTTAGTACTCGCCAACATGCGCTCGCGCCCGCAACCGCATACCGTCGGGCTCTCGGCGATGATTTTGTTTCCAGAATTTCAAGATGCGCAACGTTTTGCGGGGTTGGCGCAGTTCATTGATGAGTTCGAGGGTATCTTTGAGCATCTGCACCGCCAGCTGTGGGCGCGAGATGATGGCGAAGTGCAGGTTCGTATCGGTGCAGAGAATCCCACACAGTACATACGCGATGAGACTATGATAGTCTCTCGCTACCGACTCCCGGGTGGCCACGAGGGTACACTGACACTGATCGGCCCAATGCGAATGGATTACAGAAAGAATCTTGGCCTCATCACCTACGCCGCACAGATTGCCAATCGTATCGCAGATAACTATCACAAATAACCATGGATGAACCAACACCACCAGCGCCCGTAGAAACTCCCCAGCCCGAGATGGTAGAGAAAGAAAAGTACATGCGGTTAGCAGCAGACTTTGAAAACTTCCGCCGACAGCAATTGCAAGCAGCCAGCGACATGGTGAAGTTTGCAAGCCAATCAGTTATCGCTGAGATGCTTGAGCTTGCGGATATGGTAGAAGCGGCTGTAGCTCATGCGCCTCCAGAAGTGCAATCCCAGGCAGCATGGTTTGCGGGTCTCCAGCACGTGGGGAAGCGATTCGGTGACGATATGAAGAAATACGGAGTTGAGCGGATTCAGACGGTGGGCACACCATTTGATCCAGTGACGATGGAAGCAGTGAGTACCACGCCGGGAGGCACGAGCCACGAGGTGCAGTCAGAAGTTCAATCGGGATATCGAATGCATGAGCGAGTCATCCGTCCGGCACGAGTCATTTTGTACGAATAAGTAATAATTATTACAACCCTATGAGCAACATACTTGGTATCGACTTAGGAACAACGAATTCAGCAATGGCAGTGGTTGAAGGCGGCCAGCCGCGCATTCTCGAGAACGTCGAGGGTATTCGCACGACGCCGTCGGTGATTGCCGTGGGTAAAACAGGCGATCGCTACGTCGGTGTCACTGCAAAGCGTCAGGCAGTTACGAACCCAACCAACACCCTCTACTCGGTGAAACGTCTGATTGGTCGTCGCTGGCAGGATGCAGAAGTGCAGCGTGACCTCAAGCTCTTGCCGTACGAAATCCGCAAAGGAGCAGGGGATTCAGTCGAGGTAAAGATGGGAGATAAGTGGTACAAGCCCGCGGAAATCTCCGCAATGGTGTTGGCCAAGCTCAAAGCAGATGCAGAGGCGAAGCTCGGCAAGAAGATCACCGAAGCCATCATCACAGTACCGGCGTACTTCGATGACTCCCAACGCCAAGCCACCAAAGATGCTGGTGAGATTGCCGGATTGTCGGTGAAGCGCGTGATCAATGAGCCCACCGCGGCCGCACTCGCCTATGGCTTCAACAAGAAAAAGGACGAAAAGATTGTTGTCTATGACTTTGGTGGTGGAACATTTGATATCTCGGTGCTCGAGGTGTCAGCGGATACCATTGAGGTAAAAGCGACCGGTGGCGACACGCATTTGGGTGGTGACGACATCGACCAGCACATTATCGATTTCTTGGTCACTGAATTTAAGAAGTCGCAGGGTGTTGATATTTCCAAAGACACACTCGCGCTGCAGCGATTGAAAGATGCAGCTGAAAAGGCAAAGCACGAGCTCTCGACGACAACTCAGACTGAAATCAACATCCCGTTCCTTACCGCAGATGCATCGGGTCCCAAGCACTTCGGGATGACATTTACCCGAGCGCAGCTGGAGGCGCTCACCAAAGAACTTATTGATCGCTCGATCGAGCTCACCAAGAAGGCCGTCTCGGATGCAGGACTGCAGTTTTCCGACATCAACGAAGTCGTGATGGTCGGTGGTCAGACGCGCATGCCGGCGATCATTGAGGCGGTCAAAGCGTTGTTCGGCAAAGAGCCACACCGCGATATCAACCCCGATGAAGTTGTTGCTCTGGGGGCCGCACTCCAAGGCGCCATCATGCAGGGTGATGTGCACGACGTGTTGCTCTTGGATGTGACGCCACTCTCACTCTCTATCGAGACGATGGGCAATGTCGCCACGCCGATGATTGAGAAAAACACCACGGTGCCGACTAGCAAGACGCAGACGTTCAGTACCGCAGCCGACAACCAACCATCGGTGACGATTCGTATCGCACAAGGTGAGCGACCCATGTTCCCCGACAACAAGCTCTTGGGCGAGTTCAATCTCGACGGTATTCCGCCAGCTCCTCGAGGCATTCCCCAGATTGAGGTGAGCTTTGATATCGATGCTAATGGCATCTTGCATGTGAAAGCGAAAGATAAGGGCACGAGCAAAGAACACTCCATTCGTATCGAGGGCTCGTCCGGTCTCACCAAGGAAGAAAAAGAGCGCATGATTCGCGAAGCAGCCGATCACGCTGCCGAAGATGCGAAGAAGAAAGAATCTGCAGAAGTCCGCAACAGCGCCGAGACGCTGGTCTGGACGACAGAAAAAATGATTGCCGACAACAAGGGCAAACTCAAAGACGAGGATGTTAAAGATCTCGAGGCAAAGATTGCCGAAGTTAAAACCGCTGTGCAGTCTGGCGATCAGGACAAAATGAAGTCGACCTCGGAAGCGTTGGGTAAAGCAGCGCAGACCGTGGGCGCTGCGATGTACAAAGCACAGGAAGCCGCCGGCGCGCCAGCTGAGGGACAGCCAGCAGCGCAGGAGGCCACCGAAGCAAAGCCAGAGGAAAAGAAAGAGTAGTCTGTGTGGTACACTGTACTCATGCAAAGCGCATCGATAAAGCGAATCGTAATCATCTGTGCCGTGGCTCTCACGGCGACGCTGGTGTGGGCTACCGCAAAGCCGTGGCTTGAGAATCCACTTCGATTTTCGGGATACGCAATTCTTTTGTGGCCATCGCTCGCGTTGGTGTTGGCATCGGCAGTCGCGGGGTTAGCGTGGATGATGCTCGATAGTAAGACGGATCGCTTCGCAGCAATACTTGCGTCGTGGGCTTCGTTTGTTATCTTCTGGAGTCCCGACATCTGGTATGTCTCGATGCTGCCCCTGTTTGCTCTGTTGTGGCATCTATCGGCAACGCGTATTCGCGATGATCTGAGTGATCGCCACACCATTCGCATTCGCACCTCGCTGGGCGCGGGGCTGACACCGCTCATGCTGGGGACATTTCTGATGCTCTCGCTCGGATTCTACCTCTTGCCGGCGTACCACAACGTGGGAGCATCTGAAGTGAGTGTCGGTTTGCAAGGACAGCTCACCGACGCGTACGACAACCCGCTCGTGGTGGCGCAGCTCAATCAGCTGCCGCCTTCGATGCGTGCGCAGGTGAAAGCCGATCTGAGCAAGAATGTCGATGCGTACGTGAAGCGCTTCCTGGGCCCCTTGGACGCCTATGTGCCACCACTGTTGGCATTCGCACTGTTTCTGGTACTCTGGTCTGTCCTCTTTATCTATCGTGAGCTGGCCATTTGGTTTGGACTCCTTCTGTTCCGAGGGCTGGTCGCAAGTGGATTCGTGCGCATCGTTGAAAAAGACGTCAAAGCCGAGACCCTCTCACTCGTGTAAGCAATTATGACTGATCCCTATACAATACTTGGCGTAAAGCCCGGCGCTTCTGCTGACGAAATCAAGAAAGCGTATCGGAAGCTCGCCCATCAACACCATCCCGATAAAAAGGGTGGTAATGAAGCGCGCTTCAAAGAGGTCAACGAGGCGTACCAAATCCTCTCAGATCCCGACAAGAAGGCGCGCTATGATCGCTATGGCGATGCTGGCCAGCAGGCGGGTGGATTTGGTGGCGGCGGATTCCAGGATGCGCACTTCGATTTCGGGGGCGCAGGCGGTGGATTCGAAAATATTTTCGATATGTTTTCGGGCATGTCGGGCGGCGCATCGCGTAGCAGACCCGAGAAAGGCGAGGATCTTCATTTAAATATTTCAGTTGAGAGCAAAGATTTCGGCAAAAAGAAAGTCTACGAATTCGAAGCATTTCACTCTTGCAACGAGTGCGACGGCAGCGGCGCGAAAGATGCGAATTTTAGAACGTGTAGCGAGTGTGGTGGGCAGGGGCGTGTCCAGCGTGCGGTGCGCACGCCATTTGGTACGTTTGCCCAGGCCGCGGTCTGCACCACGTGCAGTGGCGATGGCCAGATGCCAGAGCAGGTATGCGGTGTCTGCAGCGGCACTGGTCGCAGCAAGGCCAAACGCACGCTTGAGGTGCACATCCCCAAAGACATCCCCGACAACTATCTCATCGCATTCCCTATGGCCGGTAACGCCGGTCTCCAAGGCGTCCCCGCTGGTGATCTCCTTGTCACGATTCGTAGAAAATAAGAAAAAGCCCCCCGCCGATGGCGGGGGGTTGTGCGGTGGTCATGCTTGCTCATCCCAAAGGTGCGCCATGCGCCAGACCGCCAGTTGATCAAACCCGAGCTGGTAGTACAGCGCCCACACTTCGCGGGGCGTGGCACACAGCTTGTACCAGTTGGCCGCAACAGACGGATCGGAAATATTGATCGGTTCACGGAAGTTTCCGTCGGGCGTCATCCCGAATCGTGCCAAGGCGATTGACCGATTATCCACAAACCACTCGCGCTGATCGAATTTCGGTTCCGCTCCTCGCAGGAAAAGAATTACTCGATCTGCGTCGATGTCCGGCAGGTGCACACTCACAAAGAGGGCGCGTTGCACAAAAGTGCCCGACGCTTCCATTCTTGCCATTTCTACTCCTTCGTTGGTAGGGTACGAACTATTTAGCGCGCTCCACGTACTCACCGGTTTCGGTGTTGACGATAATATCGTCGCCTTCGTTCACAAACAGAGGGACGTTGAGAGTCGCACCTGTGTCGATTTTAACCTGCTTGGTGCCGCCGGTGGCTGTGTCACCGCGAATACCAGGGGGTGCCTCAACCACCTTGAACTGCATCTTGATCGGTAGCGAGATGTTGATGACGTCGCCATTCCAGTTGAGCGACTCGAGGATGGTGTTCGGTTTCAAAAACAGCGCGCTATCGCCAACGAGTTCGCTGCTCAATTCAAAACGATCGGAAGCATCCTTCGGATTCACAAACATAAACTTGTCGCGATGTGCGTACAAGAACTTCACTTCTTTGCGCTCCACGTCGGCCTCTTCAAAAAAGTCTGACTGGGCGAGATTGCGCTCGAGCACCTTGCCGTTGAGCAGGTTGCGCATGCGTGTCTGCACCACGGGACGACGCTGTTGCATCTTAAGGTGGTGTGTCTCCAGCACGATATACGGCGCGTCTTCGTAGATGAAATACGTTTTTGGCTTGAGATCGTTTACTCCAAGTGACATGGGTATGAGATTAATTTGACGTTTGATTCTAGCAGAAATCGAGGCCTACGTCCAGAGAAGTTACGCCGCTCAATCGACTATGCCCTCCGGAAGGGGAGGGTGCAGGCGAAGAGGAGACCGCCGGCTAAGATGACCAGTGGACCAGGCGAGATGCCGTATATACTCGATGCAAGAATACCAGCGAAGGCAGCAAATGCACCAAACAGTGCTGAGAGCAGCGAATATTGTGCCAACGATGGCGAGATGTTGCGCGCGGCTGCTGCCGGAATGATCACCAGTGAGCCGGTCAGGAGTGTGCCCGCGATGCGAAGTCCCAACGCGACGACGAGTGCAACGAGAAGAAGAAAGAGCAGCTCTGAGCGTGCAACTGAAAATCCCGATGCTGTGGCCAGGTCTCGAGAAATCATATCAATCATGAGCGTTGGGCGAATGCGACGAACGATTCCGATGAGTGCGGTAACGGCCAAGAGAATAACGATCACTTCGGATACGGAAACGTTGCTGATGCTTCCGAAGAGCGCCTCCAGGAGTTCAGGTTCCGGGGTAATGAGAATACCGATGGCAAGTGCGAGGGTAAAAAAGATTCCTACCAGTGTCTCTGATGGAAGCGAGGTGTGCTGTCCTAACCACCAGATTCCCACAACCGCAATAAGAAGCGCCGCGAATGCTCCAATGAAGGGATCAACAGAAAGCAAGAGCGCTATGGCGATACCTGGAAGTGCTACGTGTGACAGTGCATCGCCCACCAGTGACATGCGACGCAATACCATGAGCGAGCCAAGATATCCCGAACCAAGCCCGATGGCGGCACCTGCGATGAGTTGAAGTACGAGTGGGTCAATCATGGTGGCGATGTGAGTAAACCGATACGTGCTCACCATAGAGTGTCGCGAGAGCGTGGGAGTCGAGTACTTCTGAGGGCACGCCCTGGCACGTGAGTGTCTTGTTGATGCACAGTACGGTGTCGGCATGCGCGAAGACGACGTGTAGATCGTGGGAAATCAGAATCATAGTGAGTCCGCGCTTCTTTTTGATGCTGTCCAAGAGACTGTAAATATTTTGCTGACCAGCGATATCGATGCCCGAGGTCGGCTCGTCAAAGAGCAGCACATCAGGATTATCGACAATAGACCACGCAATAAGCACGCGTTGCAGTTGGCCACCCGAAAGAAGTCCGAGTGGTCGATGGAGAATAGCGTTTGCATTGGCAGCGGCATCAGTGAGCCCCACGTCTTCGAGTACGTGCGCGACGCGTGATCCTCGCGCTTTTTTGAGTGCAAAAAACTCGCTCACGGTAAGGGGCAGCGAGCGCTCAACGCTCACGGTTTGTGGCACGTATGCCATCCGAATACCTGGTTTCCATGTAATGGCTCCCTGGAAGGGAATCAGACCAAGCAATGCTCGTAACAGCGTGCTCTTGCCCGAACCGTTGGGTCCCAAAATTGCGACGGTCGTGCCGCGCTCAATTGAAAACGAAATGCGCTCGAGAATGGCGCGTCCATCGAATGCTACACGTAAATCTTCTACCGCGAGTAGGTGCTGATCCTCCATTAGACAAGCATACCATCCGCGAGTGACGGGTGTCCACGCAAAAACGTTGCGATGTCTTGCTGGGTCGAGCCCTCAAGCTGCACACGCTCGAGTACCAGACTCCCCGCACCGCATGCAACGATGAGGGCGTCACCATCACGGTGTACGCCTCCAGGTGCGGCGGCGTCACGATCCTGCGCGTGTGCTCGGAATATGTTCAGCGTCTTACCCTCCCACGTGGTCCATGTGCCGGGGTTGGTGCCCAGTGCGCGGATGCGATTGACGATTGCGTGTGCAGATTGCGACCAATCAATGCGACCATCTTCACGGGTGAATTTTTTGGTGAAGGTCGCTTTGCTGTCATCCTGGGCAACCGGGGAGCACGAACCATTCAGGTAGGCGGGTAGGGTAGAAAGTAAGAGCTGGGCGCCCACACGCGCAATCTCCACTTCACACTCAGGGGTGGTTGCAGTGCCGGGTATGTTCCAGGGCGAAGTGGCTAAGACGGGTCCGTGGTCCTGCTCGGTGTCCAAAAGCATAATGCTCACGCCGGTGGTGGTCTGGCCATCGAGAATTGCCGATGGGATAGGAGACGGTCCTCGGTACGCTGGCAGGAGCGAGGGGTGGATGTTCAGCCATCCCTTAGGAACGCTTGTCAAAAGGCGCTCAGGTATGAGCTTCCCATAGGCCACAACGACGCACAGGGACGCTCCCAAGGCCTCAAATTGACCCCAGAACGCATCATCTTTGAGGGTTGAGGGCTTAAGCACTTGGATGCCCAAACGCTCGGCCTCAAGAGCAACAGGCGACGGGGTGAGAATACGCTTGCGCCCCTGGGGTTTATCGGGTGCAGTGACGACCGCTACGGGGCGGTAGGAAGAGTCGGCAAGTGCCTGCAGCGCCGGCACCGCAAACGCTGGGGTTCCAAAAAAGACGATATTTGACATTATGTATGAAATATGCTATACTTAAATCTGAAGCGCTCTTGCTTCCCATACTAGGTCAGGAGGCCTGTATGCACAAGTTCTTCCAGTTCCTTCGAGTGGAGGCTGATCGCCTCTTGACGGTGACGGGAATGATGCTAATGGTCATTTCCGGCATCGAGTACGTCTACTACCCGATCCAAAATTGGTGGGTATTCTTGACTGGGCTGATGGGGGTCGTCGCTGGCTTCATGCTGATGATCTGGCGCGACAGCATGCGGTTCCCGGAAGTGAAGAAGTAACGATCACGTCCGGCTCAGCCCCCTGAAACATGGGGGCTTTGTTTTTTACGCTTACCCCTTAACGCTTTTGCTTGCGCTTTTGTTCTTGATAGTTGTCCCGTACAGATGATCCGTCTCATGCTGCAGCACGCGAGCGAGCATACCTCGTGCACGAAATTTGACCCGCTCGCCATTACCATCGAGTGCTTTAAACATTATCTTCTTGGCACGTGTGATCTGGACCCAGAAACCAGGAATTGAGAGGCACCCTTCTTCGAGCTCATCGCGTTCGATGCCGTACTCGGTGATTTCGGGATTTGCATACACTGACGGTACGCCGTGTTCGGTGGCCAGTTTTTCATCGATAACAAACAGCGCTTCGGGTCGCCCCACCTGATTGGCAGCAAGACCGATGCCGTTATTGGCGAGCATTGCCGCTTTCATGTCAGTTGCAAGCGACTCAAACAATCCTGCCTTAAGATCTTGGGTGGGTATTTTTTTGGCGCGTGTTGCCAACAATGGATGGGGGACGTGAGTAAGCTCCATACAAATGTATTATGTCATGAGATGGTGCGTGGGTCAACGTCGATATTCCATCCTTCGGGCACGTACTGGAGCAGCTCCGAGAGGCGCGAAGAGGGGAGTGTGCTCTTGAGGATAATAGTTTGCGTCCATCGTCCCCCAGTTCGTTCGGTGAGGGTCGGCGCAGGACCCAGGATGCGGGTGCCCGCAGCCTTAAGGTGGGCAATTGCGCGGGTGATGCGATCAGCGGCGATAGCTGCGGCGCGCGCCGCAGCGCCTTTATCACGATGAGTAAAGCTGATTTTGATGATGCGCGAGTACGGTGGCCAGCGAAGACTGCGGCGATGCGCGAGCTCAAGCGTATAAAACTCTTTCCATTGGCGATTCACGATATAGGGAGCTAAGCCGTCGTCTTGGTAGGTCTGAAGAATCATGCGTTCGGGTTTGAAGTCGGCTAGTTTTTCCAGTTGGAGCAAGAGCCGCTCCTGCGTGCGGTAGTCGGGGTTGGTGGCAAGCATGTCTAAATGCGGGACGATGATGGTGCCGAACGCTCGCGAATAGCGATAGCTGTTAATCATACTCGTGGCCACAAGTATGGGGTGTTCCATTGCGTCGAAGGTTGCCACTGTGCGCACGGCGTCCTCGGGCGTAAGAATGAGATCTGAGTCGAGAATGGGAATGGAGAGTTTTGGATATCCGAATCGGTCGAGAGTAGTATTGATTGCTTCCACGAGTTTTTGACTTCCCGGAGTCCCCGACGGCTTGAGTGCCCCTGCTTTGCAGGTCGGGCACTGTTTCGGGACGGTGCGAAAGGCGCCGCAGTGGTAGCAAACCAGCATGTCTTCGCTGGTGCGATGCCAGCGAAGTGGTATCTCGCACGTCGCGCAAGGGATGGGAGTCGTGCACCGCGAGCAGCGTGCAACCGTCGCGTAGCCACGACGCGCGGAAAACAGGAGCAATGACTTCTTATGCTCGTAGGCGTCCAAGATTGCATCTTGAGCAGCGCGACCAAAGAGTGTGCGCTGGCCAGCTTGTTGCTCTGATTCTGCCGTCGAGAGCGTGATTGCCGGCCAATACGGTTTTTCATCATGCACCGCGAGGGTAGCCGATTGTGTGAAGTGGTACTGGACGGTGCTCATCGCGGGAGTCAGCCATGTAATGCGCGCTCCGTGGAGCGTGGCCAGTTGCCGCGCCACATCGGACGCATTGATACGCGGCGCACTCTCGCTTTTATACACTTCGTTGAGTGGGTCTTCTACGATCACCTGCGTGAGTGCAGTCCACGGCAAAAAAAGAGCACTCCGTGTCCCTACAACGGTGGTGATGGTGCCACTGAGAACTCCTCGATAGAGCGTTCGATACTCGGTCGCTTTGAGCCCCGTGTGTACACAGTGTGCTTGTGGACCGATCAAACGGGTGAGAGTTTCTGCGAGAAGTCGGTCGGGTACGAGGATAAGTGTTTGCCCGTTTGCATTGCTGACCAGTTTGCGAAGTATCGCTAGCGCGGTTTCAGGTTGAGTCACGTACATGATTCCCTCGAGAGGTGCCGCTCGTTGCAGCGCCACCGCTGCACTGTGGTCGGTCAACGACCCGCGCTTGCCAATAAACGCAGGCGCCACGGCATTGAGTGCAGTTGCGAGCGAGCATGCATACTGCGTCGATATCCATCGAGCGAGCTCTAGTTGTCCCGCTGTGAGTTGTGGCGCCTCTGATACGACATCTCGTAATTTCTTGAGTGCAAAAGATGACTTCTTAAGCGACAGCTTGCTGCTGCGGATGTCCTGGCAATCCAATACAATTGCCAGGATCGTGCGCTTACCGATGGGAGCGTGCACCAAACTGCCGCGGACGAGAGACTCCGACCAAAAGTAATCCAATACCGCCGGTGCATGAGCTGGAAGTCGGGTCAGTGGTATCACGCGGACGGTATACATACTGGTATTCAATCATATCCACCGCCATATGCACGCCTATTGACTCTATCGAATAAAAGACATATAATTAATCTCTTCATTGAAAAGGAGTTCCTGTGACGTTCCAGAATACTTTGGTCCGTATTTCCGATTTCGCCATGCCAGGAGACCATGGTCCGCGCCAGCGTGCAACATGGGTGGTGGTGCCACCACCTTCTGGGTATACCGATGAACCCACCTACTTCATTCAAGTTACGAAGAGAGATGGCAATGATCGACTACTCGGTATCCATTTCTCAGTGCCAGGCCCTCCTTCAGAAATCGAAGAAGTTCTCGTGGAGCGGGAAGTTGATACAGGTTTTTGGCTTGCAGCCGACTACCTCTCTAAGCTGTCCTCTGAACGAAAGCGAATCCTCGCGCTCCTCCAGAGAGATACGTTTCTGGAAAAGGAACGCGACGCTCTTATTTTCTTTCGAGGCGATCGAGAGTTAGTGCACACTGCCGAACTCATGAGTCTGATTGATCGGCTTCATACCGCGCTCCCTGAGCGGCACCTCGGGAGACCGGTTCATTTTCTAGACTAGGAAACTTGTCCGTCGCACGTCCCAAAGGAGCCTCTGTGAGGCTCCTTTTTCATTCCCTAAAATGCTGGTATGCTAGATACATGACTGTCAAAGTACGTATTGCGCCGTCGCCGACGGGAAATCTGCATATTGGGACTGCACGAACGGCACTTTTTAATTGGCTATTTGCTCGCCATCACGGTGGGCAGTTTATCGTGCGCATTGAGGACACTGATGTGGAACGCTCGAAAAAGGAATTTGAAGCTAATATTGTCGAAGGTTTGCATTGGCTCGGACTGGATTGGGATAATACTGAATTAATTCGGCAATCAGAACGCTTGCCGGTATATCGCGCGCGTCTGGAAAAGATGCTCGAAGAGGGGACTGCGGTGTGGCGTGAGTATTCCGCAGAGGAAAAAGCGGGGATGATTGCTATCGGAAAAGCGGTGCGCGATCAGGTGATTGTTTTGGTTGACCAGAGCGCTCCAGAGCGCGAGATTGCTTTTGACGACATCATTCGCGGGCGCGTCGCGGTGCTCGCAAAGAATGTGGGGCAGATCGTGCTCGCCAAAGATCTCGATACACCATTGTATAATTTCGCCGTCGTCGTTGATGACCTGGATATGGAAATTACCCACGTCATTCGTGGCGAGGACCACATCTCCAATACTCCCAAGCAGCTGCTCATCTACGAAGCATTGCACGCAACGCCGCCACAGTTTGCACACTTGCCCCTCATCTTGGGGCAAGACCGCAGCAAGATGTCGAAGCGTCACGGCGCTACCAATATTGAGGAATACCAAAAAGATTATCTCCCGGAAGCACTCCTCTCCTTTATGGGGCAGTTGGGATACACGTATGATCAAGAGCTACTGGATAAAGACGCAATGTCCGTGCAGTTTGATTTGGGTCGCGTGCACAAATCCGGCGCGATTTTCGATGTAGTTAAGCTCAACTGGACCAACGCGCAATATATCAAGAGACTTGCACCTGCAGCATTCAAAGAGCTCGTCGGCAAGCCAGATCTTACCGATGCGGCGGTGGCGATTATGACGGAGCGCTTGGAGCGCCTGACTGATATCGAGCAGTTTTGCTATTTATGGAAGCGACCTGAGTACGAAGCGGCGCTTTTACTCTGGAAAGAGGATGACGCGTCCCGCGCTCGTCGCGCGCTTGAAAAGTGCCGCGCACTCATGGCCGACGCGATTGCCACCGGCGAGCAACTTGATGCCCTTGCTGTATCAGATTTTGATGGAAAGAAGGGGAGTGTGTACTGGCCACTTCGCACTGCCCTATCCGGGCAGCAACATAGTGCCGCGCCCTTGGACATCGCCGCGGCAATTGGCATACCTGAAACGATCGCCCGCATTGATGCGGCGATTGCTAAACTAGCATGAGGTGGATGGTGGCGGTGAGTCTGATTGTGGGCTCGCTTCTTTTCGGGTCGCTCGGTCACGCGCAAACAACCGAAGAGGCACGAATGTCGGAGCTACAGGCACAGATTAATGCGCTCGAGCAGGAGGCGGCGGCGAAGCGCGCGATTATCGCCACAACGCACGAGCAACAGGACTCGCTCAAAAAGGCTATCTCTCTGATTCAGAATCAGATCGCCGCGGTGCAAACAGAGTTGACCGCTACGGGAGTAAAAATCAGTAAGACGAAATTGGAGATTACATCTGTCGAAGATCAAATCCGTGCAAAGCGCGACGAGATGAGCCGTAAGCGCGAGACCATTGGGCGCATGGTGTTTTTTCTGGATCGTACCGATCAGGGTAGTGTGATTGCGAATTTATTTAAATACGAAAATCTCTCTGAGTTCGTGGGCCAGGTGCATGACTTGAGTCGGGTGCAGAACGAGATTCTTACGCTTATCGAAGACATCAAAGAGGTCAAAACGGCGCTTGAGAAAGACAAAAATTCACTTGAGCAAAAACAAGGTGAACTTGAGGAGCTCAGTGAGCAGGCCGCGCAACGTGCCAATCAACTCGCGGGTGTGAAGGGTGAAAAAACACGTGTGCTCTCGGCCACCAGGGGGCAAGAAGCAACCTACCAAAAACAACTTGCGCAGATTGAGGAGCAAAAATCCACGTACTTCAAGGAGCTCAAGGAACTGGAGCTCAAGATTATTTCGGGCGGACTCTTTATCGTACACATCACTGCTACTTCGGTGCCATCGAAAGCAAAACTGTTTACTGCACCCGAAGAACGTACCTATATCACACAGGGCTACGGCTGTACGAAGTATGCGCGGTGCAATAACCGGCGCGGTCCCTACGGGGGTGCTCCGCACAATGGCGTGGATTATTCGGCGGGATTCGGGAGCCCTATCAAAGCAATTGGCGATGGCAAAATTGTCGCTAACGGAGTTAATAATAGTGGTTGGGGCAACTGGATAGCCATTGCGCATACCAACAACATGGTTTCGCTATATGGGCACATGAGTTCCTTTGCCAACGTGAGTGTGGGCACCGTGGTCACCGGTGGTCAGGTCATCGGCTATGAGGGTAAAACAGGAGCGGCAACGGGATCGCATCTTCACCTTTCACTCTACAAGGATTTCTTCACGTACATCAAAGACTCCAGCGGTCAGTTGAACTTCAACTATTTTGAAGGCACACTCAATCCCCTCAATTACATGCAGTAGATGGTGGCATGACTGAAAATGGGGGAGTAGGCGCCGTGGTGACAGATATTACGAAACGGAAAGTTACGACAGGTGTGCATTCGTTTCGCATCCGAAGGCTACGGGTCAGTGAAGAGCAAAAAATCGCGCGTTTGTATTTCTGAAAATTTGATCTCCGAGGGGGGTCATTTTGAAATCGAAGACGGATCTCACGCATCTGATCTGCATCGAAAGAGAGGATGAGCGTATGGGACGTATGCACGCCAAAAAAGATCAAAAAGCACATTTTCCTCAAAGTCTAAAACATCGTTTTTTGAGCATATGCGGGGGATTAGCTGTAGGTGTAACGACGCATAATCTACATTGTACGACGTTATGTAACCACCAAGAACCACTCCCCCCGTAAGCAAATCGGCCCGGGTGAGTGGTCTTGCTCTTAAGCTCCACACGCGTACACTACTTCTATGTCACGAGTCGTCATCGATATCGAAACCGTCGGAGTCGAGTTCTCTACTCTCGACCCTCAGGCGCAGGAGTACCTTTTGAAGGGCGCTCGTACTGACCAGGAGCGCGACGCGGTGCCAGAGACATTAAGCTTCTCACCGCTGACGGGTCAAGTTGTTGCCATTGCGCTTCTCAATCCTGATACCGCCAAGGGAGCCGTCTATTACCAAACTCCGGGTCAATCTCCAACCGAATTCGACGAAGCGGGTGTGACGTATGCATCGGGTACCGAATCTGAAATTCTCGCAAAGTTTTGGCGTACGATGGGATTCTACGATCAGTACGTCACGTTCAATGGTCGCTCATTCGACTGCCCGTTCCTAATGGTGCGTTCGGCTATCAACAAGATCAAACCATCGAAAAATCTCGTACCGTATCGCTACGGCGATGAGCATATCGATCTCTTTGATCGCCTAGGGTTTTTCGGCGCGGTACGGCGTACCATGAGTCTTCACATGTGGTGTCAGGCGTTCGGCATTCGCTCCAGCAAGACCGGGGGTATCAACGGCTACGAAGTCCCCCACTATTTCCGCGAAGGCAAGTACCTTGATATTGCTCGGTACTGTTTCGATGATATCCGCGCTACGGCTGAACTCTTCGCCTATTGGAATGCCTATATCAATATCCGCTAGCATGGAGTATGCGTCTCTCGAAGAATTTCGCGACCGTGCCGGCTATGTCATCGATGACATTTGGTATGCACGTGTTACGTCCATCGTATCTATAAAGTCTAAACCGGCTCTTTTGCGATACTACGGTGGCATGAAGAGTTTTAAGGCAGCAGACGATGCCAAAGAGGCCAGTGCACGCGAGGGTACGATGGTGCACGAAGCTGTCGCCGCTATTGCCGCTGGTCGCCACGACGTGGCGGTTGATCCCCTGGTTCGTCCCTCGGTGGACGCCTTCACAGAGTTTTTACGAAATAACGATGTGCAGCCGCTTCTTATCGAAGAGCGGGTATCGCATCCACATCACGGGTATGCTGGTACCGTTGATATGGTTGCAAAAATTAACGGTGTTGTTGGCGTTTTGGACATCAAAACGAGTCGGCGCATCTACCGTGATTTTGGGCTCCAAACAGCCGCCTATGTTCACGCAGTGGCTCAGCGATCTGATATCATGACCCCAACCACGAGTTGGGTGCTGAGACTCGATCAATGCCGAACCTGCGAGCTGTGCGGCGTCTCACTGCGTACCAAGGGCGGCACGTTTCGGGTAAGCGCCGGAGGCAGAGGCTGCACGCATCGGTGGCTCCCCATGCATGGCCTTTTTGAATTTGAGGAGCTGCCTGATACTGAACACAACTTCCAGGCATTCCTTGCGTCAAAGACGCTTTGGGAATGGGAGCATCGCGATTTCATCGCTCAGATTCCTCGATAGCATCGCCTATGGATTACAGTTGCCAGCAAGCGTATAGCCCGCAGCTTGGGCATCCTGGGCGGTGGGGAACCAGATACGATTCGCTTCCTTTATGCGCTGTCCACTTGAGCACCAGCTAAAATGATATTTCTTGCTCGAAGACGTTTTTGACGCCACAACTCGGATATCGTCGTGCGGTGGCCTCTGAGTTCCCGAAGCACTTCCCTGCCCCGGCACGGGCGTATGCGAAACAATGGAGTCTCGTACCTTCAGGATAGCCGACGATTGTGCGGGATTGCCCCCACGTTGGGCGTGGAGGAGGCCGAGATTGTATGTAGACCAGGATATCAACGATAGCACCAAAAGGCGCCATAGGGCCTCCTGGCGTCGTTTGACGAACTCCCCTATTCTTGCTATGATGGTCTTCACGTGTGACAGTGACATCCCCACTGTTATACTCATATACCAGATTCATTTAACCAAGCCAATCCATGGCACATACCAAAGCTATAGGCTCTACGCAGCTCGGACGAGACAGTCGCCCGCAGTATCGTGGAGTTAAAATTCATGATGGTCAGAAGGTCATTGTCGGCAACATTATCGTCCGCCAAACGGGCAGTACGGTAGTTGCGGGTGATGGCGTCCGCACCGGCTCTGATTACACCCTCTACGCCGTTCGCGACGGCATCGTTCGCTTTACCACCAAGAATAAGAACTCGTTTAATGGCTCGCGTCGAGCCGTCAAGATAGTTTCAGTCGTCGCGATGTAGTATCAAAAAACTCCCTGTCGGGGAGTTTTTTGATACTCCACTACGCTGGTGTTGCCGTGATCACCAGAGTAACGTCGGTACTCAGCGCATTCCCAAGGTTCACATGGATGATGTGCGTACCTACCGTTTTGAGTTGATCATCAGCTTCGATTGCTTCGTCGGTAATATGAACACCTGATAACGCACTCAAGCGCAAAGCAACTTCATCTTTGGAGATGCTTGAAAACAGTTTACCCTTGGGACTCGCCTTTCCCTGAAGACTTAGTATTGTGCCTCCAAGTACATCAGCGGCTCGTTGCGCTTCTTGGCGTTCAAGCGATGCCACCGCAAGTTTCTTTTGGCGCAGAAGACTCACGTCCTTAATATTGCCTACGCTTGCTGGCCCCGCTAACTCGCGGGGAATTAGAAAGTTACGAGCGTAGCCGTCGTTGACGTCTTTGACGTCCCCAATTTTCCCGATCCCCTTCACGTTGGTGAGGAATATGACTTTCATGGCGGCGTTGTTATTTCTTGCGAACAACTTCGATGGCAGTATCCAGCTGTGGGTCCTTGCCCGGCTCTCCGTAGAGCCATCCCTTATCTTTGAACTCGTTCGGATTCATGACGCTCGGGACGGATGGTTCGATGCCTGTTGCAGAAATGTTTACGCCATTGGGTGTGTACCATTTTGCAATGGTGACCTTGAGTGAGGAGCCGTTATAGAAGTCTTCAACCTGCTGCACCGATCCTTTACCGAATGATTTTTCTCCGATCAATTCGATACCGCGAACGTCATGGAGAGCGCCCGCAAGGATCTCAGCGGCCGATGCTGATCCGCCGTTCATCAGGAGCACTGTGGGCATCTTTGCGAGCTGCCCTTTTCCTGATGTGCGCAGCTCTGTAATTGTACCGTCGCTGAAATGCTCAGATACCACGAGGCTGTTATTCTTGAGAAGCCATCCCGAGATGTTCACTGCCGAATCAAGGAGGCCTCCTGGGTTATTACGTACATCAATAATGAGACGCTGTGCGCCAGCCGTACTAAGCTCTTGGACAGCAGTAATAAACTCAGCATCCACATTGGCATTAAACGAACTGATTTCGAGGTAAGCAATATTATTGTCCAGCATCTTCCATTCAACTGCGTGTATCTTGATGGTGTCGCGGACAATTGAAACGTCGAAGGTACCTTCTTTGCCTGAACGGTAAAGTGACAGTTGGACCGTTGTTCCTTTCTTGCCACGGATGTGATTTACCGCTTCTTCAACTGTCCAGCCATCCGTGACGATGCCGTCGATTTTGACCACCACATCCCCTGCCATAACACCTGCCCGCATTGCTGGGGAGTCTTTGATAGGCGAGATAACAGTGACGACATTGTCGCGCATACCGATCTCCATACCCACGCCTGAAAATTCTCCCGTGACCTGTTCTTGGAACTTCTTGCTGGTTACCGGTTCAAAAAATACCGTGTAAGGATCCCCTGTTGCCGCTACCATGCCAGAGATTGCTCCATAGACGAGTTTTTGGGTATCAAGTTTTGTCTTGTCTACGTAACGCTCATGAAGCTTGTCCCAGACCTGCCAAAATAGTTTGAAATCGACTGCTGAGCTCTTTCCATCATCCTTGTTGATGACTTGCTGGATGATGGCGTCGACGGCTTGTGAATTCTGGTGCTTGAAGTATTCAAAACCCAACGCAAAACCGCCGCTTACAGCGACTATCAATCCGACGATTCCGAGAAGCCGACTACGCCGGTGAGTCATAAAGCGAACAGTTTCTGTTGAAGTTGCTGTAGCCGCGCCGGACGTTTCCCCGAAAGGCCGTGTTTCTGAAAGTAACGGATCGCGTCGTTCAAGTGCCATCGTGTTTGTTGTTTAAAGAATACATCGAAAATGCCAAAACGGCCTTTTGATTCCCGCTGATGGTAGTGGTACATGCGCACTGTAGGTACGTACACTACCGCCAATCCATTTTCCCAGAAGCGATGAGCCCAGTCAACTTCACTCAGATAGAGAAAAAACTGTTCGTCCATGTATCCGACGCGTTCGAGCATCGCGCGCGTCGTCATGAGCGCTGACCCCATGAGCCAATCGGTAGTACAGGGAGTTGTAACATCCATATCACGCATCAAAAAGCGCCTGATGTGATGACGCATGAACGGAATGGGAATGCGTCGTGCCAACATGGTGAGCGGCGTATAGAATCGGAAACAGGACTCTTGCCGCGTATCATCAAAATTCAGTAGACCCGGCCCTACGAGCCCCGTGGCGGGATGATCGCGTAGGTACGCCGCAAGTGCCTCAATGGTCCCAGGTAACACGACGATGTCAGGATTGAGGATGAGCAAATACTCTCCTGTGGCACGGCGTAGTCCCTCGTTGACTCCGCGAGTGTACCCAGTGTTTTCGGCGAATGGAACGAGTATGAGTCGTTCGAAGAGATTTTTGCAATCATGATGAACAACGTTTCGGGTCTCTGGCGTGCTCGCCGAATCAACCACGATTATTTCGTGGGAGATGGAGGAATCGAGAACCCGCGCCAATGAGGTAAGTGCCAGACGCAGTAATGGTGGGTTTTTGAAATTGACGATAATGACGGAGAGCGTCATGGCGTTGGTGATGGCGTGAGCGTAGAGGCAGAAGGAGATGTCAGTGCGGCCGCTGGTGTGGGCAAAACAGGTGAGTCCTGCAATACCGTTTGCAGGAACCGATGTATGTGGGCGAGCGTTCCGTCCCGTGGAAGAAGCTGATAGATGCCGCTCACCTTGGTTTCGTAGAGTATGTTTTCTGTGGTCAATTGATATCGCTTGATGTGGTTAAGCTTGTCCTGTTGCGCCATCAGATCCTTGAGCGTTCCGAGGTCAAAAATATTGAGATCCGTTTCAATATGTTTTCGAATGGTCGTGATAATTTCGAGTGCCTTGAGTGGATCGCTGGTGAGCGAAAGTGCGGCAACCTTTTCTTTGATTGCGAGAAGCACCTGCATTTGGCGCCGGGAGCGATCAAAATCACTCGTGGTATACCTACTTCGAGCATAATAGAGTGCCTGCTCACCGGTCAGAGTGCTTGTACCAACAGGGAGTGAGAATTCATATCCCCATTGTTGGGTTTCATGAAATGGTTTGTCCAGGGTTATCGTGATGCCTCCCAGTGTATCCACCACGGAAAGGAATGCATCAAAATCGGCAACTACAATATTGTCGATGGCTACGCCGAGTATGCGACTAAAAATCTTCTTACTACCAGAAATCCCATAATGTGCATACGCCGCATTTATCTTTTCGGTGCGGTCATCGGTAATGCGTACCGTGAGGTCGCGCGGGATGGATACCAGGGACGCCCGGCCAGTTTTGGTATCCATGGAAAAAAGGAGAATCGTATCGGTGAGGAGTCCCCCGTTCTCAATATCATCTCTGCCGCGAATACCGAGCACTAAAATATCGAGCCGATTCTTATCGTTTTCGGGCATCGTGTATTCGGGGTCCTTCGCAAGGGGGATCTGTTCGGGTTCCGTTGCGTTGCCGCTTACTCCTTGGGCAATACGATTCACCACCGATATGGTTGCGTTGCCCACATGCTCGACTGCAAAGCTTCCAGCGTATACGACGAGGAACAACGTCACTAGCCACATGCCAGTGCGGAGCCGCGAGCGTTTCGGGTGGTTGGGTACGGGAAGATAATCCAGTGATGTCATGATAGTAACGTATAGATCTGCGAGGCGGATGTTCGCGCGCGCTTCATCACGAGGCGATGCAGTCGAACCATCCGGGGTAGAAGCTGTATGAATCTTCCCACCTCTCGTATAACAGAGGGCTCAAAGAGAAGTGTGTATCCCAGTACTGCGAGTTCGCGCAGTACGATGCGGGGAAGGTCTCTCAGAATGTTAATAATAGCATCATTTTTGATAATTGTAAACCGAACGTTAGACCAGTCGAGACGACGTTTTTGAAGACTGATGAGTCGACGTCGAGAGAGGTTTCCAAGCTGCCCGATGATGGGTGTAGATGCAATGATCTTGGTTGTAGAACGATCGTGCCATGCGATGGCTGTGGGAACATAAATCTGCCGAAATCCAAAAACCCGCATACGCCACGCAAGATCGAGATCGTCTCCATATCCCAGTGACCCGACTCGGTATGCGGGATCCACGAGCCAACCATCGATGCGAGATTGCTCGAGGGCAGATCTTCGAAAGAGTGGCGCAGCTCCTTCGACAGCAAGCAATTCCAACTCATTGTCATATTGTCCCCTGTCTTCTTCGCCTTGTCCTCGATTCGTCACGCGACGTGAGTGGCTAACCTGAAAGCCTGTCGTATCAATCCGATTGGATTTGTGTACCTGATCGTTGCTTACTTCCATTTGAAGAACCTTAACTTGGATTGCTCCGATGGAGGTGTCACGCTGGAGTGCGGCGACGGCTTCGGCGGCACAGCGTGAATCCATAATGACATCGGTTAAAAGCATGACATAGGTACCCTCAGTCTGGGGAAGCGTTTGCTCGAAGCCAATCCACGGACCCACATTTTCTGATGACAAAATAAGTCGTATCGAAGGATAATCGCGCACGATACTTGCCGTTGCATCGGTTGATGCGTTATCACGAACAATTACTTCTATGGGGGTATACGATTGTTGTTGTACTGCATCCAAAACAGGTCGCAGCCAGTGGGCGCCGTTGTGCACGACCAGTACAATACTAAGGAGTGGGTTGGTTTGTTCGTGCATGGCTCCAAATTAGTGCGGCAGCAAACCCATATGCCAGGAATGCGCGCTCATCAAAGAGTGCCGCATCGGTAAGAAGATAGGCATATATCCATGGCAGGAAAAGGAGCGAGGCCCCCGCATACACCATCCCCACCCCGCTCGCTGCACGAAACCAAGTCCACGCGGCACCAAGAAGACTTCCTAGGAGAATAATAAATTCTAAACCAGCCGGTATCCCCATCTCAGATGCCACGTGAAGGTAGGCGTTGTGTGCGGTAGACCCCGCTTTTGCTAAAGCTATATTCTGATTGAGCACGACAGGAAAGTTGCCGATTCCAACTCCTAAAAGAGGATGGTTGCGGATGGAGCCCGCAGTGGATTTCCAAATCTCGATGCGCAGAGAGTTGGATGTTTCTCCGAAGTCGAGAATGGATCGCACGCGGTTTCCAAGAATTCCCAAATCACCTTTTCGAATCAAAAACTGTGGTGAAATAAAAATTGGCCACGCTATCGCGAAGAGCATGAAAAATATCGCGAGGTGGAGTGTGAGATAGCTAAAGAGTGATCGTCGAGCTATATCCACGCTGAGGTGCTTAAGAAGAAAGATGCCGAGTATCGCTAGACCTACTACGCCGACACTTGCCGCCCATATACCTCGCGTACCGCTCAGAATTGCAATCAGGAATGCCAAGGGAACCCATACGATGGCCATACGCGCACGAGTGGTAGCCATAGCGCGCAGCCCCCGCTGTGCTACCGCAAGTATGGGGTCAAGCGACAACGCCAAAAGGGCGGGCATCCCCAGTAGTACATAGATGGGAAACGTATGAGAATCGGGAAAAAGCGAAAACACGCGCAACGACAACTGGGGACCATAATAGGCTAACCAGGTATTTCCAAGATTCACAGCGATATATGACCATTGCGTGCCGAATTGCCTTAGCTGAATCCCCTCCCCCCAGAGGCGCATAAACTGGTATACGTCTATGAAGTAGGTGGATGCGAGCTGGAGGTATCCCACTGCCACCACGATAATGGTGGAGAGTCCGATCGCTCGTATGACCTGTTCTGCTGTGAGCGATCCACGACGCAACAGGACCCAGAGTACCATGGGTGCCATGGAAAGATTTATAAAATAGATAATGCGAATTATGCCCGTTTTAATAAAAAGTGCGCCCAACAGCGAAAGAACAGCAAGTGCGAGGAGTATGGCTAGTCGTCGGGTGACCGGATGTGATTTAAGCCATGCGCTCGGCTGGGCGCGGGCGAGCTTCCAGGTGGTCGCTAATTCTTGTTGCGTTCGGCGTTGCCGTACGAGGAGGAGAATAAGGAGGAGCGCAAGTGGTCGCCACATATTGAAGTTATCGAACGAGGTGGTCAGGGGGAGGGCGAGGAAAAGTGGCACAGCTCGTATAAAAAATAGAACACCGTCTTCAAGAGGAGCTCGTATCATCCACAACATCAAAAATATCGTAGCAACAAGCGCAGTGCTTCGGGGCAGAATGTCCAATACAATGGCTACAAAAAGAGTGAGGTAGCCGCTAAAAACACGATTAAGGGTAAGGTAGTTCATGCGATGTCGTCGATACTGTGAAGCATACGCTTCGCGTGTGCCTCCCAAGTATACCGCGAGACTATGGATTGGGATGCATGGATAATTGCTTGGCGCTGCTGCGTGTCGGCGAGGCCACGCTCCAATGCCGCTGCAAGTGATACCGGTGAAGCATCGGGAGTATAAAATGCGTGATCGCCAAAGATTTCTCGATGCACTGGCGTGTCCATCAGTACTGACGGTACACCATACGAGAGCGCTTCGAGCGGCGGGAGCCCGAACGCCTCCATATCGGATACGTACACAAAGAGTTTTGCACCTCGGTACGCTGCAGCAAGCTCCTCATCAGTAAGTCGCTCCGAACGTTTGATTGCTGTGCGACCAAGCTCGGCATTGGTGCGTGCAATAAGCTCATCAATCTGGGGCGGTTGGTACTTATCGGGTCCTACGGCGAGCAATGTCAGGATTGGGTGGTGGCGTGTAATCTGTCCGAAGGCAAGGATCGTCTCGCGGAGGTGACGACGTGGAAGCCCCTGTCCTACATAGAGAACATACTCACCGGAACGCGCCGCTCCGGCGAGTGATGGCGCAACAGCGAGCTCGTTGACGAAAATGCGCTCCTTGCGGATACCAAACAACTTAGCAACGCGCTCTGCGGAGGCGTGCGTGATCGCCATGATACGAGTCGCTCGCGTTGCTGCCCAGGTGGCAAAAATGCCGTATGCCAATCGGTAGCGGATTGGTAAATCGTGGCCACGAATTTCATGCCACACATCTTCGGTGAGCATCACGATGCTCTTGCCACGAAAAAGCAGCGGCAGCATATAATTGCTAATAATAGTGACCACGGGGCGATCAATCCAGAGACGAATGGGAAAGAAAACAAAGAAATACAGCGAAAAAGAATTAGGCCACCATCGAAACGGCCGCACGAGTGTCGCCCGCACATTGGTGTGCGCTATCCATGGCTCGTCGGGAATGTGCGATTTAAAATATGCCACGACTTCATACTGCGCACGCACCTCGGGTAGCTGAGTAAATTCCGTAAGAAACCCCCGAATCTGTCGCGCCACACCCCATGATGCATCCTCGAGTGACTCGCACTCGATAGCAATGCTCGGTCGAGTGCGAATTCTTCCCATGCTACCCAGCACTCCATCTCGTATACCCGCTATGAGTGCACGGCTTTGGGCGTGTTCAAGTCCCAAAAAAAGCTTGATGACTTGCTTGAACGCAATCCATGCGAGCACCACTGGCAAAAGCACGCGCGCTGTCAGTGGCGCATGCGCACGATTGAAGTAGATTGCATTTCTGATGTGGTAGCGCAGTAAGATTGGTGAGCCCAGCGACGTGGTTGAGCGCGATACAGCGTGGTCAATTGTCGGGAATGCGAGGTGTACAATCGGAAATTGTGCACGCCGTGCGCGCAGCGAAAAATCGGCATCCTCGAAGTAGAGAAAGTAGGACTCATCAAGATAGCCGCTACGAGCAAATACTTCACGATGCACGATGAGTGCGGCTCCGATGACATACGTGGCATGCTCGCGGGATACCGGTCGATACAGGTGTGGTAGCGAGGTTGCGTTCCAGGTAATGCATCCCGCATAAGCAGTCTTGCCTCTCTCGTTGATTGGCACTCCCACCACTGCCGGCGGATGCGACGTTAACTGTGAGCGTAAGTCTCCTACAAAAGAAGGCGTCACCGTCGTATCGTTGTTGATGAGTGCTACCCAGTCCGCGCCGTGTTCGAGCGCGCGCTTGATGCCCAGGTTATTGCCGCCAGAAAAACCGCGATTCTGGGGCGAGGAAATGACGGTGAGTACGCGGGTATAACTGGCCGTATATGCCATCAGCTGTTGTTGATATACAGGCTCGCTGTCATTGTCGATCACAATGCAGTCGAACTGATCGTCGGTTTGCGAGCGAAGTGAATCCAAAAACCGAATCGTGTCTTCGGTACTATTATAGTTGATGGTAACTAGCGTAAGTTTCATGACGGTAACTCGACAATAGCCTTCATTCGTCGAGCAAATTGTTCTTCACCATACTGACTGGCATGGTTCGTTATGTGAGACGCGTCATATGAGGAAAGGCCAGCAGTGATACGCTTCACGCCATCCGCTATCGCCTCTGGAATAGCATCGTCAAAAAATTCGCCAGTGATTCCCTCAAGTACCGTCTCGGTCGCACCACCACGGCGAAGCGCGAGTACCGGCTTGCCATGCGACATCGCCTCAACTGCAGTAAGTCCCCAATCCTCTTCATTGGGAACAATAAGCGCAGTGCAACGATCATAGAGACCATCAAGCTGAGCATCGGTAACGCGCCCGACAAATACGATATTTGTCTGTGAGCGCCGCTGTAGCTGTCGGAAAAGTGTACCCTCCCCAACAATGACCAGGCGGCAACGTAGCTTGGCGAATGCGTCGATAACTATCTCGAGATCTTTATGCGCGATGAGACGCCCAACCACAAGATAGTATGCATCGGCGGGGACGCGCGTATAGTCAGGCGTGGCGTGGGCTCGCATGGGTGGGGGTACGACGATAGATGATCGATGATAGTACTTCGTGATACGTGCCGCGGTTGTGTTGGATATTGCCAGCAAATGATCAGGTCGTTGGGCGGCAGCGAGATCCCACGAGCGCAGAAGATGCCGATAGACATGTGATAGTATGCCGGTGCGTTGGTAGCGATGCGCACGATCCCAAATACTGCGAGTGGGGCTATAGCAATAAGACAGATGCCGCGTGTCGGGTCGAACAATGATTCCTTTGGAAAAAACGACCGACGAAGAAATGACCGTATCAAACGCAGAAAAATCAAAGGTCTCTATTGCTGATGGCATGAGCGGCGCCAAGAGCGGATAGTACCGCCAAGCTCCCGGGAGACGCTGTAGTCGTGACGGTCGAATGGTCGCGTTCGGGAGGAGGCGACGAACTGTCTCTGGCTGGTACAGTAGCGTGAAGATGGGCGCATCAGGCCACAACCGATGCAAACTTTGAAGAACGCGCTCCGCACCCCCCTCATATATAATCCAATCGTGAACGAGTGCTATACGCATCTACGAACGCTTCGCAATTACATTCTTTTTATACACCTCTAAGTTTTCAAGCACCTTTCCCGTACCTCGTGCAACGCAGAAGAGTGGATCATCAGCGATGCGCGCCGGTACACCCGTTACTTTCGTGATAAGCTCGTCGATATTTCGCAGCAGCGCCCCGCCACCCGAAATAACGATGCCGCGATCCATAATATCAGAGCAGAGCTCAGGAGGAGTGACCTCGAGCACGCCCTTGATAATTTGAATGATCTCTCGCAAGTGCTCGCTCAGCGCTTCCGTCACCTCGTTGCTGGTAATCTGTATAGTTTTAGGAAGTCCAGTCGTGAGGTCACGACCCTTAATGTTGAGCGAATCCTCGTGCGCGCCGCGGAGTGCACTTCCGAGATTAATCTTGATTAGTTCCGCGGTACGTTCTCCGATGGCAAGCCCATGCTTCTTTTTCACATATTCCACAATCGCCAGATCAAACTTCACGCCACCCACACGAACTGATTGTGCCGACACGATGCCGCCGAGAGAAATCACCGCCAATTCAGTGGTACCGCCACCGATATTAAGAATCATGTTGCCTATCGGACTATTGATGGGTATTTGAGCGCCGATGGCTGCTAGCACGGGTTCCTTCACTAAAAAAACTGCCTTGGCGCCGGCTGCCAATGTGCACTCTATGACCGCGCGCTTTTCAGCACTGGTGATGCCCGCAGGCACCGAAACGAGAACCTCAGGTTTCATAAAATGAAACACGCCGCTAGCCCGCTTGATAAAATAACTCAGCATTGCACCCGTCACCCGGTAGTCCGCAACGGCGCCATCGATCAGAGGTCGGACAATGGTAATGCTATCGGGTGCTCTCCCGATCATATCTTTAGCTGCATTACCAACGGCAAGAATACGATTGTCGAGTACCGAAACGGCGACCACGGATGGCTCATTGATGACAATCCCCTTCTTGGGCGTGTAGACTACGGTATTGGTGGTTCCTAGGTCAATACCTATCTTTCTGGACATAGCCCTGAATATCGCATAATTACTACTGTATTTCAATGCGCGGGTACGGTATACTTGAGGGGATGCAAAAACGAAATCGCCGGGCTCTATTTTGGCTAGCCGTCGTCACGTTTATTTTTGCTTCGTGGGTGGTCATTCGCTACGCCCAAGGGTACGCGTATGATTTTAGCGCAGGCAAATTTGTTCGTACGGGAGCGATTGCTGTTACCGTAAACACCGACGCCCAGCTTTTCATAGACGATGCAAAAACTGGCGGCACCTCATTTCTTGGTAATCGCGCCGGACAAGAAGGATTGCTACCTGGAAGTTACGCGCTTCGGGTTGCTCGTGATGGATACACCAGTTGGCATAAAACTGTCATCGTCGAAGAGGGCAAGCTCATCGATTTTCCTCACGTGCTAATTCTGCCGACTGATGACGCAGACCTTCTCGCGCTTAAAGCCGAAGCATCCAGATCTCTCAGCAACAGCGCCGCGCTCGCTGCAACAGCTTCAAAATCAAAGTTGTTGCGTGTCGGTGACTTTCAACTCGACGAGGCGCACCTTTTGGACATGCGACCCGCATCTCCGTCACTCGTTGCGGACCGTGTCTTGGGTTTCTCTGTTACCGACGATTCCAGCCGGCTTCTGTGGTGGAGCCGTAACGAGATCTGGGTGTTGTGGCTCAATAATACTGACCAACAACCCTACCGCTCCGAGGGCGAGCGCCAAGCTATTACTCGTCTCTCGGTACCGATTATACGTGCTGCATGGTTTCGTGATCATGAGCATATCGTCATTGATGTGGGCAACGAGAGCTACCGCATACTTGAGACGGATGGGCGCGGTGGCACTAATATCATCAAGCTCTAGCGCTCGCACGTGGTATACTAAAGAGGAGCATCGTCTCGCACTATGAACTACGCTGCGACGCTTCATCGTCTCCTGGCTTCTGCGCTGCATGAGGGTGCAAGTGATCTTCATATTGCAGTAGGGCGACAACCAACGCTCCGTATCGCGGGCGTACTTTCGGTTCTCGGTGAAGAAGATGTTGTGACATCTGAAATTGCTCATGGACTTATCACTGAACTCATTCCAAAAGAGCGCCTCGAACAGTTCTTGCGCGAACGTCAACTCGATTTTGCCTTCGAGCTTTCCGATAACACTCGCTTTCGAGTCAACGCGTACTTCCAACAGAATAGCTGGGCTGCGGCGCTCCGCCTTATTCCCAACAAGATCCGCACCATCGATGAATTGGGGTTGCCAGCGGTACTGCATGATTTTACAAAACTTACCCAGGGTTTTGTGCTTATGGTTGGCCCGGCCGGTCACGGCAAATCTACCACGACAGCGGCGATCCTTAATGAAATTAACCTGCTTCGTACCGCGCATATTATCACTATCGAAGATCCGATCGAGTATATCTTCGGTCAAGGACGTGGCATTGTCTCGCAACGGGAAGTGGGAAGTGACACGCCATCGTTTGCGGACGGTCTGCGAACAGTACTCCGCCAGGATCCCGACGTTCTCATGGTGGGTGAAATGCGCGACGCAGATTCTATCGCAGCGGCAATGACCGCCGCTGAAACCGGACATCTTGTATTCTCTACACTGCATACCAATTCGGCAGCGCAGACCATCGATCGCATCATCGATTCCTTCCCTCCACAGCAGCAACAGCAGGTCATCACGCAAGTCGCGACCACGCTCGTTGCGATTGTGTCGGAACGTCTTGTCCCGCGAATCGATGGTGGTCGCGTTCCTGCTCTGGAGATCATGATCACCAATCCCGCGATCCGTAATCTTGTCCGAGAACGCAAAATCTTTTCCATTGATTCTGTTATTCAAATGGGCGCTACTGAACACATGATAACGCTGGATCAATCGCTCGCGGGATTGGTGAAAGCAAAACAAATCACACCCGAAACAGCAAAACTGTTTTCGCTCAATCCAGCGGAGCTTGAGAGACTTCTCTAGCGCCTTGCAGTGTCACAATGGGAATACTGCGGAGTTGTGCGCGTAGTGAGTAGGCATGCGGTATAAGGGATGTCAGAAGTTCCCAGAAGGCCCGTGAGTGGTTCAGGTGCACGGTGTGGCATAGCTCATGGAGCACTATATAATCAGCAAGCTCCGGCGTGAGTCCAACCAGGCGCCAATTGAAATTGAGGTTCTTCTTTGAGCTACAACTTCCCCACGAGCCACGCGTGTTTTTGATTCGAACTTGACCGTACGCAAACGGATGGATTGCTGTCCAGTGCGCCAAGCGAGCGTACACCAAACTACGGGCGTTCTCTTTGTGCTGGCGATACAGACCCACGCCGGATTGCTTCCGGCGTGGGTGTCTTCGTTTCACGATAAATCCAAACAGTCGCACCCTTACTTCTTTGCTTTCTTGGGCTTGCGTGTCTCGCGCTTTTGCGATTGATGTCCTTTTGCCATAGAGCTTAGTTAGTTTTTACCAGTTTCCCATCTTGCACCTTCAGTAGTACAGATGTTCCAACGGAAGGAAGCACAGAGAACGGCTCGCCATCGCGACGCACTGCATAGTTTACGATGAGTGAGCCATCACGATACTCCGTCGACTGTGGCGCAATGCGATCTCCGAGCAAGTATGGCTGTGTGGTGTGCGTGCCACCCCTATCTACGGCGAGTGCAGCAACCACGATATAGAAGATACCAGAACCGCCGTTGTTTTGCGTCATCAAGAATGCGGAGTCCTGCTTGCCATCGCCATCGAAGTCGCCAACGACTCCATTGCCGAAAATGCGCGTAGTAGTTATATCGCTGGAACCCATCCCTCCCTGCATGACTGAGATGCCATCAACGAGCTTCACGTCCTGTCCAGCGATACGATAGGTCGCATTGCGATAATCCTCTACAACAGGCGCTTCATCACTAGTGCGTTTGTCGACGACGTACACTTTGTACAAGCTGCCGACGATCACAACGATGAGCAGTACCGCGAGTGTCCAGAGGTATTTTTTCATAGTTCTTCTAGTATACACGATGACTAACGACTACGCATCCCCTGTTTGAGCCACCACCCGATCAAATAGATCGCAGCGACAGCGAAAATGACCACGACCGTAGTCAGGTGGATGTAGAAGAACACAAAATACGATACTCCCAGGATCACTCCGAGTGATATCAGGCACACCTTAACAATCGCTACCTGCCACCACGCGAGTGTCACCGGTTTAAATATTCTCATTAGTTCTACTCAGTAGGAGACGGAGTCGCGGTCACTCTTGCTGCGGCGAAAGCAGTATCACGAGCTGTCTCGCAGGTTGCGAGGGTGGCTGTATAAGCGCCCTTAGCGGTTTGGAGTGCGCTCTTAGCGGACGCCTCCGCAGACGCCATGGAAGCCTTGCTAGCGGCTTGTGCGGCGGTCATGGTGGCCGAGTAGGTGTCCTTTGCGGACTTAACGAGCGCCTCATCACCCTTGGCTGCGACGACGGCGTTTCTACGAATTTGGTTGGCAGCTTTCTTTGCGTCACTCAGCGTTACCTTCGCGGTTTTGCGGGCGTCGTTAAGCGACTGGCGAGTCCCACGTTCTGCGGTCTGTAGTGTGCGCTTGGCATCATTACGACATATTGCGAATGCCTTCTTGGCGATAGAAACGCGAACTTCCTTTGGCATGTTGTTTTCGATGCGAAGCTCTTGGCGTTCTGTTTTCTTCGTTCCTACCTCAACGCTCTTCTCACTATCATTTCGTGCTGCACTCACAGGAAGCGTCACCGCCAGCGAGAATCCGACTATTGATGCCACGAGAATATATTTGTTCATATGGTCATACTACCACAACCACCCCGAGAGGGGTGGTTGGTAATGTCCACAGCGTGCTAGCGTTTTGCCCAGCGTGGACCCTTGCGCGATTTCTTGAGACCAGGCATCTTGCGTTCCACCTTGCGAGAATCGCGAGTGAGGAATCCTGCCTTCTTGAGCTTCTTGCGGAAGTTGGCATCGAACAACTCGAGTGTACGAGAAATACCGTGCCGGACTGCATCGGCCTGGCCAGAAATTCCCCCGCCATTTACAAGTACAGTAACCTTGAAGCGCGAGAGCGACTTGAGGCGGCGCAGTGGTGTTTCCACGCGCATCACGAGGTTCTTATCCAAAAAGTAGTCCGTGTAGTCTTTCCCGTTGATGGTCATCAATGCACTATCTTCGGTGATCTTATCGCCTGCCTTGCGAGTCATAAGACGCACGCGTGCCACGGAACGCTTTCGGCGGCCGACAGATTCATAGTATTTCTCACGTGCACCTTCGGCGAGCTCTTCGAGCACGAGCGGTGCAGTTTCAATGTCATCATCCTCACGAGAAACGGTGTCCACAAATGTGGTGGGCATGATCATAGCCGGCTCAGGTGCGGACTTGTGTGCGGTGCGGGATCCAGATTTTGATGCGGTCTTCGGTGGCATATTATTTAACAATAATGTGGTTGAGTAAAATATCGCGCTGACGATTTTCGGGAAGCATGCCACGTACTACTTTGCGTAGCACTTGCACCTTGTTGCGTGCCCAGGCCTCTTCCAGGGTGCGCTCTTTGAGTCCACCCGGAAAACCTGAGTGTCGGTAGTAGACTTTGGAAGCTGCCTTCGTGCCCTTGAAGACAATGCCCTCAAGATTATGCACAACAACCTGCACGTCGGGAATAATATTGGGAGTCCAGTCAGGAGTATCTTTGCCGCGCAACGCCATAGCAATCTTGGTTGCCATGCGACCGAGAGACTGGTTGGTTGCGTCAATTTCGATGACTTTCATCGGTTTAGGAAACAAATTCTACAATTGCTACCGGAGAACCATCCGAACCACGACGACCAAGTTTGATGACACGCGTGTAGCCACCCGCACGATCAGTAAACTTTGGAGCAATTTCCTTTGACAACTTAGCTGCAGCATCGGCACCCACAGAACGCAAGAGTAAGCGGCGGGAAGCGAGTGTGCCGCGCTTGGCTTGCGTGACCGCTTTATCAGCAATCGTCTTGAGAGTTTTAGCGCGCGCCGTCGTGGTTTTGATTTTGCCGTGCGCAACAAGCGCAGTCAACAGGCCCTTCAGAAAGGCTTTGCGTTGCTGCATCTCTCGTCCGAATGTGCGCTTGTTACCTCGTTTCATAAGTGTCCAATGATATCACGATTGACTCGATTCGTCCAGGTTACTCTTTCTTGGCTTTCTTTGCCTTCTTGACTGGCTTTTCTTCTGCATCAGGCACTGCGATTGCAGCGACCAAGCTAAAATGGTCAGCCAAGATCTGTCCGGCCTCTTTCATGGCTTGCTCGGGTTGAATAGAGCCGTCGGTATCGACTTCCATGGTGACACGATTGAAGTCAATGCGCTGTCCAACACGAACGTCGTCGATGGTGAAGTTCACCATGCGGACTGGTGAGAATGCTGCATCCACAGCAATGACACCGATGGGAAGCTTTTCTTTCTGACGAGTCTCGACGGCAACATACCCGCGACCCTTGGAGACGGTAAACTCAATTTCAAGTTCGGTCTTCTTATCAGTGATGGTGCAGATTTTCTGCTCTGGGTTGACGAGCTCTACATCGGACGTGAGCTGGATGTCTTCACCGGTGACTTCGCGCTCGCCCTTCACTTTGAGAATTAAGATAACTGGCTCAGCGGAAAAGCTGCGGAAGCGAAGACGCTTGAGGTTGAGCAACACTTCGATGACATCCTGCTGCACGCCGGCAATCGCGCCGAACTCGTGTTCAACACCGTGGATCTTGATGGACGTGATCGCTGCACCCTCAAGGGAGGACAAAAGCACACGACGCAATGGGTTTGCAATCGTCGCGCCATAGCCAGGCATCAGCGGACCAATTTCAAAAACGGCTTTAGTACCCTCTTTCTTCACTAACTTGATTTCTTCGGGGAGCTGGATCATACGATTCGCCTACGTGTGACTGGCGGGACGAGGTTGAGGAGGTTACTGGTCGGTATCTCGTCGAGCAAGCTGCACGGCTGCGTATTAATTAACGTGAATAGTATTCGATAATGGCTTGCAAGTCCCCTGTCTGGATACCGCTCTCCTCAACCGTGGGGCTCGCTTTAACGGTACCGGTAAGTGCCTTCTTATCAAGCTCCAGCCACGCCGGTGGCGTAAACGCCTCCATCCAGCGAGGTAGCAAGGTGGCAAAGTAGGGGGACAATTTGGAAGCTTCGCGAACGCCGATAACATCACCAACACGCACCACGATCGACGGCGTCTTGGCGCGCTTGCCGTTGAGTGTGATGTGTCCGTGGCCAACAACCTGACGAGCCTGATCGCGTGACTGTGCCAACCCCATGCGGAAAGCAACATTATCCAAGCGGGTCTCGAGACTGCGGATAACGGCGATATAGGGCGACTCGCGCTTGGCATTCTCGAGTGCGCGCTTTACATAGGTCTTAAATGGCTTCTCTAAGAGACGATACACGTTACGCACCTTCTGCTTGGAACGAAGCTGCGTGCCGTATTCCGAAAGTTTGCGTGGGCGACGACCGCTGCCGTGCTGTCCTGGTGGAAATGGCCGACGAAGAACTGCTGACTTGGGTGAATTAGAGCGCTCGCCTTTGAGGCCGAGGCTCTCGCCCAGTCGTCGTTCGATTTTTCCGCGTGGTCCTGTATAGCGTGCCATAGGAGTGGGTAGTGCGTAATTAGATGCGGCGTGGCTTCGGTGACTTTACTCCGTTGTGAGGCACCGGGGTCTTATCCATAATCGAAGAAACATTGAGTCCGGTGCCGGCAATACCACGCACCGCTGCTTCACGTGCGGGACCAACACCTTTGACGACGATGCGTACATTCATAAGGCCGAAGCGCTTGGACTTCTCTACGGCATCCTTTGCAACGAGGTTAGCTGCATACGGTGTTGATTTCTTGGAGCCTTTAAATCCGAGCAAGCCGGCGCTGGAAAAGGTCAGCACATTGCCGCCCAAATCGCTGATTGCGATAAGCGTGTTGTTGTATGAAATGTTGATGTTGACGACGCCGTTGAGCACCTGCTTCTTGGTGCTTTTCTTGCCGGCTGTGGCGAGTTCCGTAGGTGCCTCAATAGACGCAGCTACAGATGCTTCGGTGGCCTCAGATTTTTCTTTGACAGCCTTAGGTGCCGCCACTTTCTTTTTCTTGAGTTCGTCAGTCATCGGAGTATCAAGTCTTGCCCTCTGCTTTGGTACGGCCAGAACCCATCGTGCGGCGAACATTGCCACGGGTAGTACGGCTATTGGTCTTCGAACGACCGTGCACGGGAAGGCGGCGGGAGAGACGAGAACCCTTCCAGGTGCCCGTTTCTTTCTGGTGCTTCTGGTTCGTGCCGACTTCTTTGCGGAGATCCCCCTCGATCTTATATGCGCGTTCGATTATTTTTTGAATCTTACCCAACTCCTCACCGGAAAGCTCAGACGCTTTCTTGTCAGGATCGATGCCAGCACTCTTGAGGATCACCGCTGCAGTCGTTGGTCCAATACCATACAGGTATGGTAACGAAAAGAGGATTTTTTTGTTGTCGGGAATTGTTACACCGAAAATGCGTGGCATGGTTCGTTTGAGTGAGTTATCCCTGACGCTGCTTGTGCTTTGCAATCTTGCACACGCAATACAAACGCTTTTTGCGTCGTACGAGTTTGCAGTTCTTACACATTGGTTTTACAGAAGCTTGTACTTTCATCTTACAAAAAAAGACGCTGCAACTACGTTTAGTTGCGGTAGACGATTCTTCCACGTCCTCGGTCGGGAGAAAGCTCAATCGAAACCTTGTCGCCTACCATCACTTTGATGTGGCGCAAGCGCATACGCCCGGCCAAGTAAGCCAGCACGATAGTGCCGTCCTCAAGCTGGACATTGAACGTGGTATCGGGTAACGCCTCTATCACGCTGCCTATGACTTTTTGCTTTTTCTGGTCGATCAAGGGTGCTGTAGACTGCTTCGAGGGTGCCTCGGGCACACCTCAGAAAGCCAATATATACTATCAGATGAGCGTTTTGGTGTCAACGACGCTAAGGAGTGGAGGTCGGATAGACAACCTGAATGTCGATTTTGCTGGTTTTTGCGGGTACTGAACGCACCCAAAACGGGGACAACGTGACTGTGGCGGATTCAACGCCTTCGCGATTATGGAAGAAATCGCGAACACCGACTGAGCTTTTGCCTGCTATATCCCTGCGTATTGCATCAATGTCGATGGGTGCATATCCTTTCCCGGTGATGCCGACCGTGAAGGCGAGCGTTCCCAGATCGGATTTGAAGGTGATATCGGTGTATGTGAGCTTATGCTGATCAACCAGCACAACCTGTCGATCTTTTTTTAACATCGTGCGTGCAATGAGCTCATGTAAATCAGCGGTACGAAATGCGATTGTTTTGAGTGTCGCAGTGACCGTTACTTTTACCTCGCTGGCGGGGTTATCAACGAGCGCCGAGCTGGTAACATCAGAGATTACTGGAGCGTCCGCGTTGAGCACCATGAAATCTGCTCCTTGAGCCGTAATAGCGGTAGCGACTTGATCCTTTGCAAGCTGAATTGCTGCAGTCTTGGCGGCGTCATAATCAGCCTGCGTCACAATAACGGAAGGTCCAGATGCCCCGCCAGACATGGGAGCATCAGAAATGCCGTAGAATGTCTGCACCTTATTGGTGTCCCCTTTTTCTTTGAAAGCCACAATAATAAAACGCCCAGCCGGAACGTTGTACTCAGTGCCGGGGGCGTCAGCTATGACATCAACAGTAATCTTACCCGCAACAGTCTTGCCTGCGTTCGTGGAACTGCCGGGTACTGTCACCGACTGCAGCGTACGGAATATCTTGCCGTCGCTGGTACCAAATCGTGTGTTCGTAACCAAAGCTTGCGGCGAAGATGAGTACTCATTATAGACAGTGATTTTGCCACGAGCTTTGGAGGCAACATCGCGCTTCCCCGTAGCAGCTACAGTGTGTTCAGTCGTTTTGGTCACCTCGACAAGCTGCCCAGGAATTTTTCCAAATGCATCATCAATAGCGCTCACCGCATCCGATGCTTGCACCGAGATTTCGGTGTCGACTGCCGAGCTGGTCGGCGTGAGCGCAACGCGCGCTTTGCCGGTCATGAGATACACAACGCCCGCAAGCACAATAATCGCCGCGAGAAGTATCATACCCGCCATACGCTTCGGAGCAGAGCCAGAAGTTGCGCTACGTGTTGCGCGGCGGAAAAGTGAGGGTTCAGTGGAGTGAGTGGCATCTTTAGCCTTCATGCCACGCCAAACGGTATCGATATAGTCCGAACCAGCTGCGAGAGCGGCATCTTCTGAGGATAGTCCGCGCTGAACAGGCACAGGAGCTGCTCGTTCGGACTTTGACGCAGGAGTGAGGGTACGGGCTGGAGCACCGATGCGCACACCATCAACATCGCTCGCCTTGGGCACCCGTCGCGCGCCTGCTTTGGGAGCAGCGGCAAGGGTAGCTACAGCTCGAGCACCCGAAGATCCGATCAAATCTGCATCATCACCCACCGTAAGGTCCGATTCTTTTGGTTCATCGGCGAGACCGTCACCATCTTCATCCACGCGGTTACCCTCGTCATCCAGGATACGCATATTGCGTAGTGGCTCATCGTCGTTGGACTCTTGCGGATCAGAGCCCTGTGTTTGGTCCGATGTGAGTGGCACATCACCAAGATCTGCGCCGTCATCCATATCAGGAATACTGAAATCAGTAGGGATTGCCGATCGCGCAAGTGTCGCCGTTTTCTTAGCTGTTTTACTTGCACCAGATGCCATAACGGTAAAACCAAACTTACGCGCTAACAGGGCTGTTTGAGGATTTGCAGTGAGAACCGAAACTACCTTGCCGCCCTGTTGAGCTTCAGACGCAAACGCCGCGAAATGATCTTCGTGGCGAAAGAGCTTGCCTACGCGAGGCAGGACCAGGATAACCTCCACTGCCGACGTCTTTTGAAATAGCTCAAGAATGTCGTTGAATGAATCATCCTTGAGGACATTAATAATTTTGACGCTCATCGAGTTGGCGAATAGTTCCGCTCCAAGTATAGCACAACGTCATCGCTTTTCCATCAACGATCGTAGTGGACAGTAGGCGCAATCGGAATCTCCGCATCGTGCGTTCCAAAAAGCGAGCGATCGGATTTCTTCGGCAACACGTATAATTTCTGATTCCAGCGTGGCAACCGATTCCGGCGTGATATCGAATTTCTCGCGATGATACTTTCCGCGAAGATCCGGCTCGACAAAATCGATAACGCCTTCGCGCATACGGTATTTTCCGTCTTGGTAGCGATCTAGTAGAAGCTTATAGAAGGTAAGTTGCCGCAGGTAATTGCCGTCGCCGTCTTTCACATCGCCTGTGATTTGATTGCGCGATTTTGGCTTGCCTGTTTTGTAATCGACCACGAGTACCGCACCCGTGGCATCGAGGAGTTCGACTTTGTCGATTTTACCGTTGATGAGAATGCCATTAGCAAGCTCCACTGCAGGAACTTTGAGCTGGTTGAAAATGTTGACATGCCACTCGGTGTGGTACTGATCATAGTATCCCTGAAGCGCGGTGCGCCCGCGCGTAAGCGCCGCATCGAGATCTTGTTGCTGGAGCGGCTGATGTCGAATAAATGTCTCAAACAACTCGACCAATGATTCGCGAGTTCCACGCTGTCCCTCTTTGAATCGATTGAAATACTCCTCTAGGGCGCGATCGACAGCATTTCCATACATCAGCGCGAAGGCAGGTGCTTCGGGTATGCGAATCAAATTAGTATAGAAGTATCGCCACGGACAGGTGAGATAATTATTGAGCGCAGTAACCGAGAGTCCGTGGTGATTGAAAAGTTCATTGAGATACTCGCGATCAGTCGCCTGCGGTATTTGCGCTGGCGCGGGTGCGTATCGCAGCGAGCTTTCGCGAAGCCAAGACTCCTCGAGCGCAGCAGTGTCGACGCGCAGCTGCACATCGGGACGTATATCCAAAAGGTAGGCAGTGGGAAGCTGCTCATTGCCGCGCTGATCACGCAGCGAATACGCGATCACGACCTCTCGGCGCGCGCGGGTCAGCGCAACATAAAAAAGATTGCGTTCGTCGTCATCGAACGCGTCCGCTGCAAGCGTTGATTGCGTCTTCAGAAAGAGCGCCGGAGGAAGCTTGAGCAGTTCCCGTCGCTGTCGCTTCCCCCATCGCGCATCGATGGCATCGATGATGTAGACGTAATCAAATTCAAGCCCCTTGCTCTTGTGCGCGGTCATGACGCGTACACGTCCTGGCAACGGCATGCCGGTTACCGTCGATAGCGCGATGCCATGACTTCGCAAAAAATCGAGATGATCTGTAAATGCTGCAAGAGTGAGCGTGCGTTCGCGCTGCACACGCGAACGAATCATGTCGTATAGTGTGTGGAGACGATCGAGTGCATCAAGTGCATTCTCGTCACGCATCATCTCCGCTAATAACCCCGATTCGCGCACGATCGCCTCAAGCGCAGCGGCTGCGGCAGGCTGTTGCGTTGCGGTTGCCCAGGAGCGAAGGAGTGCGGATACTTCCTGAAGACGCAGTGCACCATCGATCCCCGCTTCGTGCATCAAGGCAGTAGACCGTATCACGTCATAGGGGTTGCGCCCCGTTTTACAAAACACTGTGAGCTTGTAGACATCGAGCGGGTCGACTCCCAACGCGGGTGCGTGCAGTGCAATCAACAGTGGCCCCGCACTACCGTAGTTGCGGAGTGCATCGAGTATGCGCACCAATTGATGGAGATACGGATCGGAAAAGATATCTTGCTGGGTGGAAAGCGTGAATGGAATTGCAAGCTTACGTAAAAACTCAGATACCGCAACTGCATCGCTGTTGTCGCGCGCAAGCACCGCAATTGACTCGGGACGCGCGCCCGCAGCAAGTCGATCCTGAATGTGTCGCGCCACACTCCAGTACTGAACGTCGGGCGAGCTGAGTGCCATTACGCTAACAGGAGTATCTGCGTGGCCGGATCGCGCTGCCAACGCCCCACCAGCACTTGAACGCACCCCTTCGGCAGCGGTAAGGATGAGCTGGCTGGAACGATAGTTGTCTTCGAGCGTGATCAGCTTCACTGAGGGGTAGAGTTTTTGAAAGTAGTGAAAATTCTCCAGTGACGCTCCTTGAAAACGATAGATGGCTTGCTTCTCATCGCCGACCACAAAGAGATTGGGAGTTTCCCAAAAACGCGCCAAGAGTTCTACGATGCGATTTTGAGTATTGTTGGTATCTTGGTGCTCATCAACCAGAATGTACTGATGCTGCTCTTGTAATATGAGCCGGAGCGTCTCGTCGGTTTCGAGAACACGCGCCACCTCCATAATCATGTCGTTGTAATCAAACAGACGTTGCGCGCGCAGAGTAGATTGATACTGCGTATACACGAGTGCGAGCTCTCGGAGCTTTTTGGCCTGCTTCAGACGCTCTTCGTACACACCCTTTACCTTTCCTTTATGCGGACCTTTTTCATGCTCGAGATCCTCGGCGCTCATGACAGCACGCTCCTCGCGTTGGGCATAGGCAACAAGCGCATCGGCGGTGACACCCTCGCGTTTGAGCGTGGATACGGCGTGAATAAGAACCCTGAGATAGAGATCCGGAGCGTTGACCGGCCGCAAGTATTCGAAAAGGTTTGCGGGATCATTGATACGCTCTTGGAGCATCACCGCTTGATCGTCATCTGAAATAAGTGTCGCGCCCGCCAGTGCACCCAGCGACTCAGGGTAGTCTCGGATAATGCCATTGCAAAACGAATGAAACGTCGTAATCATGACGCGATACGCGTCGGTGCCAATGATGGCAGCCAACCGAGCGCGCATCTCGGAAGCGCCCGATTCGGTAAATGTAAGGGCTAAAATCGCCTCGGGAGGCGTATCGGTCGCCGTGAGAATTTTGGCGATACGAAGGGTGAGAATATTGGTCTTACCCGTGCCTGGGCCAGCAACCACCATGACAGGGCCGTCGATGGCATCGACCGCCTCTTTTTGGCGAGGATTGAGTGCCGCGTAGAGTCTAGTAAATTCGTTCGTCATTTTCACATCGATATCATAGCTGATTCAAAAGGTACTGGACAGAGACAATCCTCAAGTGTAGAGTGAGACCTTGGGGAACGTTAACCTCAACCACTACGTTCACGCTACTCTGAAGTTCTTTCTATCCAAGGAAGTGCTCGTTATGCAGAAGCTAACCGCAACCACCTCCAACGCTCACCGCGTTGATACTGCGCTCGCATCACCCGTATCGGGGTGTGAACCGGGTCTCGCCCGGCATATACGAGCCCCCTCCCTCGCTCAGAACGATCACGAAGGTGAAGCTCTCCCCACCGACACGGACGCATCGCGTAAGCGATTGCATCTGGACCCTCGCCTCTCCTGAACGCACAACCCGGCACTTCAAGTGCCGGGTTTTATTATAGATTGCTTATGACAGCTTTCACGTCCGCTGCGGTGCGGCACTCCATGAGTTGCGCGCGCAAGTGTGCAGCGCCAGACCAACCTGAGGCGTACACCTTGTAGAATTTCTTCATGAGATCAAACGATTTGATGCCATTCCACTGTGCGACCCACGCAGCGGTGTGGTGGAGTAAGAGCGTCAGACGCTGCTGAGGGGTAATCGCTTCCGGATCAATACTGGCATCAAAAAGCCAGGGGTTGTGAAATATCCCCCGCCCAACCATATAGCCGTCTACGCCGTGCTCTTGGGCGAGCAGCGCACCTTGTACGCCTGAGATAACATCGCCATTGCCCACACACAGCACACCAGCATCGTGTGCCATCGCAGCCGCGCGACCGATGAAATCCCAGTGCGCAGGAACTTTGCTCATTTCTTTGACCGTACGCCCGTGCACAATAAGAACATCGGGTTTGGCATCAAGTACCGCGCCAATCCAACCATCCATCTCGTCGGTCGAGTAGGTGCCCAATCGCGTTTTTACAGCCACCGGTAAGCCTGCTGCGCCCTCGCGTATCGCCGCAATCAGTTCTTGAGCAAGAGGAGGAGTTTTGATCAGTCCAGCTCCTGCGCCCTGCTTCATCACACCACGATCGGGGCATCCCATATTGATATCCACGCCATCAAATCCTAATTCTTTCGCAAGTGCTCCGGCAACGTACAGGTGCTCCGGTACCGTTCCAAAAAACTGCGCCACGATGGGGTGGTCATCGTCGGAAAGCGCGAGATCCAGCATGAGTCGCTCGCGACCCGCCGATGCCAGGCCGTGAGCCGAGACGAACTCCGTATAAAAAACATCGGGACGACCACAGCTCGCCACAATAGACCGAAATGCTCGGTCAGTGACATCCGCCATCGGTGCTAACACCGAGAATGGCTTTGCAAGTTTTCCCCAAAATCCATGCGTCATGAAATCACCGCTTTGATGCGACGCACGCCTGACGAGATGGCTTCCTCTTTGATTATCTTAAACGTACCAATAGTTCCTGTGTGTTCCACATGGGGACCGCCGCAAAATTCTCGACTTACAACCTCTCCTGTCGCGGAATCTTGAATGGTATACACCGAGACCGTATCGCCGTACTTTTCACCAAATGCACCGAGCGCACCCAGCTCAAGCGCACGCTCCTTGGACATCATCTCGCGTGTCATCGGCAAATCACGAGCAACCCAATCATTCACTAACTCTTCCACTGTTGCAATTTCCTGCGGCGTCATCTTGGCCGCGTGTGAAAAATCAAACCGCGTTCGCTCGGCATTAATATTACTTCCCTTCTGAATCACATGCGTACCCAGTACCTCGCGCAGCGCCTTATGCATCAGATGGGTTGCGGTATGGTAGCGCACCACGATGTCGGAGTGATCGGCAAGGCCTCCTTTGAATGTGCCCGCCGATGCGGTTCGCGAGAGATCTTTGTGGCGCGTGAACGCGTCCTCAAATGCACCACGATGAGGATTGAGACCCCGTGCATGTGCAAGCTCATAGGTGAGCTCCCAAGGAAAACCATACGTCTGATACAAGTTAAATGCCGCCTCGCCATCGACGACCTCCAATTTTTCAAATTCACGCAGACCTTTTTCTAGCGTGGCGCTAAACTTTTCTTCTTCAGCACTAATAATCCTATGGATCAGCTCATCGTGTTGGGTAAGTTCGGGATAGGGCACGCTCATCTCACCGATGAGCGTCTCGATGAATGGTCGATGCCATCCCGCATGCATGCCTAGCTGCCGACCAAACACCAGTGCGCGACGCATCAGACGACGGAGCACATAACCGCGATCTTTGTTGGTCGGTTCAACACCATCAGTAATAATAAATGCTGCCGCACGCATGTGATCCGCGATAATACGGAGCATGCGCTCGCTATCGTTATGCTGGATCGTCTGCTGCTGGCGAAGCACGTGCAGCAATGGCCTAAACAGTTCCGTTTCGTACACCGATGTAGCGCCCGTGAGTACGGTGAGTGTGCGTTCCAAACCCATACCCGTATCTACATTGGGTTTGGGTAAGAGCTCATAGGCGCCCTGCTCGGTCTTGCGGTACTGCATAAAGACATCGTTCCAAATCTCTACCCAGCGCGTGTCGGCTGAATCAAAGTGCACGGGGGCTGGTGTGGCATTGTCGATCCAATAAAACATCTCGGTATCAGGACCGCAGGGGCCGGTCTGCCCTGCAGGACCCCACCAGTTATTCTCACGTGGCAGAAATGCAATGCGCTCATCGGCTACACCGAGCGATTTCCAAATCGATGCCGACTCGTCATCCTTTGGCGCAGTCTCGTCGCCAGCAAAGCAACTAAACGCAAGTCGATCGAAGGGAATCCCTAACCATTGAGCTGACGTAAGAAACTCAAAGCTCCACCGAATGGCATCGTCTTTAAAATAATCTCCCAACGACCAATTGCCCAACATCTCAAAAAATGTCAGGTGAGTATCATCGCCCACCTCGTCGATATCGCCCGTGCGGATGCATTTTTGCACATTAGCGATTCGTGTGCCCGCAGGATGCGGCTCACCGAGCAGATACGGCACCAACGGATGCATGCCGGCCGTGGTGAAGAGCACCGTCGGATCGTTGACAGGCACTAACGGCGCCGAAGGAACCACCGCGTGGCCTTTGGTCTTGAAGAAATCGAGATACAGTTTTCGCAGCTCGCTATGCGTCATGGTGCGTATCGTACAATAAAAAACTCCTTCCGGCTAGGGAAGGAGTGCGAGACTCGCACACATCAGATACAATTACCGATCCCACTGGAGAGAAATGGATACGCTTCCGTTGGCTCACCGTATATCGCTCGGAAGCCAAGCAACACAGCCGCTTCGACTCTGTAGGTAGTACCCACGACTGCACACGTACTAACTCCCGGGTAAAAGATCAAATTCTGAATTCGAACGCCTTTGTACCTGAATACCCGACCAGCAACAATATCAGTGCGCAGAGATCTCCCACGATCGCCACCGATCCACACAACGCCTGAAGCGGCGAGCTTTTCAACTTCCTGAGCGTCGTAGTAAGAATCCGGGCGCGACGCTTCCGGGTTTGCGGGAACGCGGTATTGCAGTAATAGTTTTTGCACTCGCTCGACCGTAGCGAACGGATTGAGCGCCAACCACCACAACCGAATCCAGTAGCCAATCGGCATGTGAATTCTCCTTTCGGTTTTACTATAAGTTAACTATTCCTTATGGTCAAGTCTATCGAGGCCGAGCATGTGGACGCCAAAATAGACAACAGCAGCAATAACAACGAAGTCGATAGTCACCGAAACAAAGTCGCCCCACTTGATTATTGCAGAGCCCAGTGTCCAGGTGGCGTCCTTGAGGTCGCCAACTTTGCTTAAGAAAATGCCGAGTATGGGGCTTACCAGATCGGTGACGATCGCACTCACAAACTTGGACACCGCACCACCAAGAATGAAACCGACAGCGAGACCCACGACGCCTTGTTTGCGAATGAATTGGAGAAATCCACTCATAAAAAATATTAACTATAGTACGACGCAACTATATCCCAAACCCAATGAACTGCAACAACCCAAAAGCCAATAGCCGAGCTAAAGACAGCCACCCACGCCCATACGAATTTCTTTTCGTCGTCCGATAGTGCCATGTTAGTGAATATACCAGTCGTACGGCGTAATGCCCGTCACGGTCTTGCCCGGTTCAACCGTGATAACTATTTTGCCGTGGTCCTTGCACTCATACATGAGGCCGCAGGTGACATACTTCGTATAGTAGGCGCGATACTCGCCCAAGTCACTACCGATGGCACCCGGATCTTTGACCTTCGCCGAAACATAATATTGACCAGGAGCAACCTGCAGCGCCCATGCAGGAGCTGTAAGTTGGGGATCACCCGCCGGAACAACAACGCAAGTCTCAGCGCCACCAGAGACTGGCTCCGCGCAGACGATCTGCTCAGGAAGATACTCACTGGGATAGTTGGTCGAACCCTCGATGGTTCCGGTAGCTATTGATGCAGGTTGAAGTTGTGTGCCCACAAACCAGGCAACAACAGAGATGATCACTACGCCGATAGAAACTTTGAGGGTGTATTTCAATAGCTCGGGAGTCATTGCGAATGTGTCAGAATTCTGTTATAATTTCCCAAGAAGCGCAAGTTGACATGGGGACTATGGTGAAGCGGTTATCACAGCGCTCTGTGGCAGCGCGGTCACGGGTTCGATTCCCGTTAGTCCCCCACTCAAAAGAAAAACCTTCGCGAATGTGAGGGTTTTTCTTTTGCTCGGACTAACGGGAATCGAACTGGAGAGGGGTCGGGAGAGGTGCGCCTCTCCCGTGGTGGAAGTACTGAAACCGCATGGTTTCAGAAAGTGAGGGCGAGAATAGCCGAAGGCAATCGAGCCCGACACGCGTGAGATAGCGAAGCGTCCCGTTAGTCCCCCATGAACAAAGACGTCCCCCATTGATGGGGCGTTTTTGTTCCTCTGGATGAGTAGCGGGAATCGATGCTACTTTCCCAGCCAACGGGTGAAGATGCCTGTCGAGAGTAGACGACCACTCCGTTGCTGGAGACACAGCTGTCCGGCTTCCAGCTTCCCCGCGCGACCCTTAAGTGTGTCTTCGAGGAGATTGTGGATGGCGAGCTCAGAGGTATTGGTGGCGTACGCGTTGATGATGAGAAATTTTGCCTGCGGTGATAGGAGCGTCACACAATCGCGCACCAACGCTGGCATTTGTTCGTTGAACTTCCAAATCTTTCCGGTCGGTGAATGTCCAAACGCGGGTGGGTCCATCACAATTCCCTCGTACTGAGCCCCCCGCTTCACTTCATTTTTTACAAACTTTGCAGCATCTTCGAGCATCCAACGGATAGAATCGACGGGAAGCTTGTTGAGATCTTGGTTTTCTTTCGCCCATCCAATCGCAGGTCGTGATGCGTCGACATGCGTGACGAATGAACCACGAATCGTCAGCCATGCCGTAGCCGCGCCTGTGTACGCAAAGAGATTGAGCACACGTGGTTTCTCCAGTCCCGCGAGCGCATCAGACATGAGCTTCCAGTGGGCTGCCTGCTCGGGGAAAACACCTGTGTGCTTAAAGTTCATAGGACGTACTCGTAGCTTCATATCGTGAAACGCCATGTCCCACGATTCAGGAAGGGTTGTGCGCATCTGCCAGGCATCATCGCGAAAAATAGCATCTGCACCATCCCAGATTTCTTTGGGTTCACTGCGCGCCCAAATGGTCTGCGGATCGGGTCGCGCCAATACAAACTCGCCCCATCGCTCGAGGCGATACCCATCGCCCGAATCGAGGAGCTGAAAATCGGAAAACTCTTTCGCACCATCCATGTACATAGCCCCTATACTACACGAGTACTTCCACCGACGCCACACTTCCAAATTCCGGCCGCTTCGGCACCCGCATCGGTCTCGCACACGCCTGCCTGCCGGCAGGCAGGGATGATGCCTTCGCCGATATCGGGTGCCTGCGCTGACATGGACCCGCTTGAGCGAGTCTTCCTCGTTTCCCAGCGAGCCATAGCATGCGACTTCGCACATGATAAGTCGCAGTCGTCGCCCGTAGCAGCGAGCATCCGCATGACCGGAGCACCGACAACGGCTAAGAAGGCCATCTTAGCCGTTGGAATGCGGAGATTCGGATGCTTCGCTTGCTGCGGGCAGACTGCAGCACCAATGCGAAGTGGCGAGTCGGGGAACGGGGAAGAGAGCGAGAGGCTAGTTTTCTTGGATCCCTAGCGCTTTCAGGAATGGCGCGTCGGATGGTTCGCGTCCTAAGAATGAACGGACGAGATCAAGCGCGTCGCGCTGCGCGCCGGGTGCTAGCACCTGAGTCCTATAATCGGCGCCAACCTCGGGGCTCAGTGGATCGGGTGCAAATCGTGTGTACATATCCAGTGCATACACCTTGCTCCACAGGTAGCTGTAATAGCCGGCGTCATAATCGCTCATATGTCCCCACCCCGCCGGAAAGAGCGATGACTCGGGTATCTCGATGGTTTCGAATTCGAGCTTCATGGCCCGATCTTGATCAGCGAGACCCTGCGCATCAACCGGTGCGTCGGTGGGTTGCGAGTGTATGCGCAAATCATACAGCGCGCGAGACGCTTGCTGTAGGTAGTGCGTAGCATCCATATGGTGGCGCGCTGCAATAAGCGACTTCTGCATCTCATCGGGCATCGGAGCACCGGTTTGATAATGCGCGCTTAGACGAGCGAGCACGCGCGGATCCCACGCCCATTCTTCAAACAGCTGACTCAACGCCTCCACAAAATCGAGTGGCACACCAAAACCATTCTGACGTTGCCACTTTCCCGATGAAAGAAGCGCATGCATCACATGTCCAAATTCATGAAGCAGCGTCTCCACCTCATCATGCGCCAGAAGCGACGGTGACTCAGATGTGTTCTTGGGAAAGTTGCATACGAGAGTTACAAATCCCTCCACTTGCTCACCATCACGTGTTGCGCGACCCAAAATCACAGGAAAGGCCGCCGCATGCCCATATTTTCCGCTACGTGGATAGAGATCGAGCGCGAAATGCCCACAATTGCGCTCACCATCAGTGACCTGGTAGAGCACCGCATCCTCATGCCAAAGCTTCGCGCCCTCCACTCGCGTAAATCGCACTCCCAGCACCTCCTGGTACATCCGGAGCATCCCTTCCACGACGTGTTGGAGGGGGAAATACTCTTTCACCTTCTCCTCGTCGACACCAAAGCGCTCCCGCAAAAGCTTGTAGCTGAAGTACGCCATCTCATGGAAATGAATGGGTGCGCGCGTCGCAATCCCGCGATGCTTCTTCTTGGTCTCTATAAGCTCGATGAGCTCTGCACGTGCGGCGGGCGACAGTTTTCGCATGATGCGTTCAATAAATTCGGTTGCTGCGATGCCGGTTTTGACCATGCGTGGCTCCGCTACATACTCAGCATGCGTCGCGTATCCCAAGAGTCGTGCGTTTGCCTGCCGCAACTCAATCATGCGCGCGAGGCGCTCGAGATTTTCGCGCCCTCCTTTGAGGAGATTTTTGGTGGCCAATTCGCGACGCGCTGCATCGTCGTCAGCCATGCGCAAAAACGGAAACAGGTCTGGATACTCGAGTGCCACACGATACTTTCCCCCCTCGCGTTTCAATCCCGCGATGTATCGCTCGGGAAGTCCGGCGAGCTGCTCACGCGTGACGACAATACTATCCTCCCACTCGTTGATTGCGGACTCGAATTTCGTCTCCAATTGCTTGAGCTCAGTGATATTTGTCTTAAGTTGCGCAAAATCTGAATCCGAAAGAGCAAACCCCATTCGCCGCATGTCACGAAGGGTGTCTCGCATGAGCTTCTCGTCTGGACCATCCAAATGTTCACCACGCTCACTGAAGGCCTGCACTACATCCCACAGCCGTCGATCATACTCCATCGCGATGTTGGCCTCTTCAATCCGATGCACCGCAGCTTGTGCTGCCTCACGCACAACGCTATCGGGATGAACCGCCAAGAGCAAAGCAAGCTGCTGCTGCACATCAGAAAGAGCGTCTCCAGCATACTCAAGTGCCGCCATCGTATTTTCAAATGTGCGCTCCGCGGCCGAAATCGCAATGACAGCGTCCAGCGCAGAACGCTTGGCGGCTAACAGCGAAGTTACCGCGCCATCAAGTTCGCTCGGGGTGCGCCCAATCCAGGCTATATCGAGAGTGATCATGTGCGCATACTATAGCATCCCCCACTCTCCCGCACTCATTGACTATGGGCATATCGGTGATATAATATGTTTGTCGTACATTTCCAACAACCAAAGAGAAAGAGGTAGCCCATGTTCCCATGGATTCAGAAGTGCTGGACGCAGTGCCCGTTGATTTTCAACTGCCGCCTGGTTGCGAGCTCGAACCACTCCGCCCCGGTGAAAAGTTGCTCGGACCGCATCCGGAACATTCAACGGAATTTTTTCGAGCGGCGGCATACGATTACAAGCAGGCCCTGGAAGCGCTGGCCAAGCACGAAGCTGCGGAGCCTCACGATGACAACTCGTGTGCTTCGTACCACGTCGCCGTTTACGATGCCGTGCGGCGCGGTAAACTCCTGATGGGAATCGTCGATGAGATGACTCGAGACACATTTCAGCCCAAGGATGACGGAAAGCTGGCACTTCGCGCAGAAGGAGTGGCTGAGCTCCCGCCCCAGATCATTGGACGCGTACTCGTTGCGCGCGTCGGATAGTCGTCCCGGACCGGATGCTTCACCGCATCCGGTTTTTTGTACTTTCGTTTGTACCCTCGGGAGGAATCGAACCTCCATTAGCGGCTTAGAAGTCCGCAGTTTTATCCATTAAACTACAAGGGCAAAAGTTATTTTACCACGGTTTAGTTGCTCTGGCGAATTTGGGGATGGCATGGTACACTCTCTAAGCTCCGGGCCGTCGTATACCGGTAGTACACGTGTTTTGGGTACACGTTGACCCAGTTCGATTCTGGGCGGCCCGACAATTTGGCGCTTTACGCTTTTTGTAAAACGCTCTACGCTTCTGCCTAGACCCTTTATAACTAAGGAGGCAAACTACCATGATTCCCTTGTGGTATAGCGCGCTTGCTGGACTGTGGATGTTCTTTGCAGCCTGCATGAGCATCGTGCTTGCCTTCATCGCTCTGAAGGTAGGCCTGCGACTATTCGTCAGCCACGGCATCCCTGCGCTTCGACGTCTGGATAAGCGCTTTCAGGATGCTTCACATCGTGCCTATCTATGGATCCACGTCCGTCGGTTTCGGTTTGTGTGTGCCAGCGTGGCACTCATAGTCGTGCCCGGCTTTTTGCTCGGTTTGTGGTTCTTCTACACCGACGACAGCGATACCCCTGATGTGATGCAAATGGTGCGTTACGCACCCGATCAAATCGGATACATCTACGACAGCAACGGCGAAATCATGATCGAGCTCGCCAAGGTATTCCGTAAGCCACTGCAGTACAACGAGCTTGGGCTTGCTATCGAGCAGGCTACCATTGCCGCGGAAGATAAAGACTTCTACGAGCATGATGGTATCCCCGTTACCTGCGTGCATCTGCCGATCATCGAACAGCAGACGTGTTGGTGGGCACCACTCTCACTACCCTGGCGATGGATGGGCGGCAAAGGCGGTAGTACTATCACCATGCAACTCGTACGCAATCACTACCTGACTGCGCTGCTGCGTCAGGAGCGTACAAGTACTCTCGTTACCGACAATGCATTCACGCGTTTTGTGGCCACATACAAAGGCGCTCCCTGGGTCAACCGTTTGACCCGCAAGCTGCGCGAGATCAAATACGCACTCCACCTCGAGCGAGAATTACGTGACTATACGCAGCGCGTAATCTACGCTGAAATGAAAGACAAGGGCTACTGGTGGCCACAACGCTGGATCCAGTCTCACCTCCAAGCGAAGCGACGTGCGAAAGAAATACTCTTAGCCAGATACGTAAGCACCACCTACTACGGCTACAGTATGTTTGGACCTGACAGCGCCTCTCGGTTCTACTTCAATCGACCCGTAAAGGACCTCAAAGCGCATGAGGCGGCTCTGATGGCAAGCTTTGCACCGGCACCGAGTGTGTACGGTCAAATTCGAGATGTGCGTCGCGTTCGCATCGAACAAAAGAACCGGCGCGACATGATTCTCGAGCGCATGGGCAGTAAGCAATTCCTGACCACTTCTCTCGATTGCGGCAATCCCGCAACCACCTGGGACTCGATCCGCTGGTTCTTCCGTGCCCAGCTCGCTCGGGGTGATTGTCGCGATGATGTCGCCTTCTACCAATCAATGCCCGTCGTTCTTACCGGATATCTGCCTGGAGGACGAACATCGGCTGCAGCTTCCGTTCAAACAGCTCTCGATGAGCTGGGTACTCGCGGCTACTCACGACACAAGCTATTCGATGGCATGATCCGTCTCCACACCACCGTCGATATGCGCGTACAGCGCATTGTGAATAGCTCGGCTCAGGCATCCTTGTTGCAGTATCACGAGCAGTATCCCGCCGCAAAAGATCTGCCTCAGATTGCTATCGTGGTGCTTCGTAATAGTGACGGCGCGATCCTGGGACAGTTTGGTGGCTTCACCCGTGATGTTCCCAATAGCTGGACGCACCTGGATCGAACACGAAAGAGTTGGCGCCAGCCTGGTTCCATCTTTAAAATCTTCGTGTATCTTGCAGCGCTGATCGATAATCGCTTCACGCCCGACTCCAGTGTCAACGATGGCGGTCCATACCCCATCCGCATGGGAAGTGGCCGCATGCACTACATCCACGACTACACGCCCGACTACCGCGGATGGATTCCATTTCGCGAAGCCATCGCGCAGTCACGCAACGTGCCTGCTATGCACGTGGGCATCGAGTACACCAATCTCGACACCATCATCCGCATCGCACACGAAGCAGGCATCACCTCTCCTTTGCGCAATGAGGCTTCGACCATCTTGGGTGCCAGTGACATCACGGTCATGGAACTCGCGAATGCATTTCGCACCATCGCATCGGGTGGAGTCGTCACGACACCCTACGCGTTGCGGCGAGTTACCAATTCATTCGGTGAAGAACTCGATAGCTTCCGAGCCACGACCACACGGCTCGATGTGCCCTCCTACGCTATCGAGGGCATGCAAGAGCTGCTACGCGGCGCAGTGCGCATCCCCTCGGGCACCGCACGCTCGATGAATGCCTTGCTACCTAATGTGCCACTGATGTGTAAAACAGGCACGAGTAACGACTTTGCCGATGCTCGAGCTGCCTGTGCTACCTATGGCATCCACGGTATCACGGTAGGTGTTTGGATGGGGCGCGATGATTCAAATGATGGTCTTGGCGCAGGAGCATCGGGTGGCAAGCTTGCTCTGCCCGCAGCACGGTACATCTTCGAGCGCCTCTATCGAGATGACCTTATTACGGGAAAGCAGCCGATGACGGGGCCAGTACCATCGTTTCCTGAGGATATGGAAGCTCGCATTACCGCGTACATAGAGCAGAAGTATCCGAAGGCACCGTCCAAAAAGTAAGTACCGAGGGCTGTCACGTGGCAGCCCTCTTTTTTTGTGTTGCCACCTTGGTAATTCTGAGCTACAATTTCACACATTCGCGGGGTTGGTCTAATGGTATGACGCGACCCTTCCAAGGTCGACGCACGGGTTCGATTCCCGTACCCCGCTCAAAATTGCAAGAATGCCCATGTGGGCGTTGTTGCAATTTCAAGTGTTGGTAGTCGGGAATCGAACGGTCGCAGCGATGTGCCATAAGTAGATCGCACCGCGAGGCCTGGCCCTGAGGCCGCGGAGCTCGACGGAGCTTCGAGGACCGAAGGCGATTCCCGTACCCCGCTCAGCAAACAAAGACACCCCGTGCGGGTGTTTTTACTGTTTTCTATTCTTGACAAATTACCGGTAATATTATACCGTCTTCTCATTAAGTTTAGGAGGAGTTAGTGGAGAAAAATCTACGACCTGCACACGAAGTGATACTGGATGGTATAGAGAAGCACTGCCGAAATATCACGTTTATTGATCAATCGATCAATACCGGCGATTTAGTCAGCGGGGGTCGCATTGTACCTGTAAACGAAATAATGACGAGCAGGGCTGTGAACATTGGGGGTCTGTGCGGACTTCTTGAAGTTTTACCACAGATGGTCATCCCCGAGGAAGCTCTCGACGGGGTAATCGCGAGACTAAAAGGAATAACGCTTCGTCACGTACTGATCTGGTCAACGATTCGAGATCTTGAGGAACGCAAGAGCTGAGTACTTTGCAAGATGGACTCCCTGGGATGTCCATCTTCTTTTATCATAAAACCGCCATCACGGCGGTTTTATGATTGGTTCTAGAACCAGAAGTAACGGCGAGTGCCTGTTACTTATTCATTACTGCTTCCTTGAGTACCTTGGAAGGAGTAAAGCGAAGCTTCTTGGAAGCTTTGATCTGGATGGTTTCTCCGGTGCGAGGATTGCGTCCTTCGCGTGCCTTACGGTCGGCTACCTTGAAGATACCGAGGCCAGTGATGTTGATCTTCTCACCTTTGCGCAGAAGGCCGGTAAGGGTCTCTACGAAGGCGTCTAACTGTGCTGACTGGTCCTTCTTGGAAAGACCTGATTTGTCAGCCAACATCTGAATTAACTGTGTTTTCTTGATTGTCATGCGGGCACCCCCATTCTATGGAAGTCCGCATGAAACGGCGGTCTCGTTGCGGTCATGTTTGAAGTATCGGCCTATTATGCGGGTTTTGCAATACCCCTGTGGAAAACTCTAGGTTTTACGCCAAACTTGACAAAACGCCATATAATGTGATATAATTAATCAAAGGAGCCTTAACATGGACAAAGAAAGAGCAGCGCCGCATTGGACTGAGATCGCATGCAGTCTGGGATGGTATTTGGTAGCCCTGTGCACTTGGGCACCGACTGCAAGATACCTCGTCACCTGGTATCAACTGGAAACTTACATGTGGCTTGGAACGCTCGTGGCCGGCCTTACGGCTGGATTAATCATCGGGACCGCGGCGTTCTACATGTCGCGCTGGAGTGTCAAGAAGATCGGCCGGACAAGAAAAGTCGCATAACGTCCCGGTACCATAAGCCCCTCTTGCGAGGGGCTTTATTTTATCTAGCATATTCTACTGAGCGTGTTTCCCTGATGACATTGACGCGAATTTCTCCCGGATATTTCATTTCTGTTTCAATTCGCTGGGCGATATCGCGTGCAAGCTGGAGAGCAGCCAAGTCGTCAATCTTATTAGGAGTGACGAAGACGCGCACCTCACGACCCGCCTGGATTGCATAGGACTTCTCAACGCCATCAAACGAGTTGCAGATGCGCTCGAGGTCTTCCAAGCGCTTGAGATAAATCTCTACCGTATCGCGTCGTGCACCGGGACGTGCGCCAGAGATGGCATCGGCGGCCTGCACAATGCGGCTCTCCAGGGTGCTGTACGGATACTCTTCATGGTGAGCCTCCATGGCTTTGACGACAAGATCATCGACACCAAATTTTGTGAGAATCTTACGGCCGATTTCCACGTGTGTTCCTTGCACCTCATGGTCCACAGCTTTTCCGATATCATGAAAGAGTGCACCCTTTTTTGACACCATCACATCAGCACCGAGTTCAGCGGCCAGCATGCCGGCCACATGCGCCATCTCGACAGAGTGAATGAGCACGTTCTGCCCAAAACTAGTGCGAAATGCGAGGCGTCCGAGCAAGTACACGAGCTTCGGGTCCACCATGCCTACACCACACTCGATAAGAGCGGCCTCCCCTGCTTCACGAATCTTTTCGTTGATTTCCACGCGTGCTTTCTCCACACACTCTTCGATCTTCGTAGGATGGATGCGTCCGTCGGCAATCAGTTTTTCAAGTGCGATCTTGGCAATCTGGCGACGCACAGGATCAAAGCCAGAAATCACCATCGTTCCAGGTGTATCATCAATGATCACATCCACGCCAGTGAGTCGCTCAAGCGTTTTGATATTGCGGCCCTCTTTACCGATAATCTTACCCTTGAGCTCATCAGAAGGCAGGGAGACTACCGTGGTGGTGGCGTCAGCAATGTGCGAACCGGCGTAGCGCTGGATTGCAAGCGTCATAATCTCACGCGCTTTCTTTTCTAGTTCTTCGCGATTTTCACCGTCGAGCTTTTTGAGCTGGTGATACAAGTCCTCGCGATACTGCTCTGCCACTTTTGCCAGCATCTGTTCGCGCGCCTGGTCGCGTCCGAGGCCGCTTACGCGCTCGAGTTCGGTGATCTGTTTGGCGCGTACTTCCTCGAGGTCTGTCTTGAGTACGGCAACCTCTTCGGTCTTCTGCTTCAGACTAGACTTCTCAGTGGAAACTTCTTTGGTACGCTCGTCCAAATCTGACTCCTTTTTGGTGAGGAGGTTTTCGATGCGATCGAGCTGTTTGCGACGATCGGCTTCTTCCCGCTTCGCATCCTCAAGAATCTTGAGCGCGCGGTTATTGGACTCTAATACTACCTCTTGGGCCTTTCCTTTTGCCTCATTGAGGATGGTCTGCGCGCGCTCTTCTGCTTGTGCCGCCTTACGCCCTGCGAGAAACTTGCGAAGAAAGAATCCTATGAGAAATCCGACCGCGATTGCCGGAATCGAGAGAGTTAATGACATGAATATGGTGCGCAGAAAAACCCGCAGTGGTGATCACGCGTGGCTGCCCTAGCAATACAATGGTGGGCGTGAGGATCATCGGTCTTCTACGTCTGGTTACGTTACGTGGCGCAACTATACCAGACATGCTCGCTAACAGCAACTCTACGCAAGAAGCGCTCCCCCCACCACCGTACGGCCGTCGTAGAACACAATGGACTGACCAGGAGCAACCGCCCTCACGGGACGAGCAAATATCACACGAGTACCCTTCAGTTGCACCCGTACCGACGGAGTTCGGTAGCGGATTTTGGCCAAAAGTGACTTTCCCACCGGAGGCCGTGCGCCAATCCAGTGCACGTCAGTCACTGCAGCGGTCGAGCGATAGAGCTCCGTCTCCGCGCCCACGGTGATGATATTACGTTTGATGTCTTTATCCACCACAAAATAGGGGCCGCCACCATCTTTGATATCCAGACCGTGTCGCTGGCCTATCGTATAGTAGGCAGCTCCGTCGTGCGTTCCGAGGACGCGCCCGTCAGTACAGAAGATAGTACCCGACTTCGAGGGCACAGCGCTTAGCAAGTACGACTTCATGTCGATAGGCCCAACGAAGCACACTCCTTGGCTGTCTTTTTTGAGCGCAGTAATAAGTCCTGCCTTTTTAGCAATTGCCCGTACTTCGGACTTGAGCATACCGCCGAGAGGAAACAAGACATTCGGTAGATGGCGTCCATTTACTCCCCAGAGAAAATAAGTCTGGTCCTTTGTGTTGTCTGCTGCGGTGGTAAGCACTCGCTTCCCATTGCGCGTGGCAACGCGCGCATAGTGGCCGGTAGCGATCGCATCAGCGCCCTGCGCGCGTGCCTGCTCGTAGAAGTAGCCAAACTTGATGTGACGATTGCACTCCACGTCGGGGTTGGGGGTGATACCCTCGCGATAGCCGCGCACCATCGGTCGTGCCACGTGGCGAGCATACTCGCGAGAAAAGTCCCACGTCTCAAACGGAATATCGAGCTGGGTGGCAACACGGAGTGCATCGGCGCGATCTTGCTCCCACAGACACGCAAAGCCCTTGGGCTGCCAGGGTCGCATGTAGACGCCCACGATAGAATACCCCTGCTGCTGAAGGAGGAGCGCGGCAACCGATGAATCCACACCACCTGACATGGCAACAAAAACTTTGCCCTTGTAAGGGTGCATGCGACGCTTCTGTTTCTTGATGATTCCAGCGATAGGCATCCTTCTAGTGCTTGATGGTCTCCTGTATCTCCTCATATGTTGCGTGCCCGAGTTCCTTTTTTGTAATATCGGCTGGACCGCGCTTGTACTTGATATACTCAAACAACATGGGGAGAAGCGACAGGGCGATAATCGCTACAATGACGAATTCGAAGTTTTCTTTAACAAACGGAAGTGCACCGAAGAAATAACCGGCGAAGGTTAGCAATGTTACCCATATGAACGCCCCGATGACATTATAAAGGAGGAATGTGTTGTAGTGCATCCTGCCGACACCAGCTACAAACGGGGCGAACGTACGGAGGATGGGTAAGAATCGTGCGAGAATAATAGCTCTGCTCCCATGTGCATCATAAAACTCTCGAGTCTTCTCGAGGTACGCCTTACTGAACCATCGTGAATTTTCCTTCGAGAACACCTTTGCGCCCACGTAATGACCTATCCAGTAATTTACGGTATCACCCAGTATCGCGGCGATCATAGTGACGACATAGACCACCCAAATATTGAGAAAACCACTTCCCGCTAATGCTCCAATAGCAAAGAGCAATGAATCGCCGGGAAGAAAAGGGATAATCACCAGTCCCGTCTCAGCAAAGATGATCGCAAATAATATAATGTACGTCCACGAACCAAAAAGGGCGATGATGTTCGCTAAGTGCTCGTCGATGTGGAGAATAAAATCTACAACTTCCATCTCAATTAGTTAGCGAAATCTTATTATGTCATATTTAGATATATTCGGCAATGATTGCATTGCGATAGTGAGTAACGTAGGATGCCGCCTAAGAACCTCGTCTCCAACGCTATGAAGAAAACCCAACTCCGAAAACCTCTCCGAATCGCCGTTTTTGACATTGATGGAACCATTTTTCGCTCAAGTCTTCTTATTGAGCTTTTCAACGAGTTAGTGCGTCGGGGTATTTATCCGGAATCAGCGCGCTACGAAGTTGATCGTAATTATGTCGCGTGGCTTAACCGCAAAGGACACTACAACGATTACATGGTGAAGGTTGTGAATATTTTTTATGACAACCTCGGCGGATGTTCCGTCCATAAAATCGAACCTGCAGTTCGAGCTGTTATCCGCCGACAAAAGGATCGGGTTCACCGCTACCCTCGACAGCTCATTCGAGACCTTCGCAAGAAGGGATACTTCATTATGGCGATCTCGAATTCGCCTGAACCGATGGTGCAACGATTTGCAACGATGATGAAATTTGATGCCGCCATCGGACATGTACTTGAAGTTGTCGATGGTGTCTACACGGGACGAAGTATTCTCAATGGTACCAAGCATCCCGGTAAAGCTTGGATGGATAAGATCAAGATTCTTGAGCGGTTTGGCAAGGATAATATGTTTACTATCGATCTAAAGAACTCCGTCATGATTGGTGACAGCGAGGGTGATCTGCCACTTCTTTCAATCGTGGGACACCCCATCGCTTTCAATCCATCGCTTCCCCTTGCATTAGTCGCACGAAAAAAGGGATGGCGAATCATCGTTGAGCGAAAGGATGTCGCCTACGACATTCGCGACGCCGAACTTATTCGTCTCCGCGGGCAATCGCCACGCGTACCGTATGGCAATCGAAGAAAGTAGAGAATTCCAACCGATGCGCATCACCGTCGTTGCACACGCAGGAAGCAAACATGCTTTCATAGAACTAATCGAAAAGAATCGATACGTCATTCATGTGACCGAACCACCGGAACGTGGAAAAGCAAACAATGCAATTCGTCGCGCACTTGCTGATGCGCTTGGCATTGCGCCCTCTCGACTCTCTCTCGTCATGGGCGCAACAGCAAAAGTAAAATTATTTATCGTTCAATAATTTCCATTGCTGTAAGTTATCCACTTTTTTTCTATGCAACGATGTCAGTCGTATCTATAATAGAAGAAGTTAGTTTCCATTGGTATCGATGACGGATACACAAATCATTTTTCAAAAAATATTTTGTGGGTCGCCCGTCATTTTACACCCATAAGGAGGAATACGAAGCAGTACGCATGCGCCGCGGCGAATGCGCAGTGATTCGTCAACCATCCAGACATGGCAAAGAAAGCAAAGAAGGCAGCCCCCAAGAAGAAAAAGGCTGCAGCAAAGAAGAAGAAGAGGTAGTCTCGACTTCTCGTTAACAAGAGCCCGAAAGGGCTCTTGTTTTTTGTTTAAGACAAACCCCCGCCTTTCGACGAGGGGTTACTGCGGCATCACGGCAAGCTGCTGCTGCCACTGATCGCGGACAAACCTCAGTTTGGCGATATAGCCTTTGGTTTCTGCAAGTAGCTTCGAGTTCTTGCGTACGTCTCGCGCTTCTGCCCAATCGGATATACCTCGCTGCTTCGCCAACGTTACCACGGCGATAACTCTTCCGATACCAGTATTGTACGCTGCGGCAAGGTACTCCTCTAAGTGTGGATCCTTAAGGATCTCTCGCCCAAACGCCTTCACCAACTGCGATGCGTTATAGTTATGGAGGAGGAAAGCTGCTTTCATAGCATTGCGTGGATCGCGAGCGCCAGCTTCAAAGTTTTTGATCAAATTCGCAGCCGGGAAAAGCTCGCGCATGAATGCGTAGGTTCCCTTTGTGAACTGCATGGGGCCACAGGCACTTGCTGGACTGCACGTGTAGGTAGCGAAGCGGTCGCCATTCGTACCAATGATCGTGTAGATGCGCTCAGTAGTCCATGCGGGATCCAAGAGAAACTCCGCAAGATCCATGTGCTCGATGGGGACCAGCCGCGTAATAAACTCAATGGGTAGCTCGGCCTCGTCACCGACCATCGCTCCCTCTTTGACAAGAGATCCTACGCGACGCTCGTGAAGATCAGCAACAGCGCTACGCGCTAATTGCGCAAGATACGACGAACCGCTCTCCACGAGCTCTGGCAAGTGCAATTCAGAACTATGCGGTGTGTAGTAGAGCGGAAATGAGCTGGTCTTTGCATCGTAGGGATACTTGAGAAGTACCACCGCCTGATTGGCTGGCGCAGTAACGCGAAATTCAGTCGCCCAATTGTTCCATTGGATACCATTACTCCGTCGCACTGCCTCAATCGCAAAGCCGGTCGGTGAAATAAGTTGCTGTCCTCGCTTCGTAATCGTTGTTACTTGCAACGCGCATGTCGTGGTATCCATGAATGCGAGTGCAATGGTTTTCTCGGGATCGCGATATGTCTTTACCGCGTTATTTCGTCGTTCGGTATAGCGAAAAACACGCTTTCCCAACGCCACGGGAACAGGCTCAAGCAGCGTACGTGCATCCTTGATGCTCTGTGCTATGTCACATACCGGAACCACGGCAATATTCACCGGAGGCACTTCTTGCAGTGACGGAGGGAGGAGCAAATCCTTCCACAACAGACCGGTCACTGGTAGCGTAGCTGGCGTGATCTCGGAACGATCGGCCGCCGAGTTCGAAACAACGATAGGCGCCCGTGCACCCGCCACAGGCACACGTGCTGTGTGCACGCAGCCACCAACAAGGATGGCGCAAACAATAAAAAATACTGAACGATATCGGTTCATTGACGACCTCCTTTCTTGGTAAGGTGCATCCGTATCATAAGGGTAGCACGCAAACGGTGTTTGTCATTAGAGATTCTGTTCAATTTCCGCAGCCAATCGCTGCACCGAGTTTGCATAGATGTTACAACTCGATAGTTTGCTCGTGGCGCTGCCGCAGTAGTACCTCTTCGACGCAGCCACCTCGCCTTCGCGAGTCTTGCTATTAGCTCCATCCTTGGAGAGTTTGGCAGCAGCAGCAACAAAAGCGTCCTCCATGTTCCACGGATTTGGCAGCGGATGCCCAGTTATCCTCGTAACCTCAGCTCGATACCCCATCCATGTGGAAGGGATAAACTGTGCTGCCCCCATGGCTCCACCCCAACCCGAGCCGCATGAGACGGGGGTTTGGTAGGGATCCTTGCCGAGCTCCTCAGTGATTTTCAAAAAGAGAGGCAAATCTCGTGTCGGATGAATCCCCTTTGCATAGATTTGCCCATTGGTGACGCGCCGCGTTGCGCCGCTCGTCGTATCGACGATGTAGCACTTACCTACATTATTGCCCAGTGCACTTTCTTGCTCCAACTCAGCGAGTAAGAACGCCGGTCGTATCCCAGCTCCGAGCGCCGCAAGCTGCGCGTACTTTACCGCATCCTCAGCAGAGATACCGTTTTGCTGCAAATAGAAAATCTGTTCTTTAATGCGATCGAGATCGAGTTTGGTTTTTTTGATTAACTCCTGATATTTCACTTCTTGACCCTGCGTCTCTTTGAGCACGGTATTCTTTGTCCCCTTTACGGCTGCAAGATCGCGTTGCTGGAGAGCAGTAAGCGTGCGCATTTGTTCCAGTTGAGCTTTTTTCCCCTCAAGATCTTCGCGCTTTGCATCGAGCTCGCTATGCAATGTTCGAATTTGCGAAATCGTTTTGCTCAGTCTATCCTGGGTGGCCTGCACATTATGAAGATAGTCATAAAACTCCGAGAAAGAGTTGTTCTGGAGTATAATTTCTGACAAACTCTTCTGATCTGTTGCGTCGGTAGCCCGTATATATTCCGCGAGCGCCTCCTGATGAAGCGCGATGGTTCGCTCCGCATCGGTGATGCCTGCAACCGTGACGGTAATCTGAAGCCCTGTTTGATCGATAGAAGCGTTCAATTGTTTAATCTGCGTGTTGATTTGCCCAATCTGAGCATTGAGTTTTGCAATCTCATTCTGCAGCGTTTTCGACTGCTGTCCCGCGACCGCTTGCTGCTGTTGATACACATCGATCTGGCGCTGCAGTTCATCGATCTGGCGCTGCTTCGCAAGAATATCCTCAACAATCCCAGCGCGCGCAAACGATGGCAACGAAAAAACAATCGCGATTACCAATGCGGCATAAACTCCGGCCCTCTTCACTGGATGATAATAGTACCCTGCAGAGCGCTTGCTGCGGGGCTCACGTCGCTGTGGTATGTGCATGTGGTTGCAGTAGGAAAGGTAAGCGCGTATTTCTCCCCACGATGTAATGCTCGGCGCGCGTCAAAACCCGCACACTGCGTATGCGCAGAATGCGGATCAGATGCTGGCCATACATCGGTAGTACTCGTATTGCGAAATTCGACAGTATCCCCCGCATGGATAGCAAGCGTTTTTGGCGATACACCACTCGCGGTGTACGTCACAACAAAAAGACGCGGACTCCGAAAAGGTTTCGGCGCTGTGGATATCTGCGACGTCGGCGATGGCGATGGCGTAGGAGAGCTGGCTAACTCTACATCATCTTCGGGACCGCGCCAGATATATCCCGCGAGAAAGGCGGCAGCGGCAAACAAAAGCACAATAAGTACAGTGTTTCTGGTGGTATTCATGACTTGAGTATACCAACAATTTATTTGGGTGTATACTTGCGGTATGCATCGCTCGTACAACTGGATACTAGCGGGAGCAATCGCCGCTCTCATCGTAGTCCCACATTTCGCAGCTGCGGCTACCACTCTCGAACCCGTACCTTTGGGCGCACTCACCGCGGAGCTCTACTCGTACGCATTGCGCATCGCCGGGTTAGCGGTTTTTCTCATGTTCATTCTTGCTGGTTTAGCAAAAATGGTGCCGACAATACAGAAATCAGTTGGCGAGCCCACGGCGATTATCAAAGATGCAATCATCGGGCTTATTATTCTCGTTTCAGCGTATGTGATTCTCAACTCAATTAGTCCTGATCTCGTTGGCGGCGCGACTACCACGCCATTACCATGAAATACCTCGTCATTCTTCTGATTGCCGCTGGCGCCTATCTTTGGACAACGCCGACCGGAGCAGATATGGTGCAACGACTCCAAGCGAACACGTATATCGCCACCAAAATCCAACCGCTCGTGACTTCCATTCGCACAAAAGCGATGGAGCTCCTTCGTCGTGAACTCCATCGTGCACTCGATGCCGTAATACAGTAGCGCTAGAGCGCAGAATCAATAAGTTCCTTGAACTTTGCGAACGGTTGCGCTCCGACGAGCAGCTTGCCGTTGATAAAGAAACTCGGGGTGCCAGAGACGCCGTACTTGGAGCCTGCCGCGGTGTCAGTATCAACTTTACTGGCGTATTTTTCGCCATCTAAGCAGCTATTAAATTTTGCGGAATCTAGCCCGATTTGAGAGGCCCATGTTTTGAGCTCAGCAATGCCATACGAGACCGTACCAGTCCCCTTCTTTTCTTGTTCGGTGAACATCTTGTCATGGAACTGCCAGAATTTTCCCTGATCACCCGCGCATTCAGCAGCAAGTGCCGATGGACGAGCGGCGGGGTGGAATGAAAGAGGAAAATGCCGAAACACGAGCCGCACCTTGCCCGTGTCGATGTAATCTTTCTTAATTTGACCATAAGCACCCTGGAAGAAGCTCCTGCAGAATGGGCACTGGAAATCACTAAACTCCACAATCGTCACCTTCGCATCTGCCTTACCCAAGGATGCGTCGTTTTTATCTGACAAAACACTGGGGTCTTTTATGGCTGTAGGGGTGGCGACTGCCTGCGCACCGTCGCCTCCTATGTTCGCAATCGCATCTGATGGTAGCGAGCCTGAGCGAGTATACAGTATCGAGCCTGATATCATGGCGGCAGCAATGAGAATTGCAAAGGGAATGTTGCTGGCAAGACTCGCAAGAGTAGCTGCGGGCGCTGATGAGGCTGGAGTGGAGTTATATTCTTGTGGTTCCATATAAATTGAAATGTAGTACTCGAGTAGTATACCCGGTACTTACTTCTTCGTCGAGCTCGCCCATGCTTTTAATTCCTCGTAGGACACTTCGCCGCAAAGCGTCGCCCCACTGTCGGTATTCATAAAGAACGGGACACCCCCACATGCACCCTGATCGTACTGCTGACGCTTGGCTTCGTTTGTTTCGTTGTGCCATGTCTCTATCTGTTCCACGACACTGCCCGTCTCTTTTTTGAGACGCTCGATGAGTGGGTGCATTGCAAGACAGTGACCGCATTCGGTGCCATAAAATTCCAATAGCATGCGATTAGTATGATTGAATACGAGCAATTCGCAATGAACATAGAAAGAGCAAGATGGTCATCGCCGCTGAGGTGAGGCAATAGAGGCACCAGGCGTGCAGAACGAATGCTTGCAGTATGATCAGGTACACCGTCGACAACATTCCGATGCGAATAATCCATGTCGCAAGCTGTAATGGTCGTCGCGCTCCACTATCAACCGCTGCGATTAACAGTACGAGAATTGCCCCATAATAGAGCACTCCCAACGCAGCGACAGGAATCGGTCCAATTGCTGAGTATGCGCTCGTGAGTACTACATCGCACTGCGACGCTAGCCCACACGGTGGAAGAATGCCACGAACGTGCTGCGCCGTGAGATACGCGCTATCTGCAAAACCCACCAGCGCGGCGAGAAAACCAACGATAGAAAGCCATTTAGGGATTTGCATTGACAGCATCAACGATAAGCTGACGGAATTGTTCATAACTCGATGGCTGCGCCATCTTTTTTCCGTTCAAAAAGAACGTTGGCGTAGCGTTCACACCGGACCGGGATCCACCGGCCGCCTGCGCCGCCACGGCATCTCGGGTCACGCCCGCATCAAGTGAAGACGCAAATTCATCGCTAGTGAGTCCGATATTCTTGGCATACTCAAGAAACTTACCCCGAGCTCCCTTGGATGAAAGGCCAGACCAGTCAGTCTGACTCTCAAACAACGCGTCATGCATTTCCCAGAACTTACCTTGCGCAGATGCTGCCTCTGCTGCCTGCGCCGCAAGCTGTGCGTTGGGATGAATGTTAGTCAGTGGTAATGAACGATACACAAAACGTACTTTTTCTTTTAACTCCGCCTCCGCAAGCGCTCGTTTCACTACAGGATAAAAAGCGGCACACGCGGGACACTGAAAATCACTGTACTCCACCAGAGTTACCGCGGCATCAATCGGCCCCATACTGTGATCGGCGCCAGTGATAGGATCGCTGAGCGTCCCGTCGGAAGTAGGCACCACCACATTCGCAGAAAGACGGACCATCCCCCATACAATCACTACCAGGACGAGTGCGATGCTGCCCCACAAGAGAAGTCGTCGCTTTCCACGCGAGAATCCAGCGCTCTCCTGATTTCGCATCTGACGGCGACGCTCCTGACGTGACGTATAGTCGTTGTTTTCATCCATAGTTGTCCCAGTGTATCATGGGAACAATATTGAACAAGTGATATACTTTGAGCATATCTTATGCGCATCGACTTTTTTGAAATCATGCCTGGCGAGGAAGAGATCCTCAGTGCACTCGCACCCGCTGGCCACACCATTCGCTACCATCACGAGGCGCTTACACTGGCCACCGCGCACCTGGCGCAAGATGCCGATATCGTATCGGTGTTCGTGCAGTCGGAACTTCGCAAGGAGCTACTGGATACTCTACCCACGCTCAAGCTGATTACGACTCGTTCGATGGGGTTTGAACATATCGATGTCCCGTATGCTCGCTCGCGATCGATTCGCGCCATCAACGTGACTACCTATGCCTCCCATCCTGTTGCTGAGTTCACTTTCGCACTTCTCCTCGCGGTTACTCGCCGAATCGTGGAAGCGAACGACCGACTGCGCGAGCAAGGCATTTTTGATACTGCTGGGCTCCAGGGTCGCAACCTCTTCGGGAAGACCCTCGGCATCGTGGGAACAGGACGTATAGGTCAGAATGTCGCACGCATAGCGCACGGATTCGGTATGAAGATTATCGCCTATGATGTGCATCCTGACACGTCACTTGCCGCGCAGCTGGGGATGACCTACCTCCCGCTTGCGGACCTTATAAGCACCGCCGATATCGTGACCGTGCATGTGCCTTCGACGCCCGAGACGTATCACCTCATAGATGCCGCGATGTTCTCTCATTTTAAGAAAGGATCGATTCTCATCAACACCGCACGAGGCGAGATTGTAGACACCCACGCACTCATTGCCGCTCTTGGTGATGGGACTCTCCGGGGTGCTGGACTCGATGTACTCGAGGGAGAGCGGCAACTGCGTGCAAGCACAGCTACAGTAACTTCCAACGATGCAGCTCCAGATTATCCCCTCGTCGCAGCCAACCACGTGCTCCTAGCGCTGCCTTCCGTAGTCGTAACCCCACATATAGCGTTTGAAACCGACGAGGCATTGAATGAAATTGCGCGCGCAACGATTGAATCTATCAAGAATTTTATTGCTGGAACCGAACAGCACTACCTGTAGATGCATCGCATCCAAAATTACGCAACACTTGCGCACACACCTGCGCGCCATGATGCCCTCGACATCATCGAGGCTGGCCTTGCTGCGATCGACACCACTGCTATTATGCGCGACCAGGTAACCCTGGAAGGCGAGGTGCTCCGTATCGGATATCACACATTCACACTCTCGGACTATCGGTCCATACGTGTCATCGGTTTTGGGAAAGCTTCGTGCCAAGCAGCCGCCGCACTCGAAAAGATACTCGGACCACGTATTACCTCGGGAATCGCCATTAGTAATGCGACCGTGTCTGCGTCCATCTGCGCTACCATCACGCTCTGTGAATCTTCACACCCACTGCCGACCCAACAGAATGTCACCAACAGCGGCGCCATCGTTGCACTGTGTGAGTCGCTCACGACCGACGATTTGGTTATTGTCTTAGTATCCGGCGGAGGTTCCGCCATGTTGTGCTGGCCTGCAAGTGAGTGCGAACAGGGAGCGCGCCTTTATCACGCTGCAAATAAGAAAGGACTCACCATCCAGCAATTAAATACCGTCCGCAAGCACATATCGCTCCTCAAGGGTGGCGGGCTTGCAAAACTACTCTATCCCGCAACCGTCGCCGGTATTATTTTTTCCGATGTGCCAGGCAATAACCCCGAGATGGTCGCTTCAGGTCCAACGTATCCAGACATCAGTACCATTGCGGATGCACAGCGAATCATCACCGAAGAAGACCTTGGAGATTTTACTCTCATTGAAACCCCGAAAGAGCACCACTGGTTCGAGCGTGTCACCAATATAGTTCTCGTATCGAATCAAACAGCACTCGAAGCTATGGCGGCCACAGCCGAGCGCCTTGGCTACGCCACGTCGATTATTGCTTCAGATATGTATGATGATCCCGAGACACTCGTCGCAAAATTTCATGCGTTGGCGCAGCCGCACACGGTGATTTTGGGAGGGGGTGAATCTCGCCTCACCATCGCAGAATCCCATGGCAAAGGCGGCCGCAACCAACATGTTGCTCTCACTGCGCTTGCAGGCCTCAAGGACGGTCACCTTTTTGCTTCGATTGCTTCAGATGGACATGACAATGGAGAAAGCGCCGGTGGGCTCGTGGATACGGCAACTGCGGTCCGAGCGCGCGCAGGCGGCATTGATTGTGAACGAGAGCGCAGTATATTCAATGACTACCCGGTATTGGAGGCATCGCATGATCTTGTCTTTACTGGCACGACCGGCGCTAATGTGAGCGATCTCATGATGCTCCTCGCTCCCTAGCGACATTCGCGGTATACTAGAGATGATATGGAACGACGTCACATAGAACCACTCTTCTTCATCGCAGCTCTCTTGGGCACGCTTATCGTGGTGTTCCTTTTATTCCGTCCATTTCTCTACATTATAATCCTCGCTGGGGTGCTCGCCTATCTCACGAGTGATTTGTATCGAGCACTCCTCCGGAAGCTACGCTCTCCATCATGGACTGCCCTCGCCATGACGCTGTTCGTATTTTTGGTGCTTCTTGTCCCCCTCACACTCATTGGACTCCGAATCACGTACGAAGCATCGTCCGTTTACTCCCAGATTAGCGAACACACGACCCAGCAGAGCATTACGGCGAGTCTCGAGCACGTGCAACAATTTCTCGATCGAATATTCCCCGGTGTGGAGGTGAACGCTTCGCAAATCACTCAGCGACTCGATGTCGTGCTTGGTTGGCTGGTCAACAACCTCGGATCTATTCTCGGCAGTTTTGCGTCACTGCTCCTCAACTTTATTTTCTTGCTCCTGTTTTACTACTATCTCGTTCGCGATGGTAAGCTCTTTGTGGATCGCCTGAAAGAGCTTTCGCCCATGGCGAATGATCAAGAGGATCTTATCGTCCAGCGCATTAGTCGCGCCATCACCTCCACGGTGAGGGGCTCATTGGTGATGGCGCTCTTGCAGGGATTAGTCTCGGGCATTGGATTTGTCATCTTTGGCATTCCCAACCCCGCGCTCTGGGGATCCATCGTTGTGCTGGCGGCGTTCATACCCACGGTAGGTACCTCGCTGGTTCAAATTCCTGCAGTTTTGTATCTGGCCATCTCAGGACACACGCCTCAAGCCATTGGTGCCGCTATCTGGGCGTCTATTGCTGTGGGTATGCTCGATAATGTGCTTGGTCCCAAACTCATGGCGCGCGGGATGCAAATGCATCCGCTCATGACGTTATTGGCGATTTTGGGCGGCGTCAGCTTCTATGGCCCCATCGGAATACTCCTCGGTCCGATTACCGTAGCGTTACTCTACGCGCTGCTTGATATCTACGGCACGCTTACGAAGAAAGCTGATCAGTCGCGGGCATAGGTTTCTTCAGGAGACAGACGGAATTGATGCAAAAATGTTTCTTGCCCTTTTCGCCATGATCTTCGTCGAAAACATGACCCAAGTGCGAGCCACAGCTTTTACAAAGTACTTCCGTTCGGTGCATGCCATGAGAGTCGTCTGGGCGAAGTTCTATGTGCTTCAAATTTCCAGCATCAGTAAATGCAGGCCAACCGCGTAAACCAGGAGTTGTAGACTCAAATTTGGTATCCGAAGAAAATAATTCTTGACCGCATGCTGCGCACGCGTACACGCCGGGAGTGTAGTCGGTGGTATACGCTCCTGAATAAGGCGCCTCGGTCGCACCGCGACGTAGCACCTCGTATTGTTCGGGAGTAAGTTCTTTCTGCCATTCTTCTTCGCTTCTTCCGAGATGCGTATGTCTATCATCCATACACTGAGTATATCCTATTTCTTGCGTGATGGCTTCTTCTTGGGAGCGGCATCGCTGACAACGCCAGATTGTGCGGTCTTCACTGCAAGTTCGAGGAGAATCTTGTCGAGCTTGAGCTGCATCTTTGCTACGTGACGCATCAAGTCATCGATACGAGGGTCCGGCGTCTGAGGTGCGGGACGCATCGTTGGAGCAGTTGCAGGCATCGGCACTGGTGCGCGCCAGCGAGGTGCGCTCTGGTATGCGGGACGCGTATCTTCGCGTGATGGCGCAGCAGAATCCTGTGTCCCACGGAAACACTCGCGGCAATAGATGGGTCGCTGACCGTCGGGACGAAAGGGCACTTCGCAGGTCTTGCCGCACTGGGCGCACACTGCTTGGTAGGATGGTCCTTGGGGACGAGAAAACCCACCGCCTGCTGGACGATTAAATTCGCGCTTGCCAAAAACGCCACCGGAACGCTTACCCCCAAACCGATCGTTGCGTTTAAAATCGTTCATCCCGTTAGAAGTTAATGAGGTTAGTATTAAGCACTTACTACAATTGCATTGAATGCCCGCGACGTAGAAGTAACGATTACGTGGCACTTCTAACGGGATTCATGAGATCAAATGTGTACATCTCAATATACACTATAGATTCTATTTTGTCAAGAATCACTCCGCGTGCGTTCCGGCGACAAAACCGGTCGTCCAGCACAGCTGCAGTGAGTAGCCGCCTGAAGGGCGACTGATGTGGAGTAAATCACCGGTCAACAACAAATTGTCGATTTTTTGGGAACGCATAGTCCGCATATCGATTTCGTCGAGTGCCACTCCCCCATCAGCAATCACCGCTCTTTCATAGCCCATGAGCCCCGTAATTGCCACCGGGAGTGCCTTGAGGGTGTCCACGATCACTCGGCGTTGCTCCTTGGTGGTACTATGCACTTTGCCACCTGCATCGATCCCCTCTAGGAGCGGCGTGAGCGCCGATTCGCTCCCCAACGGCGCGATTTCATTCCATACATTCTTGAGCGCTTTATTCTTGTTTGCATCAAACACACCGACGATCCGAGCATCGAGAGCACCTATATCCTCCTGCGGATAGAGATCAATGCTTGCCGTCACGGTGCCCTCGTGGAGCATGTCCGCGACGCGACCCGCGGCATTGAGCATGAGCGGCCCCGACAACCCAAAGTGCGTGCAGAGAATATTCCCTTTGAGCACTTCCCGCTTTTCACCATTGAGATAGAACATGATACGCACATCACGGAGCGTTGTGCCGGCCAATTTCTTGATCCATGCATCTTCTACCGCCAGAGGCACAATCGTCGGCGTGGGCTCCTGCACTGTATGACCAAACATGCGCAGCCAGGTAAAGCCGTCGCCCGTCGAACCCGTCTCAGGGTGGGAAAAGCCACCGGTCGCGAGTATATAGGATGTCGCGGTTATCTTTTGTCCGCCCGCTGTCACGCCTGAAATTCGATTATTCAAAATGTGTATCTGCTCCACCGCCTTGCTGCAGTGCACCGTGACACCCCCGGCAACCAGATACTCTTGAAGCACGCGCACTACGTCTTCGGCGTGCTCGCTGCGAGGGAAGACTCGATGATGCGCCTGCTCCACGAGTGGCACACCACGACTCTCAAAAAATGAAAATGTATCGCGCACACCAAACTGGGCAAATGCGGAATGCAAAAACGGCTTCGCGGCGCCGTAGTGAGCGAGAAGCTTTTGTTCGTCGGGTTCGCCGTTGGTGATGTTGCATCGGCCGCCTCCTGTTATGGCAAGCTTGGCGCCAAGGCGGGCATTTTTCTCAAGCACCAGTACGCGCTTGCCCCGCGCTGCCGCTTGGCCAGCGGCCATCATGCCGGAGGCACCACCGCCGAGTACAATGACGTCATAATCCATAGATGCTTTGGTACTATACCATAGCGCACGCCAAGAGGCGGCCCATGCCGCCCCGTGGTTCTACGATAGAATGGCTTACGCCTTCATCACATTGGTCGCATTCTTGCGGCCCTGTGCATCGTCCTTGGTCTCGAAGGTTACCTTGTCACCCTCGTTGAGCCCATCAAATCCTGCTGGATCCGTGACCTCACTGCGGTGAAAGAATACGTCCTTCTCCTGACCCTCAACCGAGATAAACCCGAAATCCTTACCATCCATCTTCTTCTTGATAACGCCTGTAAGCATGTGTGTGTAGTTAGTGTTTACCAAACCGCGCTATTACAGCCGTAGAGAAGTTCGACGAATCTTCGTGGAGTAATTGTTCTGTACCGAGTATACCAAAATTCAAGTGATTTGTACAGACTTACCTCTACCCAAGCTCGAGCGTCTCATCGATGCGAATCTGGCTCACAAAATCTGGCACGTGACTCACAAGTATCATCGCACCCGTATAGGCATTGAGTGCCGCGGCGATAACGGGAATATGGCGGAAATTAATGTGATTGGTCGGTTCATCGAGAATCAGAAGTCCTGGTTTTTGGAGCACCAGGCGTGCGAAAGCAACCAATCCCTTCTGGCCTTCGGACAGATTGCCAATGGCAGTGTAAATCGCATCCTTGCCAATTAGAAAGCTGGCGGCGACAGACCGTATCTGCTCTTCGGTCAGGTCTTTGTCGACGGATTTGAGTGATTGAAAGACCGTATCGGCAAAATTCAGAGTTGAGAAATCCTGACGGTAATACCCCACGACTACACCGGGTGCAATCACAGCTCCCTTTGCAGTACCGGAAGCGAGCGATTCCAAAAGCGTGCTCTTGCCGATGCCGTTGGGGCCAGCAAGCAGGAGGTGACGATTCTTCCCGAGTGCAATCTTTACTTTCTTTTCCTTCGCCACGTGTTTGCGAATAATAGACACTGACGTGAGCGCCACTCTATCCCCGATCAGTCCCTCCTGGGATGGGATGGTAAATGGCTTTATTGTTTTGTCTTCTTTTCGCACGTCCACTTGCGCCTCCTCCATCTCTTCGGCATCTTCGCGCATGCGCTTGGCCAACAGACGCAACCGCCCGCCTTTCATGGCAAAAAAGTTTGCCTTCTCTTTCTTCTCAATAGCTTCTTTGGCGAGTCGAGCGTTCTCGCTGTTCTCTTTTTCGATACGGGCTGCAATCTGCTCAACCACATTAAAATAGTTGCCCTGATATTGCTCAACCTTGCGGGTACGCTGATCAAGATACAACACCCCCTGTGTGAACGCATTCAAGAAATCCGCATCGTGGGAAATGACCAAGCAGGTTTTCGGATATGCGATAAGAAACTGTCGGAGATGATCGATGCCAGCGGTATCCAAATTATTGGTTGGCTCATCAAGCAAGAGCACGTCGGCATCCTGAATCAACGCCGAAGCAAGTAGGAGTCGCGCCTGCTGGCCGCCGGAAAACGAACGCACGATACGATCATGGGGAGCATGCAAATTTACCACATCCAACACACCATCGATGCGCGGATCTATGTCGTATACCTTCTTGGGAAAGCATCTCTCAAAGAATTCGCGTACCGTGAGGTCCAGTTGATCGCGCGGCATCACCTGACGCGCCAGTGCGATCGAGATACGTTCGGCGGTGTGAATATTTCCCGTTTCCGGCGTGAGGTCGCCGGTAATCAGATGAAAGAGCGTGCTCTTACCGGCGCCATTTTGTCCCATGATGGTGATCTTTGCGCCCCGTCGTATCGAAAAGTCCACCTCAGTAAGAATGGGCTTGTTGTGTCCAAACTCAAAGGACACTTCATCGAATCGAATGATTGCTTCGCCCTGTGCCATAGATATCCGTGAGCGAAAAAGTATATCACGATTTTCGTATGCAGTACAGCTCGCGCGCAATACCATCACCCCACAGATACACCCCTTCCATTCCTCGGCCGCTCCGGCACCCGTATCGGTCTCGCACACGCCTGCCTGCCGGTAGGCAGGGATGATGCCTTCGCCGATATCGGGTGCCTGCGCTGACATGAACGCGTGTTAGCGAGTCACCCCCATCATTTCCCTCGCCATAGCATGCGGCTTCGCACATGATGTATAGCAGTCGTCGTCCGCATCGGGGAGCATCCGCATGACCGGAGCACCGACATCCCGCCAGAGGCGGGATGGAATGCGGAGATTCGGATGCTTCCTCAGATGCGGACAGACTGCATACCAATGCGAAGTGGCGAGGGAGGTGATGGGCGGGGCGAGCGAGGAAATACTTAAAATGCCAGCTGCCTATACACATCCTGAGGGCCCGTGTGCTCGCTGGCCGAGAATGGGACAACTTCTACGGAAGGGCACGCTGCACGGATTACTTTGAGCTGGTGCGCGAGCTCTTTTTGGTTCAGCTTGTCGATTTTGTTGGCGATGATGAAAAAGGGATGACCAGAGTCACGTAAGAGACCCGCCATATCAGTATCAAATTCGGTGAACCCTACCCGCACATCTACCACCAACGCCACCCGCACGGGACGCGCACCCGACTCCATGAGGTACCACAACATACGCTTGCGGATCTTCTCAAGCTCCACCGGTGTCAGCTGCGCATAGCCATACCCAGGCAAATCTACAAAGTAAAATTTGTGATTGATGAGGAAGAAATTAATCTCGGTCGTCTTGCCGGGTTTCTTTCCTACTTTCACCAATTCTTTCTGGCCTGTAAGCACATTGATGACGCTGGACTTGCCGACATTGGAACGCCCCACAAAAGCAATCTGTGGAATACCGTCGTGGATGATATCATCGGTACCGATAATACCTTTTACAAATTGTGCTGAGGTGATGTTCATGACGGATTAAGGAAAGACGCGTAGCGCTTCTTGGCGTGTTCAATGAGCTGGAGCTCTTTCTTGGAGAATCGCAGGAATGGCGATGCGATCACCTCAACTTTGTTTTTCTTGATCGAGCGCTTCCAGGTGCCCACCAGCTGACCATCTACCACGACGACCGCACTGAGCATGCCATTTGCTCCAGGATTGACGCGTTCAGCGTGCACCGCCTCGAGCACCGCACTACGATCTTTGTAGCTCACCACATACTCATCAAATGGCGGCAAGAGAAACGCTTCTTCGGTCTTTTCTTTGGGCAGCATAGCAGATGTGAGGTAGTATGTCGCGTCGTCAATTACAACGTGCTGGAGCTTTGCGCTTGCATGCTCCACGGCAAGCTTCACTTCTTTCATCGTGAGCCCCGACCACCACGCAAAATCGCTCAGCTGTGCAGGCCCGTGACTCTGAAAATACCG
>CAYUJB010000002.1:88308-92021 GCA_964444955.1 uncultured Candidatus Saccharibacteria bacterium
CCGACCACCACGCAAAATCGCTCAGCTGTGCAGGCCCGTGACTCTGAAAATACCGGATAGAAAGCTCGCATAGCCCCTCATCGCGAGTTAATTGCTTGCCCTTGGGCACCCATGCGTCAAACGAGACAAACGTATGTTGCTTGCCGCGACGAGGCCCAAAGCACATGAGCTGTTCGAGTGCTAATCTCCCGAGAATATGCAGTCCCAACCCCTTCGCAGGCGAGATACCACCACGCTCAAGCGTCGCATAGAGCTCCTCACGAGTCAGATGCACACCGCCCGCAAGGGCGCGACCAACGAGCTTCGATGCCTTTGCGTAGATATCCACGGTAATGCCGTGGTAACGCATACGATAGCCGTACGCGCCTAGCACGCGAGGCGTGAGCAGATCGAGCATCCAGCGCACATCATCGGCGGCCACGAAGTGAAGCGTCCCCCGCATCGGCCAGGTACGAATAATCTGCCCCGCATCGATTGCAGCGAGGACACTCTGTTCTGTGGCGGCGGGAAGACGTGCACCGATCGCCCATAGTCCACCCAGGTAATCCTGCGCTTGCACCGCACCAAGCCATGACACCACCGCAGCGGGACTCTGTAGCGGGTGGTGAGAAATCAGGTGGTTGCGCAGGCGAAGCGTGGCAACATCACTCTTACGCATGGGCTCGCAAATCGTTGAGCACCTCGGCAGCATGCTCTGCAGGTTTCACCGAATCGTAGATTTTGTAGATGGCTCCCTTCGGGTCAATAAGAAACGAAGTGCGCAGGACCCCAAGAAACTCGCGACCCATAAACTTTTTTGGCGCCCACACGTGATAACGGTTCACGACCTCTTTGTTCTCATCCGCCAACAAGGTAAACGGGAGTGTATATTTTTCCGCAAACTTCTTGTGCGACTTCACCGAGTCAGCACTCACACCGAGCACCGTGATACTCAGCGAACGAAAATTGGGAAATGAATCGCGAATCATGCACGCCTCTTTGGTGCATCCCGGTGTGTCGTCTTTGGGATAGAAATAGAGTAATACCCACGAGCCGCGATACTGCGCCAGTGTGTGCGTTACCCCATCCTGATCGGGAAGACTAAAATCAGGCGCTTGCTCGCCTACGCTAAGCTTGGTGGGAGAGGCCATAATAGCCATCTTGGCATAAAAACAACCCCGGCTCAATGAGTCGGGGGTCGGATGTGCGCGTTACGGCACAAACAATTGGATAGGAGTTCGTGTCGGAGGCAAGAAGATTTCATGCACCGATCCATTCCGTGCTCTGAATGGAGAATCGAGATAGCCCAGAATACCATCCATCTCGGGCATGTGCATCACGACAATGACAGCGGACAAGTCTTTATTATCGACAACAAACCGTTTCAGGAGGCCAAATGCCCCTTCTTCCGAGTCACTCGCTAACCAGGATTTTTGGACGATCTCCGCGATGGCGAGCCCGTCACGAATAAGCGCTGCGGTCTCGACTGCCCGCTGGAGCGGCGAACTCAGCAGAACGACCGACCGAGAATCAAGTCCCAACGATTTCAAAAATTCAGTTGTCTTGGCTATCTGTTCTCGACCATCCCGAGTCAATGAATCGTCAGCGTCTCCGTGTCGAATCAAGAAAATTCGCATATACCGCCTCCAAGTGGAAAGTACGATGTTTCTAATATACCAACCTAAATGAAATCTGTCAATAAAAACAACCCCGGCTCAATGAGTCGGGGCGAAGACTAACGGGGGCTCGGCAATGGGGGCAGAATTTTGGTATGACACCGAGGGCAGACCATGTCAGTGAGCGGCTCATCATGCCAAGGACAGTGCGACCGTAGCTGCTTGCTCTGCGTGTCCGGATACAGGCGGCATACAACACAGAATCCGTCATCGCGTAAACGCTCCTGACAAGGCGAATCATCGTGATATACACGATAGACCGCATGCACCCTGGGCTTGCCTTGAACGGCTTCGAGTCGATGCGGTGTTCTCACGGCAACGGGCTCATGTTCGAGTCGTTGCCCGCAATAGGGGCAAAAGATGATGCAGTCAGCGATGGAACTTGAAAAGCCCGGCCTGTGCCGATACAGGCTCCACTTCGTATCCACGAACCATACCCGCTGATCACTGGGCATGGGTACGCACCGATGGCTGAGACTTCCTGGATGCTCCATACACGACCTCCATTACAAAAAAGCTATCGAGATAATGCCACTATATTATAGAAACGTCAATTCTTTTGAGTAGCCCCACGGAAACTGGTCTCGACGATGAACGCGGCCAACAGAATGAGAGCGGTCAGCGCAACCATGAGCCCCGCAGGATGTGGCGGCCAATTGATGACGCCACGCCAGTTATTGTGGAGAAAGCCAATCGTGATAGCACCCCACCATCCCACCTGAGAGATTGTTGAGGCAAGCGCGATGCGACCAACCACTCCGGCGGGTAGCGTCTCCCCCTGCGCCGCTTGCAACGCGCGCTTGATTGTATGCATAAAAATACCGTTGGCTCCTACCAGCAGGACAAAGTAGAGTTTTATCAAAAAAAGATTATCGACTGAGCCCTTGATCATGATAAGCCCGATCCCCGACGCCACCAGCCCAAACCATCCAAGCCAAATGAGTCGTTGGGTAACGTCAGCCACACGAACTACCAGCGCCAAGGGCACACGCTTGAGCATCCAGAGTAACCCGAATACATCAATCACCAGCACCGCACCCATCCCGGTGACGAGCGAGACAATGTGCACCGCAAGTAATAGAAGAAAAGGAGGCATGCAGCGTGCGTGCTAGCTGAGAAATTCCAAAACGCGGTACACCAAAAATGCCGGCCAGACCAACGCCTTAAGAAATCCCACGACTCCCGCACCGAAACTCGTCGCCTGTTGAATGTAAAACACCGCAGCTCCGACCATCCCAACCCCGTAGACACCGCCAGAAGGAGATTTATGCATACCACTAGTATCGTATCTGATGGCAAGAAAGTAAAGACGTACGCTGAGGTAAAGCGCATAAAAAACGACCCCGCATCGGTGAAGAGCGGGGCTGGGGACTACGCGGTGATGACCTGGCCATACGGACCTGCGACCAGCGCTTCGAATGTGCCATCTCCACGCATGGTGACGATAGCCGTACGGCCATCGAATCCCGACTCAGTAAGCTGCCGGCGGATCTCTTCTTCCGAACGCGACGAATGAACGATGTGCCGCACGACCCGCTTTGCCTGGTGCAGATCCATCTGCTCCAAGGGTACCGGCTTTACCGCTTCTGTCATCTGCGACCCTCCTTTCAGGGTAGATATTTATTATAGCACGGTTTAATGCTATTTGTCAACATCACCTTACATCAGCCTACTACCGAGCTCAACGGATGATTTTTTCGGCTCGATGAGAACCCAGCCATCACCCTCGCTATTTCTGAAGCCCAAAGTCAGCACTTCAGATAAGAATGGACCAACCTGTTTTGGAGGGAAATTAACAACACAGCACACCAGAGAATGCAGCAGTTCTTCCTTCGTATGTGCACCGACTGCCTGGACGCTCGATCGCTTGGTGCCGATCCCCGATCCAAAATCGATGGTGAGTCGAAATGCCGGCTTGTGCGCCTCGGGAAAATCCAAAACTTCTATAATTTTTCCAACACGAATATCTACCTTCTTGAAATCGTCATATTCGATCATACACTGCTGGACGTTATGGTCTGGTACTAGACCAATAAGGGTATTGTAAGGGTTTCTGAG
>CAYUJB010000003.1:0-57723 GCA_964444955.1 uncultured Candidatus Saccharibacteria bacterium
GGATGTAGGCGGTGACTTCCATACCATTGGAAAGGCGGACGCGGGCGATTTTGCGCAGTGCTGAGTTTGGCTTCTTCGGGGTCGTGGTGGTCACTTTGACGCACACGCCGCGCTTGTAAGGGCTCGGGTTGGCGACGGGACGGTTCTTGAGATGATTGAAACCGAACGCCAACGCAGGCGATTTGGTCTTCGCCCGTGCAATCCTGCGCGGTGAACTCATAATTTGATTGAATGTCGGCATACGTAGAGCAGGACGTAGTGTATCAGAACAAGCGTTGACCTGTCAATAACGTGAACAAACCCGCCATCACCGGAGAGAGCGCGGGAAATATGAAGAAGATGGTGATGGCCAACAACATCCACTGATAACGATAGAGGGCGACCTTGAGCGCGGTGAAGCGCGCCGGCAGAAAGGTCATGAGTAGCCAGTGACCATCGAGCGGCGGAATGGGGATGAGATTGAAAAACGCCAGGACGATATTGATCCAGACCACGTAGCCCAAGAGCGCAATGAGCATTCCCGTCACACCACTACTAATGGCAATGCGAATAACAATGCCGGCGAGCACCGCAAGCACAAGATTGACCGCTGGACCGGCGAGTGCGACCTTGGCGGGACCGTAATGACGATCATCGAGTGCGTTGGGGTCGTAGGGCACCGGCTTGGCATAGCCAAACATGAATCCCCCAGCAAGCTGCGTGATAATAGGAAGGATGACCGAGCCAAACATATCCAGGTGCGAGAGTGGGTTGAGGGTCAAGCGTCCCATGCGCTCTGCGGTCTGATCCCCCATCGAACGCGCCATGTAGCCGTGCGAAAGCTCGTGGAGCACCACGGAATAGATGAGGACGACGATCTGGAATATACTCAAGAGAAGTGATGAATCCATAGGATTTGTAGTGGGTCTTGCCAAATTATCAGTTTTCCGCTACTATGTCCAAACGATATGGCCGTCAAATGCCCACAATGTCATAAAGGTTCCCGCATGGTCACCAGCCGTGTGCTGTTGCGCGGTCACTACAACCCCACCGGCAAGACCCGCAAGAAGCCCAATCTCCAATGGGCAAAGCTCGATGGCAAGCGCGTGCGCATCTGCACCGACTGCATCAAGACCCTCTCCAAGAAACCCCGCGCTGCAGCAGCAAAGATCGCAGCCACCGCATAAAAACAGCCCCCGCCGATGGCGGGGGGCTTTGCGTAGCGCTCAGTGGAGATGCAAGAGCATCTCGCGAAGAATGAACCGCTGGCACGAAAGGAGCGTGAACCCGAGCGGCGTGGAGATATCCCGACGGTGGCACGCCGCGAACAACGCTTGCCGCTTCTTCTCGAAGTCATTGGCGTGAATCATGTCCTGCTGTGGCGACGGCCGATGAAACGTTGCGGTGATGCGGTCGACGACGGTGATGCTTGCCGCCTGCATCACGTCTCGATACAGCGGCCCCAACTCGGTGTCCGTGGTCACGCGACCGATGAACTTCTCCAGCGGCGCGGTTTTCAACTTCTTCGCTGACATTTATTTCATTGCTCCTGGGGTAGTGGTACGGGAACGTCGAAGCGCGTACTGCACGAGCTTCGACAGGGTGAGATTAGGAACGGCAACCCGCCGGGCTTTGCAGGCCGTCCGCAGGTTGTATTCGGCAAGCTCAACTGCGCTTCGCCAATGCCCGAGACTTTGCTCGGTTGGCATACGCATCTCGCCGAAGAAAACGCGAAGCTCGGCATCAATAAGCGAGCGAGCGGCTTGCTGAAATGACACGAGATGCGTCTTGAGCTCATCATCTTGGAGACATCGCTCCACAAATGCTGGAACTAACACAACGGTCCTGGCCATGTAGTCTTCCACCTCGATTCTAAAAGAGATGCATACAATAGCACCTCTTTTAGAATCCGTCAATGGTTCGTTGTCGGGCTGTCGGGAATCGCCCTCGGTCAATGATTCGCCGTCGCGAGTCATTGCCTCGGGGCCGCGCCTCCGGGCGGCGACTTCTGTCGCCACATCCGTCCGGCGGTCCGATTCCGACTGCACCATCCGTGTATCTAAAAATAACTCCCACGTGGGAGTTATTTTTAGATAGTGGTCGGGCTGTCGGGAATCGGACCCGAGTTACATGACCCCCAGCCATGCGTAATGCCATTATACCACAGCCCGTACTGAGGAGTCGTACCGAGGTGGCTCTTGGTACGATCCGAACGCCCGGGCTGAAAGCTTTGCTTACAGCCCGAATAGTCGATGGATTCTATCGTAAAAATTACACTTCGTCTACATTCTTATAAAAAACACCCCCGCCGGTGGGCGGGGGTGGGAGCTATGCGGACTCATCAACGAAGATGAACTTGGCAACGGGGTCGTGCGTTGCCAGCTCTCGCCACGGATAACCGCTGAGCCAGAGACGGCCATCGACTCCAGCACTGACCAGAACCAGTATCGTGTGGGTATCGCGCGGATTCTTGAGCGGATTCATGGCAAGACGACAAATATCGCCGCGAGGCTGGTCTCGATACGCGAGGCGCGCAGCAAAACCGATTTCCGCCGGACAAATCGACCAACCTCTCTGACTGGCTCGCTCGAAAATCTCCTGCTCACTTGCTGGCCGAGTAAATCCCAGCTCAGCCACCGACGTGATGACGGCGGCGATGTCCCGGACTGGTGCTGGTGAAAGCGAGATATCTTTTGCGACATCCGAACACGTCGCACCGACGATCATCCCCTCTCCATTGAGAGCGCGGAAATAGTCGAGTTCCGTGGTGTACACTCCTAGAGTGCAAGCGAAAACCTTCATGCGGTCCCTTTCTATTGGTAATGTGCGGTGAAATAGTATATCACGAAATATTTTTAGGTCAACAAAACCGCCGAGATGGCGGTTCTGGTGTAGCCCGGTCGGTTCCAGAGAAGCACTTAGCACTTTACGTAGAGTCATCCGTGAAGACGAAACTATAGTGGGTGACCGCACTCCCGACAGAACAAGCCGCCGGGACTGATATAGGTCTCCCGAAATGCAAAGAGTTGTCCTAAGGCTTCTGCAGATCTGACCGAGCTGTCTTCATCATAATAGGCCGCCAATCTGCCGCAAGTTGACATACTAAATATATGTGCTAGAATCTATCCTATCGAGTATAGTCTCGATTTTCAGGAGAACTTTCACAAATGAACATGCATACGGCGGTTGCTACGGTCGATCTCCAGAACGCTGAAATCGTTCCCACCAACCCGCGAATACTTGCGGCTGCCGAAGTTCTCGGTGCCGAGCCCGGAGCGCTGGTCACGAGCATCCACAATCAGCTTATGTCGCCTGTCTGTCGAGGGCTGTACGTCGGCCTCGACATCGGACAAGCCAAACTCACGCCGAAACAGTTTCGCGAAGTGATGGTGGCTTTCTTGGGGAGAGAACCCCTGGCGCAGGATATCTCGAGTGTCGTTGACCCCAATCATCGCAATGTCTCCACGTCTGGTGCAACGCGTCTTCTGGATGGGTACCTCGAGGATGTCCTCTTTGTGCTCCGGACAGGACGCGAACAGGTACCCGCGCTCGACCACCTGATGACTGCCTGGCTGGTGATCACCTTCGACGGCGAAGAGGGTGCTCTCGCCAAGCTCGAACAGTGGAGTCGCGAGCATGGCACCGGCGAGCGGCTGACCCGATTCCTTCGCAATAAGATGGCGAAGTCGGCAGCGTTCGAGGAGCTCATGGACTAATGTCTATCTTGAGTTCAGCGGCCGAAATAGTCACCGATGGCAAGCGGTGGGATCAGAACCCCTTTCTTGCCATCGGAATTACTCCCAAAATTCTTCAAGCAGGATTAACCGATGAAGACTTATTCGCCATCTGCCAAAAGATAGCTCGATCTCGTCTCGCGGAGGCACATCCGGATCGCTCCAATGAGGAAAATGAAGAGCAGCGCGTCTTCTCTACCGCATTTGGATTTCTCAAGAATCCCACTACGTTTGATATCGCGCTCAAAGAACTGCGCGATATCGCTTCAGGAGAACTGCACGAGCTGTCTCGACTGAAGCGTGATCTTGCTCGCCTCAAGCAGGAACAAGAGAACGCTTACGAGCACGCTGCGAGCATCTCCGCGGAGAGCGCCAAAATCCGAGCTCGCACTGAACCGGTCGAGGCGTTCCTCATGGCCTATCTGCGCGCCAGCGCGCTCCGCATCGAGAAACGCAAGCCCATCGATTGGGCAATTCCGGGGGCTGAAGTTCATGGAACCAGCCAGAAGATCCGGTATGCGATGCTCTGGGCGCATCCGAATACCTCGGCACATCCGTCCGCACGTCACCTCGAAAATTTCATCGGAAATCTTCTCGACCGTGCTAAGAAAGAAGGAGGGTTCCCGTGGGATGTCGTGGGGACAACGAAGCCGCGAACCGTGCACGAGCACGACTTCAAGAGCAACGTGAGCACCATCATCACACTCGAGCAGCACCGCAAGCTCGAAGCTCAATACCCGCACGCCCTTCTGGACTTGCGCTACATGAGCGAAGCGATGCGTGTAAAAACAACGACCGCCAATCGCGCAGTGCATGCCGCCGACATCATCTGCGGTATGCGCGCATCGAGCATCACGCCAGATCGGGTCATGCTGGTGAGTACAACGGGGGGTTCGTTCACTCGGTATTTGATCCTCGGATCACTACAACCCCCGAACAATCCCCACGACATGCCGGTTACAAGGTTCGGCAGTGCGGGATTTCCTGAACTGCCGTGGGAGTCGGCAATTCTCGGCAACAAGCTTGTACCAGTTCTTTATCCTGGATGGCTGTTGGTCGGGATGAAGGTCAAGGAGATCACTACACGCGCTCCCCTTGAGCACAAGCCGACCGTGGGTCTCTTCCGAAGCATGCAACCCGACCCCCTGGTGGTGTTGGGAAGCATCCTGTCTATCGAGTAGTTGTCGTACACCTCTGGTGCCCCGTGGCGCCAGAGGTTTTTCTTACTCTTGTTCGCGAAGCGTAAGCTTGGTGTAGCCAGGTTTGTGTGCTACGAGTTCTTCGGGCTTAAACCACACTGCAATTTCGGTAGCGGCGTTTTCTGGCGAGTCACTTGCGTGCACGAGATTGAATACGCCAATTTTATTTTCATCCGAATAGCGATAGCTTACGTGCGCGAAGTCACCTCGAATTGTCCCCGGAGCTGCTGCTTTCGGCTCAGTGGCACCGATCAGTTTGCGAACCACTTCGACGATATCGACTCCCTCCCACACCATAGCCACGATGGGCCCCATAGTCAGCATCTCAATCATGAGCGCACGCACGTGCTCTCCACGGCGCTTCGCTAAATCTTCGGTGTAGTGGAGCTTGGCGGTATCTTCGGACGACGCCAATAATTTCATGCCGACAAGCTTGGCGCCAATGCGCTCAAAACGGGAGAGGATTTCGCCGAGGATTCCCCTGTCGACTGCGTCCGGCTTCAGAAGTACGAGTGTTCGTTCGAGCATCGTGATGTAATATTAGATTTGCTTGTCCACGATACAGGGAAATGAGCCATGTCGCAAGAGCGACGTAGAGCGCGATCATGAGGGGAATTGAGAGTGAAATACTGAGCGCCGCATGTGGAAGTTGAGAGAAATACTGCACGATAGAAAGCTGAATAGCGGCAACGAGCCACGCCAATTGACCGATGAGTAGCCCCGCCCACGGCCACAGCACGCCCGCAACTGCGGTAGCAAATCCCAATGCCATTGCGATGGGCACGAGTGGCAGCACCAGGATATTTACGGGGAGCGTATAGACCGCCAAAATGCCAAACACGCGCAGCAACAAGGGCAACACGAGCACTTGCGCGGCAAGCGTGGTCGAAATGAGTGACGCCAACATTGGCCATCGCACCACGCGGGCGACAAGTGGCTCCAGAAGCGGCTGTACGTAGACGATGCCAGCGAACGCAAGAAACGAAAGTTGAAATCCTACATCCCACCGCAAGAGGAGCGGATTGTAGAGCACCATCGCCGCACCAGTGACCGCAATGGCTATGGTGGCATCGCCCAGTCGTCCTAACCGCTGCGCCGTCATAGCAAGTACCCCCATGACAGCGGCGCGCACCACTGAAGACCCGCCGCCCACAAACACCACAAAGAGCCCGATCGCGCCCAGCGCAATCCAGTACGCACGACGCGTACCCAGCGGTGCCAGAAGCGCCATGAGTACCGTAACCAGAATAGTGATGTTGTAGCCGGAGAGCGCCACAATGTGACTCGTTCCCGTACGCGCAAATGCATCTTTGAGTCCTGCGCTAATGTTGCCCTTGGCGCCTACGAGAATACCGGTCAGAAATCCTGCTTCCGGCTCCGGTACGGCTCGCGCGATGGCATCTTTGAGCGCCAGCCGCAGCGTGGCAAGCTGGCGCACACCCCTCACCCGCGCACGCAGCGCGCGCGACGCTTCGCTGGTGGGTGGGACATCGTAAACGGGAAAATACATGGTGGCGTGAATACCCTCTTTGGCGAGGTAGCCGACGTAATCAAAATCGGCGAAGTTTTTGGGTTGCTGAATCTTGCCTTTGAGTAGCAGCCATTGCCCTTGGCGTGGACGGATCCAATCAGGGCCGGATACCAACACTCGATCATCGACACGAACACGCGCATCGTCAGTAATTATTTCCAGTACGTGAAAGGTATATCGCCCGCCTGTGGCCGTTTTTTCAAAGTCACCGTCCACGTACCCACTGAGGGTGACCGCGGGCTTTGATGCGGAAACATCCCAAAGCACGGATTGCTGACTGATGACACTGCTTGCCCGCCAAATACCAAAGGCGGCGGCGATGCAAATCGAGCCCGCGAGGGTCGCCCACGGGCGGCGCATCAGTAGTGTGCCGCCACCCAATGCCACCAGCGCCCACAAAAGCACGTCACCTACCACGAGCCACGATGCCAAAGCAACACCCGCAATGAGAGCGCAACATACCCACAAAAATATCCGGGAAGGATGCATGCGGGCAACGCTAGCATATGTTAGATGAATTTACATCCCGGCCGCTCCGGCACCCGCATCGGTCTCGCACACGGATGATGCCTTCGCCGATATCGGGTGCCTGCGCTGACAGCGTCTCGTTCTGTGCGTATCGATCCGTCCGACAACGGCTAAAATGGCCGTTTTAGCCGTTCAAAGAAACAACCCCTCCTAGGAGGGGTTGGAAGTTTCGGATGCTGGATCTGGGAGTACGGGACGACAGAAGACAGTAAACTCCCAGTAGCTGTACACGAGTATGATCACGCCTAAGGATATGCCGTAGACATCGTTGCTCGTCATCCCGGAAACTCCGAAACAGAGGTGGGTCGCAGATGCTATCGCAAAGAAGAGTGGGTGTACTACCTTCGGAAGAATTACCACGTAACACCAGGCAGCCACGAGCGTGAAAAATGCAAAAATAGGGAATCCGAGAACTTGCATCAAACTTGCCTGAGGATCAAATGTGGCCAGCAAGCTGAGAATTCCCCAAACGACCAGGATGGGCCCGCAAAATAATCCATACAGCAAGAAGACTATTGATACTGCTTGCACAAATCTTGAATGCATACCAACCTCCTGCCATAAAAAGAGCGATGGATGATTATATCCCATCGCTCTTTTTTGTACAGTATTGGGTACGATCCCCTAATTGCACACGCCTGTGGTGGCAAAGCAGTTGGGACACGAGTAGCACGAGCCAGCCTTGAACATCAAGGTGCCACAACTGTTGCACACCGGAGCATCAGCGTTGGTTGCCGTGAGCGCGTGAGGCGCAACTGCTGCGCCTACGGGTGCGTGGCTGTGCGCGACCACCGCTGGTTGCGGTGCGACTGCAGCAGCGTCGACAACCTGCTGGGCGCGCGAGCTCGAGACCGACACGAGCTCCACGTGGGTGGCCATACTGGGTCCACTATCGGGTCCGAAGAGCTCTTCGCGATCTTCGGTGCTCAAGAAGCGAGTGCCCAGATAGCGAAAGATGTAGTCCATGATACTTTTGGCCATCGGGATATCAGCCGTATTGGTAAATCCTGCAGGCGCGAAGCTCATGTCTTTGAATTTGCGGACCAGTGTCTTGAGTGGCACACCAGCCTGGAGCGCAACACTCACCAGCGTGGCGATGGTATCAAGCAATCCCGACACTGTGCTCCCCTCTTTGGCGGCCACGATGAAGAGTTCGCCGGGTTGTCGCGTGTCGGGATAGAGCCCAACGGTCATGTAGCCCTCATAGCCGCCCACCGAAAACTTGTGAGTGAGTGCGGGACGCTCGTCGGGCAGATGCACGCGCGTATAGCCGTTGGATTTTTCAACCTTTGCGCCTGCTGCGGTGACCGTCGTCTCTTCGGTTGTTTTTTCCTTTGCCTTGGACGTGCTCATCGGCTGGACACCCTTGGAGCCGTCGCGATAGATTGCGATGGCCTTGAGTCCCATCTTCCATCCCTGCATGAACGCATCATAGACGTCTTCCACCGTGGCAGCATTGGGCATGTTGATGGTCTTCGAGATTGCCCCGGAAATAAACGGTTGCGCTGCGGCCATCATGCGTAGGTGTCCCATATAGCTGATCGAGCGCTCGCCATTGGCGGCCTTAAATGAGCAATCGAAAACGGGCAAGTGTTCTGGCTTGAGGTGCGGCGCTCCTTCGATCGTCTCGCGGTCGAGCAGGTAGTCGTTGATTTCTTGCACTTCATCTTCGGTATAGCCAAGATTGCGCAGCGCCGATGGTACCTGAGTGTTGACCAATTTGAGCACACCGCCCCCGACGAGCTTCTTGTATTTGATGAGCGCCAACTCCGGCTCAATGCCCGTGGTCGCGCAATCCATCATGAAGGCGATGGTGCCCGTGGGCGCCAACACAGTGACTTGCGAATTGCGCACGCCATACTCGCGCGCCAGCTCAAGCGCTTCGTGCCATGCCACGCGTGATGCGGCCTGCAGACTGGTATCGCCGATGCCCGCTGTGGTCGCCTTCTCATAGAGCGCATCGGCTTCTGTGCGGTGCATATCGATCACATCGAGCTGAGGGTCGCGATTAACTCCATATCCTGCGTACGGGCCCTTCACGTCCGCCACAAGGGCACTCATGCGGTATGCCTGCCCTGCCATCAGAGATGTGATCTGTCCGGCCATCAAAAGCCCCTCGTTGCCATCGTAAGGCAAACCCATGGCCATCAAGAGGGCGCCCAGGTTCGCATAGCCAAGACCAAGCTCGCGGAAATCGTTGGCGTTTTTAGCGATTTTATCAGTTGGGTAGCTGGAGTAGCCGACGATAATCTCTTGCGCGAGAATGACGGTGTCCACGGCATGACGGAATCCCGGAGTGTCGAAGCTGCCATCAGCACGGAGGAATTTGAGCAGGTTGAGGGATGCGAGGTTGCAGGCGCTATTGTCGATGTGCATGTACTCACTGCACGGGTTGGATGCATTGATGCGCCCCGTGTTCGCTGCGGTGTTCCACTTGTTAATCGTGGTGTCGTACTGCATGCCCGGATCAGCCGAGTGCCAGGTGGCATCAGCAATCCACTGCATCACTTCACGTGCGCGCACGGTCTCGAGCACCTGCCCCGTCGTGACGGCTTTGAAATCCCATGAGCCGTCCTGTTCGACGGCGCGCATGAATTCATCGGTGACGCGCACGGAATTATTGGCATTCTGATACGGCAGCAAGGTGTAGGGTGAGAAGAGATCACCATCGAGTGAATTGGCGATGCCCGAGGCCTCGAGAGCTTTGGAGTAATCTTCGATGACGCGCTTGCAGTTGATGAAATCTTTGAGATCGGGGTGATCAACATTCATGACCACCATTTTTGCGGCGCGCCGCGTAGTACCGCCAGAGCGAATCGTATTTGCCACACCATCGGCGCCCTTCATAAATGATACGGGGCCTGATGAGTATCCCCCCTTGGACAACGGCTCGCGTGATGAGCGGAGCTTGGACACATTAAGCCCTGAACCGGAACCACCCTTGAAGATGATGCCCTCGTCACGATACCAGTCGAGAATCGAGCTCATCGAGTCATCCACGGATAAAATAAAACATGCCGAGCACTGTGGTTTGTCGTAGACTCCTACATTGAACCAGACGGGAGAATTAAATGAGAAGTACTGGTTGATCAACAGCCAGGTGAGATCTTCGGTGAAGCGCTCCGCATCGTCGGGTGATGCAAAATAATTTCCTTTGACGCCCCACAGCCCAATCGTCTTGGCGACGCGATCGATCATCTGCTTGGCGCTCCCTTCGCGTTCCGGTGTGCCCAGCTGTCCACGGAAATATTTGCTCGCCACAATATCAGTCGCCGTCTGTGACCAAAACGATGGTACCTCGACACCGAGTTGCTCGAACACCACTGCGCCACCCATTTTGGTGATGCGCGCATCGCGACGCTCCCACGTAATCTCCTCGTAGGGATGTACATCACCAACACCGAAGAGTCGCTCCCACGTAAATCCAGTATTCTTTTTGCCCAGTGGAATCACGCGTTCTGAACTGACACGAACTGGCTGCGGCTGACTGCTCCGAGACTGCGGCGGTGTGATATCCATGGGCGGTAGATAGTTGATACACTTCATCCTCTACGGAGGATTGGACTCCCATTGTAAGCTCTTCACCCAGCCCTGCAATGTGGATAATTTTAACCCCGTTTTCCGGTCAAAAAGAGGTAGTTTGACTTAATATTACGACGTGGTATTATATGCTCACGAAGGGAGAACGCACCTTGAAAAACAATCCACTAGCAACTCTGATGGACTTTGGAATCCTGTACGTAGCACTCTGGGTGTTTGGCTCAGCGCCAACGGCACTGCAATGCGTCTGGATATTCATCGCCTGCGCAGTATTAGAAGAACTCGTCGATATCTCATCCGCACTTCAGAAGCTTGTAAGAAAGTAAGATGCGCAGAATTCTCTCTAACTATCACGTACGAAGTTTGCTTCTGGCATCAGCAGTGACCGCAGTGTTGATGTATATCATGCTCGCGGGAGGCATGGATCCGATCGGCAAGGAACCTATCGCTGTGTTCGTGTTCCTGTGGGTACTGGGATGGCGCTACCTCGATCGATACCTCTTTGACCCCGACTGATGTCGGGGTTTTTCTTTATATATTTTCGCTTGTCCTCTTGGTCCCATGCCGCTCCTCCCTCCCTGCCTGCCGGCAGGCAGGGAGGGCTTCGCTGACATGAACCCGGTTGCAGTGTTTTTTCGTAGAGACTCTTACCCTATCATCTCTCATGGGACTTTCGCACTTGGATGAAATTCAAGGCGTGGGGATGCGACGAAGAAGCCGTATGTATCATACGGCGCCGAGTCGCAGGGGCCCCAGAACGAAGAAGTTCGCCAAGTGCGAAAGTCCTCCTACTATTTCATTTTGCGGCGGATGAAGGCGGGAATATCGAGATCAAAATCGTCGGAGATGGAAGGGTCAGTGATGGTCTCGCGGACTGACTGCTGCGGTGCTGCGGGCGTGGGAAGCGGTTGCGGTGGTGTGTAGGTCTGCTGATCAGGCGAGCGCTGTGGTTGCGATTGGCGCACCTCGCCACCAAAGAATCCGATGTCGGCAGCCGATGGACGCGCTTGGTTGGTGAGTGTTGGACGGCTGGGCTGAAATCCACCCGAGAAACCTGTGGCAATGACCGTGACTTTGAGCTCGCCCTTTTTGAGTTCGCCCACTTCATCGTAGCCCATGCCGAAGATGATATTGGCATCGCGATCCACGTGTTGCGTGATAATGCTGGCAGCTTCGGCAACTTCGGCCATGGAAAGATCTTCGCCACCGCGAAGGTTGAGCAGCACCCCCTTGGCACCTTCGATGGATACATCAAGCAGCGGCGAGTTGATGGCGAGCTTGGCTGCTTCGACAGCGCGGTCATCACCTGACGCGACACCAATACCCATGAGTGCGGAGCCAGAATTGGCCATAACCTTTTTTACATCATTGAAATCTGCATTGATGATGTCGTGTCGTGTGATGAGGTCTGACACGCCTTGCACACCCTGACGAAGCACGTCGTCGACGATCTGGAATGCTTCACGTGCGGGTGTCTTGCGATCGATGATGCTCAGGATGCGATCGTTGGGAATGACAATAATAGAATCGACTTTCTCGCGCAGGATCGTGAGACCCTCTTCGGCGATGCGCATGCGAGCATTGCCCTCGAACATAAATGGCTTGGTCACCACCGCCACCGTGAGCGCGCCCATCTCGCGCGCGATGTCAGCAATCACCGGCGCTGCACCTGTGCCCGTGCCGCCGCCCAAACCGCAGGCAACGAACACCATATCGGCACCACGCAGCGCAGCTTGGATTTCTTCTTTGGTGTCCACGGCGGCCTGACGACCGATTTCCGGATTCATGCCAGCACCCAGTCCACGCGTGAGGGATTTACCGATGTGCACCTTCACCGATGCAGGGCTGTTGTGCAGTGCCTGCGCATCGGTGTTGACCGCGATAAACTCCACGCCATGAATGCGCGACTCGATCATGCGCGTGAGTGCGTTGCATCCGGAACCGCCAACGCCAACTACCTTGAGACGGGCGAATGTTTCAAATTGTGGCTTTACTTGGGGCATCGATAATATGAGATTTACGACTAGAACCTTACAAGACTCTACTGGGGTCTACCATAATCGAAAAGGGGGCGCAAACTGCGCTCCCTCCCCTGTGTATAACCTTGTGGATAATGCCGGCCTACGGCATGAAATTCTTGAGCCAACTGCCGAGCTGTTTGAGCCATCCACTCATGGCTGTAGACTCAGACAACCGATTGCCTTCGCTAATCTCACGAACGTATCCCCACGCCACCAGACCAACGCCAACGGAAAATGCGGGGTCCATTGCTGCATCGAACGCCTGTACGCCCACCACCTTGCCTGCTTTGACCGGCAGTGCAAGCGTATCACGCACGAGCGTGAGAAATCCGTTCAGCTTGGAGCCACCCCCAGACACGACAATACCGGCAGGCAGTAGTCCCTCTTTGCCAGCTTTGCGCAGCTCTTCTTGCACCATATCGAGTAGCTCACGCGCACGAGCATCAACTGCTTCCATGAGCTCGCGACGTTGTACCTGATACGGCTCGTCCATGTAGGAGGTGAGATCCACCAGCTCAGGCTTCTTGCGACGATCCCAGCGTTCGTTGACCACACCCAAGTCGATCTTGATACGCTCAGCAACATCGAGCGATGTCTTGAGGAGTATCGCCAGGTCATTGGTGATATGTCGTGAACCCACGCGCATGATAGCGCTGTGTACCATGTCGGCCTGATCCCAGACCGTCAGCGACGCGGTGCCGCCGCCGAAATCCAGATGCGCCACACCAAATTCTTTTTGGTGCTTATCGAGTACCGCCATCGAAGCGGCCAGTGGCGCAAATACAAATCCCGCGACCTCAACACCACACTCGTTGACGCACTTGGCCATGTTTTTGAGGTGGCGCGCCTGGCCGTGAACAATGAGGACATCGGCTTCCAGACGTACCCCCTTCATCCCCAATGGATCACGAACGCGCTCACTGCCGTCAATGACAAAATCGCGCGGGATGACATGAATGATTTCCCGATTCGGAGGAAGCGAGACCACCTGGGCAGTGGTAATGACGCGATCGATATCGCTGGCGGTGATTTCACCATCGGCACGGGCTATTGCGATGGTGCCCTTGGATACCTGCGTGGCGATGTGCAAACCACTCACCGAGAGATACGCGCGACGCACGGGAACGCCTGCCATCGCAGCTGCCTGCTGGAGTGCCAAGCGCAAGCTATCCGTCGCTTCTTTCATGTCGACGATCTCGCCAGCGCGAAGTGCGGACGTGGATGGAACTGAACCAACGCCAATGATATCTGCCTGCTGTGAGCCCGGCTCTACTTTTGCGACGACAACCTTAATACTGGTATTACCGGTGTCGATGCCGCAAATGATATAGGGATTGCTCACGTGACAAGTCGTTTGAGAATTTTTTGTTCGGTTGCCTGCATCTTCTTTTCATCAGCCGCGCCCGTCTCATGATCATAGCCCGCCAAGTGCAACAGGCCATGCACCACCGTCCACTGCATTTGATTGCGCAGTGAAAGGCCGGATTCTTTGGCGTGTACGCGGACGATATCGGCGCAGATAAAAAGGTCACCAAGCAATACCGCAGTATAGCCCGTTATTGGCTGCATGTGGAGTGGAAAAGAAAGCACGTCGGTGGGTCTGTCGATCTTCCGTCGCGTGCGATTGAGGGTGCGCATTGCGGCGCGACCAATCAGGGTGACGCCAACTTCTGCGGTATGCCCTCGCGGCACCTTCAGAAACGGTGCCGCAGCTTCGCAGACACGCTCAAGGAACGCCCGTCCAAACGTACGTTCTTTGGTGCGATTGTGAAGCACCACATCAATCATAGCTATGCGCCTGCCTGACCGGTAGGCAGGCTTAGAGCTTCTTTTACGAGTTCGCTCACACGACCACCATCAAACTTGCCTTTTGTTTTTGGCGCGACTGCACCCATCACGCGGCCCATGTCTTTGGCGCCAGCGGCACCCGTAGAAGCAATCGCCTCGGCGATGAGCGCTTTGACGACGTCTTCCGTGAGCTGCTCGGGCATGTACTTCATGAGGATTTCGGCTTCAGCTTTTTCACTCGTCGCCAGCTCAGGTCGAGCAGCGGCTTCGTACTGCTGCGCGGCATCGCGGCGCTTCTTGATTTCACTAGAGATTGCTTCGATGGTTTCTTCATCGCTCAAGAGTGATTGCGTCGCTACTTCAGCTTCCGCGGTCGCTCCTGCCTTCATGAGCTTGGCACGCTTTTCGAGCTCGCGGTTCTGAATGACCGAAAGCAGCATCGTGAGCGTACCACGCGTGACCGTATCCCCCGCCTTGAAGGCGGTTTTCATATCTTCTTTGATAGTATCTTTGAGTGACATCGGGAAAAGTTATTACAGATCTATTTCCTGCTTGAGACGACGCTTTGCTTCGTCGAAGTTCTCTTCGGAATACTTACCCAGCTTTTCGAGGTTGAGACGGAGCTTGCGCAGGTGCATGCCCATGATTGCGCGATTCTTTTCCATGCGCTCAGTTACTTTCTTAGGACGATGCTTGAGGCTCTTGCGGCGAATGAGTACACCAGACTGTTGTACAAAACGCGAAAAGCGGCGCAGCATACTGCCCGTTGATTCGTTCGGTTTTCGTTTGACTTCTACCATTGTGGTGACCTCCTTTCCATATATCTAGGCCCGTAGGGCGCTAGGGGGTCGTTCCCCGAGGGACCGACCGCTCAGCGTCGTACACTTACTTTGCCTTCAATCGCTTCTTCAATTCGTCGATGATTTTCTCCAACGGAATGGTCTCTTGGATGCCCGTATCCATCTCGCGCAAGATCACGGTACCCTCGAGCGCTTCTTTCTGTCCGAAGATGAGTGCGAAGCGGACATCATAGCGCGCTGCCATGCGTAGCTGCCCCTTAATAGTATCGCGACTCAAGCTATAACGCACCTCGATGCCCGACTTACGGATTTCCTCAAACAGCATGAGCGAGCGCTTCTTGGCGGCTTCACCCAACTGCGAGAGAAAGACCTTTGGCTTGGGACCTGCTTCGGGAACTTGCGCGTTGCGCCCCTTCAGACGCGTAACAATGCTGTCGACATCGAGATACCAGCCAGCAGATGGTGTCTTGGGACCGCCCAAGAGATCGGCGAGTTTATCCATGCGGGAGCCAGCAATGATCGTCAGGCCATCGAGCGCAACTTGTGTCTCCGATGCAGGCACCGAATCAAGCACAAACTGCCAAACGGTATGCGATGCAAAATCATGATCCGCTACCAACGTGTGATCGATGATGTATGGCACCTTGCCCTCATCGAGGAACTCCAGAAGACTCTTGAAGTGCGCGCGGGCCTCTTCGGACAAGAAGTCCACGGACTGTGGCGCCTCACGAGCAAGCTCGAGATTCTCAGTCGCAAGGAGGGTAAGACCACGGAAGGGATGCTCCTTGGATTCATTGAACGCCGCGGCGCTCATCTTCTTTTGATTGTTTTTGAAAAAATCGCGAAGCGCGCGCAGGTAGGCCGGACGACCCGTGGCGTCTCCGATGGTGTTGATACGCACCGTGAAAGCACCCATGTTCAGCGCCTCGATGACGCGACACCCCAAAAAGAGAAGCTCGGCATCGACAGCACTGGAATCATCACCGATGGTCTGCACGGCAAGCTGCCAGTGCATGCGGTGACCACGCTCAACGGGTTCGAGTACGGGTGCGTTAGTGAACATCTTCACCGGGTGCGGAAGTGCATGCATACCATGCTGGAGATAGGCGCGCATCAGCGATGGGGCGTTCGATGCGCGAAGCGCAAGCGCCATCCCGTGACTCTTGCCGACGACGAGACGCCGAATGAGGTCTGGGTCGCTTGCGGCGACCGGACGCGTGAAGGTCTCCACCTGCTCGATAGGCGCTAAATCGATGCGATTGAAACTGTAGTCGGCGAGGAGGCTATTGGCTTTGCGCCAGATGAAGTGCCAGTACTTCTGATCCTCTGGCGGTATGTCAAAGTAACCCGCGGGCAGTGTTGGAACCGATGATTTTGATTTTGCAGCCATGTGATAAAAATACCCTCTCGAGCCCCCTACTCGATAACGGGTGGATACTCAGTGCGAGATAAGAAACCGACATCGTTGAAGGGAAAGAGTCGCAACCACGCCATGCCAGCGAAGAAGGATTTGTTGACGGGTCCAAAGAACCGACTATCGCTCGAGTGCTCGCGGTTGTCGCCCATCACGAAATACTCGTTATCACCCAGGGTGACTTTGACGCCGCAATACGATGGGCTGGTGTTGGACGCACACAGCGTGGGGTTCGTATCGGGCAGATACCCTTTCTCAAAAACCGTGAAGCCCTTGGGATAGCGGGTGTTGAAAATCTGCACCGTGTTGTTCACTCCCGCTAGCACCGTCTCGCCAGGCAACCCGAGAATACGCTTGATGAAGTACTCTTTGGGATCGTTGGGGTAGTGGAATATGATCACATCGCCGCGCTGTGGCAACCCGATGCGATACGTCCACTTATCGACGAGAATGTACTCCTTGTCGTGATAGTTGGGAACCATCGAGCTCCCACTAACAAAGAACGGCTGAATCACGAAGTAGCGAACTGGGAGAATAATCACCAGCGATACCAGCACAACACGGATCGTCTCCCATAGGAATGCAAAGAGCTCGCTCATAACACCTCCTGCGGGCGCATCCACGTGTGGTGGCGGCGTTACGGGCGCTGGTGATGGCTCAAGAAATGTTGGCTGTGAATGCTTTGGTTCCTCCATAATCACTAGGAAATATGCTCGTGACGCTTGATAGTACCACAGTTTTTTGGCCGATTCAAGTGCCCTGTCTGGAGGGGCCTCGCCACTGGCTCGCGCCCTTCCAGCGTCACTCACACGCTCGAAGACTCACTATTCGCTCCTGCCTCCTCCGGCCCTCCTCATGCACCGGCCTACGGCCTCTCGCTCAAGATAAGGATCGCTCGGACCCCTGCCTACCGGCAGGCAGGTCGTCGGGGCGGCGGGAGTTTTATTAATCTCTACAAGACTTGACCATTTGGCAATATTCTGGTATTTTACGGCGTCGTTCTTCGACAATTCAATCAACCAATAATCCCTCAAGGAGGGTTCCGTGACCGAAAACCTCAGCTGTCTTCTGCCCGACACCGTCGGGTTTACGCACTATGACGTCGAGTTGGAGCCAGATTTCACTAGCTTTACTTTCAAGGGTGCAGTACGCATCACCTGCGACGTTCGTCGCCGCACTCACGCCATCATCCTCAACAGCGCTGACCTGGCTATCGAGCCCGCGGGGGTCTCCATCTGCTACGAGAATGACCACGGCAACGACGTCGTGCACTGGGCAGCCTCGGTTCGGTTCGACCTGCAACAGGAATTCGTAACGTTCGAGTTCGAACGAGAGATTCCCGTTGGCATCGCGACACTCGATATTCATTACACCGGCATCCTCAACGATAAGATGGCCGGCTTCTACCGCAGTAAGTACACCGGCACCGATGGCACCGAAAAGCTTCTGGCGGTGACGCAGTTTGAAGCCACCGACGCTCGCCGCGCACTGCCATGTGGTGACGAGCCATCGCTGAAAGCTACCTTCACCTCGGCGCTCATTGTGCCCGAAGGTATGACGGCGCTTTCCAACACACCTCAGCATTGGGATACGCCTCTGCCCGGCGGCAAACGCCGCGTGCAGTTTGGTGTGACCCCCAAGATGTCGACGTACCTGTTGGCATTTGTGGTGGGCGATCTGGAGTTCATCGAGGCGGAGACAAAATCGGGAGTGACCGTTCGCGTCTACACGGTGCCCGGAAAGTCTGAATTCGGCCGCTTCGCGCTCGAGACGGGTTGCAGGGCTCTGGAGTTCTACGATGAGTACTTCGGAATTCCCTATCCCCTTCGCAAGCTCGACATGGTTGCCATCCCCGACTTCGCTGCCGGCGCCATGGAGAACTGGGGACTCATCACGTATCGGGAAAACGCGCTCCTCATCGATCCCGCCAATTCGTCGACGCAGGCATACGAACGCGTCGCTGATGTGGTGTGTCACGAGATTGCGCACCAGTGGTTCGGCAACCTCGTCACCATGCGGTGGTGGACCCACCTGTGGCTCAACGAGGGCTTTGCGACCTGGATGTCCGCTCGCGCTCGCGATACGCTCTTCCCCACCTGGGAAGTGTGGCCGCAGTTTCTCCTCGAGGAGTACCAAGCGGCATTGATCTTGGATTCGCTGCGATCAAGTCATCCGATCGAAGTACCGGTACAGCATCCTGACGATATCAGTCAGACATTCGATGACATCGCCTACGCAAAGGGTGCCAGCATCATCCGCATGATTCACCAGGCACTCGGCGATGCAACATTCCGCAAAGGTCTCAAACTCTACCTCACGCGCCATGCATACGGCAACGCGGTCACCGAAGACTTATGGGCTGCCTTGTCGGAAGTGTCGGGTCAACCCGTCGAAGCACTGATGGGAAGTTGGACAAAGCAGACGGGATATCCGCTCGTTACGATTGACTACGACACTGTCGATGAAGAGAACACTGAGTTGCACTCGCAAGAGAGATTCTTGGCGAGTGGCGCAGAGCTCACGCCGGAAGAATCGCAGCAAACGTGGCACCTCCCGACGACATTCTTCAATCGAGATGGGCTGACGTACAAACACAACCGTGGCCAACAGGTGCCAGCCCGCGTCACGTATCCCATGGAGCAATGGCGACACCTGCCAATCGACATGGAGGATGGTTTGCTCGAGCCGATCGATCGGTACGGGCTCATCAGCGATGCGCTCGCGCTCGCACAGGCGGGACCCTTGCCAACGGCAACACTCGTGGAGTTGTTGGCCAGCTGCAGGCGAGAAGACAGCTACATCGTGTGGCTCACCATCCTCGATGCGCTCAACGCTCTCGGGAGTATCCTGGAAGGCACCCCCGATCATGCGCGGCTCAACGCATTCGCTCAAAATCTTCTCACGCCTATCGTTGAAAAGCTCGGGTGGGAGAAACGTCCGGACGACACCCACACTACGCCACTGTTGCGAGGCATTGTCCTCAACGCATCTGGCGCGTATGGGAATGCTGTAGTCCGTCAAGAATCGCTGCGATTGCTGCGAGACAATACGGCTGGCATCACCGTAATACATCCCGATATTCGCTTGGCGGTGTACAAAAACGCCGCACGAGTGAATTTGACCCTCAGCTACAATCTCCTCCGACAGGGATTCGAATCTGCGGGACTCCAAGAAGAGCAGGTTCGATTCTTGCACGCGATGGGACTGGTGCGTGACCCCTCACTCCTCAATCATGTTGTCGAGTATGGGTTTGATTCGGGAAAGGTGCGGAACAGTAACTTCATCTACCTCGTGTCATCCCTGGGATCTCACGCAGCTGGGCGAAAGGCCCTGTGGTCACTGATCAGCACACGATGGGATGACGTGCAGCAGCGATTCTCCGGCGGTGGTCTCAAGATGCTTTCTCGTGTCCTGGGATCCGCGCTGGATGGATTCACTGCGAACGCCGACGCGGATCTCTTTGAGCAGTTCTTCAAAGATCACCCCGCTCCCAGCGCAAGTCGAACGATCGCACAGGCGCTCGAAGCCATCCGCACCCGTGCCGCATGGTACGAACGCGACGGAGCAGCCATAAGCGGACTCCTCGCGCAGTACACAGAGTAAGTCGTACCGCCGCCAGAACACTCTGGCGGCTTTTTTGTACGGCATTGCCGCTCGAGCAATTCTGAGCTACAGTAGATTTGCTATGAAACTAATTGTTGGTATTGGGAATCCCGACACAGAATACGCAGAAACCCGCCACAATGTGGGCTGGATGTTTTTGGACTGGCTGCAAAAGAAGCAGAAGGGCGAGAAATTTGAAGAAAACAAGAAGGTGCTGGGGTCTGTCTCGCGCATAGATATAGAAGGCGAGAAGTGCTGGCTCCTCAAGCCCACCACCTATGTGAACAAATCCGGTGATGCGGTGCGTAAAGCGCGCCCGTGGGCAAAAGCAAAAAACAGCGACATTATCATTGTGCACGATGACCTAGATATCCCCTTTGGTATGTGCAAATTTTCGTTTGAAAAAAACTCTGGTGGACACCGGGGAGTCCAGAGTATCATCGATGCACTCAAGACCACCAAGTTCTACCGTATTCGCATCGGCACTGGTGTGCGTGCGCTCGACAAAGCGCGCGACGAATCCGACAAAAAGCGTGATGAGTTCGTGAAAGATTTTGTGCTCAAAAAATTCACTCCCGCGCAGCATGACGAGCTCAAGACTATTTTTAAAGACTGCGACGTGCGCCTCTTACAAGCACTTAAGCACGGATAAGATTGCTCCATGCAACGACACTACCCCATCACCGGAATGCATTGTCATTCCTGCGAGATACTTATTGAGCAGCATATCGCGAAAATTCCTGGCGTCCGAAGCGTCGAAGTCCACCACACCACCGGTGTTGCTGACGTTTCCTTCGACAACGACACCGTCATCGACGATGCCCACATTGAGCGTGCGGTGCGCGCTGCCGGGTATCGGCTCGGACGACCGCAGCCGCGCACCTGGATAAGCACCCACCCCACTGATTGGATCGAGGCACTCATTGCCCTCTGCGTTGTCTTCGTACTCTATCTCTTCGCGCGCATCCTCGGTATCTCCTCAATCACCGCGAGCACGGGGTCACAAGCGGGTGCACTGGTTGCACTCATTGTCGGTCTCACGGCCGGTATCTCGACCTGCGCGGCGCTTGTCGGTGGACTCGTGTTGGGCTTCTCAGCGCGCTACTCCGAGCAGCATCCTGCTGCGACACCGCGCGAACGCATGCGGCCCCATCTGTTCTTCAACCTCGGACGCATCGTCGGATTTGTGATTCTCGGAGCTGCCATCGGTGCGATTGGTTCGGCACTGCAACCCTCATCCTTCACGCTTGGAATACTCACACTCCTGGTGGGAGTGGTGATGGTCTCGCTCGGCATCAAGCTTACCGAGCTCTTTCCCCGCGTCGGGACTCTGCTGTCACTTCCCTCGAGCATCGCGCGTGCGCTCGGTATCACTCAAGATCACGCCTATAGCCATTGGCGGGCAATCCTCACTGGTGCGCTCACATTCTTTTTGCCGTGCGGCTTCACGCAAGCGATGCAGCTTGCAGCGGTTGCCTCCGGCAGTGGACTTCGTGGCGCTCTTATCATGGGCGCGTTTGCGCTAGGTACTGCACCGGGGTTACTGGGTATCGCCGGCATCTCATCGCTCGTAAAAGGCGAGACTGCACGATTCTTCTTTAAAGTCGCTGGCATTATTGTTATCGGACTGGGTATCTGGAATATCAGTAACGGATTTAGTCTTACCGGAATCGTCCTCTCGGCGCCTCAACAGCAGGTAGGCGAGCCCACGGCACAGCTGCAAAATGGCAAACAATATCTTGCGATGACACAGGGAGAAATCGGATATACACCCAACAAGTTCATCATCAAGCGTGGCATACCCTTTGTCTGGCGTATTACCTCAACCAACGCCTACACCTGCGCATCCAGTCTTGTGGTCCCCTCGTTGGGCATCCGCAGAAACCTCACCCCTGGCGAAAACGTGATTGAGTTTACGCCGACAAAAACTGGTGAAATTCGCTTTAGCTGCTCGATGGGAATGTTCCGAGGATCCATCACCGTCATCAATTAATATTGCTCCATGACGAAAAAAATACTCTCGATTCGCGGCATGCACTGCGCATCCTGTGTGAAGCTCATCGAGCAAACACTCAAGAGTGTGCCGGGTGTAACTGACGCCAACGCAAATCTTGCTACCAACAAAGCGACGGTCACGTACGACGCGGATAAGGTATCCGATCATGATCTCGCAGCTGCAGTAGCTCGCACCGGGTACGAGGTCGTACCCGAGGGACACGACGGCATGACCGCCGACGAGCATGCGCAGCACCTCAAGCGCGAAAGTGCTGCTGAGCTGGCAGCACTTCGACGGAAGGTCATCATCGCGCTCGTATTTGGTGCGCTTATCGTGTGGGGAAGCTTTCCGGGGATCGTCACCACCGCACCGGCACTGCTGACCAACCCCTGGGTGCAACTATTGTTGGCCGCACCTATACAGCTTTGGATTGGTCTAGTGTTCTATCGCCCCGCACTCCGTGCGGCGCGACACGGCACCTCCAATATGGATACGCTGGTCGCATTGGGCACCACGGTCGCGTTTGTGTATTCGGTTGTTATTACCGTAGCTCCGAACATCGTTGCTCGTGCAGGCATTGAAATAATGCCGTACTTCGATGTGAGCGTGGTAGTTATTGGCTTAGTGCTGTTGGGTCGCTATCTGGAGGCGCGCGCAAAATCTGGGACATCAGCTGCCATCGAAAAACTCCTCAACCTGCAAGCGAAAACTGCGCGTGTTGTACGCGATGGACGCGAGCAGGATATCGCCATCGAGCAGGTCATCATTGGTGACATAGTGCGCGTTCGCCCGGGAGAAAAGGTGCCCGTGGACGGCATCATCACGGAAGGCAATTCAGCGCTTGATGAATCTATGATTACGGGCGAAAGCATCCCCGCCGACAAAGGGCCCGGCGATATGGTCGTCGGCGCTACCATGAACACCAATGGCTCATTTCTCTTTCGTGCGACCAAGATTGGCTCGGATACGATGCTCGCGCATATCGTGAAACTGGTACAAGAGGCGCAAGGAAGCAAAGCGCCAATTCAGCGACTGGCAGATACCATCTCATCGTATTTTGTGCCGGCAGTACTAGGACTCGCGGCGCTCACGTTTGGATTGTGGTATTTCCTCGGCACCACACCATCACTGCCGCTGGCGCTCCTCAATACGGTCGCGGTACTCATCATTGCCTGTCCGTGCGCAATGGGTCTGGCAACACCGACCGCTATCATGGTGGGCACGGGGCTAGGCGCACAGCGTGGCATCCTCATCAAAGACGCGGCTGCGCTCGAGACTGCGCATCGCGTGACGGCAGTGCTGTTTGATAAGACTGGTACCCTCACCGAAGGGAAACCACGTGTCACCGCAGTCATTGCAGCAACGAGTTTCACTGAGACTGACGTGCTCCGCATGGATGCAACGCTTGAGCAATCATCGAGTCATCCCATCTCGCGCGCAATCATCGAAGCAGCGCAGCACAGAGCGATTCCGATAGTGGGTTCGCCGACTGCGTTTCAGGCGACGCCTGGATTTGGAATCCAAGGGATTGTAGAAGGAAAGGAAATCATCTCTGGAGCTGAACGGTTTATGCAAAAACGCGGCATCGATACTTCTGCGCTCCGCACTCAGATTGACGCGCTCATGGATGCGGGCAACACCATCACCATTGTTTCCGCTGATGGAAAAGCTATCGGAGCCATCGCCATCGCCGACACGATCAAGCCAACCGCCAAAGCTGGCGTCACTGCGCTCCAGAAGCTCGGCATCACGGTGGCCATGATTACCGGCGACCATGAGCGTGTCGCCAAAACCGTAGCGCACGAACTGGGTATCGAACGCTACTTTGCTGAGGTACTCCCCGAACAAAAAGCATCGTATGTGACCAAACTCCAACAGGAAGGAAAGAAGGTGGCGATGGTGGGCGATGGCATCAACGACGCTCCTGCGCTTGCGGCAGCCGATGTTGGCATTGCAATCGCCACCGGCACTGATGTCGCCATCGAAGCTGCTGATGTCACGCTCGTCAACAAAGACCTCGCTACCATCGCTTCAACGATTACCCTCTCGCGACGTACGATGCGCACCATTCGCCAGAATTTGTTCTGGGCATTCGGCTACAACATCATCTTGATTCCCGTCGCCATGGGAGTCCTCTATCCATTCACAGGTATGCTCCTGAATCCCATCTTCGCCTCTGCTGCAATGGCAGCAAGCTCAATCTCGGTAGTGCTCAATTCGCTTTTATTGAAGCGGGTCAGGGTGTAAAAAAATCGACCCCGGTACATTGGGGTCGATTGACGACTTACGCCGTTGGCTGCTGCTCTTCCGCTGAAACCACGATCGGCTCTTCACGCCGATCTCGCTTCACACCGCGCGCCCGATGGGTCTGTGCGAGACCATCGCGTACGCAACCGAGCACTTCGCCCATGGTTAAGTTCGTCTTGGGGACGCGTCGAGTTTTGACTGTCCCGTTAAAGATGGCGATGATGCTGCCATACTTCTCGAACCCGAACCACTGACGGATCTGAGGCAACGTACCGCCACTCGCCAACTGCTCGTTGGAGAGACGATAGTTGCGTCCCGACTTCCGCTCCTCCGCAACTCTCAGGCGGCCAAGGATGGGACGCAGATCCCGTCGATGGTCACTGAAGATCTGCACATGCCCCGTCGACCGGACCTGTACTAGCAGATCCAGCTTATCGCGAAGAGTTGCACGAGCTGCTCGGTTCATCTGTTCGTTGTCCGAACGAATGACCGCGACCTTCAGTGGGCAGTTGTCCAAGAACGTTGCGTTCGAGGCGAAGTCGTCGATCGCAGCCATGAACTGCCGCTGCACAAAGACCTTCGCATTGAGGGCATACCGCATGTCCTCAATGACAACTGCATCCGGCGCACCAGCCATCTGCATAGCGTACGCAAGGCCGGCGAGCGAGAACGGATCATGCTCGTCCATCTGTTCGTCCAGATACTTCTGGATGTGCTCAATCTCCTTGATCATCTCGTCAGTGAGCTGATCCTTGATCTCCGGCACATCCATCACATCCTGAAACGTACAGGTGGGCTCGCTTGTAAGCTCGAGCCTGAACCGCTCCAGAAACCAATTGATAGCGATCTGCTTGATCGTCATCATCCGGTCTCGCGGCTCGAAGTGATCGCTGAACACGGCGTACAACGAGTCGAGCCAGCGATCAACGATGCCACGCACCTTCTCCAGCGGAACGCCGGCAGAGTGCATGTCCTTTATGATCCGCGCCATGTTGAACGGCGCGTCCGTGGCCTTGTCGTCGGCCTCCACCGCGTAGGCAAGCATCGGAATGAGACCGGGGTTCTCTGTGAGACCGAGGAACTCGGCCGTCAGAGATGCGGCTGACTTGCCATCGCCCTTGCCGTGCTCGTCGAGTCGGCCGCCAAGCACACCGATGACGACGTAGCCCTGGTCGAGCCACCTGTCGCCGTTTTCGCCTGGCTTGAGCGATAGACCCGCGTCGATCGTCTCGATGGGTGCTTCCGCGAGCCCTGGATAGAGCTCTTTCGCAAAGCGGCACAACTGCCACAACGAAAACAACTCGTCGAGGTCGGGCCGATGATGCGTCAACGCACGATACAGCCGAACAATGCCTGCGATTATTTTCTTTACCACTTCTAACTCCTTGCTCCTCAAAAAGGGAGCTAACTATCTAGTTGGAAACGAACCTTGGGCGTGTGCCCACGTACTATCTTATTATAGCAAAAAACAGAGCTAAAGTCAATAGCTTGCAGAAGGGTTAAGGGGTTAGGGTAAAGGGGTAAGTATTCAGACTAAACGCTCTACGCTAAACGCTAACCCCTTGGCCCTTTCGTTTTATCCTCCTTTGGCAACAAACTTGATGATGAGCGCGGAGGCGACCATGAGCCCCGCGGCAAACATGCCGATAGAAACGTACTTCCACAAAAGCGGGCGACTCTTTTGCACCAGCAAGAATTCATTCTGTACGTCGCCAAACGCTTTGTCGACATCAGACTCCGTTTTGGTTGGATACTGTGCCAACAAATGCTCCTGCTGCCCGCTCTTACTTTGCACGACTCGCTTGAGGTAGACCTGATTGAAAAACTTGATGACATCCGAGTGTGACACGAGGCCAAGCAACTTTTTTTGATCATCGACAACGCAGAGGGTGCTCACGTGGGGGTAGTCAGCGAATATCTTGGCGGCGTCTTCGAATGGTGCGCCGCCGCGTATCGTGGGTGCGTTGATATCCATCATGCTACTGGCTTTGATATCGCGCAGACGACCAAAGTGAGAATCGAGCGCGCGTTCATCCCCTTTGCCACGTGCGATCTGATCCATGAGCTTGAGTACGGTAGGCAGGTGCATCTCCGATGATTGGAGAATCATGTCGTGCTTGGAAATGAGACCCCGAAAGGTGTGCTGCGCATCGATTACGGGTATGCCTTCGTAGTCGTACTTCTCGAAGAGTCCCGCAATCACATCAAGCGTATCGCTCACATCAATAGCGATGACGTCTTTGGTCATCACCTCTTGCACCGACAGGGTCGTGGTGGCGGGTTGCTCATCCATATGCCTCCAGTATATCACCGGTCAATAGAAAACCCCACTGACAAGATGCTAGATTGACAAAAGACTATTTCCGTAGTATTTTGCTTTTCGGAGGAAGTACCATGAGCAAACTGTACTGGGCAGGGATAGCTATTGGTCCCCCGCCTCACGCTGGTAAATGGGCTGATAAAATGAATGATCGGATCAGCGCAGCAATCAGCGGTCCGGAACGACAGCCGATTAAAATCGAAATCGTTGAAAACCAATTCGAAATCAATCGCCATATGTTCGACGGCGCGGTCATTTGCGATTTCTTTGATCGATTTGGATCTCGAGTCGGTTTCGGCGTTAGAGCTGAAGATGAAGGACGCGCACTCGAGCTCATTGATCATGCGATCGAGGTTCTCGGAAAGCGACACACCGTAGTGCATGGCTACCAAGTCGGCGCATGGTCGTGGGACAGTGCGGCAGTCCCCGTCGCTCAACCCGAACCGATCGCGGCATGGTAGTCTACCCCCACCGAGAGTCCCCACTCTCGGTTTTTTTGTATAAAAAACCCGCCAGAAGAACTGGCGGGTGCGTGGCTAGCGGCGGAAGACGTAGAACTGCTGAGGACGAGGATTGTGCAGCATCCACATTGCAGAAAACCCATCCTCCAGAGAATCGTCAGCACGAAGCCACATGACGGGCCAGTGCAGGAATAGCTCAATAACAGTGGTCTTCGTTCCGATGAATTCCAGATCGATGCCACTCCATCTCTTGGGCAAGATCGAGTGCCGTCGAGTAAGAAGCACGCGGAGATCGTCGGTTGTCGTAGTGCGCAAATCAAACAACTCTGCCCATTTCATCGCCACACCCATACTGCGATCCATTGGCTTAGAGCCGTGCGGAGAGAGAGCTGCCAGAACATAGTCCCAACCGTCAACGGTTACCTCCATAAGCTCAGAAGCCCATGAGGGGTAAGTTAGCTTCGGTACGATCTTCACTCGCCTACCCGACTGTATTGCCAGGAGCGCCTGTTCTAGCTCACGCCGCCCGACGTTGATCTGCTGCCGCGTCAGGCCCAGGGCGATAGCGGTGCGACGGAGCCCCAGAAACTGTTGCGGGGTCGGCTCGTCTTTTTTTCTGATTGTCACAGAAAACTCCTTTGGTAAATTGCGAACGGCGAGAATTATTCTAGCACTGAACTTGATACTTGTCCAGATTCCCCAGCCGTCGCTGACGCGATGACTTTTTGGGTACGGTCTACCAAGTGACCAAGCTTTTTGTCACTGCGTTCGAAAGCGGATTGCGCATCACCGAGGTGATCGCCCAGCTTGCGAAAATCGGTTGCCAGCGTAGTGGCGTCTTTGATGACCACCTCCAAGCGCTTCATGATGGCGCCCGTTTGCTTTTGGAGTTGGACATCTTTGAACCAGTGAATCACCGCCGTGAGAGTGATGTAGAGAGTGTTGGGCGAGGTAAGATACACTTTGCGCTTGCGAGCATATTCGGAGACATCGTCGTCTTTGAGATTTTGAATCACTTCGTAGTAGATGCTTTCAGCTGGCATGTACATGAGAGCCATATCCACGGTGCCCTCGGATGGCAAGACGTACTTGGTTGCGATTTCGTCGATGCGCTTTTTGATATCACTCAAAAATTGCTTGCGGTACGCCACGCGCTCTGGCTCGCCCTGCGCTTCGGACATTTTTTGAAAATTCTCCCAGCTAAATTTTGAGTCGATGGGGAGCAACAGATCATTGGGAAGCTTGAGCACCGCATCCACGATTTCGCCAGATGCAAAGGAGTGCTGTTCAGTGAATCCTCCGTGCGGGAAGTACTCGTGCAAAATAGCGCCGAGGGTCAGCTCGCCCCAGGTACCGCGATGCTTGGGTGATCGGAACATCTCCTGAAACGACGAGACGCCTTTCACCGACTCTTGCACCTGGTGCACGGTCTCGCGCAGTTCGGTCATACCGCGCGTGAACGACTGCACCTGAGAGGCCACCGATGTTGCCGAGCGCTCACTGGCTTGGCGGCTATGCTCGAGTTGTTGCGCCATCTGCGACGCCAATGCCTCAATGCGCGCACTCACCATCGCAAGCGGATCGGTGCCCTCTGGCGCTCGCCGTCGCGCAATCAAAATCGCCGCAAGGACGATAGTAATCGCAAGAATGAGTACTTCAAAATTCACACTTCCAGTGTAGCAGGCCCAACTTCAAAAACAAATACTATTAGTACTCGCGATTTATTTTGCGCTTCAATACGATGAGGCGATCATTCTTGCCCGTGGGAAATGCAGTTCTATACCTGATGGCTGACCCATTCCATTCTAAAAAAGGCATGCGCAAACCTAGATACCCATCATTAACTTTTATCACGGAACCAGGTAAATAAAAGGATACTCCTACTTTTTTTAGAGATTCAGGAATCTTGTCTGGATTTTCCATGAGAAATTTTGCATATTCGATACCAGGGAGTAACTGCTCTTTGTAATTCTCCATATCGAGAACGCTACCGGTAGCCGCATCGAACCCTGGTAGCGCAACCTGAATCTCGCGATGATCTGAATTCGCTACCCCAAAGTCTCGATCCATGGTCTTTGGATTCAGCGTAAACTCCTGTTCTTCAACTTTGGTTATTCTTCGGCGCTCGTTATAGTCTATATCTTTCGGAGAAATGATCTTAGGTGTGAAGTCCCGATTTGGGAAAAAAAGTTCATACGAAGTCTTAAGGGCTTCTAGTTGCTCATTTCTTTTTTCAACTTTCACATACTCAGCGTCTTCTTTGAGCGCGCGATCATGGAGCATATCCGTCGCTGTTGCGCCTCCAACAGCAGCCGCCTCTCGTTGCGCATCTTCAAACTCACTTGCGCGCGCCGCATTCAGAGCATCGTGCGCATGCTCAACCACGTCGCGTTCGGATGCTTCAGCAAGGGCTCGCTCCTGCAAGACATCCATCGGATCAACGCCGACAGCTTCAGCCTGCTCTGCGGCTTTCAAGTCTTCTTCCCCGCGTAGCTTGTTGATTCTGGCTTGCTCGACAAACGACTTGGGCTTGGGTGGCTCTGGTGGTTTTTCAGCGGTTGGCATACCTTCCATAGTTTCTCTACTCTACCCCCCCCTCGAGTACGTCAAGAATATCTGTGTATAGTTTACGATCTGGTAATTGACGCTCTGGCGTGAAAGAGTAGAAATAGATACTATCGCTCTACTATGGCATCTCCCACGACCATCCGACTCACCGGCGCTGCACTGACCACACAGGATGTGCTGGCAGTGGTCACCAATCCCCGGCTTCGCGTGCTCGTGGCACCAACAGCTCTCGCGCGGATGCGCAAATCAAAGAAACTTCTGGATGCATCGCTGACATCACGCATTATCTATGGCGTGAACACCGGCTTTGGACCCATGGCGTCGCATATTATTGGTCGCGATGATTTGATCCAGCTTCAGCTCAATCTCGTACGGAGCCACGCCTCGGGCATCGGCGCCCCCATCGATCCCAAGCATGTACTGGCAGCGATGATCATCCGCCTCAACACCATTGCAAAAGGATTTTCGGGAGCATCTGAAAGCGTTGCTCAGCACCTTGAACGTTTCATCAATGCTCGCATCACGCCAGTGATTCCCGAACATGGCGCCGTGGGCACGAGCGGCGACCTGGTACAGTTGGCGCACATCGCGCTCGCGCTCATCGGCGAAGGCGAAGTGCACTATCGTGGCACGCGCATGCCAACCGCAGTGGCACTCAAAAAAGAAAAGATATCGCCACTCGTGCTGGGCCCCAAGGAAGGGCTCGCGCTCATTAACGGCACGGCCGGCATGACGGGTATCGCGGCGCTCCTGTGCGAGCACGCCGCGCGTATCGTGGCTCTTACGCTCCGCACCGGTGCGTGGTCGCTGGATGTGGTGGGCGGATTCGATGACAGCATCAGCGAGCGCATCCATGCAGTGCGGCCCCACACGGGACAACGCATTGCCGCTGCCGCCCTTCGCTCGTTGGTGGCCAAAAGCAAGCGCATGAAAAGTCGTGAGGCATTTAACAAAAAACATGCAATCTCCGACGAAGTGCATAAAATCGCCGAAGACGTGCAAGAGATGTACTCGCTGCGCTGCATCCCGCAGATTGTGGGGCCGGTACTGGATGCGTTTTGGCGTGTCCACAGCGATGTGACCACCGAAATGAATTCGGCGACCGACAATCCCATTGTTGATTGGGAGCGCGGTGTCTTTTTGCACGGTGGCAACTTTCACGGAGAGTACGTTGCGGCGGCAGTTGACTATCTCAAAACGGGCATCATCAAGCTCACCATGCTCAGCGAACGACGCATCAATTATTTTATGAATCCTGCCATCAATCACCGACTCCCGCCGTTCGTGAATCTCCACACGCCCGGACTCACGCTCGCGCTCCAGGGAATGCAGTTTGTGGCCACCTCCACCGCCGCGCACAGCCAATCATTGGCATTTCCCCATCACATCCATTCAATTCCGACCAACGGTGATAACCAAGACGTCGTGAGTATGGGATTTGATGCTGCGCTCATCGCCACCAAAGCTATCGAGAATGCGTATGCGGTGCTGGCGATCGAACTACTCACGCTCGCGCAAGCAACCGATGCGCTCAAATGCTCTGGTGAGTTATCGCCCGCCAACCAGCAGCTGTATCGCGCGATTCGAAAACAGACAGCGGCCGTACGGGAGGATCGCTCACTGGCACCGGATCTTGCTCGCATCGTGGAATTTATACAGACGTCGGATGCTCTGCCGTTGGAATCACTACGGAAACCATGACACCCCGAGAGCTGCTTTCGTTTTTCAATTCTCACAAGCGACGCAATTGGGTCAATCACTTCTTCTCGTTTGATGTCGCAGGGTTCGAACGATTACTCATCGAGCGCGATGAGTCGTTTTGGAATCGCCTGGGCGCACAACGCGCGCTCGCGCTCTTTCACGCAGCGGCACAGCGTGTGCCCGCCTACAAGGATTTCCTTCGAACCAACCATGTCCGTCATTCAACGGTGCGCACCGCCGACGATTTTGCGCACGTGCCTCCGACCACGAAAAAGAACTACATTGATCGCTACCCCCTCGAGGCGCGCTGTTGGGACGGGCAACTCAGCGCCAACGGTCTTGTCGCCATGAGCTCCGGCACGAGTGGGGAGCCAAAATTTTGGCCCCGGGGTGGGTTTGCAGAATTCGAGGCAGCGATCATCCACGAGCTAGCATACCGATCTCTCTTTCATATCCAAAAAAAGAAAACGCTGCTGATTATCGGATTCCCCATGGGAGTGTATGTATCGGGCATCGCTACACTTTTGCCGAGCTGGATGGTGACGCAGAGAGATTACACGCTCACGCTGGTCGCTACGGGCAACAATAAAGCCGACATGCTGCGCGTCGCGCAGCATCTGCGCGAGTCATTCGAGCAAGTCGTTTTGGTGGGGCATCCTTTTTTCATCAAAGACGTCATCGAGACCGGCGCCTCCCAAGGCATCGACTGGAGTGCAGTGGACGTGTCGATGCTCTACTGCAGCGAGGGATTCAACGAGGCGTGGCGCGCCCACGTTTCAACCGTCGCCAAAATTCCGCCAAAACGCCTCCGTGCATTTAACACCTATGGCTCATCAGAGACACTCCTCATTGGTCACGAGACGCCACTAAGCGTTGCCGTTCGCCGCACACTCTCAGAGGTGCTGACCCCCAATGTGTTTCAATACAATCCTTTCTTGCGCTACATCGACGCTACCGGTGATGCACTCAACTTCACTATGGATAACGGCGTGCCACTCATCAAATATGATCTCGCTGATGGTGGGCACGTTCTGTCGTTTGCCGAGGCAACTCAACACCTCCCCGCTGCCGCACGACGTACCGCCTGGAAGCTCCCCTTCGTGACCCTCGATGGTCGCCGCGATAACACCATCATATTCTACGCCGCCAACATCTACCCCGAACACGTGCACGCTGCACTCAACGACAAAAAGTTTCTACGTAAAATCACGGGGAAATTTGCTATGCGTAAAGACTATCGTCCCAATAAAGATCAATTTCTTGAGATCAATGTAGAACTACGTCCCGACGAAAAACCGACCGCCACACTTTCTGCTGGCATTGCTAAGCACGTCGTAGCGCGCCTGCTGGATATCAACATGGAATACAAATTTCTCTGGTCAAATCTCGACAAAGACATCCGCCCGCGTATCGTATTGCGCCCCTACCAGCATGAGGTATACTTCCGACCGGGATTAAAACCGAGGTACATTATCAAATGAACGCTATCGACCGACCCACACTCTATACCACGACGCAGATCTCGCACCGTCGAGCAGTGACAAAGCTTCGGAAGGATACGAGCATCCGCGTGATCGACACGTACGAGAGCCAACTCTCGGAGCTCTTTGTTATTGAGCACCCTGAGGTTATCCGTCTTCCCAAGCATGAACTAGCGGCAACGCTGACCGACTCGGTGAAGAAGACAGCGCGACGAGCTCCTCTCGAGCGTCAGGGCACCTGGGCGTGGCTTCCCTGGCAGCGCGCGCTCGTGCACATCTTGCCCGAAAAAGAATTTGTACGCGTTCGCACGTCACGAAATGGCAATCTCATCACCCGCGAGGAACAAGAAAAGTTCTATCGGTGCACCGTGGGCGTTGCGGGATTGTCAGTAGGAGGCAGTATCGCGCTCACCCTCGTACTCCAGGGTGGTGCACGGAATATCCGCATCGCAGATTTCGATTCGCTCGAGCTCTCGAACACTAATCGCATTCTTTCGGGAGTGCATGAGCTGGCCACTCCGAAAACGACTATCATCGCGCGGCGCATCTGGGAAATGAACCCATACGCGCAGATCGATATTTTCCCCGATGGGCTCACCGAAGACAATATCCCGCGCTTCATGCGAGGACTCGATGTCGTCGTCGATGAAATGGACCAGATGGCAATCAAACAGCTCATTCGCGAGCAGGCACGCGCGCTCAAGGTTGCACTTGTCTCAACGGCGGATAACGGCGATACGAGTGTTGTAGATGTTGAGCGACACGATCTCAAGCGAACACCGTACTTCTTGGGACGACTTGGCAAAACCAGTGTCGAGCACTTCTGTGCTATGGATAAGCTACAAATCATCCGCGAGATTACCCGTCTCATGGAACCCAAGAACGTACCGCCCCGCATGCAGGCGTCGCTGCCCGAAATCGGTCACACGCTCGTATCGGTCCCACAACTGGGTGGCACAGCACTGATGGGCGCGGCGGCAACTGCGTACTGCATCCATCGGATCGCGGCCGGGTTGCCCCTGCCGTCGGGTCGATCCATCGTTTCACTCGACGAGAAACTCGAACCAGGATTTATGAAGTCGAAAGCGGTGACGAAGCGAGACAGGAACACACGAGCATTCGCAAAACTCTTCGGCTTGTAAGCGACGCGCCCTCGAACTCATCGAGGACGTTTTTCTTGAACTGAATATAGAGGTATACTAGAAATACCTATGCGCACTGTCGTTGAACGCATCTTAGAGGCGGGGGTGATGGCCCCATCGGGTGATAATTGCCAACCGTGGCGATTTGAAGTTACCGACGATACAATCGACGTATTTCTGATACCCACACGCGACCAATCACTTTACAGTTGGGGCAATCGTGCCTCCTACGTTGCACATGGCGCGCTCATCGAAAACATAGCAATAGCATCGGGGCCTCTGGGCATGGCGTGCGATATCCGCGAGCTTCCTGATCCGGACAATCTCCTCCACACGGCACACATCACGCTCACCCCAAGCACACCGAAAGAGCATCCACTTACTGTTGCGATAGCGAAGAGGTGCTCGAATCGAAAACCATACAAAGCGCTCGGACTCACCGATGCACAAAGGACGCAGCTTACCCAAGCCGGAGGAAATAAGGTGCACCTCATTGAGGATAGCGCCCGGCGCAAAGCGCTCGCCTACGCACTCGCCTCGAACGAAAAGGTGCTTTTTGAAAATCGCGCCATGCACGCATTTTTCTTTGACCACATGCTTTGGTCATCTATCACATCAGCTCCTCATGCTCTGGGATTCCCCGTGGGAGCCCTTGAGCTTCCCCCGCCGGTGCGTTTCGTTTGGCCAGCACTACGTCACTGGCCCCTGATGAAGGCGCTCACCTCGCTCGGATTTGCAAATGCGATTGTGTTTGGCAATACACCCATCTACGCATCAGGAGCAGCGCTTGCCAGCTTTACGCTGCCCGACCGCTCGGAGCGTGCCTATCTGGACAGCGGTCGTACGCTCCAGCGTCTCTGGCTCACCGCGACACGCCTCGGACTCAGCGCGCAGATTCTCACAGGTATACCTCTTCTCATGAATGCGGTACTCGAGAACAACACAGCACTCTCATCAGATCACTGCGCGCTTATTCGCGCACGCTACCAGGCCATCGAATCCATACTGAACACTGACGAGCCCATCGCCTTCTTTTTGCGTATCGGCACCAGCGCACCCCCAAGCGCACGCACACCGCGAACCAAACCGTTGATCGTATGAACCCCTCCACTCCATCACTCGGTCTCATAGGCACATCACTCCTCGACCGCCTGGGCAACCTCGATCTCGTCGCCATTCTCATTACCGTAGCGGCAGTTCTGACGCTCGGTTTTGTTGTGTATTTCAATAATCCGAAAAGCTCAACCAATCGCGCGTTCTTGATGTTTTCGCTGATGACCGTTGCGTACGGCTCAGCTAACTTTGCAAGCTACCAAATCACCGATCCGTGGCAGGTGCTGTGGCTGCTGCGCATCACCATGTTCTCTGCGGTGTGGCACGCTGTCTCGTTCTTCTATCTCTTCTTCGTATTCCCGCAACAGCGCGTATCGTTGCCCCGGTGGTTTGTGGGCGGCGCTCTTCCCATCGCAGCAGCTACCAGTATGCTCACGCTCACGCCCTACGTCTTTGAATCGATACAAACAGTTTCCGAGGTTGGTTCAGTCACTAATCCTATTCGAGGCCCGGCAATTCCTCTCTTTGGTGCCGTCGCGGGCATCTTTGTTATCGCAGGGCTCTGGGAGCTCCTCAAGAAAACGTTCTCGGGCGCGGACTTACAACGCAAACAGGCGCGCGTCATCCTCTTTGGCGCCGCAACAACATTTCTCCTGATTCTTATCTGTAACGTCCTGCTTCCTCTCGCATTCGATATCCTCCGCTTCATCCCCCTCGTCCCCATTTTCTTCTTACCGTTCATCCTTCTCACGGCACATGCCATTCGCAAATATCGATTCTTGGAGACCAAGGTGCTGGCCACGGAAATCTTTGCCCTCGTACTTGTCATCCTGAATATGATTGAGCTGGTTATCGCACGAGACCTCGCCACACTCATTTTGCGCATCGGTGTATTTTCCGCAGTGCTCGCGTTTAGCATCATGCTTATTCAATCCGTTATCCGCGAGGTGAAACAACGCGAGGAATTGCGTACACTCACCGATGATCTCCAGAAAGCAAACGGTAAACTCACGGAGCTTGATCAGCTCAAATCTCAGTTCTTGTCGTTTGCGTCACATCAACTCCGCTCGCCACTCACGGCTATCAAGTGGCAGGCACAGCTCTTGCTTGATGGTTCCGTGGGCACGCTACCCAATAAGGCGCTGGAGACCGCACGCGGCATCGAAGAATCATCTGACCGCATGATTGAACTGGTCAACGAATTCCTCAACCTACGCAAACTCGAAGAGGGAAAAATGGAATACACACTTGAACCCACAGACATCGCCGAGCTTGCCTCAAGCGTAGTCACCGCCCTCAAACAACTGGCCGTGCACAAGGGGCTTAACCTCACGTATGTGAACACAGCAACAAAAACGCTTTGTTCGGTGGATCGACAAAAAATGATGCAGGTGGTGCAGAATCTCGTCGACAACGCGGTAAAATACACCGATCATGGCGAAGTGCGCGTTGCGGTGGAGGATGCATCGACTGGGCGACTTCGTATTCTCGTGTCTGACACCGGTCATGGCATCGATCCCGCGCTGATCGATAAGCTTTTTGAACAGTTTGTCCGTGATAAAAAAGATGCGATGCAAATAGAGGGTACAGGTCTTGGTCTCTACATTGCCAAGCAGATGGTGGATGCACATCACGGCGCCATTCGAGTGACCTCGCCCGGCAAAGGCAAGGGCAGCACGTTTGTTGTGGAATTGCCCACGCTCTAGCTAGAATCTCTTGGTTTCCCTGTGGTATACTTAGGGGTATGCCGGGTGAAAAACCTCTCATTCTTCTCACGGACGATGATGCGAGTATTCGCAACATTTTGCGCATCAAATTAGAAGCGGCGCAGTTCGAGGTTGTAGAAGCTAAAAACGGCCAAGAAGCCATTGATTTTTGCAGCAAGCAACGCCCCGACCTCATTGTCATGGACGTCAGTATGCCTGTTATGACAGGCACGGAAGCGGTAACCCACATCAAAGAAGATCCGAAGCTTCGTGATATCAAGGTGGTGTTTCTGAGTAGCTTTGGTGAAGAGAGTGAACTCAACGCCTGGATCGACCAAAAATACGCCAAAGAGTTGGGCGCGGTTGACTACATGAAGAAGGGTGAGGATATCGGCAAAATCATAGAGAAGATAACTACACTACTGCATGGGTAGTCAACCTGAAAAATCAGTTCTCATCATCGAGGATAATTTTTTCATGGCGCAGTTGTTGAGCGAAAAGATTGGCCACCAGGGATTTTCGGCGGTGCACGCGCAAGATGGCACTACGGGTTTAAAAAAGGCCGACGAGAAAGCTCCGTCGCTCATCCTGGTAGACATTCCGCTCTCCGGTGAACTCGACGGTATCGCAACACTCACAGCCATTCGTGGCCGCAAGAGTCTCTCTGCATCCCCCGTGCTCATCCTACTCAACACCAGTGATGCAAAGGAGATCGAGCAGCTGACAAAATTAGGCTTCACCAACTACCTCGTCAAGGCGGACGCCAATGCCGACGCCATCGTATTGAAAATTGTTGAGATGGTAACGGGTATCGCGCAGAAAACCACCAAGATCGTCCCGCCGGCTGAAGCGGAAATCGCGGCAACCAGTCGCGTTCCAAAAAAGGCCGCGGCGCAAAAAGAATCATCTGATGACGGAGCGGCATTTGCGGCGCGTGCAGTCGCGCTCAAGACGGAAGTGGAGGCAATGCTCAAACTACCCGAAACAGAAATCTCCATCATCAAGCTCGTCGACGACATGATGATCTATGCATTTCTGGCACGGGCTTCTGACGTCCACCTGGAGCCATTCGAAGAAACGCTTGTCGCGCGCATGCGCATCGACGGCATCCTCAGCGATGAATTTACGTTTGTAAAAAATCTCCACTCGGGCATCATCTCGCGTATCAAAGTGTTAGGTGGCATGCGCACCGATGAGCACCAAGCCGCACAAGATGGGCGATTCCAGATGAGTATCCCTGAACTCAACAAGCAGTTCGATGTCCGTGTGAGCATCATCCCTACCTACTACGGTGAAAATGGCGTTCTCCGCTTGCTGGCCGAACAAACATCGATTAGCTCACTCGACAATCTCGCATTCACCGATTTTGATCGAGCGCGTATTCGTAAAGCGGTCAAAACACCCTATGGCATGATTCTCGCAACCGGGCCCACCGGATCTGGGAAAACCACCACGCTCTATACTATTTTGCGCGAGCTCAATACCCGCGAGGTCTCGGTCATCACCATCGAAGACCCTATCGAGTACTCCCTCGAAGGCGTCGACCAGATTCAGGTTAATGCGCGCACGGGCCTCACGTTTGCCACCGGATTGCGATCCATTTTACGCCAAGACCCCAACATCATTATGGTAGGAGAAATCCGTGACGAGGAAACCGCCTCCATCGCCATCAATGCTGCACTCACGGGGCACAAGCTCCTGAGTACCATTCACACCAACGATGCCGCCACCACACTGCCCCGCCTCCTTGATATGGGCATCGAGCCGTTCTTGGTGGCGTCCACGGTGAACGTTGCCATCGGACAACGTCTCGTGCGCATGATCTGCAATTCCTGCAAAGTACCGCGTCGCATCACGGAAGGTGAATTCAACGCGCTCAAAGAAAATATCCCGGAAGCAATTTTGGGAGACCACCATGATTTTTTCCAGGGCAAAGGGTGCGCGATATGCGGCAACACCGGCTATCGAAGCCGCATGGGGATTTATGAGATACTGGAGATGAACGATTTCATTCGCGAGGCGCTCATGCGGCGCGCCGATGCCGGAGAAATAAAAAAGATCGCTATCAAAAACGGTATGACCACGCTCCTTGAAGATGGGTTTAAGAAGGCCGTCGAGGGTAGAACGACTATCGAGGAGCTCTTACGCGTTATTCACGAATAACTACAAACGGGGGGATATGAAATGGTTCGATAAACTTAACGCATACGCATTTCGGCTCACGCTGAAAGATAAGATGCTGTTTGCGCGCCACATGGAGATGATGACGCGCTCGGGTATGCAGGTGCTCAATGCACTGGAGATCCTTAAAAAACAGACGACGTCCAAGCCGTTCATCAACATGATTGACCAGCTCATCGATGATGTCCGCAATGGCCATTACCTTTCGGTTGGCATGGAGCGCTACCGCCACGTCTTCGGGGACTTCTTCATCAATCTGATTCGCGTTGGCGAATCATCGGGAACGCTTTCAGAAAACTTTGCATACCTTGCCGCTGAACTTGGTAAAAAATCGGAGCTGCAAAAGAAAATCCGCGGCGCTATGGCGTATCCCTTCGTCATTCTTTTTGCGACCTTCGGCATATCAGGGATTCTTTCATTCTTTATTTTCCCCAAAATCCTCCCCGTCCTCAGAAGCCTCAATAGTGCATTACCACTTTCGACCCGCATCTTCATTGCCATCTCTGAATTCATGATTTCGTACGGTATCTATGTATTTCTGGCGATTGTACTTGCAGTGATAGGATTCTTTCTTGCTATCCGCGTTCGCTCCATACGCAAAACGTGGCACAAGATCATTTTGGCAACGCCGGTCGTCGGTCGCCTTTCGACTGATGTGAATATCATCGGCATCTCACGCACGCTCAATCTTCTGCTTCGCGGAGGCGTCAAAATTGTTCAAGCACTTGAAATCACGTCTGATACCCTTCCCAATCTGGTCTACCAAGACGAACTGCGCATCATCTCAACCGCCGTTCAGCGTGGCGAACCCATGAGCAAATCAATGATCGCCAACGAGCGACTCTTCCCACCTACCTTTAGCCAGATGGCAGCGGTAGGAGAGAACACCGGTAAACTCGATGAGACACTGGTGTTCATGGCCGATTTCTATGAAGGAGAGCTCGACAACGCGACAAAAACCATGAGCAACATCCTCGAGCCCGCAATGCTCCTCACCATGGGAGCCATTGTTATGTTTGTTGCGATCTCCATCATTACCCCCATCTATTCGGTTACTCAGAACCTTGGCCGATGACGTCTTCTTTCCAGCGCGTTCGTGGATTTACACTCTTGGAAACCCTCATCGCGATGGGCATATTTTCTATTGTGGCAACCAGTATCTTTTTCGCTTACTCCAACATTCTCGACATCATTATTGCCGTGCAATCCAATGACGCTGCGCTGACCGTGTTACGCAATGAATTCGAAATGATTCGAAACATTCCTTACCCCGACGTCGGCATCAGCGGGGGTGCGCCACCAGGATCGCTGATTGCCACAAAAACGGTAGCGCTCGGATCAGCAGAGTACACCGTCACCACGACAGTTCGAGATGTTGATGATGTATTTGACGGAAGCATCAGCAGCACCCCACGCGACGCCATTCCAGGAGACTACAAACTGGTCGATGTCTACGTCACTTGCGACACTTGCAAGCGCTTTGTGCCTGCTCACATGGTGACCACCATCGCCCCCATCGGTCTGGAGCGTGCCACGCGAAATGGCTCACTCTTTCTCAATGTTATCGACGCGTCCGGCAACCCAGTAAGTGGAGCTACTCTTGCCATTACTAATTCCCTCGTGAATCCCTCAATCTCGATTACCGACTCAACCAACGTCAGTGGCAGTCTCGATTTTGTCGATATTGCAACCAGCAGCGCTGGCTATCATATCGTCGTAACAAAAAATGGCTACTCTTCAGACCGCACGTATGCTGTCGGCGACTCGGCAAATCCCAACCCACTCCAACCCGACGCATCAGTTCTCGAACAAAAAACAACCAAGCTGAGCTTTATCATCGACCAACTCGGCTCGTTTACCTTCAAAACACTGGATAAGTATTGCGCGGCCGTCCCCCAGATTCCCTACCAACAGGTGGGATCCAAGCTCATCGGCTACGATCCCGACATCTATAAATACGATGCGCTCCTGACTACGAATAGCTCAGGGATATTTAGCAATACGTCTCAAGAGTGGGACACCTATGATCTGTATAACCGCTCAACAACCTACGACATCGCGGGCACCGTGCCCTTCATGCCGGTTATCGTAGATCCCGCCAGCAGCTCGACGCACACTTGGATTATGGAGCCAAAAAATGCCCCCGCGCTACTCGTCTCTATATCCGATGAGGACGAGAGCCCGCTCTCAGGGGCATCAGTACGCCTCACGGGCCCTAATGTAGACATCACTCGCGTCACCGGGAGAGCATTTATCGATCAGACCGACTGGTCGACATCTGGTGCGTATACCTCCATAACGACGTATATCAACACTACGACGCCCGGCATCATCACCCTGTCTCAAATCAACGGGAAATATGCATCGTCGAGCGATCAAGTACTCACCTCAAAAACGTTCGACCTAGGCACTACAACGAGCACGCTCTCGACCTTCACTTGGAATCCCACGTCGCAACCGACGAATACAACCTTGAAATTTCAAATTGCCGCCAATAACGACAATGCGACATGGAACTACGTGGGGCCTGATGGAAAAAGTACCTCATACTTTACTGCCAGTGGGACCACTACGCCCTCGAGCTTGAGCGGAAAAAGATACCTGCGATATCAAGCAGTTCTCCGCACCTCCAACCAAACAGTAACACCGAGCCTCCACGATATCGCCATCGAGTTTACTTCAGCGTGCACCGCTCCAGGACAAACGTACATTGGCGGACTTCCCACGGGAACCTACACAATAACCACATCAAAGTCAGGATACGAGGACAGTATCGACGCGGTCGACGTAACCCAAGACTGGCAAGAATTTCAAGACACACTTATCGCTCAATGAAAACCACTGGCTTTACCCTTGTCGAACTTCTCATCTCCATGGCTATCGCCTCCATGATACTGGGTCTTGTGACAAAGTTTACGCTCGACATCTCTGGCGCCAGCACTACCTATGGTCAGAGCGTACTCACACACCAAACGGTGGCGCTCGCTGCTAAACGACTCACTGATCAAATTTCTTCAGCTGCCCAGTCTGCTCAGGGCAGCTATCCGATTCTGAGCGCGTCCCCCACATCTCTTACGCTGTACACCGACATCGATGCCGACAGTGTCGTTGATCAAGTCCGTTATTTTCTGAGCGGCACCACCCTTCGCATGGGCGTTATCGCTCCGAGCGGAAATCCGCTTGTCTATAACCCATCGTCCGAAAACATTAGCGATCTCGTCGATGATATCGTATCGCAACCTGGCGTAGATCTATTCTCCTACTACGACACCACCTACACCGGTAGCCAATCGTCACTCGCGTACCCCATCGATGTCTCAAAAATCGGTCTCGTTCGCATTACTCTCACTACCGACCGCGATACTACCACCGAACCAGGCCCCCTCACCACATCGCTCGTAATTGATATTCGTAACCTTCGCGCCCAATGAACACCCCCTATCATCAACGTGGTCAGCTAACCCTGTATGTGCTCGTGTTCAGCGCCGTCGCCATCACAACGCTTGCTGGCCTCATCCTCTGGGTCGACTCCAATCTCAAAATTGGCTACCGCTCTATTGATCAAGCTCAGGCGCAGGCAATAGCCGAGGCAGGAATCGAATACGCACGGTGGCACTTTGCGCATAGCCCCAACGACTATCAAGACGGCACAGGACACGCGGGACCCTATGTGCATGACTACAAGAATAAAGATGGCGTATCCATCGGAACATTTTCGCTCGACATCGTCCCTCCAGCCAACGGGTCCACCATCATCACCATCACATCGACTGGCTGGGTCACAGCTGCTCCCACGCTGACCAAAAAGATTCGCGTGCAACTTGCGCCCGAATCCGTCATCAAGTACGCAGTGCTCGCCAATAGCAATATCAAATTTGAATCAGGCACCGAAATCTTTGGCCCCGTGCATTCCAACGGTGGCATTCACTTTGATGGCATAGCCCACAACCTCGTCACCAGTGCGCGCTCCACGTACAACGATCCCGATCACTCAGGAGCAAACGAATATGCCGTGCACACACACGCCACAACGACCGATCCTCTGCCGACAGCTCAGCTTCCCGTTCGCAACGATATCTTCATGGGAGGGCGATTATTCCCGGTTCCACCGGTGGATTTTGCGGGCATCACCAAAGGCATGGCCCAAATAAAAAGTGCGGCGCAATCGGGAGGAAAATATTTTGGAAAGTCAGGTGCAAAAGGGTATCACATCGTGCTCAAAACAAATGGTACATATACCGTGACGAAGGTAAAGAAAACTCTGAAAATACCCAAAGGGTGCAAAAATACGCAACACCAAAAAGGATGGGCGACGTGGAGTATCGATTCTGGCAACAGCAGCGAGCAGACCGTTGGTACCTACAATTACCCGGCAAACGGCATTATCTTCTTTGAAGATAATGTGTGGGTCGATGGTCAGATCAAAAACAATATCCTTACCATCGCGGCCGCGAAGCTTCCTGCAAGTAAAAAGAGTTTTAAGAATATCATCATCAATCACAGCGTGGCATACACCTACTACGATGGTAGGGATGTGCTGGGGCTGGTCTCACAAGGTGACGTACATGTGGGCATGGCGAGCGATGCGACGCTACGCGTGGACGCTGCCGTGGTTGCTCAAAATGGTCGCGTGGGACGATACTACTATCGACCCGCTGTTGGATCTAAGACGTATTGCGCCCCCTATGACACGCGCACGAGTATCACGTTTAACGGCATGATCGCTACGAACACCAGTTACGGATTTGCGTATACGGATGGGTCTGGCTACCAGAGCCGCACCATTCTCTTTGATGCGCACCTGCAATACAACCCACCCCCTACATTCCCGCTGATCTCAACGGACTATCACCAAATCCTGTGGTCACAACTCTAGTATGGTGCGGTGTGTGGACAATTCGTTTGGCAATCCCTGGTATACTTAATGAAATCAAGGTCGATAGCTGGGACGCTCCATGCATGGCGCCTCAGTGCACAATGTATTGAAATTTCAACAAACATAAATTACCTATGCCCGTAAAAAAAGAAAAAGGACAGAAGGGGTTCACCCTTATCGAAATCCTGGTAGTTATCGGTATCATCGCGATCTTGGCGGCAGTCGTCATCGTTGCCTTGAATCCGGCTCGTCAGTTCGCGCAAGCTCGCAACACGCAGCGCTGGAGTAACGTCAACACGATTCTCAACGCAGTCGGCCAACGCATGGCAGACAACCGTGGAATCTGGAGCTCCACCTGTGGTGCATCTACGGTTGCGCTTCCAGGTGCAGCAGGCAACTGGATTGGTACCGGTGGAACACTCACCGACCTCGAGGCGTGCATTGTTCCGACCTATGTCTCATCGATGGTGGTTGATCCTTCCACTGATGCAGTCGCATCAGCAGGATACACTGGCTACCGCATTAGCCGAGCAACGACAGGCCGCATCACCGTCAGCGCACCGCTGGGTGAGCTCGACGAAGTCATCTCGGTTACTCGCTAGTTTTTCCCCAGGAGGAATACACAAAGCGCCCCGACGGGGCGCTTTGTGGTCGTGGTATACTTGGAGATATTCTATGAAGTATTCATTCTTCATTATTCTCGCATCTCTGTGCGCTGCGACAACTGCGCAGGCGATACTGTTTTCAGAATTCAACCCTGACTACGCACAGGCCATACAGCTTGAAGCTGGAGATACCGTTGATGAGTTTCTTATTCCGCGCAACGACTACTTTGGCGGCATCGATTTTTGGGTGAGCAACAACGGAACAGCAGTCACCGCAGTATTCTCACTCAACGATTTTTCTGGAACCACCATCGAGTCGCGTGCCGTCAGCATTCCCGCTCTTGCCGATTCTGATACCGGCACCCGCTACCACATCGATTTGGCAACACAGATTGCGACACCAGCTGCAACGACCTACAAGATCACCCTCCGCCCCAACGGCTATCTGCGTGTATACGCAGCCGATGCGGTGCCACTTTTGACTCACAACGCGACGGTGCCAGCCACATCTACGAATGGAATCGCTGCTATAAATAACGAGCTACAACTTATTAGTCTCACGCACGCCTTGTACGAAGATCAAGAATCGACGCCACCTCGCATTCGGAGCCATGAAGTTCAGCAGCCCGCGCCGGCGACTGCCGTAATTGTTTTTGAGACCAATGAGCCCGTGGATCGCCGACTTACCCTTTCCAGTACTCTTGCCGCTGACTGGAGCGGTACATATTCATTTTGTGAAACGGGCATCAATACGTGTAGCATCTCGTTAAGCGTAGTCCCCGGCACGACATATACGTACACTCTCAATGTCCGCGATGCGTGGGGAAATCTCGCCGAAACAACTGGAACCTTCACGGCGATCGGTGGTGACCAGTCCCCAACCACAACCGCCACCCCTACTACGTCCACAATGCCAACGGCATCGCCCAGCGCAACGCCCACGGCGACCCCACCTCCCGACATCACAGGTCCCACAATTATTAACGCTCGTGTCGTCTCGTTGACGCCACACTCTGCGACGTTCGCGTGGACGACCAATGAAGCGGCCAACAGCTCAGTCGTTGTTCAGCTACTACCGTACTTCATCAATGCCGGTGCAAATAACGACAGCACATTTGAGCTCGAACACCTCGTGTATGTAGACGGACTCACGTCCGACACCCCTTTGCGCGCCACCATCACCTCCTACGACGGGTCGGGTAACTCATCAAAGACAACTATCAATTTTCTCACTCCCGTAGAGACACCGACTCCCGCAACAACTACTCCGCCCAGCTCCTCCCCAACTCCTGTAGCAACGCCGCACGTACAAGGCGATGGCGACACCCAAACACTGCTCCTTCCGCCATCATCAGACGGGTCTGCTGCTTCCAGTTTTCGCGTTGATATCTTTGACTCCTCAAACAGACTCATTAAAACAATCCTCGTGCCCGCGGGACAAAAAGAAATTGCTCTCAAGGAGCTTGCCCGCAGCGGCAATCGTATTATCGTGTACGAACAAACCGATGGCGTATTCCAAAAAGTAGCAGCGTCATCGAATCCTCAGAAATCGGCGCCTCGTACACCGCTCATTCTAGGGACACTCTTACTCCTCCTCGGCGGAGCCGTGTATTTCCTGTGGCAACAGCGTCGCCGCCGCATGACTACCTTACACCCGGACGGATCACAATAAATCTATTTTTGAATGCGCGGAGAAATCCCGAGAGCTGCAGGGCGCGTAATCCTTCGTGTGCAGTCCGCTCTTCAGGGTCACAGAACGAAACAACACCATCGGTAATTCCCGTCACGACAACGATGTGCCCCCCACCACGCTGTGGATCAAGGCCGGCGTAGACACTGGCGAGCACAGGACCACGATCGAGCTCCGTAGCAAGGAGTGCCCACGCTTCTTCGACGGTCTTGGGTGCTGCACTTTTTGGTCCGAAATCAGCATTATAGCCTGTGTATCCAAAATCTTGCGCTAGCCGTACGAGACCTGCATGCGTCCAACCCACACCCTCGAGATATGCACCAAGCGCTGTACCACGCTCCAGGAGTGTATCCAGAGCGGGGAGTTGATTGTAAGCGTCATGAGCATGCTCATACGCCATTACCATGTGCAACGACGCGATGCCACACCCACGCGCGCGCCAGTCGTGGTGCCCTATATCGGTGTACTGCGAAGAGAATGGAACGTCGTAGGATGACATACAAAGGGAAACTAGGTGGACCCTAGCAGGTTCGAACTGCTGACCTCCTCATTGCAAATGAGGCGCTCTACCAGCTGAGCTAAGGGCCCGGGGAATCAATCTACGACCTCTGTCTTATAGGCACACGCGAGGAGTGCCGCGGGCATGCGACTAAGTGGGCGACGTAGGAATCGAACCTACGACCTCTGTCTTATCAGGACAGCGTTCTACCACTGAACTAGTCGCCCATGGAGCATACCCGTGGCATCCGAGCAAAGTGCCTAAATTTTGAATTTGCAGAACAGCGCCTGCCTACCGGCAGGCAGGTTCTACCACTGAACTAGTCGCCCATTGCCTGGAAACGAACGACTCATAGTACCAGCATTTTACCCACCTGGCAATAAGCAGGAAACATACGAAAAGTATTGCCAAAATTGACCTGATATGCTATGATTTACCAACTACTATGACCGACACGAAGACACTCACTTCGGTCAATAATGCCCTCAAGGAGAAGTTCAAGGGCAGAAAGCTCGTCTTTGGACAGGGCGCTGTTGGCGCGAAGGTGGTTGTCGTAAGTGAGATGCTTGGAGTACACGGAGAAAAAGATGGCGCACCCGTCGGGGGCCCTCACCTTAAGCTCCTCAACAAACTACTGCGTGACGCTGGTATTGATCGCAAGAAGGTGTATGTCACCAACGTGGTAAAGTACCGCCCGGACGAAGATAAGCCGCCAACGCCGAAAGAAATCAAGAGTCATGCTACATTCCTGAAAGAGGAGATTCGAACCGTAAATCCAGAAATCGTCGTGACGCTTGGGAGTCTCGCCCTCAATGGCGTAGGACTTCGCATCCCCGTCGAAAATGTACATGGACGCACCTTCCCTTTGGGAGGTTATCGCCTGCTGCCCACTTTTCATCCCGAGCGAGCCCTGCGCGACCCAAGCGCGAAGACGCTCCTGGAAGCGGACTTCGCAAAACTCAAAGAGCTCTTCAAGCTCCCTAAACTGGAAGCAAACTAACGCCTCTCCTCACGGAGGGGTTTTAGTTTGCCTTCTTTCTGCGCAACACGCGTGTCGTTGCGGCAACAATGTTCACTGCGTTGAGTCCAAATTTTTCCATAAGCTCCGCCGGTGTCCCAGATTCTCCAAAACGATCGTGCACGCCGATGAATTCCATAGGTACCGGGCATTCTTGCGCGAGCAATTCTGCGACTGCCGAACCCATACCGCCTGCCATCTGATGTTCTTCAGCCGTTACGACCGCTCCGCATTGCTTCGCCGCTTTCAAAAGCGTTTCCGTATCCAGTGGCTTAATGGTGTGATTATTAATCACCGTTGCCTGAATCCCCTTGGCCTCCAAAAGCACCGCGGCTCGAAGCGCCTCGTATACCATGGTGCCGCAGGCAATAATGACTACATCCTTGCCATCGCGCAGCACGTTCGCTATGCCAACGGCAAACGGAGTTTCGGGTACGGTGATTACGGGGGATTTTTCTCGGCTCAGGCGCAGGTACGATGGCTGATCATTGCCAGCAAGTTCGAGTGTCGCCTTCTGCGCCTCGATGGCATCACAGGGCACCACGACCACCATGCGGGGGAGTACGCGCATCAGTGCAATATCTTCGAGCGCCTGGTGCGTTGCGCCGTCAGGCCCTACACTCACACCCGCATGAGCGCCTATGATCTTGACCGGCATATTGTTCAGACAGATGTTGGTCCTGATCTGCTCATTATTCCGACCAGGACTAAAGGTAGCGTAGCTTGCGATGAACGGAATCTTGCCAGCCGCCGCCATACCCGATGCAATAACAGCAAGATTTTGCTCAGCAATCCCCACCTGAAAAAAGCGATGAGGAAACTTCTCAGCGAACCAGTGACTCCGCGTACTCTCGGTCAGATCCGCGCACAGTACGACGACGCGTTCATCCGCCACACCGGCGAGCACCACCCCATGACCGTACCCATCGCGAATGGGCACCTGCTCCAGTTTTGCTGGATGCGCAACATCCGCTAAAGGTATCAACGGCGTATGCTTTTTCTTCATGGTTAACGGGGACTGCAGGCACCACAGATATTAGAAACGACTGAGGCCTCAGCGTGGGCATCCAGTAGGGCACGGCACACTGAGCGCTGTCCGGGATTTTGGCACGCATCATCACCTAGCGGGCTTGCATATGATCCACTAAAATCGATGCGAAATAGACCCGGAGCAGTCGGTAGTCCATTGGTGATCGTCGCGTAGAGCTCTTTTTTGTCAGGTCGCGCGAGCGAGCTCTTCTCGATTGTCGTCATAATAAATGCCATACGCTTCTGGGCGGCTGATTGGATGTCGCTTGCCTGTATATACTGCAGCCCTGCGAACAGAAAAGCCGCAGCTGCCAGAGCGAACATGATATTGGGGAAGATTTGTCGTTTATCCATAGGGTTTATTGAAAGCACACTACACAAGACTTGATCGCATCTCCTGGAACGACAGCTCTCAACTGTGCGCATGCTTCTGGACTGGTCGTTCGTTGTGCGCAGGTCATATTGATGCGAGCAACCTCACGAGCGGTCTGAATGCACGCCGATCGCTGTGCGACCGTGCAGCTCCCCGATGATGTAGGAGCGCCGGCGCTCGAGCTTGAGAAATCCAGAACGGGAGCTGGAGCTCCGAGAGATGCTGTAGCAGCGTCGAGGAGTGTTGCCTTCGCCGATGATGTGAGCGGAGCCGCACCAACTACACCCATCATGCGGTACGCCTGTTCATAGGCAAATTCGCGTGCATTGCCCGCTTCGACGTTTTTGTACACTCCAAAACAGAGGGACAGTATCGCCACCAGCACTGAAAATATCATGGTAATGTCTCGTTTCATATTATTGATGTTCGCTTTCTATTTTACCATGAAGTGTGCGAAGTTCATGCAAGAATGTCTTTGCCTCGTCGGGTTTGGGGGGAATGCCATGCCATTTGTAATCAAATTCTATCTCCTTAATTCCCTTTCCAGGAATCGTATGCACAATGATAACCGTCGGCTTCTCATAGATCGCCTTGGCTTCCTGCACCGCATCGACGAATGCCTCGATATTGTGGCCATCTACTTCCAGCACATGCCAATTAAACGCCTGCCACTTTGCACGCAGTGACTCCAGCGGCATCACGTCTTCGGTCATGCCATCAATCTGAATGTTGTTACGATCCACGATCACGGTGAGGTTGGAGAGGCGATACTTGCCCGCCAGCATTACTGACTCCCAGACGATGCCCTCATCGAGCTCTCCGTCTCCCATGGTGCAATAGGTGCGCCACGGTTGCGCCGCCTGCCTGCCGGCAGGCAGGTCCATACGCGCCACCAACGCCATACCGATAGCTTGGCCGAGTCCGGAGCCCAGAGGTCCCGAGGTCGTCTCGAGTCCCGGCAGGCGCTCGCGCTCGGGATGCCCCTGCAGACGTGTGCCCAGCTTGCGAAGAGACAGGAGCTCGGAGATGGGGAAGTACCCCGCATGCGCCATCGCTGCGTATCGTACGGGTGCGATATGCCCATTGGATTGCACAAACCTGTCGCGATCGGGCATGTCGGGATTCTTCGGGTCATGATGGAGCACGTGAAAATACATCGCTGTAAACACATCGGCCATACCCAACGGCCCTGCCGTGTGTCCCGAACCTGCGGCCACGAGCATCTCAACGATACTCTGGCGTATCTCGTTTGCCTTGAGTTCGAGCTCGACTACTTTTGCTTCGGAAATATATTCAGACATAGCGTCATCTACTCAACTCATGGCCAAGCGGCGAGCAGCCCGCATATACGTAGGTCCATCCCTGGCCCTCGACGGGATGCCCATGAAATCCAATACACTGATCACGAGTAAGAGAAAAACCGTAAAGCAGAAAGACACCTCCATTCTGTGGGCAGACGTCTCCAAAACATACGCGGCGTATCCTAAACGGAAATATGAACAAAAAAACTAGCAAGATTAGGAACCCAATTGCCAGTCTAGAAATAAGTTTCTTATTGAGAGGCATGGACTCAGGTTAGAACTTTTAGATTTGAGCGGGATGCAAGGCGCAAGCGAGGAGCGAACCGAGCCGTACAGAGACGGTACGGTGAGGGAGCACCAGAGCTTGCAACGAAGCAGGTCGCCAAATATAAAAGTTCATAGTGAAGCGACACACTTTAAGACATGCAGAACAAGCGAATTAGTATACCCAAACTCATTGTCGTACCACGCATACACACAGCACAAATCACCATCCACGACTTTGGTAAGCGAGAGATCGGCAATCGAGCCGTGAGGATCGCCAATGATATCGCTGGAGACGAGCTGGTCGTGGGTCACGGTAAAAATACCCTTCCAGCGAGGATCGGCAGCAGCTTCTTCGAGCAGTGTGTTAATCTCTTCGACCGTCGTCTTATGCTTCGCGATAAAGGTGATGGCTGACAGCGAGCCGGTGGCTGTGGGAACTCGGATAGCGACGCCATCAAACTTGCCCGCCATCTCGGTCAACGCGCGAGCAACTGCAATCGCCGAACCCGTCGTTGAGGGGACGATGTTGGTGGCTGCAGCGCGACCGCGACGGAAGTCTGAACCCTTCACGGGTCCGTCGGCAATATTTTGGGTTGTGGTATACGAATGCACCGTATTCAGAAATGCTTTCTTCACGCCAAGCTTCTCAGACAAGATCTGGAGTGGGGGTGCAGCGGATACGGTTGTGCATGAACCGTTCGACGACAGCACGCATGTTTTGATGTCGTCTTCGTTGACGCCCATAAGCACGGTTTTGGCATCGTCGCCGTCTTCGTCTTTGGCGGGCGCAGTGAGCACCACGCGCTTGGCGCCGGCGGTGATATGCACCCGGGCCTTCTCGAAGCTCTCAAAGACTCCTGTAGACTCAATAACGATATCGATATCCAGATCGCCCCATGGGAGATGGGTGGGTTCTTTCTCTTGCAAGAAGAGGATGCGCCGATCACCGATGGTGAGATACCGGCGACCATCAGATTCGTCGACGCTTACCACTTGATTGTAACGTCCGTAGGCGGAATCATAGCGGAGAAGGTAGGCGAGATTCTCGGGGTCACCCAAATCGTTAATCGCGACTACATTGAGCTCTGCATGATTGAGCGCGAGCTTGAGGAAAGCTCTGCCGATACGACCGAAGCCATTGATTGCAATGTTTGCCATATCTTATTTTATCACGCTTCTGGGGAAGAAAATCCCGCCTGTTCATAAGGCGGGGTGTGCGTCACAGCGAGGCGCGGAGTGATTTGGTGGCATCGTGATCCCTGTCGGGTAGAGGCCTCGGCCACGCTGGCGGCGGAACGGGCACAATGTAGGGACGGGGCTTAAAAAGATCGACCCACCCACGAGCGCTGGGTTTTCCATCGGGTCCAGACCCACAGAGCATGAGGCCGTTGAGACTCCCCAGCGTGTCACAGACGCGACCATCTTTGTCACAGGCAAAATAGTACGTTTGTTCCCAGATCCGGGGAACAGCATCACGATTCTGGTACACAATCGAAACGGTAATTCCTTCGGGTACCGCCATGATAAATGCAAAGTGCGGGACGTGAATGACGCGAGAGGGGGCACGAACTGCAGTAAACGAAAGAACCTTTGTCTGGGGGCCGATCACTCCCAAAAGTTCAATCTGGCCGTACCGACCAAAATCCATCCCAATCGATGTGATCTTATGAGACGCCATCGCAGCAGTCCAAATAAAAAATCCACACGTGATAAGGAGCAGCGCAGCAAAGGTGCAGTCTCGCATGAGACGCCCAAAACTCTTCAAGCGGACATAGGTCGGTGCCATGGCTACCTTCCTCCATAAAAAGTACAAGTTACCGAATGCTACTCCCGATACTCTTAGGAAGCAACGCCACGAAACGAACGTCGGTGGAGTGGGGAAGGCCCGTGTATTGCCAGCTGGCGATAGTGCAGAACCGTGCCATAGCCCTTGTGGTGCTCAAAGCCGTAGCCGGGGTAACGAAGGGAGGCACGCACCATGAGCGCATCGCGATGCACCTTGGCAAGAATGGAGGCACATGCGATGAGAAACACGCGACGATCGCCACCCACGATGGATCGTTGTGGATATGCGATATCAGGAATACTGCGATTTCCATCAACGAGAACACGAGGACTCTCAGGTCGCATAATGTTTATCACCCGCTCGATTGCCTTCTTCATGCCGCGATGCGATGCGTGGAGCACATTGTAGCGATCCACATCTCGTGGAGACACGACGGCTACTGATGATACGATGCCCGAACACACTGCTAATCGCTCAGCGAGATTCTCGCGCTGAGCGACGGAAAGCAACTTGGAATCGCGCACTCCTGCTAGTTCCCTATGGATCGCATCAAAAAATGAAGCTTGTAGTGCCACCGCACACACGACGACGGGTCCCGCAAGACATCCCATGCCAACCTCGTCGATGCCCACGACACAATCATCGCCTGCACGAAAAGCGTTTCGCTCAAATGTTGTGCTCGGCTTTTTATACATAGAATTAAAACGTCGCAACAACGTCGAGATGCTACTTCCAGCGCCGCGTAAACTCGTACAACGCGATACCAAGCGCCACTGATACATTGAGCGATTCTTTGCCACCGCGCATTGGAATACGCACTACGCTATCTACATTATGCGACGTTGCGGTGCTCACCCCTTCCACTTCATTGCCAACCACGACAGCGAGGGGCCAACGCGGTTTGATCTTGCGATAATCGACAGACGTATCCCCCGTCTCTAAGGCGAGCACCTGCACGCCCCGCTCCCGAAGTCTCCGCGCCGCATCCCCCACGTGCTTCACGCGCCTCCACGGCACAGTTGCCTCCGCTCCCAGCGCCGTTTTGTGTATTCTCTCAGGATGCGTATCCGGCCCAGGAGTGAACCCGGTCAACACGATCTCCCCCACTCCCACTGCATCGGCAGTGCGAAAAGCGGAGCCGACATTGTGCACACTGCGTACATTATCAAGGACGAGTGTCAGTCGTGGAGAGGGTCGCTGGGGCACGTGTATTTTCTTGTTTTTTGTGGTAGAATGCACGGAAAGAGTACCAATTAACCTCCTCATACTATGCTAGAAAAATTTCAGAAGCAATTGCAGGTCGGCGGGTGGCTCCTGGTCGCTGTGCTTGGGTTGTTGGCCCTTTGGCTGATGCAGAGTGTTCGCACCATGGATAAACCAGCCAATATCGTCAACACATTCTCGGTCAACGGTACCGGCAAAGTTTCAGCATCGCCCGATATCGGTGTAGCTGACGTCGCCATCAGTGTCGAAGCAGCAACAGCGATAGCCGCGCAAGATGAGGCCAACAAGAAATCAAAGACTGTTGTTGAATACCTCAAAAACACGGGCATCAAATCGGAAGATATCAAGACGAGCGGCTACAACATCTACCCCCAATATGACTACACGAGTGGCCGCAGTTACATCCGTGGCTACCAAGTCACCCAGTCGCTCACCATCAAGATCCGTGACCTCGATAAGACGAACACCATCATTGATGGCGTCGTTGATGCGGGTGCCAATCAAGTAAGCTCAGTACGATTTGAAATCGATGAGCCACAAGAAATCCGCGCTGAAGCTCGTGAGAAAGCCATCGCAGAAGCAAAGCAGAAAGCGGATGACCTAGCCGATCAGCTCGGTATTCGTATCGGAGATGTGGTGAGCTTTTATGAATCAAATGAAAGCTATCCGATGATGTACGCAACGGGTATGGGCGGTGGCGGCGATGCCATGAAAGCCCAGTCCATTCCTGCACCAGAACTCCCGACTGGCCAGAATGAAGTCTCGGTCAGTGTGACCATCACGTACCAGATTCGTTAAGTGGCGACGAGAGTCCGCAACAAAAAAGAGCACCCATGGGGGTGCTCTTGCCGCATGCTACGATTCGGCAAATGCGCTCACTGACTTGAATGCCTTCTGAGCATCATTCTCGGATGCTTGTCGCGAGCCGCGAACACGCCGGAGAGCATGCTTTAAAACTCGCTCTTGCGACTCAAGCTGTTTTCTTTTCTTGAGGTACGTCCGCGCAGCTGCAATCGCTTCATCGGACACAGTCACCGTTCGTTCCAATACCGTTGCCTCGGTGCCCGAGGGCGGGAAAGCCGTACACTCCCTGACGTACTTCACCCTGCTCAGTGGCGCCCACTGAAACAGGAGCTGAGCATCCGGGACCCACAGCGCATTGAAAGTCTTTGGTCGACGGCCATTCACTTCATCGATGGAAAACGACGTGCCGTTCACGACGCGCACCTATGCACATAAATGAACATACTGCCTCCCTTTCGAAGCGAGAATACCACGTGAGTGCCTATCTGGCAATAGTGCCGACGCGAGCGCTGATCACATCGCGGAGTGCCTCCGGATTGGCAATCTGATCGATGACAAACTCTTCTTGTGCACCCGCCGACTGCACCACGACGCTGCCGTATTTAAAAAGCGTCCCCACCACCCCCTGCACATGCGTGGTGATGTCCTGGACACGGTCCAGGCGAATGATGGAGATGTTGCGGTCAAAGAGTCGCTGGTAATCGATATCGATGATGCGCTTGGTGGTCACCACCCAGATGTCCATGTAGTAGGTGGTCCAAAACTGCCAGAAGATTGCCCACAACACCACTCCCCACAGCGACCAGAGCGTGAGTGTAGCGGCCCACGAGGGCGCCAGCGGCATGATAATGCCCACACGCACCAGAAGCTCAACGACAAGAATCGGAAGCAGCGCGAGAAAGAGTAGCCCAACGATACGTAGCGCAATAAAAAGCCAGTGCCGATGAACCTTGGTCACAATCTCCTCCCCTTCTTCCATGGGTAGATACATGGCGATGCTTTATGCAAACAATACTCCCAGCACGGAGAGCCCTAAAAATACGGCCAGACCAGCAACGTAGATGTACTCGGCACGATGAAAAATGTCGTGCTCGAAAGGAAATCGGCGCCAGTGATACACCAACACCACCGTGACTGCAGCAATAAAAATCCCCACCAGAGAGGTGAGTACCACCAAGACAAGGGGCGAAATATCAATCGTGAGGGGTAGTGTCGCCCATGAACCTGCTAGATCAGAAAGACCCGCAGGAGCTATCGGTGGGATGTAGGGAGATGCGAGTGCAGCCACCTCCAAAGTATACCACACCCAAAAAAGGGCCCGGGGACGAATCCCCGGGCCGAACGACACGATCTATTGCGCACGACGCGCATGGGGGGGGCACTATGAACGGATCCCCAATCCTTCAGTGCAACGAAGCACGTTGCTGTACTGATGATTATTCCGCCGTTGTCACCCCAACGGTAGGTCGGTGGTAATCGTACCACCCAGACGGGACAAAGCTCGATCAGAGCCAACGCACCTACGGGTCCCGCCGCCGAACAACTCACCAAGTATACCACAATAAAACCCCACCCAAAGGTGGAGTTTTATTGTTTCTAATCTTACACAGTCAATTAGTTTCAGGGTATGTTTTAGTTCGATATACCATTAAGAACTCCGATTTCGCTGTCGGACCCAGCATAGCTCGTACGTCCAGAAATAATTAATTAATAATTATCAATTAAAACTTCCTGACGTACACCCTATATCGACTTCTTTTACCTTTCCCAAACTTCTCTCTACGCGAAGTAGAAAGAATAGAAAGGAGGTGATCCAAGACCAGCTTCCGCTAGCCTTGCCTTGTTACGACTTACTCCCTGTTACCGATCCTACCGTGTCCCCCCAGGAATGTAGGGGTCTTCAGGTATTACCGGCTCCCTTGAGTTGACGGGCAATTGTGCTCTGTGATTTCAGAGTTGACGTTCCCATCGTACCTGCGGATGTCCCGCATACGACGAGCTCTAGTGCATCTTTGCTTTTATCTTGCAAAGACTTTGTTCAATAGAGTGAATCCTTCTTCTCGTTTTATCGACGAGACTTACTACGATTCAGCTGACTTCTGACGCAGCGTCAAATCATTGATCTGCGTCAGATCTCCCTGGGTCAGATATACTTCTCTTCCTGACATCTCTTCGCGTTATCTGATATCACATTCCCCATGCTCACTGCCAATCATAGGTCTGTGAAACGCTGTTGAGTGAAGAGCTGCCATTTGCCTCGGGCTCCTTCGCTCAGATCCTCACGGGTCTGAACTAGCCTCCGACTACTCCTCCGACGGTTGTGGAGGGGGTGGACTTGAACCACCTAGAATCATATCCTGCCAGGCGCTTTCATTGTGAGTGCAAACTTCGAGAACGTATTCACCGCGGCATGCTGATCCGCGATTACTAGCAATTCCAGCTTCAAGGAGGCAAGTTGCAGCCTCCTATCCGAACTGAGGACGCGTTTGATGGGATTAGCTCCACCTCGCGGTTTGGCGACCCGTTGTCGCGTCCATTGTATCATGTGTGTAGCCCAGGGCATCAGAGGGCCACGCTGACTTGACGTCATCCCCACCTTCCTCTGCGTTACCGCAGCAGTCTCGTGTGACACATATAACACACGATAGGGGTTGCGCTCGTTGATCCACTTAAGGAGACCTCTCACGAGACGAGCTGACGACAGCCGTGCAGCACCTGTCCAACGGCCTTTCGGGGTCCCACGTTTCTGCGGGATTTCCTTTGGATTTCAAGCCCTGGTGAGGTTTCTCGGTTAGAGTCGAATTGAACCACATGATCCACTGCTTGTGCGAAGTCCCGCCTATTTCTTTGAGTTTTAACCTTGCGATCGTACTTCCCAGGCGACACACTTAACGCGTTAGCTTCGCCACTGGAAGGGTCGATGCTCCCAATAGCTAGTGTGCATAGTTTAGGGCGTGGACTACAAGGGTATCTAATCCTTTTTGATCCCCACGCTTTCGTAATAGACCGTCAGCAGAACGCTAGAGAGCTGCCTTCGCTTTTGGTGTTCCGTATGATATCAGTGGATTTCACCCCTACACCATACGTTCCGCTCTCCTCTCATTCGCTCAAGTCGTGCCGTTTCCGATGCGGACATGAAGTTGGGCCCCATGATTTAACATCAGACTAACGCGACCGGTGACTTTCGCTTTACGCCCAGTAATTCCGGATAATGCTCGGGGTCTCTGTATTACCGCTGCTGCTGGCACAGAGTTAGCA
>CAYUJB010000004.1:0-56838 GCA_964444955.1 uncultured Candidatus Saccharibacteria bacterium
TTTTGGATCGATATCGAGGCACCTTGGTCACCTCGATACTTCCAACTGTGGCTGCGGGGTCTGGACTCGAACCAGAATAAACGGCTTCAAAGGCCGCTGTCCTACCATTAGACGACCCCGCAAAGACGTGATTACTATACGGCAAAAGAGGTGATTTGTCGATTTACTTCCCGCTCGAGCCGAAACCCTTTGTGCCGCGTTGAGATGCAGAAAGCTTGGTGACCTTGCGGATCGTCGGGCGGTCTATTTTTTGTATTAACATCTGCGCGACCTTGTGACCCACATCAAGCGTGACGGTCTTGGTGCCAAGATTTGCCAACCCCACCATGATCTCGCCGCGATACCCCTCATCAATGACGCCACCGAGTACCTTCAGGCCATGCCTTGTAGCAAGACCGCTCTTATCCCACACGAGACCTACCGTACCTCGTGGAAGCTGGCAGGCAATTCCTGTAGGGACAGTGGCTGTGCGCCCCGGTCGTAGAATGATTTTCGTTGTCGTGCACAAATCCATACCCGCATCGCCGCTATTGGCATAGGTAGGCAGCTTCGCCTGCGGGTGGAGCAATTGAATAGCGAGTTTCATCCCGATTACTATATAGCAGATTCAGTGAGTTCAATGACCGCCAACTCAAGCGGGAGCGTGGGGATAGGACTGGTACGCAATTGCGAGCGAGCATGGGTGAACGTCTGAATCATGCGCACCAGTAGCTTGCCGTCCAGTGTGGTAGCAAACGACTGGAGATTTTTTGACTGCACATCAGCCATTGCAAGCTGAGCTTGGGCGATAATGGTGGGGTCAATCTTTGCGATCATGATCTGTCGGAGGTATTCGAGAAACCCCTTGGCAAGCTGATCCATATCGGCGCCCTGTCCATGTACTTCGTGCAAAAATCGCAACGCGCCTCCCCTATCGCGGGCGGTAATGTGCGTGAGAAACTGTGCGTGCCAGGCGGTCGGTACTAATCCCAGAACCGATTGCACAAGGTCTTCGTCCACGCGCGCACCGTGACCCGCCAGCTTGGTAAGCATCACTTCGGCATCGCGGAGTGCACCATCAGATGCGGCAGCAAGCGCTGCGAGCGCACCCTCAGTTATGGCGATCTTTTCGATGGTGGCAATCGATGTAAGCTTGGTGGCAATCTGCTGCTGAGTGAGTTTTTTGAAATCAAATCGTTGGACGCGAGAGAGAATGGTGGGTATGAGCTTGTGCGCTTCGGTGGTGGCAAGAAGAAAAATCACATGCGCTGGTGGCTCTTCGAGCATCTTGAGAAATGCATTCGAAGCATCCTTGGTAATCATGTGCGCTTCGTCGATGAGGTATACCTTGAATGCGGACGCAGTAGGTGAAACACCAATCGTCTCCTTGAGAGCGCGCATATCTTCGATGGTACGATTGGAAGCAGCATCAATTTCGATGAGATCCATCGAGCGCCCCTCGGTGATACTCACGCACGACGCGCATGTGCCGCAGGGACGATCTTTCTTACCCGTACAGTTCACCGCTCGAGCAAAAATGCGAGCAATGGAAGTCTTTCCCGTGCCTCGTGGTCCCGCAAACAGATACGCATGCCCAAAACGCCCGCTCGCGAGCGCACCCTGAAGCGTCTGAACTACATGCTCTTGGCCAACAACGTCTTCCCACGTGGTGGGTCGATAGGTTCTGTATAGCATAGGAAGGGGTAAGGGTTTAGCGTACAGCGTTTAGGGGTTGAAGAGAAAGCTTACGCTCCATCGAACGTATCATCTTCAGAACCTCTATCAGTATACCGTTGGCAACATCAAATGAAAGAGCGTTGTACTCCCGTTGCGCCACAATCATTTGTGTGTCGAGCTCAGCAATCGAACCTAGGGCGATACCAAGAAATTGAAGAAATTCTTTTCTGTTTCTTCGTTGATGGCCCTCGGCTATGTTGGAAGCCACAGAAACAGCGGCACGACGCATCTGTGAGACTAAACCGTATATCTCGTGTTGCGGTAGCTCGCGTGTTATTTGATAAATCAAAGCTGTAAGCTCGAGGCTTTTCTGCCAAACAACAAGGTCGCGATACGAAGAAATCATAGCCACTATGTATCATACGCGCGCGACTAAAACAACTCGCATGCTCTCACATCCTAATGCTAAACGCTTATCCCTATACGCTTCTACGAAAAACGAAAACTCGAAAGCCAATGAAGCTAAAAATAAGTGCTGTGGCCGACCCTGCAATAGCACCGACGCCCGCCCATGACTCAACTGCCACCGATGCGGGACGCGCTGCCACCACCAACGACGCGATGGCCACGTTGACCACCAGACTGGCCAGCGCAACGCTCAAAAACGAGAGTACCTCGCTGCGCCCGCCTGCTGTTCGCGTTGCCTCGAAGGTCCAATACTTGTTCCACAAGTAGCTATGCACCGTTGCGACGGCAAACGATGCTGCCTTGAAGGTAGCGTAGGCGGTGCCGGCAGCAACACCGGACTTGGCAATCAAAAGATAGAGGACACCAAAGTCTACGGCCGCATTGGCAAATCCGATGCAGGCGAAGCGACCGAACTGCGTGAAGGGTTTGAACACCATACCCAGCACATATCCCAGCTGTACACCCAACACCCAGGCGACCGGCACCACAAGTACCAAAACGATGGGGTCGATTCCCAAGGGAAGCAGATGATCTAAAAATGCGAGCACTCGCCACCCGATAAGCCCCGTGGTGAGCCCTGTGAAAACTGCGGACACTACATCTTTCTGGCTTACTATTTTCATAGAACGAATAGGTTATTAATTTGAATTGACGTTAAACCGCTGCTGAATTTCCAATTCGACTGCCGCCAACTCTCGCCCATAGCGTAAGCGATTGATCTCGATGAGTGCATCTCGCACTTTGGGATCACCTTTGGAGAATCCAAGCTCGGTAAGCGTGCGCATATTGGTTGGGCGCCCAACCTGTCCACTGACAAGCATCGAGACATACGCGTTGAAGTTGTCGATATTGGCAATATCACCTGGAGTAAACGTCGGTTCAAATTTTGTTTTAATGCTCGTCGATTCTGCATCTTCAGGACTGACTCGATACACAATCATCGTGCCTACGTTGCCAAATACAGAGTTGTGAATCTTCTCGTCCAACTGCTTAAGGTTTTGATGAGCCATAATGAGACAGAGTCGATACTTGCGTGCTTCTGATAAAATTACCGAAATACTCTGCGTGGTAAAGTTATGAAATTCGTCCATATAAAGGAAGTGGTCCGGCATATTCGCACGATTCGTATCTCGCGCAAGTGCAACGCGACGAAGCTTGCCAACTATAATCATGCCCAACAAATTTGCATTGAGATCACCGATCTTTCCCTTCGAAAGATTCACAATGAGCAGTTTCTTCTTTTCGATAATATCAGTAAAGTTGATGACGCTGCGCGGCTGGTTGATAATGGGTCGCAGAAAATCATTACTTGTGAACGCGTCGATCTTGGACGTCACATAGCCGGCAAAATTGCCCAATGACTGATCTCCCGTCATCTTCGGAACTTCTTTTTCCCAGAATTGCTTGACGATTTCGTTGGTCTCGTGTGCCAAGAGATCGTTGCGATACTCTTCATCAGCGAAAACACGCGACATGTCCGACAGAGTAGGAACGCGGCGACTGTAGTTATCTAAGAGAAGGAAGGTTGCATTCTTGAAAAATCGCTCGAACATTGGCCCGCCGGTTTCTTTGAGATTGTAGAGCTTGTCCATAATCTCAAACATCTCGTCGATGATAAGCGACTTGTCTTGTGGATTTGCGGGGTCGTACTCGAGCATATTAAGACCCATAGGAAATGCGGTATCAGCAGGATTAAAATAAATAACATCGTCCACACGCTCCTTGGGCACGTTGGCCAAGACCCATTCAGCCAGCGAACCGTGGGGATCGAGCACCGTCATACCCTCACCCGATCGCATGTCCTGAAGAATCATACTATTGAGCGTGACGGATTTTCCCGTACCGGTCTGTCCGATGATATACATGTGACGGCGGCGATCTTCCGGTGTCAGACGAAGCTCGACGCGCTGCCCGTGGTACTCGTTGATACCGATAGCTACACCTCCGGTAGTGGGTAAATTAGGAGGAGGTTCAGCAGTTTTGAAATTTGCGAATTTGACGCGAGGCAACACGGCCGATGAAACCGGAAAGTGCCAAATACTGGTGAGCTCCTCGCTCGAAAGCGGAATCGACTGTCGATCTTCAAATAGGCGGAAGGAGTATGCGTAAGTGAGGCGTTCGAGCTCGCGTCCTTTGACGCGATTGAGCTTGAACGCATTCATGTCGGGTGCAGCAAACTGTGCAAACGCACCAGCGATATCATCGAGCATTTGCGAGGCGCGCACTTCGTCGGGCGCTGACGTGAGGATGCGCACATTACAATCAAAGAGCGGACGGGATGCCTTGTTTTGGAGTGCCTTGATGAGCTTATTTTCAAATTCGGTCGCAATTTTTGGTGGCGCCACCAACGTGTCTGGCTCTTCTTTCTTTTCTTTCTTTGGCGGGTGCTGCGCCATCTTGAACGCCTTACGAAAATCCACACCTGATTGCATGTGTCGTGCCGTATCCATGGCAAGCTTGCGCAGTTTTCCCTGCGCCGAAGGACGTACGATTACTTGCAAGGTCGCACCCTCTCCTTCTGCCTCAAGACGCGCAAGTGCACCGGCGATTGAGCCCAAGGGATCAGAGGGAAGATCGGAATAGGTCTGAAAAGGTAGTATGCTCTCGTCTTTCAGACTCAAATACGCACCCGCAGCAACGCCTGCAGGATTGAAGATGCTATAGTCCTCGGAACGGGAGACGCTCGCTGAGGGAAATATGCCCTGTACTTGCTTTTCAAAATTGTCAGCAAACTTTGACGGTACTGCGGCATAGAAATGAATCTGCTCACCACGATGATGCACCGCCATTTCGAGTGCGATATAGGGATCTCCGTAGATAAACTTATTCCAGCCCTTACTCGAGAGAGTCGCCACCGATGAGTACAGTTGCTCCATGACGCCGATGAGCTTCTTGTCGTCTTGCTGATTCCCCTGCGCGCTGTAGCGCGGCAAAATAAACGACATAAGCGTAAGGTCAAGCGACCGCTGTACGGCCCCTTTGCTCCGTGCCGAGTTGAGCGCGATGAGCGCCACCACTGACAGCATCAGGAGGACAATGACGAGGACGATGACGACCAAAAATGACATGGTGCGTTAGGGTGCGGGTTGCAGTTTCTGACGATTGAGTAATTCTTGGTGAAGTTGATCGACGAGCACATCGTGGAGTGCATCGATAAGAGCGGGATTGCCCTGCTTAACCGCTTGTCCGATAGCCTCTTGAATGGATTGATTGAAGGCAACGTTTACTAATTCCTGCACCGTCGCAGCGAGCGCAGGATCTTGCCAGCTGGGAGTAGCGGCGTCGGTCGTCGGCGCAGGTGCGGGATGCGCTGGAACCGCTTGCTGAATTTGCTGACCCACCAACTCATGCACTTCCGCACGTTCAATGGGCGCAGCTTGATCCATGCCAAGCTCAGCGCGTTTTTGAGCAAGATCTTTTTCGAGCTGCACGATTTGGCTCTCCAGAGCAGTGGGTTGTAGTTCAGGCATAGTGCTTCTAGTATACCATAGACACTCGTGTGGATACGCACACAACTCTGCGTGGTATACTATGAGCAATGAAGCGCACGGAACTTTTTGTATTTCTCACGATACTGGTGATCGCGATTGCGATGCGCTTTACCGGTCTCGCATCGGCTCCACCTGGCTTGTACCCCGATGAGGCAATGAATGGCAACAATGCCCTCAATGCACTTCGAACAGGCGAATACCGACTTTTTTATCCCGACAACAACGGACGCGAGGGGCTCTTCATAAATATTCAAGCTCTCTCGATTCATTTTTTGGGCAACACGCCATTTGCGCTGCACGTCGTCTCTGCGGTCATGGGGGTTCTTACGGTACTGGGCGTGTACCTGCTGACACGACGCATGTTTGACGATTGGCGTGTTGCGGCACTTGCAGCATTTTTCATCGCGACTGGCTTTTGGCACGTTAATTTTTCGCGTATTGGATTTCGGGCGATTATGGCGCCGCTTATGGCAGTGTGGGGCTTCTATTATATGTACAAGGGCATCGAGTCCAATCGCCTCTGGCACTGGTCGTTGGCGGGATTATTCTTCGGCCTCGGATTTCACACCTACATCGCTTATCGTGTTATCCCCGGCGCCATTGCGCTCACGCTAATCGCCCTGTGGCTCTCGCTGCACGCGGTGTTTCATCACGGCAAATATCTGCATGCGCGACATCAGCAGCTCGGTGGCGTTGCAATGATGGTGGCCTTGATGATTATCGTGCTACTTCCCATGGCTGCGTATTTCTATTCCAATCCCCAGGATTTCACAGGGCGCACTGGGCAGGTGGCGGTTTGGGCAAGCGAAAGTCCCGTCAAAGCACTCACCGTCAATGTTGGCAAAACACTGGGCATGTTCTTTTTCCGCGGCGACACAAATTGGCGTCACAATATCGCCGGCCAGCCGATTCTCTTCTGGCCTGTCGCTGCATTCTTTGCAGTAGGACTTTTGCACACGCTCTGGCGATTTGTACATTCGTGGCGCACGAGAGGTCACCCTGGTGTCGTGCAAACACTCCTTTTGTCCTGGTTTTTCGTGGGACTCTTGCCGGCATTTCTCTCCACTGAAGGATCGCCCCACGCCTTGCGCGCGCTGGTTGTTGCACCCGTTGTATACATTCTTGCTGCGGTGGGGCTGCACTGGCTCTACGTATCTTTGGAGCGTTGGTATAGCACCGGCGAGCATCGTAAGATATGCCTACCCATCAGTCACATGCCAGGAAGTCTCGGACATCGCGTCTGCGTCGACCGAAGCACCGCACTGGTTGCTCTTGCAGTTATTTCGGTATTGTTAGCCAGTGGCATTTCGGATGCGAGGCGTTATTTCGTGGATTGGGCGCAGAGTCCCGTGGTAGCCGATGAGTTTACCGCTCGGTATGTACATATCGCTCAACGTATTCTTGAGCTTCCGCCGGCAACACTTAAATATGTCGTGGTGCGGAAAGGCGATATACTCGTTCACGGTGTTCCCATGTCGAGCCAAACCGTTATGTACCTCACCGATACCTGGATGCCCGCACAGCAGAAAGCGAAGAATATTTATTACCTCTCACCCGAACAATTTACTCAGCACCAGTACCCACGCGGAGCTGTCGTATTTGATTTAGATCCACAATAATATATGAAGCTTCCTTCACGTGTAGCACTCATTGGTAGCGCCGTTGTAGCGACAGCAACTGTTCTCGCATTTGTGAGCTCGCTCAACGACGCACCGATCGTCGATGAAGTTCCGCACATCGGTGCCGGGTACTCCTATGTTGCCGCACAAGATATGCGCCTGAACCCCGAGCACCCACCGCTCATCAAAGATCTAGCAGGACTCGCGCTCCTACCGGTGCTCGGATTCAATAATCCCGCGTTCTCTACAACGAATTGGACAACCGACGTGAATGGTCAGTGGCAGTTTGGGCGATCAGTTATTTTTGGATCCGGCGTGAGTCCCGACACTATCAAAATGGTTGCGCGCGCACCCATGCTCTTGGTGTTTATTCTTGCGTGTTGGCTGGTGTGGCGCTGGGCACGCGAGCGCTACGGCGACACGACTGCACTCATTGCGATTATCTTATTTGCATTTTCGCCAACAATTCTCGCACATGGAAGATTTGTTACTACCGATATGGGCGCTGCCACGGGCGTGCTCGTAGCAACGTACTACTTTATCGCCTTTCTGCGCGCACCGAAACGCCGCGCTTTTGTCCTGGCTGCGCTGACGCTTGGTCTCGCATTGCTGGCCAAGTTTAATACCGTACTCCTAGGACCCTATTTTGTTGCGGTTGCGCTTCTGTATGGTCTCGATGGCACCTGGCGCTCATGGCGTGCATGGAAGAAGGCACTTCGCCTAGTCTGGCTCACCGTACTCGTGGGCGTGACAGCGTTTGTCGGCGTGGTCTGGCCTTGGTACATCCTGCACACCCTTCACTATCCCGCAGCGCGGCAACATTCCAATACGCAGGCGATTCTCAATGGATATCCCGACTCGCTCCTCAAGACGCTAGTCGTTTGGGCGTCTGATAAACCAGTCATTCGTGGGGCAGGACAATGGACCCTCGGCCTCGCCATGGTGCAGCAACGTAGCGTAGGAGGCAACACCATTTACTACATGGGACGCGTAGTCACCGCGGGTGGTCCTGGCTACTTCCCCACCGTCTACTTCCTCAAAGAGCCGCTCGCGTGGTGGATACTGTTCTCGATGGCACTCACCGCGCTGGCATTTCATCATCGACGACGACCAAAAGAACACAAGCGCGGGCACTTCTTCACCGACAATTTCGAAGAGTGGGCGTGGCTCCTGTGGCTTCTCATCTACTGGACGATTAGCATGCGCAGCACACTCAACATCGGCGTGCGGCATCTCCTCCCGATCTATCCGTTCACCATACTGCTGGTATCGGGACGCATCGGTGTGCTCATCGAGTGGCTGCGCGTACACGATCGTGCGCGTCTGCAGTGGTTCTCTCTGGCAATCGCAGGCCTGTTGGGATGGTATACGTTTGAGTCGGTTCGCGTCTGGCCTTCGTATCTGAGCTACTTCAATCAACTCGCTGGCGGACCATCGGGTGGTCATCGCTTTGTCGCTGATAGCAACCTCGACTGGGGACAAGATATCAAAAGACTCGGCCAGTGGATGGACGCCAATAGCATCCAGCATGTATCGCTCGATTATTTCGGCTGGTCTGACCCAGTCTATTATCTCGGTCAGAAATATATCTATACCACGGGGAGCTACTGGAAAGACGCGAAGGATTTCATCAAACGCAACCCATCTGATGGTTGGATTGCGATCTCCGCCACGTTCTACCAGGAGGCCACCAATCGTGCTGAACCCGGACGCAGCACGTACCGATGGTTGATGGACTATGAGCCCATTGCCGTTATCGGAAACTCCATCTTCGTTTGGCATGTTAGCGCTTCGCGATAGCACGCACTCTCCCAATCGTGCGGCTATCACTCCGCTCTGGGTCCGCAAGATTCGGCGGCCTCCTGCGTTTGCAGCTCCGGTCCTCCTTCGCCGTATACATCATACGACTCAGTTCGGTCCTCGCTCCCGCCTTGTATCCCATCCGAATCTCGCGGACCATATGAAAGGGGTTTTTGGCAAAATAAAAGCCCCTTGGGTATGGGGTTTGTAGGTGCCGGCGAGGCAGAGACGCGAGAGATCTCTACTTCGCCGGCGAGTCGATCAATGTACGTATGTGCTCCCCCGATATGCCGGGAAGGTAGCGATTTGCAGTGCTCGGCCATCTCGCTCGACTTGGTCGTGCTCGTCAGGGGTCTCCCGTTAGTGGCTCCACGTTTGACGTGGCCGATGAAGGGAGTGGTGTCGCTGCAGCGCCGACACCGATTTTTTTTGACCGCTGAAATAAATCGATACACTTTTGTATCTGCTTATTTCAATGGTGAAAGAAGGGTCGGGACGGCTCGCGATTGGTACGCGGCCGCCCCGACGATCATACTCCTAATTTTGCAAAAAGTCGGTGGTTAGCCCCAGAGCCATCCCAAAGGGAATCGGTCGCCACGTCGACTTCATTTTGAGCCCTGGAATCAGCCAATAATCGAGAAACTAACGCAATGCTTTCGCCGCGAGAGCTGTCCTGTCTTCTTCTATCGCCCCAAATGATTTATTTCACGGGCTGAATGCTGACTTCGGTGTCCTGGGCCTAGGCCCAAAACGAGAGGATTATTGGCTTATTCCAAGGCTTTTTGCAAAACCCTGGTTATAGAAAGAACATAAGGTATCGAGCCTTATAGGAGAAGTATAGCAAATTGCATCAAATTTGTCAATAGGCAACACTATTTATAGTACACACGGCCGGGGGAGCGAAGATCAATATACTGTGGTTTCCAAGTGGGGTCTGCTGCCTTGTCAGATACAAAGACTTTGAGGGTGGTGAGTTGATCGGTGATATCTCCGAGCGCATCAAACAATAGATCGTATTTTTCGCTCAAGGTAATTCGGAGATCGCCAGGCGCACCATCTTGGAGCGTCGCAACAATGGGATGCATGCCAATAGCTGGAAGAGCAGCGATGATACTCTTGAGATTATCAAATAATCGCTCGTCCCATACTGCATCAGTCTGCTCATCCATCACCAAGAGCAGCAGCGGCCCCCGCGAAGGCACTGCACTCCCCCATCGGGCTCCCGTGATATCGAAATAGCGACAGCCGCTCGACCGACACCATGTCCCCATCGCTGTCCGCTCATGCGCTTGAATATGCAGCGTATGCGGAAATGATTTGGAAGCAGAGAGTGACTCAATGTTTTCGAACTGCGCATGGAGCGTTGCAGCCACTCCCTCTTCATCGAGAAATAGAATATTGCGTCCCGGATGCAAGAAGCCCAAGGTCGTCTTCCCCAGAAGCCCTTCCACGGCCGTTCGTAGTTCACCAGATACACTCGCTGAGGTTCCGTCGATTTGTATGTCAGTAACGGAGAATACTGAGGAGGCAAACAGCAACCACCCAAAACCGCAAATAATCACCACGACAAGAAGGGCAGCGATACTTGCTTTTGCTACCGCGCGACGGCGATGCACACGAGCGATGGGGTCAATCCCCGGTGTGCGATTGCGAATGGTTACCGACATGTGAGCATTTACCGCCCCAATACCTCGCGGCCACTCATGTAGGGCCTGAGAACCTCAGGAATAGTAATGGAGCCGTCAGCGTTTTGATTGTTCTCCACGATCGCCAGCGGCCAGCGGGACGTATTCACCGCAGTACCGTTGAGTGTGTGCACAAATTCCGTAGTACCACTTTCAGTTCGATGTCGTATGTTCAGACGTCGTGCTTGATAATCGGTGCAGTTGCTGGTGCTCGTTATTTCACCGTACCCATTTTTCATCAGCATCCAGGCTTCCACATCATACTTTCGGTACGCAGGCCCTCCCATATCACCCGTGGGGATATCAATGACGCGGTACGCGAATCCCAATCCTTCCGCAAGCTTGCATTCAATTATTTTCATTTCTTCGTGCAGCTCCTCGCTCTGCTCGGGAGTGCAGAAGATGAACATTTCCAGCTTGGTGAACTGATGCACGCGATAGAGCCCACGAGATTCTCGGCCATATGCGCCCGCTTCGGTTCGGAAGCAGTGCGAAAGTGCGAGATATTTCTTAGGGCCCTGAGACAGATCAAGAATTTCGCCCGCGTGATAGCCACCCATCGTAATTTCCGCAGTGCCGATGAGCGAAAGATCGGAATTTTCTATGGAGTACACCTGCGTTTCGGGGCCACGGGGATTAAAGCCAATGCCCATCAGAATCTCATCGCGGGCGAGATCTGGAGTTTCGATCAACTGATAGCCATACGGGCTAACCACGTCCATACCGTACTGGAGCAACGCGTGATTGAGGCGCACCATATCTCCTTGGACAAAATAAAACTTTGATCCCGCGACTTTGGTGGCACGTTCAAAATCTAAGAGACCCTGCGAAACCAAGAGATCCTCGTGATCACGCGGTGTGAAATCAAATGATCTCGGAGTGCCACTTTGTTCAAGCACAACGAATGCGTCTTCACCACCGATAGGACTCTGTGGGTGCGTGCGATTCGGTACCTTGAGCATGAGCTCTCGGTACTGCGACTCTACGGCGACTAGAGCGTGCTCCTGTGAGGTAATTGAGTCGCCCAACGTGCGCAAACGAGCGATATCCTCGGGCGACGGCTTTCCCTTCGATCCCTCATTGCGCTGAGCGCGGAGCGCATCAATTTCGGACACTTTAGCTCTACGTTCCTTGTCCAGCCGCACCAGCTCATCAAGATTCACACTAATGTTGCGATTCTTGCAGTTTGCTATCACCTCGTCGGTATGTTCACGAATGTAGTCGATATCAAGCATGGATTATTCTTTAGGACGAACAATGGGAAAAAATGTGGTCTCGCGAATAGGGCGATCAACAAGAAAAGCGAAAAGACGCTCCGAGAGACCAAATCCCGCCGTTGGAGGCATCCCCTGCTCGAGTGTTTCTACGAAATCCTCATCCATGCGCTGGGCTTCTTTGTCACCGGCAGCCCCCAATTTCGATTGCTCCACGAATCGCTCGCGCTGATCAATGGGGTCGTTGAGCTCGGAAAATCCCTTACCCAACTCGCTCCCTCCAGCAAGGATCTGGAATCGCTCCACTCGCTGAGGATCCTTCGTGTACCGCTTTGCGAGCGGCTCAATATCAACAGGAGGCAGCACAAGAAAACTTGGCTCGATGAGTTGAGGTCGGACTTTCTTTTTGAAAATAATATCGATGAGACGTCCTCGCCCAATGTGCTGACGAGTATCAATTCCCTGTGCTTGCGCGTATGCCACGAGGTCTTTTTCGGTGACGCTCGCCAAATCAAGTCCCGTGTGCTGCGCGAACACCTCGTAGTAGTCGATGTGCTTCCACGGACCGCCCCAATCGATTGTTTGCTCGCGATACACATGAGTTAAGCCGCCGAGTGTTGCCTGGACGACATACTGCACCATGCGTTCGATTATCGTCATAAGTTCCTCATAGTCCGTATAGCTCCAATACATCTCCATGGCGGTATAGTCCTGCAGATGTTCGCGGTCGACGCCCTCGTTGCGGAAGATGCGGCCGATCTCGAATATTTTTTCGTAGCCACCCGTGATAAGGCGCTTGAGACTTAATTCTGGGGCGATACGAAGATACAAATCAATATCCAGAGCGTTCATATGCGTCATGAACGGCTCAGCGTCCGCGCCGCCTGCAATAAGCTCAAGTACGGGCGTCTCGACCTCCATGCCACCCTCACTAACAAGAAAATCTCGGGTTGCCCTCCAAAAACGCGACTTCTGCACGAACAGCTCTCGCTCCTCTCGACGCATGATAAAATCAACAGCGCGGTGGCGAAGGCGCTCTTCTGCGTCTTCAAGCCCATGCCATTTTTCGGGCAAGGGACGAATCGATTTGGTGAGCATGCGCCACGTGGCGACCTGGATCGTGCGCTCGTTTCGCTTCGTGAGAAAGGGCACGCCCGTTGCCTCGATGATATCACTGGTGTCGATAACGGAAACGAACAGGTCGTAGTCGGCCTCGCTCATCGCGTCGCGCTTGAACAGAAACTGCATCACGCCTGAACCATCGTCGATATCAAGAAAGGTAAGCCCACCGTGACCACGCTGCGCTATCACACGACCCGCAACCGTAAGTTCACCGGCAGAAGTGGCCAGAGTATCAAAATCGGCGAGCACATCGCCGATGCGATGAGTGCGACGTGAATCAGCAGGGTACGGATTTATACCTGCCGCGCGCAGTTTCTCAAGCTTCTTGATGCGGTCATTGCGAAATTCTTCAAGAGACATAGTGCACGAATGATAGCAAACGCGGCGGAGAATGAAAACATCCCCCGCTCGGGGAATGCCTCATAAGACGTACTCCATGGTACACGGAGCAGGCTACTTTACCTCGAGAATGTGGTATTCGACCTGACCCTTGGGCGTCGCGACTTTGAGCTTTTCTCCCTTTTTACGGCCCAAAAATGAGGAGCCCAGCGGTGACTCGTTGCTGATCTTTCCATTGGCAGGGTCCGCTTCTGATGCGCCGACGATCATAAATTCGCGATCACCTGAGCCGGTAGAAACCCGAATATGCGAACCGACGCTCACCACGCCTCCAGCGACTGGCTTCTTGATAATGACGGCGTTATCGATGATAGCGCGGAGCTCCTCAATGCGCCCCTCGTTGAGCGATTGTGACTCTTTGGCTTCTGCGTATTCAGCATTCTCAGAGAGGTCGCCCTGCTCTTTGGCTTCCTTGATGCGCGCGCCAATATCCACACGCATTTGGCCGGTGCGGTGTTCGTATTCTGCCTTGATTTTTTCTAAGCCTTCCTTGCTAAAATATTGTTCAACCATACGTTGTATGATGAGGTTGTCGGCCACTATACCATAGCGAAATCCACAGTGCAATGTCGTTGCTGTTCACGGCGAGAGGCTTGCCGATGCCGGGGTAGTCCTGGGAAGAACCGGTGTCGATACAATGCGGGTTGCATCGAAGTACCACTTTAAGAAATCATGTGCGGCACGAAGCGCGTAACCCTGATTGGAGGCCGACCCCTCGATGAGCACGGTGAGAACAATCTGCGGATTATCCGCTGGGGCATATACGGTGACTAGTGAATTGATCCTCTTACCCTTGATAACTTCGGCGGTGCCAGTCTTGGCAGCCGCGGAAACGGGAAGATCCTTGAAAATCTTCCCCGTACCTTCAGTCACGGTATGACGCATTGCGGTTTGCATCGCTGAAATCGAAGAAAATGAAAATGGCAACTTACCAATTGTTTTTTGCTCGATAAGCGATAGCGTAGCCCGCTGCGCATCAACCACGCGACTAGCCACACGAGGCGCCCACAACGTCCCACCATTGGCGATGGCGCCCACGTACGTGTTGATCCACAGCGGAGTGACCAACAAATCGCCTTGTCCGATGGAAATGTTGTAGGTGTCGCCCTGATACCATGGCTCTTTCTGGGTGCGATATTTCCAATCAGGCGTTGGGACAAATCCGCGCTCTTCTCCTGGGATATCGATGCCCAACACGGACTCTGCAAGGCCCTTTTGAAGATACTGCGTGAGTGTATCAGCGCCAAGTCCGGAAAATCCGCTGTAACCACCACCGATCGTAAAAAAGTAAATATTACACGAATCAGCTATTGCGCGATTGAGATCGAATGCGCCTGTATCGGGTCGCCAATTCTTGAATACGTAAGGATCATCGGGATTGGAAGGATTGGGAACGGAAATACTGACACACTGATTGGTCACTACCTGCTGCGGCTTCATGATACCTTCCTGCAATCCCGTCATCCCAACAAAGGGCTTGATGGTAGAGCCGGGATTATATTTGCCACTAATGACTCGATTGAACAGTGGGCGGTCAGTACTTTCAAAGAGTTTGCGATAATTGTCCTGCGATAGACGCCCCTCACTGAAGATATTGTTGTCATAAAAAGGGAAGCTCACCATGCCCAGCACCGAACCGTCACGGGGATCTTGCGCGACGGCTGCGGCCTCAGAGAGGCCCGCCTCTTGGAGAATCTTGTAGAGTGAGTTAAAGAGTTGCTTTTGCACATTGGCATCAATGGAAAGTACGATGTTTTGTCCCGCGGTCGCCAACTGGCTGGTCGGCTGTTGCGTCGCATCAAACACCATTTGACCGTGACTGCCGCGAAGCACTCCCTCATAGCTTGACTCGACACCAAGCCGCCCTATCGTGTCGGAAGGAAGATAATATGCATCAGAAGCCATGTCTTGTTTGCTTACCTTACCAACATAGCCGAGTATTTGAGAAAATTGCCGTCCATCGACATATTGGCGCTTCGTATTCGTAATTACTGAGAATCCCGATGGCATCGAACCCGATAGGGCTAACACCTGAGAACGCGGCACATCGGTGGCGGCGAAAAAGACAGCATTTTTTCGGAGCGCATCTTCAATTTCCAGCGACAACTCTTCAACGGGACGCTCAAGCGTGCGCGAAAGTTCAGTGATGCCTCGCAGGGCTCCGCTCGCATCTCGTTCCACATGACGCCCGATCACCAAGACGTCGAAGCTCGGCACATTCTCTACGAGGGGCGTCCCGTTACGGTCCATGATGATACCGCGTGGCGGTGGTACAGTGACATTAACCGTACGATTCCGAAAGCTCAGGAGTGATAAGAACTCATGGCGCGTGACATCAAGGTGTGCCACCGACAAGATCAATATTACGAAGAGCGCCACCAGAAAGCCCGAGAGAACCCGAAAGGCACCGTCCGACACTGGCACCTCAATGGTGGACAGGGCACTGCCGGAATCAACGAGTGTCTCTTCCGGGGCCACCCACTCATCGCGGTCTGGATTGATGCTATATCCCCTGCGTCGAAAGAGAGCGTTCATAGACCATAGCGTACCACACGTCGAAACGGTACGACTACGCGGCGCATGCTCATCATCGTCAAAGCCATCCACACGAGCGGTATGGAAACGACCTGACTTGTTACAAGTGATTGCATTCGTAACCACGCCGAGGTCTGATCGTACAAGAAACCCGAAACAGCAACGCTCACACCAAGTGTTGCAAGGTAGAGGAGCCACGATAGGACCAGTGACCGCAATGCATCGAGAAGACTCCATCCTTCTTTGGATTCCCATGGCGTCATCGTAATGACACGCTGTAAGGCCACCAGGCCAAGACATGAGACTGCGAATGCTACCGAGAGCACACCGATGGGAAAGCCGTACGCCATTTCAAAAACAACGCCTATGATGAAATACGGCACGAGATGCCGTGACGTCGCTCCGTGATAAACTGTCATAGCAGCACCGATTGCAAGAAGCATGAGCACTCCATCCCTCGAAAGAAGTGGAGATAGCATCCCAAAAACAATGATGCCGATCCAACACATCCGTGCGAAAAAAGAACTCGTCATTGATGCAGTATAATCACTGGACCACGAACACCGGGCGTGACCGCAGGAGAAATGCGAACAACCTGAAAAAGCGGAGCGACCTCATTGTCCGTCGAGCGAATAGTTCCCAGTATTAGACCAGCTGGGAATCGGTCGTCGCCGCTCGTAACGACTACGGCACCCTCTGAAATATGCTCATCCTTACGTATTAAATCGAGAATGACCTTCGCGCCCGGCTCAGATCTCACCAAACCCGAGATCTCGCTCTGGAGCACGCGCGCTGTCACCGTAATCGATGAATCGCCCAGCACGCTCACCACCGCGTGGTGAGCAAAGACCTGAGCTACGGTACCGATCAGCTCTCGGTGTGCTGTTACCACTACATCGCCCAAAACAACACGATCATCGCTTCCACGATTCAGTATTGCCTGCACACTCCCACCGCCCCGCGTATAAGAGAATATATTGGCGAATAGCGGCTCTCCAGAAAGCTCTGGGCGGATCTTCGCTACATCTTGATAAAACTGTGCGTCGCGCTGTATTTGATCATGCTCGGCGATTGCGGCGGTAAGAGCGCGATTCTTGGCATCAAGGTCACGAATGCGATCAGCTGCGTCTTGTCCAAGTAGTAGGGATTGCGCGATGCTCACCACCCGCTCACGGACGGGCGCTAGCCACTGACCTGTGATGTCCGGCGCCCACGAGAACAGCCGACCCGCACCGACGCGCGCTCCAGCCACCACCGCAATGATGAGGACGGCGAGAGTTAGCGTACGAGACGTTGTTGCGCGTGCCATAAAATACTCATGAGCGGTACGCACCCTCTTCTCGCGTCAGAAGCACGGGACGTAACTGCTCAAGATTCTCAAGAACCATACCGCAGCCACGCACCACTGCGGTCAGTGGATCAGAAACGGGTTGCACTAAGAGTTTTGTTTCCTTTGCAATCAGGGTATCCAGGCCACGAATCAACGCCCCTCCACCGGCAAGCGCAATAGGACGATTGATAAGATCAGCGGTCAGCTCGGGTGGCGTCTCTTCGATGGTGTTGCGTACCGCGCGCACGATACTCTTGATGGAACGACTCATCGCACCGCGTATTTCCTGTGAGGTGACAGGGAGCTCACGTGGCAAACCAGAAAGCAAATCACGCCCTCGAACGGGCAATTCAAGCTCTTCCTCCAGTGCCCATGCAGAACCTAGGGAGAGCTTAACTTGCTCGCCCGTCGCCTCGCCGATGAGAAGATTTTTTTCTTCGCGCAGATATCTAATAATATCCTCGGTAAGTTTGTCACCGGCGATACGAAGTGACCGGGACGAAATAAGACCGCCCATAGAGATGACCGCTACCTCGGTGGTACCGCCGCCGATATCGACGATGACATTCGGCACCGCTTCCTGTATCGGCAAACGTGCGCCGAGCGCCGCAGCCATTGGCTCCTCGATGAGATATACCTCTCGCGCGCCTGCGTTGTAGGTGGCGTCTTGCACCGCACGACGCTCGACCTCGGTGACACCCGAAGGAATCCCAATAACCACTCGAGGGCGCGGCATGATAGACCAGGTGCCTGCGTGGACGCGATCGATAAAATACTTGAGCATCTGCTCAGTCACTTCGAAGTCCGACACGACGCCATTCACGAGTGGGCGCATCACCGCAATGTGCCCTGGCGTGCGGCCGATCATACGGCGTGCCTCAGTGCCGATGGCGAGTATCTTGCCGGTCTTCTGATTGAGCGCCACAATGCTCGGTTCGTTGATGACGATACCCTTGTCGCGCACATAGACTAAGGTGTTGGCGGTACCCAAATCGATACCAATATCTTTTGACCAAATTCCCAGGAGATTCTTGAACATAACGACACTGTACCCTACCAGAAAGGGCATGATATCAGAAGTTGACAGTACACAGAAAAATGATACATTCGGTGCTTCTCGGGACAGGAGGATCTTTGACATACAATACCGGCGAACCCGACGAGTCTCCCATCGCACCACCGATTGAAGTCTCCGAAGGCATGCTCGCTCGCGCCATATTGCAGACGACTGGATTCTTAGTCTTGATACTTTTCATCGCAATTGGTCTGGGTGTTACGGAACAGAAGTCATTAGTGGGTTGGGTTGGATTTGCGCTCTGCGTCAAATTTCTGCTGCAGTATAAGCTTTTCTGTGCAGTAACATCGATGTCGAACTACATGCGACATTACATGGCATTCCTCGGAGCGTTCTCAGCGCTCGGCGTCCTTTTATTTGACGAGGCACTCGCCCTGCCACTCGTCATCCTATGCACCGTTCTCGCCTTGATTGCCGTACGATGCTTTGGAATCCCAGGAGGTCGTGGTCGCATGGTGCTCATGCTTGCCATACAGAGTTTCGGGACTTACGTACTCTTTCTTCTGCCTGAGAAATTCTAAAACACCCCACTTCGTCGGGGTGTTTCTTTTTAGATGTACGCTAATCCTTAAGTAGCGCAAAAAGTTCTGCTTCGTCTACTATGCGAAATTCTTTATCCGAACGAAGCTTGTACTCAACTTTCCCTTCAGGTGTTTTGCCTCCTATCGAAATACGAACCGGACAGCCGATAAGATCCGCATCCGCGAACTTTTCACCAGCACTCTTGTCTGATCGATCGTCGTATACGACCTCGACGTCTCGCGCTTGCAATGCCGCGTACAGTTGTTCACATCGAGCATCTTCACGCAGCGAAATCAAATGCACCTGAAAAGGCGCGATGCTCTTGGGCCATACGATCCCCTTCTCGTCAGACAAAATCTCGACTACTGCTCCCAGGAGTCTGCTCAATCCAATGCCATAACTACCCATAATGACCGACTGCGCAGTTCCACTTTCGTCCTGGAAACACAAATTGAACGGCTCTGAGAAGCGAGTTCCCAATGAAAAGATATTTCCAACCTCGATTGCTTTTTGTTCCACGAGATCGTCTTTCGAAAGCGCCAGTTCTGTTAAGACCTCATCGGTGTAGACCTCTTTGTTTACCGCAATACGCGACTCTTTGTTCACAAAAATGGTATCTTCGCCGGCTGGTGTCACCGCCTGAAATTCGTGAGAATATTTAGAAAAACTTCCTCCCGAAGCAAATGTCATGTACGTAAGGTGGCCGATGCCCACGCGCTCGAACACATTGCTATACGCCACCTTCATGCGTTCATAAAACTCGTCATGCTCCTTGTCTGTCCGTGAGAAAGAATAGAGCGCCTTCCAATAAAATTCGCGACCCCGAAGCAATCCCGATTTGCTGCGCACTTCGTTACGAAAAATGCTCTTAAAGTCGTAGGGGTACAACGGCAAGTCCTTATATGAGCTAACGTATTGCTTGAGAATATTGGAGTATGCCTCTTCGTTCGTGAATGATAAGCCAATCTCGCCGCCCGCTTTTAACTTTGTCTTAAACCAAGTATCAACGACCTCATCGCTCCATCGGTTCGTCGTCTCCCAGACATCTTTGCTTTGCAACACCGACGTTCGCATTTCAATACCACCCGCCTGATCCATTTCGTCGCGAATAATTGCTTCAATCTTATTGAGGACCCGCAAACCCAGCGGCAAAAACGAATACACGCCTGCCATCTCCTTGAATACGAATCCAGCACGAATAAGTAATTCGGCATTCTTCGCAGCTTCGTCAGAAGGCACTTCTTTTCGCGTTTTCGTAAATAATCGAGTGAATCGCATGTCAGAAGAACTTTACTATATCTTTGACCGTTACTGCAACCATGAGTACCAGGAGCACGATAAAGCCAAGCGCATGGATGCTTCGCTCGGTGGATTCACGCAACGCCTTGCCACGGACACGCTCAGCAACAATCATCAGCGCGCGACCGCCATCCAGTGCAGGAAATGGTAATACATTGAGAACCGCGAGGTTCACCGAAATCATTGCCATAAACTGCAGGAGGTAGGTAAAGCCAACGCGCGCGGCCTGCCCCGTGAGCGCTGCGATACCGATGGGACCAGACACATCAGCTCCCAAGCTGCCAGTAGTGAAAAGTGACGAAAGCAAAGTCCAATACCCTACCACCGTAGCGGTGAAGAGATGCCACGTGTCTGCAATACCCAGCCACAGACTCTGGTACCACGGATAGCGAACAAGACCGGTAAGAGCCAGCGAAATGCCGATGGGGCCTTCTGTCGGGCCGCTGCTGTGGCGAAGATTGATGGCCAGATCAGTGAGGTCACCGCCGCGATTGACGACGATCACCGCGGAAGATCCTGCATGCGCAAATGCAAACTCCTGCACTTGCTCAGGAGTGCCGGTGACAATCATCTCCGCACCCGGCGCGGTGCGAAAACCAATAATTTCATCCAACGAGCGAAGTCCTGCGGATTCAGCTGGGCTCTTAGGCGCAATCTGGAGAATCTGCACCTTGTGATCGGTGGCGCGAGCAATCATTGCCTCATCGAAGAGACCCACACGTAACCCACCGAAGTTGCACACCATCAGAAGCACGACGGCAAGCACCAGGTTCATCCCGACTCCCGCGAACACCACCGCAAGTTGTCGCCAAAATCCTGCGTAACCAAAACTTCCCGGCGCATTGCGATGCTCACCCTCTTCACCATAGATGCGCACAAAGCCACCGAAAAGAATCGCGTTGATGCTATAGACGGTACCGTTGTAGCGGAAGCTCCACAGACGCGGGGGAAAGCCAAGACCAAACTCCTCCACCTTCATCCCCGTGCGCTTTGCGACAATAAAATGGCCTGCCTCATGCACGAGGACAAGCACCGAAAGTACGATGATGAATACGAGAAAGGTGAACACGTCCCGCTATCGTACAACAAAAAACCCTATCATTCTAGAGGCGCGTATCACTCCGCAGTTACGCCCCTTCCATTCCCCGGCCGCTCCGGCACCCGCATCGGTCTCGCACACGCCTGCCTGCCGGCAGGCAGGGATGATGCCTTCGCCGATATCGGGTGCCTGCGCTGATATCGGGTGCCTGCGCTGATATAAACCCGTTTGAGCAAGTCACCCCCATCATTTCCCTCGCCATAGCATGCGGCTTCGCACAAATGAGTGGCAGTCGTAGTCCGCGTCGGGGAGCATCCGCATGAACGGAGCACCGACAACGGCTAAGACGCCGTCTTAGCCGTTGGAATGCGGAGATTCGGATGCTTCCCCAGACGCGGACAGACTGCAGTACCAATGCGAAGTGGCGAGGGAGGTGATGGGGGGGGCGAGCGGTAAATTACACGCTCAGGAGTTCGGATTCTTTCTTGCGAGTGATTTCGTCGAGTTTGCCGTTGTACTCGTCTACCATCTTCTGAAGTTGGTCTTTGGCGCGATGTACATCATCTTCGCGCGCGGTTTTTTCTTTGACGGCATTCTGCACCTTCTTGAGAATGTCTTCGCGAATCTGGCGCACGCGAATGCGCGCCTCTTCGGTCTTGGTTCCCAATAGTTTGGTGTATTCGAGACGGCGCTCCTGCGTGAGGGCGGGTACGGTGAGACGCACTGCGGTACCATCGACGACGGGCGAAAGCTGTAGTGAAGACTCACGGATTCCTTTTTCGATGGCCGCAAGAGCTCCCTTGTCCCAGGGCTGGATGGCGATACTGCGAGGATCGGGAATGCTGATGGCGGCGACTTCTTTGATGCGCAGTGGTGAGCCCATATAGTCGACGACGATATCTGAAACCATGTCGGGATTGGCTCGACCGGTGCGGATGGCGACCGCTTCGCTCTGTAACCACTCGATAACTGCATCGAGATCTTTACGGCGTTCTTTGATGAGTTGTTCTACCATAGTTTGATCATATTACCACGAAATGGCCGGCAATTCCAGCGCAAAACGATCCAGGGCGAGACGATGATTGTACTTTGACTCGCTCGTAGCGCTTGCCAGCTCAAGCAGCCCCCGCGCAAGCGGCGCCAAGCTAGGATTGGTCGTCAATGCAGTATGCACCCACGCCAACCACCACAGCACGATCTCAGGGAGCGCATCCTCATCGGCAAGCGCCTTGGTTAGCACCAAACGCTCAGCAACGCCTCCGGCGCACAACCGCTTGAGCTGATCAATCGCACGGCTCACCTCGGAAAGTCGTCCATCGGTAAGATACGCTCGCGCACTACCAGGTCTTCCGCGCGCAATCGCCTGGAGCAGCTGCCTGTCATCAGGTGACAGCGATACATCCACCAGCGCTCGCTCCATGTCGGACGCACCCAATGCACCAAAGACAACTTCGTGGCATCGAGACAAGATAGTTGGTAACACAGCGCCACGTACTGATGTAACCAAAAAGACATATAGATACGCTGGCGGCTCTTCCAGCACCTTCAGGAGGGCATTGGCGGCTTCGGCACCGAGACGATCGGCGTCATCGATGACGACCACCTTCGCCGTGCCATACAGCGGCCGCTGATACGCCCATGCTTTCATGTCTTGAGCTTCTTTGACCGAAATATCGGTTGGCTTACCGGTTTCCTTGCTCACTCCAGGTTGGAGGACGAGTAAATCAGGGCTCTTCTCGCTCCCCAGGAGTGCGCCTGCGATATCAAAAGCAAACATCTTCTTTCCTACTCCCGATGGCCCCGAAAAAAGATAGGCGCGTGCAAATGCACCCTCACTCACGAGTTTTTCAAATACCTTCTTCTGATCTGCGTGTCCAACCACACTCCAGTGCATGGGTTGAATCTATCATGCGCAGGTGAAAAAGAAAAAGCGGGGGATTTCTCCCTCGCCTGCACGAGCGCTCCTCAGCTCGCTGTGGCTGATGTTGCTGTCTCCCACGATGTGCGCTTAGCAACAGCTAGCGGATGCAGGTAGCGCTGCAGTTTGATGAGCGGCACCACGACCACGACTGCCAGCCAGGTCACCTGCGTCGCGTACGCTAGGCACAGTGTCTCCACTACCGACAGACTCGTGATGAGCCGCTCACGGGAGTAGATGTGAATCAGGGACCAGTAAGCGCACCAGATGATCAGTGCAGATAGCCCGAAAACGATGGCTGCGACGAAGACATGCGCAAGGATTGGTAATCCCCACGGCGTCACGGCGACGAACAAGAATTTCTGATAGTTTGGCGCCGCACCATACCAGTGCCAGATGCTATCCTTATCGCACTCGTGGCCCTCCGCATTGCCGAAGTAACGACAGTCGCTAATCCGAGAGTGAACCCAGTCGTAGCTAGCTAAAAGCATTGCCAGAAATAGGAGTGACAGGACTATCTCTACCGCCAGCACAGAGCCGACTGCTGCACTGAGGTATCGCAGCAACCCACTCTGCTCATGGATCGATGCCGTGACCCACAGAGCCGCACCGCTGGAAACTATTCCAGCTATACCGGGCAGCACAATTCCAAAGACCAGAATGCCAGCCTCGTGCGCCAACTCGCGAACTGCAGCCGAGAGTTTCTTCGCGTGCGCTCCGTAGTCGATGATCGGCATGTGAGCGCGAGCAAGTCGCGTCGATGTCGCCATCACGATATACTTGAACGTGCGCGGGAAGGACGCGGGGTCACCGTGGCGCACGTAGCCCACGAAGCCGCCAACCACCGAACCGGCGGCAAGACTGGTGAGCTGGGCAAAGCCCAGCAACAACATGACGAGCGTGCCAATCGTGGCACCCATCAATCCAGCAAGAACTCCATCCATAGTCTTTCTCCTCGAAATGTGAAAGAGCGTAGCGAATCTGCTACATATTTATTATACTCTTTTGCTAGATATCTGTCAATTTCTACCAGCGGAGAATGGTCTGCGCAATGCGCGAAGCGGCGTCGGGTTTGGCGAAGGTGCAAATACGCGCAGAAATGTCGGCGTAGACTATGGGGTCAAGGAGGTGCGTGAGCTGGGTCATGAGCACCTGCGCACTCACATTGGCGCCGTCCATCACTACCGCGCCAAGACCAGCGAGTTCTTGAGCATTGACGAGCTGGTGGTCGCTGGCCGAGCCCGGCAGCGGGACAATGATCATGGGCTTGCCCAAATACGACAGCTCAGTGAGCATCCCCGCCGAGCCACGCGTGACTGCGATGTCGCACGCACCATAGGCAGTAGCGAGCTGCCCCTGATCCAGAAACGGATAGACGCGATACTGCGCAGCAATGAGCGTAGCGTAGGAATCCTTGCCTTCGGTCATGTACTGCTCGATTGTTTTTTTGACTTCGGCAAAATTTTTGTCACCCGTCTGATGAATCACCTGAAATCCTTTTTGCACCATCTGCACAATGCAGTCGAGGACCAAATCATTGAGCTGAACCGCGCCCGACGAACCCCCAGCAATAAAGACCGTCTTCTTGGACGCATCGAGCTTGAGGGCGCTATGTGCCAACGCACGATCAACGCAGCAGAGCTCGGCTCGGAAAGGATTACCTACCAGCAGTGTAGGACGCCCCAGTTTTTGGAAATAGGCATCGGTGCTCGCAAATGACGTGAAAACGAGTTTGCTACGCTTAGCGAGCATCCGATTGGCCAGACCAGGAATGGAATCTGACTCATGCAAATAGACTGGTATGCGGTAGAGTCGCGCTACCAGCACGGGAAAGGCACACGTGTATCCGCCTTTGGCAAAGACTGCATCGGGCATGTAGACCAACAGCTGCCACAAAGATTGCACGAGCGCGACAGGTATTTTAAAAACATCAAAGATATTGCCGGTACTCGCGTATCGGCGAAGCTTGGGCGCGATGATGGTCCGATACTCAATTCCCGCTTCGTCAGCAGCGCGCTTGAGGAGTGGGCCATCCCCCATCATGCGGACCTGGACGTCGCGCGATTGAGCGCGCAGTGCTTTGGCGACCGCAACGAGTGGATAGATATGCCCACCCGTGCCTCCTCCGACGAGTAATACGCGTGTGCTCATGGTTTGTCGGGTTGAGACTTCACCACGCCTCGCGGGACGGCGGCGCGAAGATCGTGATAAATGCGAATCTGCATCGCGGCTCCCAGCATCGCAAAGATGCCACCCAATAAGAATGCAGTTTGAAATCCGAAGTGCGTGACCACCACTCCCGAGAGCGCTGCGGCACTCGCGCCACTGATACCGATGGCAACAGACTCCATGGACCACTCAACATTCTCGCGCATCTTATCGATGTGCCGGGTAAAGATGGCATACCATGGTGGTACCGCCAACGCCGTGCCCACACCAAAACACGCTTGAATGATATACACGTGTGATGCCTCGGTGGCAAACAGATACATAAAGGGCGTGAGCGCTACGATGAAGCTCCCCGTAACCATGCTGTAGTAGTCATCGTACTCACCATGGTTGCGATCGAGCCAACGCGCCACCGGAATCTGAAGACACGCTTTGACGATCTGCGCGATAGCAGCCGCAAAACCAACCACCTGCACTGAGCCGTCTTCTATCTGCCCAGTCACGAATACCGCAAAGACCGGAGCAAAAACTGAAAAGCCAGCGTTGATGAGAAAGTCACTCGTAATGAGCGTTCGAATGGTGTGACTGATGCGCATTGCCTTAGTATACCAGAAACCGCCCCTTGGGGGCGGCGCGAGCTGTGCATGAATGCTGCGGCTACTGTGCTTTTACGACGGGGAGTCCCCAGCCGGTAGCATTGTCGTCGCCAATCTTGAAGATGTCGCGTGCGAGCTCGTGCAAGAGGGTGCGCGTGGCCTGTGCGGGATGTCGCGCAGAACGCTGCCACAGACGAGCGGCTAAGCCAGCAACGTGAGGAGCGGCCATAGATGTGCCAGAGAGAATCGCATAGCCACCGTCACGGAAGGTCGATTCGATATTCACACCAGGAGCAGCAAACTCAACGTCGCCTTTTTCAGGAACATAGGCAGTCGTCGATTCATTATTGCCACGTGAAGAAAATTCCGCTGGCTCGCGCGTATCGTCAATCGCAGCAACGGAGACAACTGCCGGTTCGCGCGCTGGCCAATCCAGACTGTCGTCGTAGGGGCCATCATTGCCGGCGGGTGCCACGACCATCACGTCGTGATCAGTCGCGTAACCGATAGCATCGTGGATGAACGAACTCTGCGCCTCACCGCCCATGCCCAGCACGATGATGTTGGCGCCAGAATCAACGGCATGCGTCATTGCGACCGCAACATCATCGGCAAAGCACATGCCCGTTGAACCACACACACGGTACACCGAGATGCTTGCCTGAGGAGCAAATCCATACGCTCCCTTGCCATCTACGCCACCATCGGCTACCAGGACACCCGCCATGTGCGTGCCGTGTCCATTGAGGTCCGTGCAGGCATTCTCTGCAAAGCCCTTCGTGGAATCTGAGAGATCAAAACAACCGTCGATGCGCCGGCTCAGGTCGGGGTGCTCGCGATCGATGCCCGTGTCCAACACCGCGATCTGAACACCAGCACCTCCGGTGGTGCTTGTGGCAGTAGCGTCGCTGAGCATTGCACGAATACCCCAGGAGACGTTTTCCGATGGCGTCATCAGTGGCGTGGGCGAGACAGACTGCGCTGCGTCGGCGAGAATGTAGAACTTTTTGACTGCGATGGGCCTGAGGCCGGCGAGCTTGGCGATACGAACCTGAAGATCGCTCAGGTCAGCCGTAAATCCATCAGGAAAAACATGACGAGCGCTCATGGTAGAGCGCCAAAAGAGACGATTGGTGGTAACAAAATAACGGCTACTGGAGCCGTTGGAAGCCGCAAAAACGGAGGTGGGGAAGACCGCAAGCAGCGAAAAAGCTAGTAAAAACGCTGTAGTCTTTGTTTTCATAACCTTGGTCAATTGTAGCACATCCCCACCCCTGAAACAACAACTGTGCATTACTCCGCCACAGGCGCTCGCGGGGTGCAATCAAACTGGGCAAGTACCTTCATATCTTCTAAAAGGACTGCTTTTGTCGACGCATTGTACACGCTCACCGCGGGATGATAGAGAGGCACGATTTTAATGGGGCCGTACGACGTCACAGCATCAAATACTCGCCCGTGCAGCGCGCTGATGGGTCGTAGGTGACTCTCCAGCCCATAGGTAGTCATGATATATCCCATCGCATACCGCCCGAGCGGCACGAGGACGTCGGGTTGGATAATAGCTAACTGCTGATCCAGAAACGGAGCGTAGGCAGTAATCTCTTCTGGCATGGGATCGCGATTGTACGGAGGCCGGTCTTTTACGATGTTGGTGATGTACACATCCGGACGAGCAATGCCAACCGAAGCAAGGAGCTGATCGAGAACTTTGCCAGCCGCACCAACAAACGGACGGCCGGAGGCTGCTTCGTTTTTGCCAGGCGCTTCCCCAATGAAAACGATGCGCGCCCAATGACTCCCCTCCCCAATGACGGGATGCGCCTGCGTGCGAACTCGCTCTTCGTAAAGAGGTGACGATGTGAGTGCAACTACTTCGTCACGAATAGCGCGGAGTTGCTCAGTGCGATCAAGTGTCATAGTAACCATCCTACCGTTCGACCGTGCTAGCCGCAAGCGCAAGGGTCATCCACCAAAGAATTCGCCCCTGTTGAAGTGTCCAATAGAAGTGATCGAGCGAACCGATGAGCATCAGCGAGCCCACGAGCAGGCACAGTCCGACACGAAGCACCGGCTCGGTGGCCGTATTTTTCCAGAGTGAGCGGAGAATTCCCACAAGCCACGCCACGAGTATCACCAATCCAACTGCGCCAAGCTCGGTGTATACCAGTGCATAAATGTTGTGCGCCGGCTGTACGAGGTAGGAGGGCAAGGATCGATCGTATCCCGCAAGCCACGAAGTAAAATTACCAATACCAACTCCCGTCCAATTCACACTCGCCAGAAAGCTTGTGCCAGAGTGCAGTGCGTCTCGCGTATAACGGATTCGCAGTTGCACCGCCTCATCCGAAGAAGCAATGGTGAGTCGCGCCATCACGAGTGGCCATAAGAGCACTCCAAATGCGAGCGTCGCTACGATCGTAACGCCCACCAGGGCGCGCGCACGTTGCCGCAGCGATGTGATAGCATGCCACCCATTAGATACGCGCGTGCTCCAAAGTGCGGCACATGCGATGAGCGCCGACAGCCACCATACGGAAATGATGGTCCGCGAAAATGTCAGATACATCCCCACCAAGAGAAGCGCAAACACGGAAAGCCATAGGGCCCGCGCCGCAAGATTGTGCGGAGCGTGTCGCAACTGCAACCAGACCATCAACCATAGTGCCGTCATGAGGTACGCTGCGAGAATATTGGGATGCGGAAACGTCCCGTATGCGCGAAGAACCTTGTCTCCTGTATCAGTAAGAAAAACGGCAACACCGTGCATGTTCGTTTGCAGTATTGTCTCGCCAATCCAACGGAAGCCCAGATCATGCTGCGCAACAAATTGACCAATACCCAATGCTGCCTGCCCGCACGCGCCCACCACAAACGCGAGCGCTGATAGGTCTGGATCCATCACTCGCCGTGCGCGATATCGCAGATACCAGAAAAAAAGAATGTACTGAAGTAGCCGTACAATACCGAGCACGCCAACAATGCGTGCTGGAGCATGCACGAGTGAGACCACTGACGCTAACACCAGCGCGACGAGCAGCGTGTTGGCACGCATCACTGTCCAGCTGCGCTCCCACCGCGCGTGTATCGCCCCAAACAAAAGCAGCCCCAGCATACACAAATCGCTAAAATAGATCGCGGCCGAGCGCCACTCAATGAAGACAGTGTCGGCTTGCCACACGATACCGCGTATCTGCCAAGCTGCGCTTACCAGGAAGAGATACCACAGCCACCGTTCAGAGCGGATAAGCGCAGCGTTCATCGCAAGAAAAATTGCGCCGCTACGCCGGCCGCAAAGAAAAGGAGACACAGCACGACGACATAACCCGAAACCCGCACGCGCACCTCGGGCTCTCGCTGTGGTGCGCGGCGCGCTCGCAGGTATGACGCGAGAATCAGAACGCATTGCGTGCCGAGAGCCACACCTCCAACCAGCCCGATGATATCGATGAAATTCCGAAAACCAATGATAAAGAGCGCCACCGGAGGCGTCACCGCAAGCATCCACGAAAGTATATTCGATTGACCATAATCGATACGGAATGTTTCGAACAGTGCAGTGCCCAACATGATATACGAGGTGCTGATCGTGAGAATACCCAAAAGCGATCCGAGCACGAGTATGGGTGTCCCCAAAAATTCAAACAGTCCTGCAAATGCTGCAGGTGATGTAGCATCTCCACTCACGCCAACGACGATCGCAGCAAAGAGAAGATAGAGTCCAACGGTAAAACAGAGTGCCGTGATAATCGCAGGCCGTATGAGATGCTCACGACCCTTGAGTATGTCGCGCTGGACGGGAAGTGATGAAAGACCCGAGAGTGCAAATAGGATGATGCCATAGGGCAGATACCAGAAATCCGGTGTCCATCCGAGAAAATGAGAACCCTGTATATTGCGGACACCGAACGCCACGATACACACCACCGCAGCGGTGTAGAGGGCAATAAATACAAGTTCTATTTTTGCGATAGTCTTCGGGCGTAATAGCCACGCCATAGCTCCCACCACCGCAAACCCTACGCTGTAGAGCTGGGGGTCAATACTAAAGAATCGCGACAGCACATTCTGGAGAAACTCTCCCACCACGATGATGTACGCTAACAGGGCCCCATAGAGCGATATGAAGTGCGCAATCATCGAAACGCGACGTGCCCACGGACCAAGCCAAATGTGCACATACCCCGTGATCTGGTGCGCCCCTTTGGTTGAAAGCATTAACTCAGTAAAGAGAAGATCAAAAAACCCAATAATGACAGCCAACGCAATAAGCCATAGAGTACCGACCAAAAAACCAGCCTTTGCAAATGCGAAAGGTATTCCGTAGAACCCAACGCCAATCATAATACCTACCAGCACACCCGTAGCTTCGAGAAAACGCTCCTCGCGTAGAAATCCAAAACGCATACGAGCATTGTACCCTTGCCGTCATTTTTTGACTAACGCTTCTTCGATGCTGGTGGCTTGCGCAGTGCCAGTGCAAATACATCGTCGACGTGTGCAACAAATTCGAACTTGAGTTTCTTTTTTACCTCTGCAGGCATATCGGCCATGTCGCGCTTGTTCTCGGCGGGTACCAGTACCGTTTTGATTCCGGCACGCAGTGCGGCAAGGGTCTTCTCCTTGAGTCCGCCAATTTCCATAACCTTGCCTCGCAGTGTCACCTCACCCGTCATGGCAATCTCACGACGTACTGGCCAGCCCATGAACATAGATACGAGCGCCGTGGTGAGCGCAATGCCAGCCGAAGGGCCGTCCTTTTTCACGGCACCACTGGGGATGTGGATGTGCAGATCTTCTCTGGACATATCCTCTTCAACGCCATGCCGAGCCGCCCACGCACGCGCAAAGGAGAGTGCTGTCTGCGCACTCTCGCGCATCACCTCACCCAGCTGTCCGGTCAGAATAAGCTTACCCTTGCCTGGCATGCGGCTAACTTCAATCGGGAAAACTTCTCCGCCTACAGGTGTCCAAGCGAGTCCGGTCGTCACGCCAATCTGATCACTCTCCTCGCCTTGCTGGTGCGAGTGTCGCTCAACGCCCAAAAAATCGCTGAGCTCTCGAGCAGTGACCACGGATTTTTCAGGTCGCTTTCCTTCAACAATCGCGCGGGTCACCTTGCGAATCACGGCATTGAGAAGACGGGAAAGCTCACGGACTCCTGCTTCTCGCGTCCAGTCGCGAATAAGCTTGAGCAGTACTGCATCAGCAATTCGTACCTGATCTTTTTTGAGCCCATGATCAGCGAGCGCTTTCCCCCAGAGAAAATCTTTGGCGATTGCGAGCTTTTCAGTTTCCGTATATCCCGGAAAATCTATGATCTCCAAGCGATCACGCAAGGCGGCGGGAATGGTCTCGAGTGAATTGGCGGTCGCAATAAAAAGCACATCGGACAAGTCTAGTGGCATCTCGAGGTAGTGATCAGAAAATGCGTTGTTCTGCTGTGGATCCAGTGCCTCCAAGAGCGCCGAACTTGGGTCTCCACGAAAGTCGGCACCAAGTTTGTCGATCTCATCGAGCAAGAAAACTGGATTTCGTACTTTTGCTGTATGAATCCCCTGCACAATACGTCCGGGCATCGCCCCTACATAGGTACGACGGTGACCGCGAATTTCTGCTTCATCGCGAATACCGCCCAGTGAAACGCGGGCAAACTTGCGACCCAGTGCACGAGCGATACTTTGCCCGATGCTCGTTTTACCAGTTCCGGGTGGACCATAGAAACAGAGGATGGGACCCTTGAGTTTACCCACCTGTTTTTGCACGGCAAGATACTCTAAGATACGATCCTTCACTTTTTCGAGGCCCGCATGGTCTTCATCGAGAATTTTCTTTGACTGCTTAAGATCAATCTTATCTTTTGTGGTCGCACTCCAGGGAATTTCAACCAGCCAATCCAGGTATGTGCGAATATAGGAAACCTCAGGACTCATCGGGGGCATCTTGGATAGACGGCCGAATTCTTTCATCGCCTTTTCGTGTACTGCTGTCGGCATTGCGGCAGTTTCAATTTTGTTTTTTAGCTCGTCGAGCTCCTGGCGATCTTCGTCAACGCCAAGCTCTTTTTCGATACTCTTCAGTTGCTCACGCAAAAAGAATTCCTTCTGCATTCGTCCAATTTTTCGTTTCGTCTCACGGGCGAGATCTTTTTCTGCTTCGAGTACTTCCATCTCGCGGGAGAGGTAGATGTTGAGCTGCCGGAGCGCATCCCCGTGTCCTCGCATCTCGAGGATATCTTGCTGCTGCTGCATATCGAGGTTCAAGTTCGCTGCTACCAAACCAATAATCTGCTCCGCGTCGCGAAGTTGAGTCATCAGATATACAACCTCAGGAAGAATGGCTGGGAACGACCGAACCTCGGCAACGTTTTTGAATTGCTCCAAAACACGGCGCAGGAGCGCTGCGTTCTCGGGGCTGTCAATGGCGTCTACTGGCTCGATCTCATGTGCTTGCACCTGCACATAGGGCGCGAAGCCCAGGTAATGCGTGATACGAGAGCGACGAATACCTTCGACATCAACTTTTGCCGAACCATCTGGGAGGCGAACGACGGAAATGATGCGGCCCACGGTGCCAACAGAAAATAGATCATGCTCTCCGATATCGTCCTCAACATTTTTTTGCGTAACGAAGAGCACCAGACGATCAGTCGCCAAAGCCGCCTCCAGAGCGAGGACCGACTTTGCGCGCTGCACAATCAAGGGGATAACTACCTTGGGGAATAAAACAGTATTTTTGAGCGCGATAAGAGGCAAGTGGCTCTGACCCGCAGTGGGAGATATATGAAGTTCGCTCATAGAAATGCAGAATATCAAATATTGGCACTCAATGCAAGTGAGTGCCAGTCACGCTGAGCGGAGCTCTAGAGGTCAAACGATTGACCTAATTCGGGGACAACGGTATCGACATGTAGCTCGGACGTGGAGCGAGCCGCCAGGGCCTGCGCTGACTCGAGTTCACCCTGAACAACAAAGCATTTCTTAAGTTTGCCACCCTTGGCAGCCTGACGAATATACTCCATCAAACCATTCTGATCAGCGTGGGCTGAGTAGGCACCAATCGATTTTACCTGACAGTGTACGGGAACGTGCTGGCCAAATATTGAGACCACTTTTTCTCCGTCGAGGATGCGGCGCCCTAATGAACCCTGCACCTGATACCCAATGAACAGCATGGTATTGCGACTATCCGAAAGGTAGCGCAACTCGTGATGAAGAATTCGACCGCCTTGGCTCATGCCGGAGCCAGCAATAATAATTTTTGGTGCGGGCGCGTCGTTGATGTGTTTTGATTCAGGCACCCGCGGTGTGAACGTGACCCATGGAAATTGGAAGATGCCACCGTTGTCTTTGAGAATCTCGCGAGCGCCCTCATTGAAATACGAGGAAAATCGCCCATACTCTTTGGTGATGTTGATTGCCAAGGGGCTATCCAAAAACACTGGTAATCGCGGCAGCTTGCCCGCCTCAAAAAATGCATCAAGTTCCAGGAGCAACTCCTGCGTTCGTTCAACGGCAAATGAAGGGATCATCAGCACGCCCTTTCGGTTATACGTCTCCTCAATAGCATGAAGTAGCAGCGCGCTTCGCTCGGTGCGCGCCTCGTGTAAGCGACTGCCGTACGCTGATTCAACAAGCGTGTAGTCGACGTCGTGCACGTAATCGATGGGCTGGAGCAGCACTGAAGGTTGATTGCCAATATCCCCGGGAAAGGCAATGCGTTTTTCGACGCCATCATCTTGAACAATAAATTCCCAATTCGTAGATCCGAGCACATGTCCCGAATCGTGGCCGATCACCACCACTCGTTCATTGAGCTTGAGGCGCTGTTGGTACGACACGCCCCGAACCAGCGCGAGCGCACCCTCCATGTCAGTCTGTGAGTAGAGCGGGTCATAGTTAAAATCTCGAGACTCGGAAATTACCTTATCGAGTGTATCGGGTAACGCGACCGCAATGATCGCGGCAGTTGGTTCGCTCGCATAAATAACTCCTCTGAATCCGTCGCGATAGAGCTTTGGTACCCTGCCCATGTGATCAACGTGACTATGGGTAATAAAGAGATAATCAATCGTCGCGGGATCATAACCGAACGCACTAAAATTCATCTCGTCGTTATAGCGCGAGCCCTGAATCATGCCGCAATCGACAAGAATGCGTAGTCCACCCGCCTCGAGCAGATAGTTGGCCCCCGTCACATGCGTGGCACCACCATAGAAAGTTAGCTTCATACTTCCAGTATACACCTAGATTCCTAGAAGTAAGGCACCGAGATATCCCAAAATAGCGGCAAGTGCGATGGGTGGCAGCGCAGCCATCGGTGCCGATTGCTCCTGCCTCGCAAACAGCCATTGCATCACGCCAACACCTACCAATGAGCTGAGGGTCACCGCAATTGCGGCTCCCACCGACTGACTGAGTGCCGAGCTGGCTAAAATAAGTGGCAACCCGATGTCACCTGAGCCCAGCATCATCACCGACCGCTCGCGGATAACGACATCGCGACGCTCAAAGAATCCTGACACGAAAGGAGGTATTAAAAATCCAAAGACCGCACCCGACTCAAGCATACGCTCAGCCAGAGCCACCATGTGACGTGTTCGATACACGGAAACGATATCGTAGAGCGCCAAAAGGGCGAGGATGACGCATGCGATGAGGGGCGTAAGTGACATCCCCAAGAGCCCCGCGATACCACCGATACCGAGCATAACGACGATATCATGAGTTATCACGAGCGGCGCAACCTGCAGCGCCACGACGAACGCGATCGCGAGACCGATGCTCCACGGATTCGATATCCAGCCGGCGAGTATAAACTGCACACCCACAACGAGTGCAACGGGCAGGATGAGCGCCAGAGAAACTCGCGCAGCACGTAAGAATCGCACCATCCCAAACGTAAAAAACGAAAACGCAACAAAAAATATTACACCATTCTCAATGGTAGCGTCGATAGGCTGCACGAGACCAGCAGCTACCGGATGCAGAACGTGCTGCCACACCGAACTGAGCGTTACCAGCGCCGTTGCGGCATACAGGATCAAACACCACCCGAGGATTCGTGTTCGCGTGTTCATTCTCGAACAATAACCACGCCGGACTCGTTGGAATCGGAGGGGTTAAAATAACCATAGACTCCGGTCTGTGAGAACGTATACGAAAAGAAGCTCTCGGGCTGAATAGAGCCAACGCTATCAAATGTTGGATTTTTTTCTCCCGCTTGGAGCTGTGCAATCACCTTGATGGGCAACGGGCTATCGTTTTTCCAGCGCACCGTATCCCCCGCATGTACACGAAGGTTGGTGGGGCTAAATACGCCATAACGATAACTGATGGTGTACACGCGCGCATCACGCTCCACCAATGAGCTCGGTGTCGGGGTGCCATCAGCCACCGGTGACGCAGGCGGACTCAAAAAAGCTACCGCAACCCCCATGAGCACCATGGTAATCAAAATAGCAGGCCAGAGGTGTGGCTTGCCCGACTGTGGCGCCTGATCAGTACGCCGCGATGTTAGCGTTGCGTCAATGTCCATACAATGTGTTGATTGTATACTACTCGGCCAAATGTCGCCACAATAGAAAACATCCCGGCCTTAGTGGACCGGGATGGTGATAGCGATGCGCCGCACGTCGCGAATGGTGAGGTCGCACACCTCGAGCTCGACTTCGCCGGGTTCGCCATCGAAGCAGGTACGAAACGCCCAAGCACGATCTTCGTCATCTGACACGCTCGCCACAAGCCGTTCAAGTATATCGCCTGCCGGCAGATCATACACAGGAAGTACGTACCTGCCAAAGATCATGAACAACATCATGTACCGTAGCAAAGAGCGAGCACCCTGAAGACTTGTTCCTCCGAAGCATATCTGCCAACTCTGGAGTAGATCGCCGACCCGCTTGGGAGCAAGGACGTTGTTCTTTTTGGATGGCTTCCCGTGGTAATACCCGGAGAGACACCAGGTTCTCACCATCGTGTCACCGGAAGCTGTCAATAACCGCTCGTACACCTCGTCCAGGCACTGCCACACTTCACGCACCGTCATTACTTCGAAAAGCTGATGCCAGGCACGGTGTGCTGCGATATTCCAGGGGAAGAGATTGTGCTCGATTTCAGGCCCGCCCCGTTCGCGCGGCATCATGTGATGCATGTAGGCGGCGGGCAGTGCTCGTTTGTACGGCCCACGCGCTACCGCATACGGCGAATGCTCGTGTTGCACGCCACCTCCTTGAGAAATAAGGGAACTACGCGTGACCCTACCAAGAAAAAACCACCCGAGCAAGCTTGGGTGGTACGGAGGTTTAGACCTTAAGATACGGAGTGCGTAGAGCTTCAGTACCGTCAGGAAGACGAACGACCTCGTAGTCTTCGAAGAGCAGCGGCGCTTCTTGAATCAAACATCGAAACACGTTCATGATAGCGGCCCGAATCTTGATGTCAGCATGCTCATTCGCTCGCATCTCGCAAATATGCCGCCATGCTCGAACGTTCCCACTCACACAAATAGGTGCCTCGGTTTCGTTAGGAAGGCACTCTCGAGCAGTCTCTTGAACCTTTTTCCGCTGGTCGGTCTTTGATTCGCCAGCAAGAATAGGAAGGCCTCTGGCCTGATGGAGTGTAAGTATCGAACCAATCTCGTGATACTCCCGATGAAGGCGCTCGATGCGATCAATAAATCGCTCATGGAGTTCCGGAATTTCCTGAAACGGAGTTGCTTCAACGAAACGAAGCCTCGTTCCGTCCACATAGCGTTGGCTGACCTGAGAAAATGCAGCGCCTGCTCGGTGTCGCACTAAGTCATGAGTTACGGTTCTTGTTACGCCGTAGAGTATGAAAGAGAATACGGCATGCTCAAGAACAGAACCGTGCTTCGATTCTTTGATATTGTCCAAATATCTGGCAGCTTGTGCGTTCACACTTCGCTTCAGCCCAAAACTGAGATAGCACAGTTGACCAGCAACCTTAGACAGAGCTTCCGCAGGTGGGAGCTCGTCTGGATCTTCAAGGTACAGCCCGAACGAAAGTGCGGGGTCAAATCCCTCGAGAAATTCCTTCATCCCCGACAAATCAACCATCGGTCGGGCAATCATGATGGCACCAGGACCCTTCAAATACGGTACGCCGGATGGGGTGTAAAACACAGGGGCGTCTATTTTGGGGAGCATAATTCACCTCGTAAAGAACTAGAGGTGAGAGTATAGCAAAGGCTCACTCCTTGGGAAGTGCAGCATGCGCAAGAGCCGCATCAGACCAAGAAATCTTGCGCCCATTGGCAAGCGCCATTGATGTCTCGCTCCCCTTGCCCGTAATAATCACAATGTCGCCCTTCTGCGCAGAAGCGATCGCTCGAGAAATTGCCTGAGCGCGATCCATGATGCGCTCAACCTTTTGTGCTGATGATGTAGCGATGCCCGCTGCCACATCATCAAGGATGTGCTCTGGATCTTCATCGTAGGGATCTTCGTTGGTGAGAATGATCTGATCGCAGAGCTCGTCGGCAATCGCCCCAAATGCTGGGCGCTTCCACTTGTCGCGCCCTCCTCCAGCGGCGCCAAGTACAGCGATCAGTCGAGTAGCGTGCGGACGAAGCGCCGTGTACACCGCGCGGAGCGAGTCGGGGGTATGTGCATAGTCCACCACGACACCGAACGGCTCTTTTTGAATCCACTGGAGTCGTCCCGGAATCTCGGTGACTGATTCGAGCGCCGGCTTGGCGGTGGGAAGATCTACGCCGTAGAGCGCGGCAACTGATAGTGCGGCGAGCGCATTGTACACATTAAAAACGCCACCGATATGGAGATCAAACTGCGTGCCATAAATAGAAAAAGAAGATCGATCCTCGCCGACAACGAGCTTGGTAGCGCGTAGCTCTCCGCCCTCGGTACCAAAAAAGAGTTTCTTGTGCGCAAGAAATGATGCAAAGTATTCGGTTGCTGGATCATCAGCGTTGAGCACATGCAAATGATGCGTAGCAGCAAATAGTTTCCCCTTGGCTTGACGATATCGATCGAACGTACCGTGCGCCTCAATGTGTTCGGGATGAAGATTGGTGAATACCGCGCAATCAAAATGAATTCCGAGATGGCGACCCTGCGCAAGTCCCTCCGATGGCACCTCAACCACTGCGTGCGTGCAACCAGCGCGCACCGCCTCACGCAAAAATTTTTGCATCTTCCACCGCCCCGGCATCGTCATCTTCAGGAGATTAGGCCACTCGCGATCTTTTATTTTGTATCCCAACGAGCCAATCGCTGCGACTGAATACCCGGCTTGTTCGAGAATGTGGCTCGTGAGGTAGACCGTCGTGCTCTTACCTTTGGTGCCCGTCACACCAATCACCTTAAGCCGACGCGAAGGAAAGCGATACACCAACGCACCTGTCCACGCCAACAGTGGGTGGTAGACGGTTGCGGCAGCGTCAAAGACACGCCGAGGGATAAAGCGCTTCACCTGCCGCAGGGACGTATCGAGAATACTCTCTTTGAACATGGCAGCCAGTATGCTACCGTCCTGACATTTTGTACAGCCACGACCAGAGCGGCTTGGCGATGAGATCAAATGAACCAGGATATTCGATGGTGCGAGCACCAAAGCCAAGTTTGAAGCGCGTCACTCCTGGCCACTTGTTGGCGTCAATTCCCCAGAAATCGTAGCTCGTATAGCCACGTGCCTTGTACTGACGCAGCAACTCCCAGTGCATGAGGTGGGGCGCCATCAATGCGCGCTCAGTGCGATCCATAGCACCGTGCAAATAGGTAACCGTTCGTCCATGCTCCATCATAATCACTCCCGCCACTGGCTTTCCGCCGTGGTGTGCCAAAAAAAGGCGCGTTCGTAGCGCGTCGGTGTCGTTGCTAAAAAAACGAAGAAGCTTTTTGTAATACAGCATGCCATGCGTGCGGAAATCATCATGCTCAGCAGTGCTCTGAAGCAGTTTCCAGAAAATATCCGCATCATCGGACTCTTCGATGGTGACGCCCTTACGCTGCGCGAGATTGATATTATAACGATGCTTGTAGTGGAGACCGTCGAGAAGTTCGTCGTTGGTTTTGGAAAGATCTACAACAACGGTTCGTTGCGGCTGAATCCCACGCGATGATTTCTGAAAGCGCATGCCATTACGTATGAGCACTTCGATAACCACATCGTGCATCGGCTCAACTTTTATGAACATACTACCCTCCTGGCGTGCCAACCCATGCACAAAGCGCGAGAAGTGGGAGAGCTCATTGTTGAGGCCGTCACGAGCCATATCGAGATTAAGCTCGGGTCCATAGGGTACGTAGAGGTAGCTCTGTCCCATGCGAACATCGTGACGAATGACGTTCGCCTTTATAAAGCCGTCATCCAAGCGCCACACCTTGCGACCAAGGTGTCGTTGGAATCCGAGCCACTCAATAGTTTGCAGAAATGGCCTATCCATCCCTCTAGTATAGCACGGAGCCTAGCTCTGCTCCGTCACATTCAGCGCGATTCCCAGCCCAGCCAGCATTGCCGCCATAGATGTGCCCCCGTAGCTAATGAACGGCAGCGGCACTCCTGTAAGAGGTAGGAGCCCCGTCACCGCGGCCATATTGACGACCGCTTGGATCATTACCCACAGACACACACCCGAAACGAGCAGCGTACCGAATCCGTCTCGCGCACGGCGGGCAATGGTCATCATCATAATAGCCAGCGCCGCGAACAGTAGAATCGTAAAGGCGCCGCCCGCCATACCCAGCTCTTCAACAAGCACTGCGAAAATCGAGTCGCCAATAGGTTCAGGAAGAAATCCGTACAATTTCTGCGTGCTCTGACCTAGGCCAACACCCCATACGCCGCCCGAGCCGATAGCAATGAGCGATTGGTTCACCTGCCAACCAGAACCATGTGTATCAGCGGTTGGATGCAGGAGCGTCATCACTCGATCCCAACGTACAGGAGAGAGTCGCGCATACCCCAATACCAAAACACCGAATACCGCTAGCACAGCAAAACTCTGTCGCATCGGTGCACCGGCGAAATAAAACATCCCTCCGGAGATAAGCGCAATCACCCCTAACATCCCCAGGTCAGGCTGACGCAGCAATAATATGGCAACCACTCCCATGATGACACTAAAGGGAACCAAGCCGAGCTGCATTTTTTTTATTTTATCGCCGCGCTCACCAAACCACGCCGCCAAATAGATCACGAGTGCTAGTTTGAGTACTTCGGCGGGCTGAAATGAGAGTGGGCCCAACGAGAGCCAACTCTGCGAGCCATTGATACGGACACCAAATGATGGGACCAACACGAGTATCATCAATCCCAAAGCAGCAAAGAGAAATGGCAGCGCGAGCGAACGTAGTCGACGATAATCAATGTGCCAAAATATCCAAAGCAGCACTAATCCTGGCAGTATTCCAACTTCGAGCTGGTGGAGCCAGTAGTAGTTCGCGGAACCGAATTTCTTAGTTGCCTGAACCACGCTCGCCGACGAGAGCACAACCAGCCCAAATCCGAGTAGTATGAGAATCAACCAAAAGAGGCGTTTGGCCATGCACTAGTGTACCACCCCGTTAGAAGTCCAGCGATATGGGATACTTCTAACGGGGTACCACGCCAGCTGCTAGCGCAAGATTGATTGCACCAATTCATGGATCACCTGCCCTGTGAGCGGTGGGAGCTTCGAATCGGCAAGGAATATGGTCAGGCCAATCGTCGCGCCGATGGCATTAATAACCCAAAAACGCATGGTAATCTGCGTCTCGTGCCACCCGATTGCTTCGAAGGTATGGTGAATTGGCGTTGAGAGAAATAGTTTTTTGCCCCGAAGCTTCTTGCTCGTTACCTGCAAAATGACGCTCAACGATTCAATGAGGGGAATAATGGCGATGAGCGGTAGCAATAGTGGCACATTGAGCAAAATAGCGGTCGCGCCCGCAACGAATCCCAACGCCATCACCCCCGTATCACCCATAAAGAATTTCGCTGGGTAGATATTGAACCACAGAAAAGCCACCAGCGCCCCCAAAATAGCCGCCATAAAAGTTGCGAGATCCATGCGCCCCTGGTCAAAGGCTATAGCTCCGAGAGCAGCGAACATACTCAGGAAGGTGCCTCCCGCAAGACCATCGAGACCATCGGTTTCATTCATCGAGAAAGCCGTGGCGACCATGATAAACACCGATGCGACAAAATACCACGCCGCACCGATATGTACGTCGCCAAAGAATGGAACGTTCATGGCGTCTTTGCCAAGCTTCTCGACAAACCACCATCCGCCGAGCGACGCTACGCCAACAAAGAGCAACAAGCGCTTCTGCATCCCAAATCCCCCACGGCGGCGGATACCGATGACATCGTCAGCCATACCAACGAGTCCAGCAAGAACTAAGAATGCCAACGGAAGATATGTCTGAGATCGCGAAAGAAAACTAACCTTAGACCAAAAACCATCGATCGTGCCATGGAGCATCCAAAATAAAATGGTGACGAACACCACAGAAAACCAAATCATGAAACCGCCCATAGTCGGGGTGCCCTCTTTCTTCTTATGAAGAGCATTAAAAATGGGCTTGTCCTCACGAGCAATTTGCTTCCCATGCGTGAAGTATTTCTGCAGAATACTCATCCACAGTGGCTCAATGAAGAGCGCAACAAAAAACGAAACGGTAGCAACCACGAGCACCCGTATCACATTGAATATAGTAAATGCTTCGGACATACGCTTAGTGCCAACGATACGCCGCGGTTACCCACGACAGTAGTGTTGTGGTATCAGTAAATCGACTCCGCGAACCAAGGACGATTGAGACCAGTGTATCACTATTTGACGGTATTTTCACTACCAGAATGAGACACCCCAGCGCTCCATCGGTATTGCCTGTTTTCCCACCAAGGATTCCATCCAAAGTACCCAAAAGCTCGTCGGTATTCTTGAGTTGGTGAGAAAAGCGACCGTCCGCAGATTGGACAGTCAGATTTGCCAGCGTAGTGGTGCTCCACAGCTCTGGCATAGTTTTGGTGATAAAGCGAACGAGCTTGAGGAGATTTGTAGCGCTACAAAACGCGGTGTCATCCAAACCAGCCGGATTGGTGAATATACACTGATCCATACCAAGCTGCGTGGCCCGCTGATTCATACGCGCCACAAAATCGATACCCGACACGCGAGCGTGACCTGCGAGTGCGTAGGCGGCATCGTTACTCGACTCCACGAGCATCATCGCAATCAAATCCCCAACGGCGACACGCTCACCGTCATAGAGCGTTTGTTTTTGACCATCGACGCGAATCGACTCGGAAGCGATCGTCACGATGTCGTGTGCATCAAATAGCTCAGTCGCCACCACTGCCGAAAGGAGTTTGGTAAGCGAAGCAATAGGAACCTTCACGCTCGCATTTTTTTCGTAGAGCACTCGGCCGGAATCCAGATCGGACAGGAGCGCTACATTAGCGTCCACTACCGGATCCGCGATCGCCGTGTCACGGATCGGCGCATACGCAGGCTCCGCAATGGGCGCCAAGTAGGCCTGCGCCGATTGAAGGGTTGGCGTGGGTTCAGCGGCAATATACGCGAGTGACTCCGGCGCAGACTTTGTGCGCATCGACAAACTAACGAGAGTTAGGCCCGCCAGTAGCAAAAGTGGGAGTGTGATGGCCAGCCGCATGAGCGCATTACTCTTTCTCAATCTTCAGGTGCAACTCGTGGAGTTGGTGCGCCGAAATCGGTGAGGGAGAGTGCATCATCAAATCGCGCGCATCGCCGGTCTTGGGGAATGCCAGTACCTCGCGAATATTGGGTTCGTTGTGCAAGAGCGCAATCCAGCGATCCCAACCCCAGGCAATGCCGCCGTGTGGTGGAGCGCCGTGCGCAAGTGCCGACAGCATATGACCAAAGTTTTCATCGATGCGCGCATCTTCGAATCCCATGATGCGAAATACCGCGCGCAGCCCCTCCGCGGTGTGATTGCGAATGGATCCACCGCCTATCTCCCATCCATTGAGCACAATGTCATATTGGGTGGTGAGGATTTCACCGATGTTCTCGCCGGCAAGCAACCAGGGCATGTGTTCTGGCTTCGGCGCTGAAAACGGATTGTGCGTGAACGTCCACCCCTCATCGGTCTTCTCGAAGAATGGAAAATCAATGACCCAGCAAAACGCCAAGAGGTTGGGATCGTTTTTGTCTTCGCGCAGATCAGGACGGTCAGTGCCGTACTTGGACACCGCATCGGCGTGACTCATGCGCGGGAACGGGATCTGTTGGATTTTCTTTTCGGGGTACAGCTTGGTAACAAAATCAATGAGGAGTGCTTCGTTGAGCGCCATGACATCCTCGCGCTCGACAAAACTCATCTCCAAATCCAGCTGGGTGAACTCGGGCTGACGATCGCCACGCGTGTCTTCGTCGCGAAAGCATCGTGCAAATTGAAAATACCGCTCCATGCCTGCCACCATGAGGAGCTGCTTGTACTGCTGAGGAGACTGTGGCAGCGCATAAAATGAACCCGCGTACAGGCGGCTGGGTACGACATAATCGCGCGCGCCCTCGGGCGTGCTCTTGGTGAGCATCGGCGTTTCCACCTCGAGAAATCCTTGTGCATCCAGCCAATTGCGGATAAAGAGTTGACCCTTGTGACGCGCCATCATGTTACGCGCCATGCGTGGGCGACGCAGGTCGAGATAGCGCCACTCGTGACGCGTGTCTTCGCCAATCTCATAACCATCGGTATCTAAGGGCATGGGTGGCGTCTCCGATTGGTTGAGCACCTCAAGCTCACGTGGCTCAAGCTCTACCGAACCCGTGGGAATATCCGTATTGCGCATCTTTTCGGGACGTTCTTTGACCAGCCCCTTGATGCGTACCACCCACTCGTTGCGCAGTGTCTGGGCCAGCTCATAGGTGTCGGGAGTGAAGGGTCCGAAAACTACCTGAATGACACCGGAGCGGTCGCGAAGATCAACGAAGACAAGCTTGCCGTGATCGCGACGATTGACCACCCACCCAAACAGCTCCACTTCGGAGCCGGCGAGATCTTTGGTTTGGAGAATAGAAACCTTCTGCATAGGTATGACAGCATCCTAGCACGACACCTGCTATTTTCAAAGAATTATTGACATATCTCCTAACTATGATACTATGTGAATACTTCCAAAGGAGGAAGATATGACAGCAAAGAAAGCAGATGGAGCGACGAAACGGCTGAGCCGCAAAGAGCTTGAAGAGAATCTCGAAGCTCTTCAAATGGTCCTGGGCGGTAGCAAGGAGCTCATCGCCCGTTTTCAGGATAGCGAAAAAGATCACCAGATCAAGAGCGAGAACGACCTGAAAGTTATCGCCCAACTGCGGCGAGAACTGGCCGAGCGCGACGCCAAGGTTACCGAGCTTCGCAAGGAGTGCATGAGCTTCGAAGTGCAAGTAAGGCAACATGCTGCTGCCGAAAATTCCAAGCAAGAAGCGCATGATCGACTCGTCCAGGGAGCTCTGGTTCAGGACGAGACGTACAAATCCGCTATCGCCGCGATAATCCAAGGCATAGCAAACGCGACGGTCGATAAGTAGCAGTTCACGAGGCTCTGGCGAGCCTCGTTTTTATTTGTGCATTCACTGCATAGTGTTATATTTTCCAAAGGAGGCTCTGGATGCCCATTGAAAACCATTACTTCTACTGCAAATCCTGCAAGCGAATCGTCGATCCGACATGGTATGTCGGTTTCCGAAAATACGCCGCCCAAGCGCTCAGGGCGCCGTACTTCATGTGCGGCCGCTGCCGAACCGTTGGTATCCGCGTGTCCTATGTGTGCGATGCAATCACTGCATGGCGTAGCTCGCTCTACAGCCGAAGATACGTCCCGCCAACCCGGGTGTTGTACCGTCAGGTGATGACGGATCTGGACACCATCGTTGCCCACTACTGCGCCACTGCCGGCTACCGCAAAGTCCGTGCCGTAATCCCCCAGCGTCCGCCCCAAGCCCCGTGAGGGGCTTTTTCTTGGTCTTGAGTATGCGTCGAAATCATGGTATTTTAGTGTCGCACTAACCACCCTTAGCTCAGTTGGTAGAGCTGCTCCCTTTTAAGGAGAAGGTCGCTGGTTCGAATCCAGCAGGGTGGACACCATTTATTTCCCCAACGCTTTGGCGATGAGGGTCTTGAGTTCGGAGTCGGATACCGTCGAGTAGCTCACGTCGGTGGCCTTCGGAGTCTCTCGCGGCGCCACGGGTCGTCCATGGAAACCCACTGCACCCCCGTTGAGCGCATCAAGACTCACCGCGTTTTGCTGTGGTGGTTGCGCCGGTTGCTGTGCGGGTCGTGAGGACTGCTGAGGTCGCGGCTGCGCAGGGCGATTATCCCGACGGGGTTGCGGCGGGGACGATTGCGCTGCACGGGGTTGCTCCCGCGGTGGCATCGGCTTGGCAAAAGATTGCGAGGGAAACGGCGCATCTTTGCGAGGCGCAGGCGGACGGTCACTCGGTGCACTCGGTGTACGCGGCACATAGGCAGGTGGCTCCACGGGAGCGCGCCACTTGGCGATTGCCTCCTCCACTTCAGCACGCGGATGCGTGTACATGGTGCGCGAATACTCAATCACCTCATCACGGGTACTCGCTACAAGCTTGGGCGGTGTATCCATGGTCATCGCCGAAAATGCGTGACTGGCCACTCCGTCGATCATCAACTTGAGGTACATCTGCCGAAATCCAAGGTTTACAATATCCGTCGCCATAAACTCCGGTGCGAATTCCTTTTCCAGCATCTCGGCGTCCTCTGCCCCCACACGAAATGATATCAATGTACCCACGTTGCCAAATACCGCGTCTGCAACCGCCTCGTCGAGTTGTTTGATATACTGGTGCGCCACGACGAGCGAGAGATTGAATTTGCGCGCCTCAGAAAGAATGTTGGCAAACGACCCCGTCGCAAAGTTTTGAAATTCGTCGACGATAAGAGTGAAATCCGCACGCTCATGCTTGGGAATATCGACGCGTGACATGGCCGCCAATTGGATCTTGGTGATAATCATAGCGCCCAAGAGTCGCGAGGCGTCTTCTCCGATACGCCCCTTGGAAATATCTACGAGAATAATTTTGCGCTGGTCCATCGCCTCGCGCATATTGAAACTCGACTTCTCTTGGCCAATAAGATTGCGTATGAGCGAATTGGAGACAAACTGCCCCACCTTGTTTTGGATGGCGGCAGTTGCTTCAGATGCAAACTTATCGGTGTATTTGGCGAACTCTTGCGTCCAGAACGCCTTGACCTCAGGATCGGTCACCTGGTCCACGATACGCTTGCGGTACTCTTTGTCGGCGAGCATGCGATTGACGCCCAACAGCGTCGATCCTGGCGCCTCCAAGAGGGCAAGGATGGTGTTGTTGAGGATGTACTCCATACGCGCAGACCAGGCATCGATCCAGATTTTTTTGAACACCGCCATCATGCCATCGGCGACCAGATGTCGTTGATCAAAACTGACCTGCTCCATCACGTTAAAACCGATGGGATACTGCATATCGGCAGGGTTGATGAAGATGACGTCTTTGACGCGCTCTGGTGGAATGTAGTCGAGCAGGTCGTAGACGGGATCGCCGTGAGGATCCATGAAGCACAGCCCGCGCCCATCTTGTATGTCTTGGATGGCGAGCATCTTGAGCAGCTCGGATTTTCCCATGCCCGATTTTCCTACCACGTACATGTGGCGGCGACGGTCGTCGAGTTTGATGCCAAACTGCTGAATCGCATTGCGAAATTCAGTTTGGCCAAAGAGGACGACGTCGTTGTTGGGTGGTTGGACGGGCATGGATTAGCGGGTGGGAAGCATAGCCGGCGGCTGGCCCTTTTTAGCTTGGACACGCGGCAAGAGCGGCGCTTTTACATTGAGTGCCGGCATATGCCAAAGCGTAGCCAGCTCTTCTACATTTAAAATAAGAGGATAGTCTTTGGGGTTTTTTGATGGCGGAGAAAACGTACGCTTGATGTATGCCTTATACATGCCGATTTTTTTCTTGAGCGTACGCTCCGATGCCATAAATCCCTTCCCGCCTGGAAACAGCCACGGCACCACTCCCTTGTCGCTGGTGCCATTGCCTGGCTTGAAGCTGTTGAGATTGTTGTAGAACAGTTGCTTCATCATGCCCGATACACTCGCAGAACGCGCACCATTGAATGCATCCTTGCGCGCGATGTATACGGTACGAATCGTTGATTTGAATGCAAGCTTTGAAATCTTAAACTGTATCTGCTCCAGCACCAACTTATCTGCAGGCGTAAGTGATGACAGATTAAATGGCTTCTCTTCTTTTTTCTTTTCTTCAGGGGGCGTATACAGACCGAACATCGTCATGAAAAACTCGATAATCTTCACCGGGATACTCAGAATGCGAACCACGATATGCGCCGGAGCCGGCTTCTCTTCACGCCCCGCCATCTTATCAACAACTTTTTGTCCTTCTTTGACCCAATCCCCGCCTGTGGGGCGAATTACATACTGCAACCACAGATGCTCACCCGGCGTGAGCGCGCTCATGATTTCCAACAACGGTGACAAGGGATCGATACGCGCATTCTCATCTTTGCCGCCGGCATCTTCAAACTCGGTCCAACTCTTGATGGGATACGCAGGGGGCTGCGTCCCGACAAAATCACTTCCCGAAATGTCGTACGTTGTCGGATCAAAATCAGCCGGGAGCATCGTTGTATAGTCCTCAACAATACGAATCTCAGCCTGCGAGTACTGCGCAAACAGTGCCGCCTCCACACCGTTGCGCTGTCCTTCGGTACAGCGGATATAGAAGTGTGTATCACCACTATCTGAGACGATTTCTATTGAAAACCAGTCGGGTACCTTGCCGCCAAATGCCTGGTCCTTCCACTTGATGCCGCCACCATAGCTGGCATGCAGCCACGCAAAAAAACTCTCGGCTGCCTTCGGGCTACTGTAAAGGATTTCTGGCGGTGGAGTAATCTCGAGCATCACCCACTTCATCCCCAGAAGATATTTCTCCTTCTGATAGTCCAGCCACATGATGTAGGCGATGCGCGCCAACATCAACGGCAGCCACACCCACCAGTATTGGAGGGCTAGGAAGACGCCCGCACCAAGAGCTGAAAAGATTGCATCGGTATCAATCATTGTTCACCAAAAGTATACCACAAAACGCACAAGGCCTCCCGAAGGAGACCTAGTGATAACTGAGAGAAACGAGGATTACTTCTTGCGAAGGTGATAGTGTCCCTGTTCGTCGCGGAGAAACGTGGATGAATCCTGGAGGTTCAAGAGAATCGTGTTTTCTTTGACCATACGGACGGCGCCGACCTTGGCGAGCAGCTCTGCGCGAGGCAGTGGCTTGCCGTGGTTCTTCATGATATCCACCAAGACATCTTTGACGGTACCGGCCTTGTATCCCCACTCAGAGAGAGCGTACATACCGCGTCCAACGAGCACGAAACGGTTGTCCTTGATGAGCTCATTGTGTACGGTCTGCACATTCACCTTTTTTGCATCAAATTTTGCAACGTTGATCAGCTTGGCAATCTGGCTGAAGTGCTGTGGCTTGGTTGCCTGACGAAGCACGAGATATGCCTTGTCGCGAACTCCCTTAGGGCGGATCTGACTCCAGTGCGTCAACCCCATCTGACCAAAAATATTCGTACCAACATCCTTGCAAATAGAGGTAACCGTTGCGAGGTGGCGATCATTAAATTTTGCACCGTCCAAACCGGTCACACCCTGCTCCTGCGCGAGAGAAACGACCGTAGCTGCAGGAAGCACAGAACCGTGGTTTTGAAGAGCAGAGGTGAGCGAGGTAACCTGCTGGCGAAATGCGTCGAGTACCTTGCTGTCGCGTGCCCAGTAGCCGTGCACGTGGTCATTGTCAGACATGCGTACGAGCTCACGATCCAACGTAAGAGCAAACACGAGCGAGGCATTGGCAACTGAATCCTTCTCGTTGCCCGACACAGTCTTGAAAAGCGCGCGCTCCTTCATGATGCCGCCCTCGCGAGCAATCAGGTCTTTGGCTGCGGCAGAATACTTGAGAACGTCCTTCTGGTCCACGGTCGCTTTGGCCAGCTGCGCAAGAGCAAATTCCTCGATTTGGCGGACGCGTTCGCGCGTGATGCCGTAGCCCTGCCCGATGGATTCCAGGGTCTCCTTGGTACCATTTTTGAGCCCAAAACGGCGCGACACGATGTCCCGGTTCCGTGGGTTGAGGGTTTTTACCAACTGTGCGACCGACTTGGTGAGGTTTTTTACATCGATGGTTGCCATACGGATTCGAGGTTGATTAGGTGCTCGTGTACAGAACGTAACGTAGCGGTTAATACAGTAGCAGTTATTGCAAAATTAGTCAAGCCCCCCCTGTGTAAACCCAGACACCTCCTAGCGGAAGTCCTACAAAAAGCTAGCCTTTCTGTCAATAATCCCCTACCGCGACCGATCCCGAACCATCCAAACCAACAAAGGAGACGCAACGAAAATGGATGAGTAGGCCCCCGAGAAAATGCCAACAATCAGGGCCAGCGCAAAGTACTTGATGGTCACGCCCCCAAAGAAGTAGATGGCTACCAACGACAAGAGCGTGGTGACATTGGTTGCAATAGAGCGCGCGAGCGTCTGCATCACACTCATGTGGACCACTTCATGAAATGGCGCCTTGACTCCGCGAAGAATGTTCTCGCGTACACGATCAAAGACAACAACGGTATCGGAAATTGAATATCCCATAATGGTGAGAATGGCTGCAACGAACACCGCATTGATTTCAACACCCTGCCAATGACCCAGTGCGGCAAACAACCCGATAGGGAGGAGAATATCGTGCGCGAGTGCCGCAAGCGTCGCGACGCTCATTGCCCATGGCGATAGCACGCGGCCCATCCCACGAAATACGAGTGCTATGTACAGCGAGACGGCAATGAGTACGAGCAGAATAGCCCACACACTGCGCGACTTGAGTTCTTGCCCAATTGCAGGACCGACAGAGTCAAAGCGCGCTTCCGTCGGCTTGGCATCCTTATACACTGTCGTAAATACGGTCAGTAGCTTCTGGTGTTCTGGCTCAGAGAGCTGTGCGCCCCGCACCACCAGCGAGTCGGTACCCGCAAGACTAATGGTGGCATCTTTAAACTCAGTCGTCGCCAACTTTGCTCGTACGGCGTCCACTTCGGGTCGCACGCCGGCGAACTGGATCTCGGTAACACTACCACCCTTAAAATCGACTCCCAGTGTGAGGCCAAATTTTGCCCAAAAAACCACCGCTACCAAAAGCAGCGCGATGCTGGCTCCGAACATGATGCGATAGATAGATTTCATGAAGACGTGTTAACGAAATAACCACAAACGCTGCTGCCCCCACTGGCCTGTAAAAAGCGAGAGGAAAGCGCGCGTCACCACGGTCGCAGTAAAGAGCGACGTGACGACGCCCACACCAAGCGTAAGCGCAAATCCCTTTACGATAGAGGTGGTGAACGCGTAGAGAATCACGGCACCGATTATCGTGGTCATGTGAGAATCGCGGATAGAAAGCCACGCGCGGCGAAATGCTTCATGCTGAGCCGCCGCAAGTGACTTGCCGAGCTCAAGCTCCTCTTTTATGCGAGCAAAAATAAGAATATTAGCATCCACTGCGATACCCAAAGAAAGGACAAATCCTGCGATACCCGCGAGAGACAGGGTGACAGAGAGGATTTTGAACACCGAAAGCACAATGAGGGTGTACACCAAGAGGGCGACGACGGCAGTAATTCCAGGAAGACGGTAGGCGACAATCATAAAGAGTGCGACTAGCAGCATCCCCCACAGACCGGCGCGAAGACTATCGTGGAGCGACTGCGCGCCCAGCGATGAGCCAATGGTTTGCTGCGAGATAAGCTTGATGGGCACCGGGAGTGCGCCGCTATTGAGACGCGTCGCCAAGAGCTTGGCTTCGGTGGCACCATAGTTGCCGGTGATGACCGCCTTACCATCGGTGATCTCCGACTGCACCGTAGGGATGCTGATGGGCGAGGCGTCCAAGAAAATGGCTACGGGTTTGCCGAGATTTCGCTTCGTAATGGCAGCGAAAAGCTTGGCACCCTCGTCGTTGAACTCAAGACTCACCTGTGGACGACGTGTCTGCGAATCAAACGTGACAGATGCGCGTGCGAGCTGCTTACCAGAAAGTCCCGTCGATACCCACTGCTCGGTCGTATCAGCAACGACTTTGCCGTCAACGATCTTGGAGGTTGCTGCCCCCTGTTCTTTGAATTCCAAAAATGGTGTCTCGCCTATGAGGCGGATTGCTTCGTTGACATCTTTGACTCCCGCAATCTCGACGATAAGACGATCGTTGCCGCTCAGCTGCACAACGGGCTCAGCCACACCGAAAAAGTTGACGCGACGCTCCACCACATCGCGCACACCCTGCATGGCAGATGCACGATCGACATCGGAGCTCAGGCCAGAAAAATCAGCTTCGTAAAGAAGGTGCGCACCGCCCAAGAGATCGAGGCCCAGCACGAACGGCCGCTGTGGTAGCTGTGGGATAGAGCCAGCCCACTTCGGAAGTACGCGATTGATGGCACTTGTGCCACGGTTCACTACTGTAGGGGCAACAAAAACAAAAAGTACGAGCGAGACTAAGATGATGGCGAGAAGGATTTTTGAGTTTCGTGTCATAGCAAGTGAAAAGCTGGTGTGTATGATGGCAGTCTGTGTGCCATGTGTCAACCCCGCACCGAAAACCCGCCGCCACTTGCACGCTCGGCTGGTAGCAGTTACTCGACGTCTAATGCCCCGTCATCCAGCTTCTCTTTCTTCTTGGACGGTTTCTGCGAAGCGAGCCAGTCGCGAAGTAGCATCGTGGCGCGAACATCGTCTTCGTTGTAACGCACGACGCGGTCGAGTGATTCTCGGTCCCCCGTGCGCAACCACTGGTCATACCAGCCCACTGATTCTGCGCCGCCCGCATCCGGATCGTCCCAGGCGTAGCCAAGATACTTGGCGACATCTTTGAGGGTATAGAAGTAGAGCGGCAGCACGACCGAATCAATCGTCTTCTGGTGGAGGTCGACCGAGTGCTCGTGAAACTTCTGGGTGAGTTGCGATGGAGCGCCGTAACGCAGCGCGAGTCGATCGAACACCATCTTCTCATAGAAGGCGTAATGAAAGATGGCAAAATCTTCCCACCCCGCCAGTTTGTCTAAAAACTTCCCCCACGCAGCTGCTTCGTGGTCGGGGCTCTCTGCGAGAATGTGCTCGTACGTGACCTTGCCGGTAGCGGTATCGCGAATGAGCATCCCAAAGAGATAATCTACACCGCGTGTTGGATCTGACTCGATATCAAAATACACTTCCGTGGCGACCTCTGGGAATGCTGTCTTTCGCAACACGAAAGGGCTGCCTTCCAGCAGCACTCGCGCCTGATTCTGAAACCGCACAATCTTGTCATATTGCCAGTCCTCCAGCTGCCCACGCAAGACATCCCCATCTGCTTTCGCCAAGTCGGTGACGGTATGAATCCCCAAACTATAGAGGCGTCGCTGATCCGCTTGCGAGAGTCGGTAGATAAGTGAGATATCGTTGCAACCTTCAGCACCTTCGAGGCACAGCGAGTACCAGGGTGTGCGCTTGCAGGTGGACTTCAAAAATGGTGCCGGCTTCTCACCGTTGAGAATGCGCTCGATGTCACCCTTCACAATATGAAACTGGTCAACAAAATCCGCCACCGGGAATCCACGCTCTGCACCTTGCGGATCAATGACGTAGGCCTCAGCGGGTCGCACTCCCTGAATCTTCTCGAGTATCAGCGAGTAGAATACGAGGGGAAATTTTTGCTCTTCTTTCAGGTCGAGCGTTCGTTGGATGTCGTAGGCAACGTACTGAAAGTCCCCCAGATCGCTCTTGCCGGGTCGCGCTTCGAGCAAATCGGGCATCCCCACCCAATCTTCGGTCATCAATACACCATGGTAGATGTTTTTGCCCTGGCGCATTAGCTCGAGTGTTGCCAGGTATGCCTCTTCGAGATCGCGGTACTGCTCCGGCTTGAGTTCTTCAAACTTCTTGTGGGAGCGAATCGCACTTGCCCCATCGACGCTCTTGCCGTTGTAGATGATATCCAGCAACGGTGAGACGGCTTTCTTGCGCGCGCTATCTGCATAGATGTCGTACCAAATCCAATGCGGGCACTGAAAAAATTTATAGAAATGAGTTGCGGTGAGTTTTTGCTTGAGATCCATTGAAGAATGGTAACTCAGAATCGCCATTACGGCCATGCCGTTGCGATTCTGCCCGTTTTGACATTGCCGATACAATGTCAAAACGAAGTAAAAACGGCCTGCCCCTTACGAGGCAGGCCGAGCACGAAAACGATCAATGTACTGCGCGATCTCAGGCACCGAAGTAACCGCACGATCGCAAACATCTCCAGGAATGATGAGGGGCTTGAGCACAACCCGCACCATTTGGTCCGGCGTGGTCATATATGTTTCAGCCACCCTCTGTATGCGTAAGCGATCCAATCGTTTGATGCGTGACGGATACTGCAGCAAGCGTTTGAACTGTCGATCACCATTGCAAAACGCATGTACAAGGAGATTTGCGGCTTTCGAGGGTTCATCGTTGAATGCACTATAGAATCCGTCATACAAATTTCTCTGGACGATAGCAACCTGGCGATCAAGGGTGTGCTGTTGATTCTTGGAAAGCATCCGGCGCTTCAAATTATCACACTCTTGCTGAACTAGTTCCGCCAAGTGCATGGCGTAATCGTAGCTACCCACGGTACCAAATGCCGTATAGATTATTCCGTGCAGAAAAGATCGCTCTATCTCGGTATTGGTACGGTAAACACCGCCATTGTATTTTCTATTCTCCAATCGCAAACGACGATAGAGCCTATACCTCCAAACAGCTGTTAAGATGTCGAGTGATTCGTCGTCACGGGATAACATGACATTAGTCGGGAATCCGATCGCCACATGATGCTGATGAGAGCCCGGGTGTACATCTTCGATATGGCGCACCCCTGCAAGAGTCGGCACCAGATCAAATACGCTCCAATCTGGCTCGACAACGCGGGACGGCTTCAGGGCCCCGTAGTGCTTTTCAGTGAGCTGTCGTGCTTCACGATGATCGAGACCGACGAACACTGTGAATATCCGCCCAGCGACCCATCGCCGGATGAATTTCTTTACATCGGTCAGTGTTACGCGAATGAGCTCATCTGGATTACATCCGGCACGGTTACGAACCGGATTCGTTGTCCACATGTTTTCATAAAGCATTTCACTAACTCGGTTCTCGGGAACATCGGTATCATCAAGACGGTACTCGTTGTGCATGGCACTTTTTTCGGAATCATGCCCGTCGATATCCAAAATGGATACCGTAGGCTCTCCGCGAGCATCAAGAATACTCTCGCGAACCGCGGGAGCGAACGCATTGAACGCTTGGCGTAAATGCCGTTTGGATCTCAAGTCACCGTGCCCGAAGACGACGCTCGTATAGTCGGTACGTATGTCAGCACCTTCCCAGCCACCCATCAATCGAAGTACGAGAAGATCAAGCTCGTCGGCGGGGTGAACGGAGGATTTCTGCATCACCTCGTGTTCCATAAGATGACCAGTACCTCGACGCTGCTGAGGATCATACGCCGAACCAGCTCGAGCTGCCGTTAGAGATACATTGTGATTACGATTTGGACTACTAATGCATGTGATACCGTTGTCGAGTTCCGAGACAACGATCTTGGGAATATGCGCCATGTCGCTGCCTCGCTTTCATTGTTAGAGAACAGGCTGACGATAAAAGAAAATCCCCCTCGCCGCAAGGGACGAGGGGGACAACGAAGTCACTAGTCGAAGCAGAGATACAGCTTCTTCCATTCGCTGTAATCCCAGTACTGGTCGCGTGAGCGAGGATTGTGGTATGGCCAGCGATGCGTAGGCACATAGTACCAGTCGCATCCTCGCTGTGGCTCGGACAGATACGGCCAGTAAAACCGAAACTCAGCCGAACCGTCGATGTACACCAGCGGCAGATGCGGCCCAAAGGCGCGATGCCGGTAGAAACGATCTCGAAAATACGGCACCCGCGGATAGTAGCGCGGGAACCTATCGCGCTCCTCGAGTCGTCGCTCGGGGTAGCGACGATAATCGTAACGATCGTATCGTCCATCGGGACGCGGGCGACGCTCCTGGGGCTTCTGTGCCTGCGGGGGTGGCGACTCACGCTGCCTGCGTTCGGCTTGCTTTGGATTCCGATCGCGCGCAACTGCGCGATCATCCTGCGCATTCGCGCGGGTGCTACAGAGTGCAGCAATCGCCACCACGACCAACGTGACGGCCAACTTCTTGTTTCTTGTCATAGACCCTCCAGGTCTTTGGGAATGAACGACCCCAGTACTATACCACGATTCTAAGCAGTAGCAATACGCCCAGGCACTGACATTCCTGGATAGCGCTTCACCTCGTGCTTGGGGATGAACAGTTTCAGGTAGCGGCGTTGTGCCGGAGAGAATCGTTGCGCTAACATGGACTCCATACCGAGAATCGCACGCTCACCACTACGGGGCATGAGCACATGAGAAAGCTCATGAATAAGTGTCTCCACCTCGTCATCGCGGCACTTGTGGGTGTTTTTTGCGGGATTAATGAGGATCTGCACCCAGTTGCCTGATGGGTGAATGTCGGGGTCCATCAGCCCACGGATGACTCGCCGATGGGGGTCATCGGGGTTAATGAGGCGTTTTTTGCGAGCAATACGCACACGCTCGCTACGCAAAATGATGACAAATTGGCGAAAAAGCCAATCCACCAGCGTATCCCCACTACGAGGCATATCTTGGAGGCGTTTTTGAGCGGCACGTTTCATGGATTTGGAGGGGTGAGTGGGCGCATCCTATACAGCTATGGCAGTTGGCGCAACGTTGACACCACGGTCTGTTTTATTGCACGAAAAAACGCCCCGAAGGACGCTTTTTCGTGGCGAAGGACTACATGCCGGACATGCCTGAGCCCTTGTCGCACATTTTGCACATCTTCTTGTGACTGACCGCTTCATAGAGAGCTGACAGAGCAACCAATGCATACACTACATTTGCAACACTGGATCCGATAAAGCGCTCTACATCTGCGCCGAAGAGAACGAGACCCCAGTTGAGGCCACCGATGATGAGAAGGATGAATGAGATTTTGTGGAGATTCACATAAACACCCCCTTCCAGTAACATTGTTAGTCTCGCACGTATCTAGGCGACTGTATAGCAATGTAATCCACAGTCGTAGAAACCATCACTTACGATAAGAGACGGGCAACACCAACACCCAATGCAATAGCAAGACCTCCGAGAATCATCATACGAAAACCGCGCGATATCACCGGCAGTCCCGACATACGCGCTGAACTAACTCCCAGTACAAAAAGAAGCGCCAGTGAAACTCCTATGGATTGGGAAAAAGCATCCGCAATATCCCCCACCATATACGGAACCAGCACCATAAAGCCCGCGCACACATACGCCACGAACATGACCAAGCCGTCACGAATAGCTGACGACCAACGCACACCGCGACGCGCACGAGCCTCGCTCACTGATTCCTCGGAGAGCGTGCTACCGAGTCCCATCGAGAAGGCCTCGACACATACCAGCACGATACCGGAAAGCAAAATGGTACGCCGATCGACAGAAGCTACGGCGATACCCGAAATGAATCCGACCGTAGAGACCAACGAGTCCTCGGTGCCAAAAACAATACTTCTCAGAATTCCTTCGCGCTTCATATCCTATAGTATACACCCAACTACCGATTCGAGAGTAATTTTTTATGCTCTTCGGTATCGAGGAGTCCACACTTTTTGAATTTTTTTCCTGAGCCGCAGGTACAGGGGTCGTTGCGGCCAATAGCATCGCTGTGAATAGTACTTTCTGCGGATCGTACGTCGTGAGTATC
>CAYUJB010000005.1:0-47404 GCA_964444955.1 uncultured Candidatus Saccharibacteria bacterium
CTTGCGGGCGCTACCACCTCAAGGTAGTGCGTCTGCCAGTTTCGCCACCCGCGCATATATATCTCAGCAAAGCTTCGGTCAAAAAACTGCGGCGGTTGGCGACCCGGGTTTCTTTTGAAACCCGCTCAATACTCGCTTGCTCGCATTGAGCCCACCCGCGCATATATATCACCCACCCTCCTGAACCAACCGTCCGCGCATCATAGCTTAAAACCCCACCTTTTTCAAGGTGGGGTTTCGGGTCTGGTTAGAAGGTAGGCTCTTCGGCTGCGGGAGATTCTTTTGAGGCCGATACTGCTTCGGCTCGTGTCTTGCGGCGGATCTCTTTGGCAGTCTTGTCGCGAAGGTAGTACATCTTGGCGCGGCGAGTGCGACCAGTCTTTACAACCTCGATTTTGTCGATGGAGGGGAGGCGGAGCGGGTAGACTTTTTCGACGCCATAGCCGCCAACTGCACGGCGGACGGTCATGGTGGCGCCAGCTTCGTTGCCGTGCTTGCGGGCGATGATAATGCCCTCGAAAATCTGGTTTTTGCCCTTTTCACCTGCCTTGAGGCGCTGGTGTACGCGAACAGTCATACCGACTTTAAGGTCAGCATATTTGCTCTCTGGGTTGTGTTTGGCCGCGAATGCGGAAATGATGGACTGAGACATAGGGGGAAGCGGTTAGCGTCTAGCGGTTAGTTGACAGTTTTAGATTCTAGCATATCCAATGTTTTTTGCAAGTTCTCTGGCAGATCAGCTTCCAGGCGCAGGGCAGTGCCCGTCTGCGTGGTGAGTTCGAGCTTCCAGGCGTGCAGAAAGGGGCGATCGAGGCCGAGGGTTTCTTTCCCGGGAGCATAGAGAGGGTCGCCGACGATAGGGACCCCGATGGCTTTGAGGTGAGCGCGGATTTGATGGGTGCGGCCCGTGCGCGGCATACACTCTAGAAGCGAGTAGTCAGTGAATCGCCGTGTGACGCGGTAGTCAGTGATGGCGGAGCGCTCTACCAAGTCCCGGGTTCCGTGGATGTGGGTGGTAGTCTTTGCGCCTACGCGACCCACTGGCATATCGATGGTTCCTGAGGGCTCTTTGGGCGTGCCATAGACCAGCGCGAGGTAGGTTTTGCGGATAGTGTGCTCGTGAAAGAGCGATTTGAGGTACTCAAAGCTTTTCTGATTCTTTGCGAGGAGCATAACCCCGGAAGTGTCGCGATCGAGGCGGTGTACGATGCCGGGACGGAGGTTGGTCCCCTGCCTGCCGGCAGGCAGGTCTCCTACGCCACGTATCTCAGGCCAGAGTTCGAGCGCAATGTCGGCTAATGTCGTCTGAGGGTCTTCGGCTGACGTTTTGTGCACGGTAAGGCCGGGGGGTTTATCGATGGCAACGAAATCGGCGTCTTCGTAGATGATGGGGAGGTCTAGAGCCATAGGATGAGATTGATTGCAGCAAATACGGTGAAGACGAAAGCCTCATGTCGAGAGAAAAATCCGACAGGTCCACGGAGGTTTATTTTTTGAAATGGATAGAGCGGCCAATAGTCAGCGGAATCGAGCGTATCGAGTAGAAGATGTCCAAGATGAGAGAGTGCTAGCGTGAGTGCATAAAGGGGAATGACTAGCCATGACAAAATCGCAAAAAATGTAAGACCAAAGATAGAATGCAAATGGCCGCGTTGTCCGCCGTAGGGGTCGTTGGTCTGGGTGACGGTTTGCCAAAATAGTCGAGGATTCTTGAGGACTCCGTGGCGGTAGTAGATTCCTAGGTGATCGATATCAATGCGTGCCGATATCGCCAGTGCGAGAACAGGCTGGCCGGTGAAGGCTCCAATGATACCGCCGAGTGCGAGGTGGGTGGGGAGGGTCATAGAGAATTGAGCGGCGAAGTGTGGGCGGTATAGGACTCGAACCTATAACCCTCGCAGTGTAAATGCGATGCTCTACCAATTGAGCTAACCGCCCTGATTGCTATCACTTTATAGCACAATCCAGGGTTTTCAAGAAAAAAGTCTGGAGGGGCGGCTATGCCATCTCCAGACGTTGACGCTACGCGGGAACCGATGCGAGGAGTCCGCGAAGTCCCTTGCGCAGCTCGCGGGGGATGCGATGTTCGATGAGTTCGACTGGAACCTTTGCCTTCACGGAATCCATCACGGCGAAGCCCGCCTTCGTGTATTCGTCCAGGATCCTTTCCTGAGTGACAAGCCCCTCTTTGAACGCGGTTCTTGCCATCTCCACGCGCCACAACATTACGCGCAGGTTCTCGAGGTGTTCGCGCTGCTCCGGCGAGAGTTGTGCGGTGAGCACCTCCACTCGGTAGTAGCCCAGGGAATTGAGGATACGGTCAACGAACTGCTTGGCTTTTTGCATGAACTTCATAATTGTGAAGCTCCTTTCTGAGGTGCTAAAATAACACCCAACCCATCACTTGTCAATTCGCCATTTCGAGAACCGCCTGAAGTGCGCTGGGTAGTTCGGTGGCGCCATCGTCAGCAGTAAAGTGTCCCTTGCTATGCTCTATCACAAAAGTCGGATTAAGGTGCTCTCGGTAGGCAGCTCTATTAGGCTCAAAGGGAACTACAGGGTCATCGTCACAAAAGATAGCAATCATTTTGGAGCAAATTCTTCGAACATGCGCAAAGTCGATCGGCGTTTCAATCCAGGGTTTACCGATTATTTTTTCTTCCTCGGTTTCAAGGTCGCTTAGAGTGAACCATCCTGCAACGAACACTGCACCACCAATCGACGCATCGATGGTTTCAAGATAACGGAGAATCGTCTGGCAGCCGATGCTGTGTCCGACGAAATAGGTATCCTGGTCGGGCGTACCAACTTCGGAGGCCAAATAACGAATCCACGCATCGATCGTCGGCTCATTAGGGTTTGGCATCGCTGGGATAGAGACCTCAAAGTCCACATCTTCAAGACGCTCTTTAAGCCAGGGCAGCCAATCTTTTTGAGGATAGTCACCCCAGCCGTGAACAATGAAAACACGTTTTTGCACTGCAGTGTGGGGGCGCTAGGGGTCGAACCTAGACGCTTTCGTGTATAAGACGAATGCTCTGCCAATTGAGCTACGCCCCCTCTTCACTACTAGCTACGTCCTAATGGCTGGCCACTGGCTGCGCTTGGCCTATGAGTGCGTAGAACTCGCTCTGTTCGATGGTTTCTTTCTCTATCAGGTGGAGTGCAATCTTTTTGAGCTGCTCCATCTTACTGGTGATGATACCACGAGCTGTTTGTTTTGCGCTCTCGACGAGGGCAAGAACTTCGGCGTCGATTTGCTGGGCGGTGTGCTCGCTGTAGTTGCGTTCATGCATGAGCTCACGACCCAAAAAGATTGATTCGTGAGTCTCGCCATAGGAGAGGGGGCCCATCTTGTCAGACATGCCGTACTGGGTGACCATGCGTCGTGCCAGGTCGGATGCTACGCGCAGATCATTGGATGCACCCGTGGTGAGCTCATTGAAGATGATTTGCTCTGCGGCAAAGCCACTCAACAGAACCGCAAGCTCTGCTTCGAATTCTGACTTAGTCTTGAGGTACTTGTCTTGGCTCGGAAGCTTGAGGGTGTAGCCGCCGGCGCGACCACGCGAAATGATGCTAACCTTGTGAACGGGATCGGAGTGAGGCAGTGATGCGGCGACGATGGCGTGGCCCGCCTCGTGGTATGCGGTGATTTCTTTCTCTTTGGGTGAAAGCACATGCGAGCGGCGTTCGGGTCCGAGCATGACCTTTTCGATGGACTCACGTAGGTTGTCCTGGGAGATGGTGGTCTGGCCTTTGCGCGCAGCAAGAATAGCAGCTTCGTTGATGAGGTTGGAGAGGTCAGCCCCCGAAAATCCGGGCGTGCGCTCTGCGATGACACGCATATCGACATCATCGCCTACAGGTTTGCCCTGGGCATGAATGGTGAGTACCGCGATACGATCCTCGAGCGAGGGCTCATCGAGGATGATGCGACGATCGAAACGACCCGGGCGCAAGAGTGCTGGGTCGAGAATGTCGGGGCGATTGGTAGCGGCCATAATGATGACTGCGTCATCGGTGTCGAAACCATCCATCTCGACGAGGATCTGGTTGAGGGTTTGTTCGCGCTCATCGTTGCCGCCACCGATGCCAGCGCCGCGCTGACGACCGACGGCGTCGATTTCATCGACGAAGACGATTGCAGGCGCAACTCGCTTGGCGGTCTCGAAGGTGTCGCGAACACGGTTGGCACCCACACCGACAAACATTTCAACGAATTCTGAACCGGAGACATAGAAGAAGGGGACGTGGGCTTCGTTGGCAACCGCTTTTGCCAAGAGCGTCTTGCCGGTTCCAGGGGCGCCTACCAGGAGGACGCCACGAGGAATGCGCGCGCCAAGATTATGAAACTTCTTGGGGTCTTTGAGAAATTCTACGATTTCCGATACCTCTTCTTTTGCTTCAATAAGTCCCGCAACATCCTTGAAGGTGATGTCTTTGTCGGAGGGATTCATGCCGGCGAGCTTTGCGCGCGTTTTGCCAAACGAGAATGCCTGCATTGAGCCTTGCTTGGCTTGGCGATACATGAACCAAAAGAATCCGAGAATGAGTAGGAGTGGCAGGACGATCGGAAGGAATTCGGCAAAGAACACTCCGGCGCCTGAGGGATCTTTGACCTCTACTTTCACACTGGCAAGCTTGGTCTTATCGACGCCTGCATTCACCAGGGTTTCGAAGATAGAGATTCCTGTTTCCTTTTGAGCGGAGAGCTTCGCGTCGTCGGTTGCGGTGATAGCGATGTCGTCAGCACGAACGGTGAGTTCTTTGATGGCGCCCTGGTTGATCTTGCCCACCAGCTCGCTGATGGCGATAGGCGTGACCGTAGCGCTGGGCGCAGCAAAGAGCGACGCAAGGAATGCGAGGCTGATGAGGATGGCGAATACAATTCCGACGGAGCGTAGTATAGGGCGCATAGTGACCGATAGTCTAGCACGAGAAGAGCGCATGGGCAACTCGTGAAAATTGACAAAAGGCGCGTGTATTAGTATGGTCACGGCGCATCGTTGGTCGTTTCATTTACAAAAAAGGAGTGTGGCACAATGTCAGAAGTTACGTTTACGTCCTGGGGTGGCGCCAACAGCATCGGTCCGAGCTGTCACGTCCTTACGTTTGGATCGTATCGCGTTGGTATCGATTATGGCGCGGGGATTCATGACCGCGATCCAATTGAACCACAGCACGATGGGCCGCTGGACGCCATCTTTTTGACTCATGGTCATCGCGACCATGTAGGAATGTTTCCGCGCGCTCTCCGTCGGTGGCCCACGGCTGCTTGTTGGGCGACGAAGGAGACCAAAGAGCTTGCCGATTGGATTTGGCGGGATGGTCTGAGTATTGAAGAGCGTGAAGGCCGCGAGCCGTCATTTGAGCTCGAAGATACACGACGCGCTTTTCGTCGGCTGCGAACTATGACACCGGGTGGCGTGATCCATCTGCGCGAGGACCTATCGGTGACGCCGTTTTCGGCGGGGCACATCCTGGGTGCTGTTGGGCTTATCTTTCAGTATAAAGGCGAGCGATACATTGCCACGGGCGATATCAACCTACGCGATCACGGTTTCATTTCTCGAGCAGCAGTGCCTGAGTTTGAACGGACACGACTTCTCATACGAGAATCCACCTATGCGGGGATATTTCCTTCACAAACACGTCCGGAGGTGGAGGAGGATTTCGTTTCTTCGGTGATCGAAGTGTTGGATCAGGGTGGGCGCGTGCTCATTCCGGCGCTGGCGATCGACCGCATGCCCGAAATCTACCAACTTCTGTGTAGCGTGGGCATCGATCAGCAGTGGCCCGTGTGGGTGATTGGCGGAGCAATTCCTTCTGAAATCTATCGGCGCTACGCGCCGGACGCTAAGATGCTCATTGGCATGCAGCGTTTCGCTAATCCGGGACACCAGTACGCCATTCGAAAATCAGGAGGAGCCATGGTAGTGCTGGCGAGTTCTGGGATGCTAGCACCAAATACGCCATCGTATGTGTGGGCGCGTGAGGTGCTCCCCGAGTCTGATGCAGCGATCTTCATGGTGAACTGGCAGGATCCCTGCATGCCAGGGGGAGTAATCCTCAAGGCAGCTCAGGACAATCGCGTGATTCTCAAATCAAAGGACGCACCGCCGGTCGCCATCGCCCGCGCGTGCATGGTCCGGCGATTTGATTTCTCCAGTCACGCCAAGGAAGATGAGATGCAGGAGATTGAGCGCCGTCTCAATCCAGATATCATCGTACACGTGCACGGTGAGAATGATCGGATTGATGCGTTTCTGGAGACGGCACCGGATCGACCGCGCCGCGTGAAGGCGGAGGTCGGCAAGGTTATCGAAGTGTAAGCGCAATCCCGCACCTGAGAGGTGCGGGATTTTTTGTGCGCTACACTCGCTCGAGTCTTAGGCAACTGTTTGTTCGAGCGTGAGGATGAGCTTGTGATCTTTGGCGTCGATGTTCACGATAGCGCAGGTGTATTCTTTGCCAATCGTGACGACATCGGTAGCCACACGTCCACCAAACTCCGCGGTGGGAAGAAGGCCAATGATATCGTCGTTGAGCTTCACGAACGCGCCGTTGCTGCGGATCTTGATGACGGTACCCTGGACCTTCTGGCCGACTTTAAACTCCTGATCAACGGTAAGCCATGGGTCGGGGCGGAGTGCTTTCAGCGAAAGCGCAACGCGGCCGCCGTCGAGACTGATGATCTTTGCTTTGACGGTTTCGCCGCTGTGGAGAATCTGGCGGGGATCTTCGACGAACTTCCAATCTATTTCGCTGGAGTGGATGAGACCATCGAGATTATCGGTGAGACGCACGAAGGCACCGAAGTCGGTAACTTCCGTGATAACACCTTCGACCGTGTCGTTGAGTGCGAGCTTGGTAATTTCGCCCTTCGCTGCTTCTTCTTGGATGGCGCGCTCGGAGACGATGAGCTTATTTTCTTGCTCGTTGTAGTCGAGGATCTTTACCTTAAAGGGCTGACCCTTGAATTTCTGAAGTGCCTGTACAATCTTGGTGGTGTCGCCGCCTTCTACTTTGGGGTAGTGTTCGCTGGAGAGTTGTGAGAGCGGCAAGAATCCCTGTACGCCCTCAACCTGAACGATCAGTCCTCCCTTGTTGATGTTGCTGATGATGGTGGTCATCACGGTGCCTGCATCGCGCAGTTCCTTGATGCGCTGCCATGAGGTGGTGAGTTGTGCCGCTTTGAGCGAGAGTTCTCGGTAGCCGTTCTCGTTTTCGAGCTCAAGGAGAACCGCGGACACTTCTTCGCCTGGCTTCAGGGCACGAATACGGTCGGGGTTATCATAAAATTGACCTGGGTAGACGATACCGATGCCGGCCGTCCCCAAATCGATGGTGACGCTGGACTTGGATGCGCTAATGACGCGACCGGTGAGAATCTGACCTGCGCGGGGGAGTTGGAACTCCTCTTTTGCGAGCAAGTCCTTCATTGTTTTCGCTGGTGCTGATGTTGCCATAGGTAAAATACATCTCTCCATCGCATGGTGACGACTCTTGAGACTAGGGTGCAATATACAGGATAAATTGCTGTTGCGCAAGCCCTTTCTCCGGTGCGAAGGGCTTGAAAATCGTATATTTTCTGCTATACTGAGAGCACATGAATCCCGCGAGAAATCATAAAGCAAGAAGGTATACTGTAATCGACGAACATACGTCTGTTCTTACGCAAAGAGCATCCGTGTTGTTGGTTGATTTCTAACGGGATGAACATCTCCTGGTACGGATATCGCTGCATTCGGATTGAGGCAAAAGAGGGCACGGTTCTTATCGACCCCTACGATCCCAAGGCCATTGGCCTTCGTGGGCCCACTATCAAAGACGACCTCGTACTCTTGAGCGAGGCGGCCCCCGAGCGCGAGGTACTCGAACGTATTAATGACGAGGCATTTGTCATTCGTCGTGCTGGAGAATATGAACGGCGCGGTATCGCAGTGCGAGGCATTCAGGCAGCAGCTGATACCCAAGAAGGTCGCGAGCTTGGACTGGCTACTATCTATATGGTGATTGCCGAAGATATAGCCATTTGTCACTTGGGCGCCTGTGGTCAGAGTAAACTTACCGCCGAACAACTCGAAACGATTGGGGATCCCGACATTCTCATCATTCCTGTGGGAGGGCAGAGTGGTCTGGATGCAAAAGTGGCCGCTGAGTTTGCGTCACAGATTGAACCCAAGGTCATCATTCCAGTGCAGTATGCGCTTGATGATGCAAAATATGATGCCGATAAGCTCGACAAGTTCGTCAAAGAAATTGGCCTTACCCCCCAAAACGTCGACTCCTATCGCATAGTCAAAAAGCAATTACCCACGGATCAGACACAGCTTATTGTCATCAACGCATAACCATGTCGCTCTTACAGGAGATTCACAATCAACGACCTGTCGTCCGCCACACACTCTTTCTTCTTTCTACGGTCGCCGCGATTTCAGCGGTCGCATTCCTCACTGTTTCTTCGCTCCAAAAAGATATCTATTTTGGTATGCATCCCGATCCCGTCGATCGACAAGCGTTCTTGGCGAGTCGCGACGCCAGTCGTCCTCAACCGGTGGCTGCCATCGCGAGAGCAGCTGATTCTCTTGTCGCAAGCATCGGTTCGTTGATTGGATGGAATTCAAGTGCAGGTTTTGACAGGAGCACGCAACAAGACGATACTCAGGGCGGCGTGCATTTGCTGCCTGTATCGGAGTAGTCTTTTTTCATTTTTATGGCAAAAAAAGTTCCACAACCCAACGTGCCTGCAGTGGTAAACCAGACACCTTCTCGAGAAATTACGACTGAAATCCAAAAGTCGTATCTTGAGTATGCGATGTCGGTGATTGTGGCACGCGCCTTGCCGGATGTTCGTGACGGACTCAAGCCAGTGCACCGCCGCATCCTCTGGGGTATGTGGGAGTCGGGAAACCATGCTGGTGCTAAACTCAAAAAATCCGCGAGCACAGTCGGAGATGTCATGGGTCGTTATCATCCACACGGAGACGCAGCAATTTATGACTCACTGGTGCGTATGGCACAGGATTTTTCACTTCGCTACCCACTCGTCCAGGGTCAGGGTAACTTTGGCTCCGTGGACGGAGATGGTGCGGCAGCGATGCGTTACACTGAGGCGCGTTTGGCGCGTATTAGCGACGAGATGCTCACCGATATCGAAAAAGACACGGTGGATTTCCGACCGAACTACGATGGATCGCGCAAGGAACCATCGGTGCTGCCAGCAAAGATTCCCAACCTCCTCATCAACGGTTCTATGGGTATTGCGGTGGGTATGGCAACAAACATTCCACCCCATAACCTCACCGAGGTATTGGACGGTTTGGCGCACCTCATCGAGAACCCCGATGCGGACGTGAAGGATTTGATGCAGTTTATCAAAGGTCCTGATTTTCCGACCGGTGGTTCTATTTATAACGAGAAAGATATTCTTAACGCGTATGCAACTGGTCGCGGTCCCGTTGTCTCGCGTGGCACCGCAGAGATTGTCGAAGGGAAGCGTGGGCAGCAGATCATAATCACAGAGATTCCGTACCAGGTCATCAAATCAGATCTTATTATTAAGATCGCTGATCTTGTGAAAGAAAAGCGCCTCGAGGGGATTCGCGATATTCGCGATGAGTCAGATCGGCAAGGGATGCGTGTGGTTATTGAGCTCAAGCAAGACTCCTTCCCCAAGAAGGTGCTCAACTCACTCTATAAGTGGACGGAGCTCCAGAAGACGTTCCACTTTAATATGCTGGCACTTTCGGATGGTATTCAGCCGCAGACGATGGGGCTGAAGGTTATTTTGGAGAAGTTTATCGAGCATCGCCAAGTGGTCGTGCGTCGCAGGTCTGCCTACGAGCTCGCACGGGCGTTGGAGCGCGCGCATATCCTTGAAGGTCTTAAGAAGGCACTTGATCACATCGACGAAATCATCAAAGTCATCAAGCAATCTCCGACTCGCGAAGAGGCGTTTCAGAATTTGATGAAGAAGTTTAAGTTTTCTGATCGTCAAGCCAACGCGATTCTGGAAATGCGCTTACAGTCACTAGCCGGTCTGGAACGTAAAAAGATCGAAGATGAGCTGAAGGCAAAGCGTTTGATTATTGCTGAGCTCGAGGATCTCTTGAAGTCCGCCAAGAAACTATTGGGTGTGGTAAAGCAGGAATTTGTCGAGATGCGTGCCAAATATGGTGATGAACGACGAACGCGGGTGATCAAGAGCGCTTTGCGCGAGATTGGCGATGAGGAGTTGGTGCCCGAAGAGGATGCGCTTTTCATGATTACCCTGGGCGGCTATATCAAGCGCTTACCGCCTGATGAACTGCGCGCACAGAAGCGCGGCGGCAAAGGTGTGGGGGGTATTGCCACCAAAGAGGAGGATATCGTCAATCATTTCTTCCTCGCGAACACTCATGACAATATCTTGTTCTTCACTGACTCAGGGAAGGTGTTTCAGATCCTCGGCTACGAGGTCCCCGAGGCGAGTCGCCAAAGCAAAGGGCGTGCTATTACGAATTTCTTGCAGGTGACCACCTCAGATTCGATTACCGCTGTTGTGCCACTCTCAAAGGCGAAGGAGCAAAAACAAAAGAGCGCATTCTTATTTATGGCAACCACGAACGGTATCATCAAGAAAGTCTCTATGGATGCGTTCGATAACGTGCGCCGTAACGGAATTCTGGCAATTAACCTCAAAGCCGATGACAAGCTCGGCTGGGTGCTTCCTACGTCGGGTAATGACCAGGTCATCATGACCACCGCTACGGGTTCTGCCATCCGCTTCGCTGAAAAGGATGTTCGCCCGATGGGCCGTTCTGCAGCGGGAGTGCTCGGTATGCGACTCGAAAAAGGCGATAAGCTGGTTGGCGCTGATGTAGTGAGCGCGACCGCCGAAAAGGGACTGAGCCTCATGGCAGTGATGGCCAACGGCTACGGGAAGCGAACGAACCTCAAAGAGTACAAAGTGCAGCACCGCGGCGGTGTCGGTATCTTGACCGCAAATATTACCGCAAAGACTGGGAAGTTGGTGTCCGCGCACATCACCAATGAAGAAAACGAAGAATTTGTAGCTGTCTCGAAAAAGGGACAGGTAATCCGCACCTCTATCAAAGAAGTGCCAACACTTGGACGGGCTACTCAGGGTGTTCGCATTATGCGGCTGGACGGACAGGACGAGGTGGCGTCGGTCGTGCTCTTCTAGCTTTACTTGAGCTACTTATTTTGAGCGCTTGCTTCGTTGCCGTTGCGCTCCTCGTTCGCCGTACCATCCAGTACGGCTTACTCCGATGCTCGCTCGCGCCTCGCAATCCTCTCAAAATCAGAAGCTCATAGAGATTCGTTTGTGCATAAGATTTGCAAGCGATTCGCTCTTCTATGCTAAAATGATGCTATATGGTGCAACTACCTCCGTCAGGCGCATTCTTAGACACGCAGCGTATTGTCGCTCAGATGGGCATCGCCAGCGGCATGAGCGCTGCTGATCTTGGATGTGGCTCGGGCTATATCACGGTGGCGTTGGCGCGTGTAGTGGGTAAAGACGGCGTTGTCTCAGCGGTGGACGTGATGCAGGAGCCGCTCGAGTCGCTACGAGCGAAGGCAGAAGCTGGCGGGTTTACCAATGTCCGTGAGATTCGAGCAGATTTGGAGGTACTGGGATCCACGAAACTCCCTGATGGTAGTCAGGATTTTTCAGTTCTTGCGAACGTACTGTTTCAATCGCAAAAAAAGGATGCAATCATTGCGGAGGCAGTTCGTATTCTCAAACCGGGCGGGCGGTTGGTGATTGTTGATTGGAAAAAGGGGATGAAGGGATTTGGCCCTCCCGATGAGCTACGGACAGATGAGCAAACATTCACGGCGCTGGCGACAGGGGCTGGCGTTCGGTTTGAGCGGACTATCGACGCCGGCAACTTTTATATAGGACTTATCTTTATCAAGTAACGCATGAATCCCATTAGAAATCATAAAACAAGAAGGTATACTGTAATCGACGAACACGAGTCTGCACTTACGCGAAGAGCCTACGTATTGTTGCTTGATTTCTAACGGGATGAATATTTCCGCTCTCGTCACGGATTCGCGAAAGCTCACGTATATTCTCGGCGCGGCGATTGCTGTGATGGTATTTATTGCGTTTATTTTTATCATCACCAGCTCATTTGGAGGAGTGAGTACCGCGAGTGCCGAACTGACAGTGTGGGGAGTGTTTGATGATCAGTCCACCACGAATGCCTCGATCAACGCGTTCCAGAAAGCAAACAAGAACATTAAAATCACCTACCGTGTTTTCAAGCCCCAAGATTACGAGCAGGCGGTGCTCAATGCGCTTGCAGCAGGTACAGGACCTGATGTGTGGATGATTCACAACACTTGGTTGCCCAAACATATCGACAAGCTTATTCCGATGCCCAGTGTTGTCCCAGGTACCAAGGCGCCACTCATGACCGTGCGGCAGTTTCAGGATGCATTTGTGGATGTTGCCGCCACCGATCTTATCAGCGACGGCAAGATTTATGGCATGCCACTCTACGTGGACACGCTGGCGCTCTACTACAACAAAGACATGTTCGCTACCGCGGGCATTGCTCAGCCGCCAAAGCTGTGGACGGATTTTGTTGAGGGCGTAAAGAAGATCACGACATACGATGCCAGTAGAAATATCACCCGATCAGCGGTTGCACTTGGCACCGCGCGCAATATCAATCGCTCGACCGACATTCTTATGATGCTTATGCTGCAGTCGGGAGTACATATGACTGACGCAGATAACACGCAATCAACTTTTTCTCGTCCGGTTGATGGGACACCTGTAGGGGAGAATGTGCTCCAATTCTATACCGACTTCGCCAACCCACAGAAAAAGGTCTACACCTGGAACGATGCGATGGATTATTCATTTGACGCCTTCGTATCTGGTAAAACTGCCATGATGATCAACTACGCGCATCAGATCGCGGCGGTGCGAGCAGCTGCCCCACGGCTCAATTGGGCGGTCGCAGGCATCCCTCAAGCGAGCTCAGTGGACGCGCGGACATTTGCGAGCTACTGGCCGTTGGTGGTGTCGGCAAAAACCAAAGCACCCGATGCTGCGTGGTCATTTGTGCACTACATGACCGCAGGTGATGGGAATCTTGCGTATTTGAACGCCTCTGGGCGGCCCGCTGCGCGCCGCGACCTCATTGATCAGCAAAAGACTGACCCTGATCTGGGCGCGTTTGCGGAGCAGTCGCTGACGGCACGCTCGTGGTTGCAGGTGGATAACGCAGCTATCGAGGCGATATTTGCCGACATGATTGATAGCGTAAACTTGGGCAAGCAGACGCTACCGGACGCACTCCGAGCTGCTGACGCGAAGGTATCGATACTGATGTCGGGACGATAGCTCTATTCATGCGCAAAGTACTATTTGGAATAACCATTCTTGGATTGATACTCGTGCCCGCTGTCGCGAGCGCTGTGTCGTGGATTCCTATTGTACCGTGTGGCGGGGCGACGCAGGTGCCGTGTACGCCGTGCAGCATTTTTGAGGCGTTTAAGCATATTATCGATCTCGTTCTCTACGGCATCACGGGGCCTATTGCCGCGTTCATGATTGTCTACGCAGGCGGCATGATGCTCTTGGGAGGTGGCAAGCCAGCGCTCTATAGCGAAGGGAAGAAGTACCTGACCAATACGCTTATTGGCGTGGCCATCATCTTACTCTCATGGGTCGTGACAAACTTTTTGATCAAATCGCTTATCACCGGTGGGCAGGGTAACAGTTGGTATGAGTTTTCATGTCCTGTTGGGCTCTCGGCCATCAAACCCATTGAGACCACGATACCCCCAAAGAGCACTCCTCCACCGCTACCAGCACCAACTATTCTTCTTCCTAAGTATGGTGGAGTCGCAACCATTGGAGGAGGAGAGGCGATGGGCCCTGGTGGGCTATTGTTATCATGCACAAGCACCAAGAATGCGGAGTGCCCTAAAGACGGACGATGTCCACAGTTCAGGTCGTATCTCAGCAAGTATTCTGAAAATGCGAAATTGCTCGAGGCAATAATGTTTAATGAATCTTCCTGCCTGATAAAACCTCGTCCCAGTGGCGCTGGCTCGTTCGGCTTGATGCAGATACAACCAGCAACGGCGAATGCGAACAAAACAGGTTGTAATGTCACCGGCGATATCACATCTTCATGGCTGCAGAGTGAACAGAATGTCGCTGAAATTATCTGCATCGCAAATAATTACGTAAATGCATTAAAACGATCGTGTGGTTCCGACCCGCTCGGTATTGCCGCCGGGTATAACGGAGGACAAGGCGCATGCTTAACGAGTCGAGATTGTTCCGGAATATCCAGTTGCGTCGATGGTAAAACGATGCGTCGCTGGGAGTGTCCGTGGGATGATGCAGCGCACAAGATAGCAAATACAGGATATCGGGAGACACGACGATATGCACCGAAGGTAGCAGCATGTGCCAAATGAAATATTTTCTCACCATCATTTTTCTATTCTCGCTCGCAGTCCCCACGCTTGTGCGGGCCGATGAGGTCGTTGCTGAGGATGCTTGGGCGTTCCTCTATGAATTTTCGTTTCACTGGCAAGATGGACGCGTCACACAAGTAGCCCCTTACCACCTAACTACAGGGGATACTCCTGCGATTGCGGTCGGTCCCTGGAGCCTCGCGGTATTTAGCGAGTCGGGCCAGCGATTGAAAGAATATTCCTTCGATCCAGCAATACTTAGTGTTAATGGCGACTTTACGGTTATCGTTCCGATCGAATACCGTGGAGCATCAGCGCGCGTTCTTGATCCGAGGGGTAGTGTCGTCTTAGCAATTGATCTTCGGGAAAGCCGGATATGTCACGATGACGGAATTTGTAACGCAGATGCAGGGGAGGAAAGGGCAAATTGTCCCACTGACTGCGGAGCGGTTGCCGAGGATGCGTTGCAAGATCCATCAATGCGTGCGGCGACCATCGGTGTTCAGATGTCGTATTCGCAACGCCTCGGGGGAGTCCTCATGCGCCTTTCGGCAGCTGCTGCCGGGGTACTGCTCATGGTGGGGATGACTCAAATGCTCGACAAGCGTAGGAGGTCGTAGGATACTATACAGACATGGCGTATACCATCGACAATCCGCTGGGTGTAAGTAACTTAGAAGATATCGTAAAGCTGATCAGCGATCGCCTTATTGATGTGGTGATTCCTGTTGCGGTGCTGCTCTATATTTGGGCGGGTGTGCAGCTTTTGATAGCCAACGGCGAGGCAGCGAAGGTGACAAAAGCAAAAGAGATATTCAAGAATGTCTCTCTTGGGTTACTGGTGATCTTTATCGGTGGCGGATTCGTCGATTTAATTCGTAGCATTCTCGGCGCCGAGTAACCATATTTATGACTGAAGGATTTACTTTTGATCGACTCGTGGAGCTTCTCAACTATCTCGTGCTTAACGCATTGATATTGGGAGAGGTGATTGCCGTGTCGGCGATGGTGTACCAGGGATTTCGTATGGCATGGTCGCGCGGTGAACCAAAAGATTTCCTCGCAGCCAAAGAGGCACTTATCAAGGTTTGCATCGGTGCCGTGCTTATCTTCGGGGTATATACGGTCATCTACACTATTCAGGGCGCCGCAGACACCCTCACCAATTAACTCGGTATCTGATATACTTACTACTATGAAATATCCAAAGTTTCTCGAGAGAGCGCTGGGTACGATCCTCATGATCACACCGACGACAGTGTTGGCACGAGTCAACATTTATCCCACCACACAAGGGAGGGGGACGCCTCTGACATTGGGAGGTGTGGTGCTATTAGTTTCCGATGCGCTCACCATGCTTCTTGGTCTATTGCTCACCATAACTATTGCGATAATTGTATATGGAGGTTTTAAGATGGCGTGGTCTAAGGGTGTTGATACCGAGTATAAGAAGGGCAAAGACATCATATATAACGCTGCCATCGGACTCGCCGTGATTTTGGGGACGGGTATTATTGTCGCCACAATCAGCCGATTTGCGGTTAATCCCGATAATATTCTATAAAAACATTTTTGGCATTCGACATAAGTCACTGCCACGTTGAAAGGGGGTGGAACAATGAAAAAATTTCTTAAGTATTCCGCATTCATCGCCGTATCGTTTGCAATCGCAGCGCCAGCATTGGCGGCGACTTTAGTTCTTCCCACCCCACCACCAACGGGCAACAATCAGGCAGTAACCGGTACGAGTATCGTGAATATCATCACGACTCTCGTGAACTACCTCATCACAGTGAGTACAGTAGTTGCGGTTGGCATGTTTATCTGGGGCGCTCTTAAGTATGCGGTGCTCACTAAGCCAGATGAAGGCAAGTTAATTATGCAGAATGCGGCGTGGGCGCTGCTGGCAATTCTTGGTGTCGGACTCTTGATCAATACGATCGCAGGACTACTCAGTCGCGGTCTCCAGCTTGGATAGTTTTTCTTAGCTAAGAAGAACCATAAACCCCCGCCTTGGCGGGGGTTTATGGTTCTTCTGGTGCTGGGGAGAGGACTTGAACCTCCACGGGATTGCTCCCACCAGCTCCTAAGGCTGGCGCGTCTGCCAATTTCGCCACCCCAGCAATGAAGTGAGCTGGCGCATGGTACCACAGAAACCTACTTCAGCTCAATCTTGAGGCGCTTGGTCTTTGCCTTCTCGAGGGTGGGGAGACGAATGGTGAGGATGCCATTTTTCATACTTGCCTTGGCGGCGTCGGCGTCGACTTCTTCGGGGAGAATGATGGAGCGGGAAAACGGACCCCAGTAGAGCTCTTGGTAGTAGTAGTTGTTTTGACGAACTTTGGTCTCCGGTTGACGAGCGCCCTTGATGGTCACCATGTCGTTGAGGATGGTGATGTCCAAGTCGGGTGCGGTGGCGCCTGCGATGGTGGACTGAATAACAATATCACCATCGTCGCGATAGACATCTACTGTGAGGGAGCCCTCGGAAGCCTCTTGGGGTTCCTTGCGACTCGATGCCAATTGAATATCGAGCTCTTCGTCGTTGGGTATATAGGGCATAGAGGTTAAACTATGGTCGGAGTTACCTGGCCGTCTCGTTCTTTCATTTTATCAAACAATGTCGATACCAGAAAGGCCATAGCAATCAACAGGAGCGTTGAGTAGACCAAGCTCACTGAATGTTGGGATTGGGAGATGAACAAATTGAACACCCAATGAAACACGGTGGAGAGGGCCAAGCCCACCACAAAGAGCGCTTTGCGATGGTCGAAGTAGTACCACGCCATCGCGATGAAGTAGCCCAAGAGCGCCGAGGAGAGTGCGTGCAAGAGTGTGGCGCCGGCGAAGCGAAGTCCCCAGATGCCCAGCGTCGCTGAGACGCCATCACCGATGACGCGATTGATGACCAGAATATTTTCCATAGCGGCAAAGCCCATGGCTGCGGTGAGCATGTAGATCATAGCGTCGATGGGTTCATCAAAATCCGGTGAGCGCAGTACCACAAAGAACACAGCTAGATACTTCACCACTTCCTCGACGAGCGCAGCCCAGAGATAGAATCCGGGACTATTCGTCAGCGAATCAGGTGATACGCCGAGCATCTTGGCAATGAATTGCACAAAGATAAGCTGAAGAGCAATAGCCAGTGGAGACAGGATGATACCCAACAGGAGTACTTTGGTGATGAGCACTTTGGGTTCTGGGTGGGAATCTTTTTGGAGCCAATACCACAACCAAATAAGGCTGGGGAGGATACCCAGGAGAACAAGGAGCAAATACGGACCAAGAGATGACATCGCTCTTCTAGTATATCACGGGTGCGCTTGTGGCGCCGTGGCCGGCCAGGACTGTACCATCAGGAGATCCTTTGCCTGCGTGCCAAACAATTGCCCCCAGAGTTCTTCAGATACGAATGGGGCGAAGGGGTGCACGAGTTTGAGGGTAGTCGTGAGGCACCATACCAGCATGTGTGCAGTGGATTTTTGAATAGCTGGATCTTGGAGTTGTCCTTTGGATGCTTCAAGGTAAACGTCGGCGAGCTCTTTCCAAGCGAACTGATAGATCTGGTTGGCTGCTTCGTGGATAACGTGACGATCGAGGTTGTCCGTCATATCGTTGATGGCGGTGGTAAGTGAAGCAAAGATGGCATGGTCCGCATCTGTGGCGGGCGTGGGCGGTGTTTTGGCAAACTCTTCGAGCTCTTCGGAGGAAACCGATAGGAGCACATATCTCGCGATATTCCAAAGCTTGTTGGCGAAGTATTTGTAGGCACGCACCTTGTCTTCGGAGATGCGGCTGTCGGTGCCCGGGGTGTTACCTACCACGAGTGCCATGCGCCCCGCATCGGCTCCGAATTTTGCAGCGATATCGATGGGGTCGATGCCATTATTGAGCGATTTGGACATCTTACGTCCTTGCGAGTCGCGCACGGTGCCGTGCAGGTACACGGTGTGGAAAGGAATCTGGTCAAGCGCGTACCCACTCATGAGAATCATACGGGCAACCCAGAAGAAGATAATCTCATAACCGGTCTCGAGCACATCTGTGGGGTGGTAGAGCGCGAGATCTTCGGTCTGATCTGGCCAGCCGAGTGTCGAAAAGGTCCAGAGGCCAGAGCTAAACCAGGTGTCGAGGGTGTCCGGGTCTTGTGTCCAGTCGTCTCCAGCCGGTGCTTCGCCCACCGTAATCTCATCGCCACGGTACCAGACGGGAATGCGGTGGCCATACCAAATCTGACGAGAGATACACCAGTCGGCAAGGTTATCAATCCAATGGAAGTAGGTCTTCCCCCAGTGGTCTGGGATGATGCGAATGCGACCATCAGCGACGGGTTCGCGCATGAGCTCTTTGAGTGATTTGCCGCGCGACTCTATCTTCTTTTCTACATCGATAAACCACTGGAGCTTGGGAAGGGGCTCAATCACACCGCCCGTTCGCTCTGCGGTGGCAACGTTTTGCTTGATGCTCTCTGTCTTTTCCAGAAGTTCTTCTTGGGTGAGCCACTCGACGACTGCTTCGCGTGCTTCGGCGACCTTCTTATCTTTGAGCGGTCCTTCGATGCTGATGCGTGCGAATTCATTGATGACGGGTTGTACCGCGAGACCATGGCGCTGCGCGATTGCCCAGTCGATCATGCTGTGCGCTGGCGTAACGCCAACTGCGCCCGTACCGAAAGCAGGGTCGACTTCTTTGTCGGCGACTACCTTGATGTGCAGGGGTGTGCCACTAAACACCACATCATATTCTTTGCCGATGTACTGCTGGTAGCGCTCATCGTCGGGGTGCACGGCAATACCGGTATCGCCGAGTTTAGTTTCGGGTCGTGTCGTGGCAATAGGAATGGGGAAGTCTTTGGCGTAGCGGAATGTCCAGAGCGTTGCCGGACGCTCCTCGTAGACTACTTCATCATCGGAGATGGTGGTTTGCCCTTTGGGATCCCAGTTCACGATGCGATTGCCGCGATAGATAAGCCCATCATCGTACATGCGCTTGAACATGGTGCGTACGGCGTAGTTACGCTTCTCATCGAGGGTGAACGCTTCGCGCGACCAATCGCATGAGGCGCCCATGACCTTTATTTGGGCTGCAATGGTGTCGTGGCTTTCGGTGGCGAACTGCTCTACGCGTCGCAGAAGTTCTTCTCGCCCAAGATCATGCCGTGATTTATTCTCTTTCTTATAGATATCTTTTTCGACGCGCGATTGTGTCGCAATAGCTGCATGATCAGTGCCGGGTAGCCACAGTGTGCGGTAGCCGCGCATGCGAGCGTAGCGAACCATCACGTCTTCAACGGTGAGCATGAGGGCATGTCCCATGTGCAAAATGCCCGTCACATTTGGCGGCGGCATCATGAGAGTAAATGGCTTGGCGTCCGCTTTCGTGACACCTGCCTCGATGCATTTTTCGGGATTAAAAAATCCGCTGTCGAGCCATCGCTGGTAGATAGCAGGTTCGGTGGCCGCGGGGTCGTAGTTTTTGGGTAATTCGATGACGGACATACTAGAGAGTATTGTGCCCGAGTCTGAGGTTTGCGTCCATCTGACAGTCTTGCCACTTCCAGCCCGAGGGATTCTTTTGGTAGGCAAAATACGCGGCAGCGGCAATCATTGCGGCATTGTCGGTGGTGTACTTCATCTCAGGGAGGAGGCACTGCAGGTCAAGCTCGCCGCAGAGCGCAGTGAGACGCTCGCGCAGAAGGGTATTGGCGCTCACGCCGCCTGAAAGGAGGATGGCGGTAACATTGAGTTCAGATGCCGCCCGTTTGGTTTTTTGGATGAGCACGTCGACGGCTGCTTCTTGAAATGATGCCGCGATGTCTGCTTTTTCAGTATCAGTAAGCTCGCGCGTACCACCAGTGAGATCACGGATGAGATAGAGAACCGCGGTCTTCAGGCCACTGTAGGAGAAATTAAAATTCTTGGAGGCAAGCATGGGGCGAGGGAGTGGGTAGGCGCGGGGATTACCCGTGAGTGCGAGCTTGGAGACTTTAGGTCCACCAGGATAGGAGAGGCCGATGAGACGTGCGACTTTGTCGAATGCTTCGCCCACAGCGTCATCGAGCGTCTCGCCGATGAGCTGGTAGTCGCCGTGACCGCGCATAAGCATGATGTCGGTGTGACCACCCGAGACGATGAGATTGAGGACGGGAAAACTTATAATTTTTAATTTATAATTTATAACTTCAGTAATTGGCGGCAGCCAATTACTGTGTATGTGACCGTCCATGTGGTCGACACCGATGAGTGGCTTATCGAGCTTCCATGCGAGTGTGCGCGCAAAGGTGATGCCTACCAGGAGTGCAGGTCCGAGACCCGGGCCGTGGGTGACCGCGATGGCATCGATATCCTGAAGCGTAGAGCGTGAAGCGTTAAGGGCTTGCTCGAAGACAGGTTGGATATTCGCTGCGTGTTCGCGTGCGGCAAGCGCTGGGACGACGCCTCCGAACTGTTCGTGGAGGGCGATCTGGCTGGAGATAATATTCGAGAGCACGGTAACCTGGCCATCGTTTGCTTCGATGACCGCGCAGGCCGTCTCATCGCAGGATGTTTCAATAGCAATTATTTTCATGCGGGGTGGGAGAGTTGCTTGATATACACATGATCGTCGCCGGCTTGGAGTCCATAGAGATCACGAGTTGCTGTGACGGCATAGCGGTGCTTCTGGAGAAAGTAGAGAATAGAGAGATTGGTGGCTTTAGCGTCGCAGATCGCTCTGGATACTGAGAAGTCCTGAGCTCCTTGGATTTCGGTGTTGCGCAGTAGAAAGCTCGCGATATATCGTCCGCGTGCATCGGGGCGCACGGACAGGTTTTTGATCTCGAGCGTGTCGCTGTGGTGCTTATGGCGTTGGTAGAGAGAGACTCCAATCACATCTGCGCCGGAAAGTGCGATGACTGCGCGCTTCGTCTGATCTTTGAGCTGGGCATGCACTTTTTGTGTCCAATCAAAAAAGTCGGGGTAGTCGCTCTCGGGTACCCACAGACGGGGTCCAGCCATGTAGTGAACGATTTCATCAATCTTGCTGGGCGAAAATTCGTTGGTAAATCTATAGTCCATGGATAGCTATTTCGCAGGCCTCCTGAAGAGTGGATACGATAGGAACATCGGGGCAGTCTTGAGCTACACGACGGCGGATGTAGCGAGCTCCCGAGAATCCTTCTTCGATGCCAATAATCAAATTGAATTTTGTTTTCTCGCGACGCGCCTTCCATTCAGCAATTTCAAATCGTGATGTTTGTGCGTAGGCGCGTTCGGGTATGTGTTCTTGCTCCCTTGCGAGCCAGAACAAGATCGCGCCGTTCTTTGCCGCTCGGTTGAGATATTCCGTTTCCCAGTCTACCTGCTTTTCATACACAAACTCTCCATCGAGGTATTCTACCCGCGGGTTTGCGATGGTAACTGCTGGGTTGAGGCGCTGGATAATACTGATGGCATTTTTTTGCCAATCGGGCGCTCCTTGGATAGGTCCAGCAAGAAAGACTACGGGACCCTCTACTTCTTGATGCGTTGGCGGATAAAGTACCTGACCCATGGGTTCTTATATTGTAGTCCTGCGCGCCTCGACGGGATTTCTCCTCTTCCGCGGCTCTCGGGGTGCCCGAGGGCACCATCCTTCGCCGCTCCCTCGGAGCCGGGGTTCTCGTGTTGTGAAGCAGTTCACATCACTCAATACCCTTCAAATCCAACAGGGCCGTCAAATAGATTTGCATCCCTCTGCGAGAGATCCAAATCTATTTGTAGCCTCGACGGGATTTGAACCCGTGTTACTGGAATGAAAATCCAGCGTCCTAGACCAGGCTAGACGACGAGGCCATTGACAACAGCTTACTTTAGCAGAATTGCTTAATTTTTTCAAATCAAAAACACCCTTGCGGGTGTTTTTGGAAGATATTACTTCACCGCGACGATTTGCTTGAAGATTTCAGGTTCGTCGGCAGCGAGGCGGGAGAGAATTTTGCGATCGATCTCGATGTTGGCGGTCTTGAGTTGAGCGATGAGCTTGGAGTAGGAGACGCCGTTGTCGCGGGCAGCTGCACCCACGCGGACAGTCCAAAGGCGACGCATGGTTCGCTTTTTCTTTTTTCGGTCTGCAAACTGGAATGACCAGGCGTGCAACAGGGCTTCTTTGGCTGCGCGGAATTTGCTCTTGCGGCCCCACATATATCCCTTCGTATTCTTGAGAAGGCGTTTGCGGCGGGCATGTGCTACGGTACCTCGTTTGACGCGTGTCATGGGTGAAAAATAAAAAGATTATTGCTTGGAAGAAATACGACGGGCGGGGAGCAGTGCTTGGAAGCTCTTGGCGAATGCGATGGGGGAGAGCTTCTGGCGGCGCTTCGCAAGACCCGTGGAACCGGAGTCTTTTGCATTGAAATGGTTCTGGCCAGGTGCGCGCTTAAAGACGCGACCCTTACTGGTGATCTTGATGCGCTTGGCGAGGGAACGATTACTCTTGTGGGATTTTGCCATGGGGTTCAGGTGATGGTTTTGCAGGACTCTTCTTATCTTTTTGGATGACGAGGACCCAACCGTAGGGACCGCGCATCGGGGGACGCTGGCGAACGACGGGCGTCTTCACGTGACTGAGGAACGTTTCGAGTTGAGCAAGGCCACGCTCGGGGAATGCCTTTTCACGTCCACGCAGGGTGAGCTCTACCTTGACCCAGTGGCCTTCGGCGAGAAACTCATCGGCTTTCTTGGCTTTAAACAGAAGATCGTGGATGCCGGTTTTGAAGCCAACACGCACTGCTTTGGTCTGCTGTTGTTTGACCTTGGGACGCGCCTTCTCTTCTTTTGTCTTGGCGTACATGTACTTGCCATAGTCCATGATCTTGGCGATAGGGGGCTGCGCCGTTGGGGCAACCTCCACTAAGTCCATATCACGGTCTTTGGCCAGGCGCAGCGCGTCAAAAGTTTTCATAACTCCCAGCTGCTTGCCATCGGCATCGATGACTTGCACTTGGGGGATACGGATTTGGCTATTGGCGCGGAGATCTCTGGTAGACAAGTTCAGTAAAAAATCTAGCTCGGACAGTATACCACGGGCGATTGAGAGTGACAAGTCCCTCGCAGAAGATAGGGGAAGCGCAAGGGGGTTAGGGGTAAGCTTCCGATACTTAACGCTCTACGCTAACCGCTTCCGCATCTACTTCTTCACGGGGCAGGAGGCCCAGAGGCCGCGAGAGGCTTCGCGGGCTTCGATCTGGGCGGCGGAGAATTCTTTGGAGTGGGCGATGTCGGGGGGATACGGATTAGCATAGGCGTAGCCGTCCTGTACCAGTTTGAGGTTCACAAAGGTGCCGTCGGGGAGATAAATGTAGCGCAGCAGGCGGCCGTACTTGTCGGTGTCGCTGATGTCACGCTTGAGTACCACGAGGCCGTCTTTGAGGAGTTCTTTGGTGTAGTTGGATGCTTCTTTGCCAAAGCATTGCACGGGACGGCGAGGATCTACCGTCTCGGGTGTATTGATGCCGATGAATCGGACGCGCACACCGCCTTGAAGCTCGATGGTATCGCCGTCCACAACTCGAGCGATACGCTCGGCGCCTGCGGGTGCCGGTTGAGGGGTAGTGGTGAGCTCGGGATTGTTGTGGAGAGCTTCGGGCTGCGCCAGCCACTGGGTGTACAAGGCGACGATGAGAAGCGCGAGAGCTGAGATGAGACGCTTGGTGCCCATGGGTTAGCGATAAAGAAGTGCGCGCAGTACTTCGAGCTGTTTGAGCGCGCCATCCATTGCGCGGCGGGGGAGCGGCTCGGGGATGATGTCGAGTCGTTTGCAGATGCTGTCGAGGTTGGAGGGGCCGGGCCCGAGGCGTGACCATGCCAGCGAGAAAATATCGAGGCGGTGATAGTCGGTGGGATCTTCAACGCCGAATGCTTTAAATCCTGCATCCAGAAATGAATACGCAAGAAATACATTGTAGGAGACAAATATCGATCCGGCAGCTTTCTGGGCGTAGACGGTGAGCGCGGTCTCCAGGTCCACTGCTGTGCGCCAGGCAGCGGGGTTGTAGCCGGCGACTTCGAGGGCACGTTTGGCGGCGGTGCGGATATGGGTGGGTTTGACGCGCACGTGGTATTGCCCGCGCACACGCATGGTTTTCTGATCCACCAAGAGCACAGCGAGCTCGATGATCTCGTGCACGGCCGCATCAAGCCCCGTGGTCTCAATGTCAGTGATGGCGAGCATACGATCGGCAAATCTCATGGAAAAAGTGTAGCACGATGGTGCGTCGGGGAAGTATTGACGAAAATAGTATTTTATGATAAAGTATGATCACGTTACCAATCAAGGAGAAGCGAAATGGAAGACATGTTGTTGGAGCCCGGTGTGGTTACCGAAAAGGTTGAACCCGTGCCGGTTCTGGAGACGAAAAACACCGCCGCAAGCGCGTGTCGTGACTGGCTGGAAATCGTGGTGTTTCGAATGCTCTCGCCAGTGCATCTGGAGAAGAGGAATCGAAGAAAGCGTATCGTCATTCGCGCCGCGATAGCTTCTCGAGGGAAAGAGCCCGATGGCACTGACTCCGAGCAGGTCGTCATCAAAGGAGTTGCGCGCCATCCGAACGTTCCGAGTGGTATTCGTTTCTTGTGGCGAACGAATATCGTGGACAACAATGGACTCCGGATGATTTGCGAAAGCCTTGGGAGTGGCGAGTACACGTATATGAACTCCGCCGGCGAAGAGAAGACTCAGCGCTTTAGTGTCTCCACATCTGCTCACGGCTTTCCGTGGGTCTTCCTTCTCGGTGCCCACGGTGAGCTCACCTCAGCGCGCATCAGCATGGCTCGCGGCAAGATGCGGCCGCGGCCGAAGATCGACTACGAGCCGTAGTCACGTGCCGCCCCCATAAGGGGCGGTTTTTTGTACAAAAAACCCACCGCGTGTGGCGGTGGGACGTGTCGCTAGTGCGACACGTGGTAGATTCGATGTGTCACCGAGAAGATGCCGGTGGACTGCTCAGTAAACCGCGGACGAATGGTGTGTTCACCGGGACCGATCCTCTTTCCTCGGTATGCTCGGATAGGGTAGTCGTGATCGTAGGCGATGGCGGCGGGGCCGTCGATCACCCACATGCCCTGGCGACGAATGAGCATCAGTGTCACCACGGATTTGTGCCACGTCGGGCAGGTGACCGTGACGAGCCCTCCCTCGAGCGACTCTAGGTTTATGTGGAGTGAGCTCTTGGGATAGAGGAGAAAGGTGGGAGTGTTGGGCGTGGGACTCGTCCGAGCGAGGAGTGTAATCGCATCACGAACTGCACCCTCACGCGGGTGAACGACAAACTCTACTAACATACTAGGATCTCCTGGGTCTATTTCGTGAAGACGAACGAGGCAATCATCTTGCCGTATGACTCCAGCACTTTCGCATCAGATGATGCAGTGCCGAACTCAAAGAGCTTTCCGTTGTGTGCGATGAAGTGCGAAGTGATGATATCGCCAGTTGCAGGATGTTGGAGCGTGAGCTTGAGCCAGGTGTTGGCGCCCGCTTTAATTTCTTCTTTGCCGGCCATGAATGGTTCTGCACTCTTGAGGATTTCTTCGAGTGTTCCGGTGGAGCGTACAATACCCACTTCAAACTTACCCGCTTCAGCACCTACCGGCGCCCAACCGACGCAACCAGTGCCACAGGCGCCTGGGGTCCAATCGGCAGGGTAGGAGACCTTAAAACCAGCGGATGCGCTGGCGTAGGTTTTCCACCCAGCGGGGACCGCATCGTAGGCGACAGCGAGAGGCGATACCGATGCAAGTGGGGCAATGCTAATTGCAGCCGTGCCCGCATCATCGAGGGAGGGGGCGCGCTGACTGTACCAGTACCAAACACCACCGGCGACTGCCAGGACTATCACTGCCGCGATCGAGATACGAATATAGGTTTGTTTAGTCATGGTGGCCATCATGACAAAGACTCGCCCCTCTGTACAGAGGGGCGGTGGGCGGACTGCTAGGGGATGGTTTCCGACTGCGCTTCGATGGGTATCGGATGGCAGTGGAGGACAAACCCCGTCACCAATTGAATGGGCCGGTCAGTTCCGAGATCTCGCTGCTGGAGCACCGGCGCTTGGAAGTCGCACCGATAATCCTTGTGCTGAGCGTAGAACCGCACCAGCATTTGCTCGAAGGCATCGTTGACGGCGGGGAAGCGATAGACGTGTTCCCCGAGTTCGATGGGGGCCACCACCGCGGGTGCGGCTGTTTGGCGGGCGACGTCGCGCTGGTCTTTGCGTATTGCTTGCACCATCAGAAATACGGCACCGAACGCAAACAGTAGAAGCAGGGATTTCTGTCGAGAGCTCATCGCAATCTCCTTTTGTAAACGTGCGGTGAAACTATACCGAAGAGCACTATTTCAGTCAAGTACAAAAAGCCCCACCGGTGAAGGTGGGGCGGGGTCGGGAGGATGTCGAACGTCAAATGGAGTCGCGGCGATGTTCTGCGTGGTCCGCTGTGCGGTACCAGGGGCCGATGGGGCCCCTTCGAGAACAAAGCGACTACTTCGAAGCGATCAATCCGTCCCCCCGGGCAGATCAACCGTCATCGACAGTAAGTTAAGTATAGCAGATTGGTACCTATTTGTCAATAGGCCAGAAATGGGCAGAAAATGAGGGTTTTTAGGCGAAAGAAAAAACCCCGCCGGATGGCGGGGCGGGGCTACTGGTATAGCGCACGGTGGCGATAGTACAGCAGCGGAGGAATGGCATCCATGATGACATTTAACAAAGGAACGGTGAGGGTGAGGGACCATCCACCATTGAAGAGATAGGCGTTGAGCCCCGTCAGTGCGAAGGCCACTGTCCAGAGTATCCAGGGGAGCGGCTTCTCACTGGCAGGGTTTCGTACTACGTTCTGAAGCGTCGGCTCAAACGAAATAAGAAGTCCGAGCGCAACCATGAGGTTGGCGCCCCTTGGGTTGTCGAAGGTCATTCCGGTTGTAGCTGCTCCGAGAGCGATCACGAGCACTGCCAACTCCGTACGAGTTGGCTGGGCAAACTTTCCGATGGCAAAGACGTACAGAAAAGTGATGATGCATCCCGCGCTGCCCACAAAGAACTGGAGCGATGCGAATGTATCGCTGAGTGCGCGGAAGGTGAGGAGGTTGACCACTGAGAGAAACGCCCAAATGAACCAACTCACGGGGTTGGGCACTGAGGTGCCCGCCTTGCTCTGTCGGTTGTAGAGAATGAAACCAATGGCGTTGGCGACCGCCGCCAGAACTGGCAGCAGATGCGAGGTCTCCATTGAGGGCCTCCTTTCCTAGATTGTTGAAGTGCGAAGAACTAATTATACCATGTTTTTATGAGAAATGCAAGGTAATGTAGGGATGTGGGGGAATCTCGTCCTCGGTGCATCGCTGGTCGCTCTGCACCTCGTAGTCCTGGGTAGCGGCACACTATTCACTGGATAGTGTGCCGGCGCTCCTTCAACTCGCGATTGAGCTCAATCGCGAGTTGGTTCGCTGCTACCCGTTCGATTCCCGTCACATTCTCGCAGAAAACAAAATAGACCCATGGGGGTCTATTTTGTTTTCTGTGGAGATGTGGGGAATCGAACCCCAGTCCACTACGGTGCAGACACGACGTACTACCACTGTATCCGATTCGTTGGTTCGCCCGCGCGTAGGGAACCGGCAAGATAAACGCGGACTATCAAGTCTTAGGTTCGGAGGGTCGCGACTCGACTACGACCTACCAGAGCGAGCTAGATGACACCGCAGAATCCCGTAGCAAGCGTCAGGGTGCGATGCGCGACGCCCTTAGGCGAACGCGTAATTGGCGGTTTGATTGCCAGTTATGTTTTTGACTGGTGTTTAATGCGGTTACCAGTCGACCGCAAATGGCATCGTGCGAGCATGAAGCAGTGTCGAAACCGATCATCCCCGTGAGAGTATTATACTACAAAAATTGACAAAATGCAACAGTGCGCTAGGATGGGCGGCGGAGGTGTTACATGCCTACAAAGCGGCTTCACACGAAGCTTTCTTGGGAGTATTTGGAGCTTCTGCGACTCGTTGAGCGGGGACTGAAGAAATTCGAAAGAATCCGCGGCCGATGGGCTACCAAGGAAGAGTCCAACGCCATCATTGATGCGGCACGGAAAGAAGTTCGTCGGAAACGGTCAAAAAATTAGAAGGAGGAAGTGTGGCATGAAGGGATTGTTCCGAAGACTCAAAGAGTTGCTGTCGAGGAAGCCGAAGCTGACACCAGAGCTGATCGCCGCAATGGCTTGCGATTGCGATAACTGTGGCAAGCCAGCAACACGGGTGTTCTACCATACTCGTGAAGAGTGGGGATACGGAAACACGGCGGGGTGGATTATCCATACTTGCGATGACGATACCTGCACACAGAAAGCGCGTTCTGAGAAGTCGCTTGCGGTCGAGGAGTATACCTGGCCGTATCACGAAGCAATCCGCGCGTAATACGCATCGCTCCCACCTCTGGTGGGAGTTTTTCTTTGGAAATCGTGATCTTAGTTTTTTTCGGCCGCTCCGGCACCCGCATCGGTCTCGCACACGCCTGCCTGCCGGTAGGCAGGGATGATGCCTTCGCCGATATCGGGTGCCTGCGCTGACATGAACCCGTTCGGTTTGGTTTCGAAGCAATGCCGAAGGCATACCGAGCGTCGCTGGTATATCGATGGGAAGACCTCCTCGGAGCACGACTGGTGCGAGAGCAGAGGCGGACTGTCAGCCAGACAGGAACGCCGTGGCTGACCAGGCGATATGCCAGCAGAGCGATGCGGCTACTACTCTTCACTCATGCCGCGCATGCGGGAGCGAGCGGTATCCTTCTTCTTAATGCTTTCGCGTTTGTCGTATTTTTTCTTTCCGCGGGCGATGCCGATTTCGAGTTTGACCAGGCCCTTCTTGCCATAGAGGCGGATGGGGACGAGGGTGATGCCGTGGGATTTGGAGAGGCCGGCCAGGTTGGCGGCTTGGGACTTGCTGATGAGGAGCTTGCGATCTTTTTGTTCTTGGTAGTCGTCGGGGACGTTGCCAGGTTGATAGGGCGAGATGGACGCACCCACCAGCCAGGGTGCGCCGCGAATGATGCGCACGTAGGAGCCCTTGATGCTTACTTTGCCGGTTTTGATGCTTTTGACTTCGAAGCCGCGCAACACAACGCCCGCCTCGAGGGTTTCGAGGATTTCATAATCAAAGCGTGCGCGGGGATTGGTGGCGAAATCAGCCATAGGAGAAGCGTAAAGGGATAAGCGGAAAGCGTAAAGGGCTGGCGGCTAGCGTCGATCGGCGAGTCGAATCGCTACCCAACCGACCAGCATACCCAAAAGCGCACCCGCGAGAATGTCCGATGGCCAGTGTACGCCTGCCGCAACCCGCGCAATGCCCATGAGGAGTGCGCCCGCGTAGAGCACCGCACTGAGACGACGATCGTAGTGGTACGCGACAGCGGCGAGGGCGAAAAAGAAGATGGCGTGGCCCGATGGGAATGACTGTAGGTTTTCGCCCGCGTCGGGAGTGATGAGCGTGCGCACATCGGGGAGTGCGACAAATGGTCGCGCTCGATGCACGAATGCGATGATGAGCGTCTTGACGCCCAGGCGCGCCACGACTGCTGCTGCAATGGCAGTGATCAGGAACTTGAAGCGTCGTGGCGGCCAGAGCGCTACACCCACAAGACACGCGAGCAAGACATACTGGAGATACGCTGCGCAAAAGACGATGAGACTATCAAAGCCGTGACCTGCGAGACCACTCAGAAATCGAAACAGCGCTAGATCCATACTAGGTGCGCTCAGCAAGCGTTACCGTGCACTGGTGCTTTTTGCCGTCGCGTAGATAGGTGACCGCGATGGCGTCGCCAACTTTGTGTTTTTGGAGCATGTCGCTCAAATCGACGCCGGGGGCGATTTCAGATCCATCCAGGTGCGTGATGAGGTCGTGCTCTTTGAGGCCGGCTTTGGCAGCGGGGGAATCGGCAAGCACTGCGGTTGCATCGGGGCGGTGGTCGCGAATCACCATCGCGCCATGGTCGGCGGAGAGTGCGTAGCGATGTGCGATGTCGGGCGTGAGCATAATGTACATGAGACCAAGGTACGGCTTGATGATGCGGCCATGCGCGAGGATGTCTTCCAGGTCGCCCTTTGCCCAGCGGATGGGGAGTGCGAAGCCGATGTTTTGTGCGCCGAAGATAACTGCCGTGTTGATGCCCACCACCTCACCCGCAAGACTAATGAGTGGGCCGCCTGAATTGCCCTGGTTGATGGCAACATCGGTCTGGATGACACCGCGCAGTTGTTCCATGTGCCCGTCGGGTGCGCCACCGAGTGATGCGGAGATGCTGCGAGACATGCCCGAGATGATGCCTTTGGAGACGCTGTTGGAGAAGAGGCCAAGCGCATTGCCGATGGCAAGCACGGTCTGACCAAGCTCGACGGTGGTCTCGGTCGCGAGGGTTGCATGCGGGAAATCAGCGCCTTCGATCTTGAGCACTGCAATATCATTGATGGGGTCGCGGCTGAGCACTTTGGCGGGATGCTCGCTGCCGTCATTGAGCACGACCGCGTAGTCGGCGTCGGCGTCAAAGACGACATGCTTGTTGGTGAGGATGATGCCGGTGGGGTGCACGATGAATCCTGAACCACCACCCACTTTTACTTTTTGCCCCGCGCCATCTTCAACGTCACCCATCATGAAGGGATTGAAGAGCTGCGATGGATTGATGTCGTGCATGCGTGGCAAATATTTGGATACCACCACGCTCACCACGGCCGGCGCAACTTTTTTGACTGCTTCGATTGGGAGTTCGTCGTATGACTGTGCGTTCATAGGATATAGTATGAGGCTTGCCGAGCGCTTTGACAATGTAGATTGAGAACTGTACCGTTGCTCGCAATTGAACCTTTCCAATCAAGGAGGTGAGAGTATGTACGAAGATCATATCAGCGCTGCGGTTCTACAGGCGGTACCGGCCCGTGAGCTGCGAAAGCTAGAAAATGGCGGGGGCAGTCGTGGTCGTCAACAGAAGCCGCTCACTGAACGCGTTCGCAGTAGTACAACTATTGCGACCATGCTGTTTAAAGATGGGGTACTCTGTACCGCTGATCGCAAGACAAGTGGTTGGGGATATTCTATTCTCTCGCAGCGCTCTATAAAGATCACTAAGATATCGTCGCATAGTGCGTTGCTTGGTTCGGGCTCTGTGGCCGATATACAGCTAGCCTATCAGTCACTCCAGAATGCGAATAGTGAATTTGAGGAAGATAACAACGGAGAAAAATTGTCCACTGCTGGACAGGCCCACTACCTTGCCAAGCTTTTGCGACTCTGGACGCAGTTCTATGGCGCTGGGCTTTCAGTTGGTGTCCTGTTGGCGGGATTCGACTCAACGGCCGGACCATCGATGTTCTCAATTGATGATGATGGCTGTTGTATGAAGCGATCTGATTTCGCTACCGCAGGATCTGGAGGAGAGCGCATCGAAGATCAATTCGATGCTCGTTGGGAGCCAGGGCTTTCATTTGAAGCAGCTCTTGATGTTGCGATGCACGGCATGATCCACTCCGGCATGAGGGATTCCGGGTCGTCACCGCCAATCATCGCGCTTCCTACTGTTGTGACGGTCACTGCGCATGGCGTGCAAATGATCAGCGATCGAACCATCGAGCAGGCACTTGGGCGTGCTTTGATTACGAAGCGCGGCGTTCGCAAGAGCTTTGCGCGCGCACTCATCGGAGGCAAAGAGTAATGAGCGAAGTCAAAATTCCAAGGTCCGTTCGGGCTTTTCAGTACAAGAAGGAAGAGTCTGAACGACGCATGGCGCAGACATTCGTTGCTTTCGTGAAGGTGTCTGGGCGGAAAAATGCAGCAGGATATATTGTGTTTTCCTCTGAACATCCGATGCGGGCATTCCATCACGACAATTTCGTTTCATTCTGGGTTGCTCCTGAACGCAATGAAATTGAGCTCCTTTCCTCTATTATTGATAGCGTGCGGCAAGAAGCTCGCGATCAGTATCTAGATGAGAATTTTCACGAAGCAATGGTAGTGAATGCGGTTGGGGGGTGCGCTCGGAGAGTCTTACATGATCAGCGCATACCTCGAGCGCTTTCATTCGGCATGATTACCGTTGATACTAACGCTCACCTTACAGCTACGGTTGGCACCGGGGAGTCTCTCAAGGGCGAATCAATTGCCGGTCGTGCACCAAAGATATTCTTGGTTGGCTGTTCCGACATTGCCAAGCAGCGTGCCGTGAAGGCAGTGATTACTCAACGCCTTGTGAGGGGTTCAGGGTCTAAGATCGCTCGGCAAAAGCTCGCGCGTGAAGTCAAGAAGATTACGGGACTCAAGACCACTGGTTGCGTTGTTGTGGCTCGGCAGTAGGTATCGCATCTCCGCAGAAGCGCTCAAAAGCTTCTGCGGTTTTTTCTTACGTAGTTTCGTGAATACAACAAACCTGCTATATTTTCATCATGTTTCGAGAATGGCTGCAGACAACGCTGACACGATTGTATCCCGGCCATCTCTTTGATGTGCTGGTGCCACCTGACGTGGCGATGGGCGACTACTCGGTCAACCTTGCGTTTGTGTTGGCAAAGAGCGAGAAGAAAAACCCGCGTGAGGTGGCGGGTGTGATAGCGGAGCAACTCGCGACCGAAGGCGCAGCGATGATCGAGCGCTGTGAGGTGGCGGGCCCAGGATTTGTGAACGTGTATCTGAAGGACGCGTGGCTGCAAGAACAATTTGCGCACCATGCGATTGCGCAGATTGGGCATGGCCATACAGTGGTGATTGATTGTTCGGCGCCCAACATTGCCAAGCCCATGCACGTGGGGCATCTTCGCTCTACCATCATCGGCGATGCACTCGCGCGTGTGTATCGTGCACTCGGATACACCGCTATCCGCTGGAATTATATTGGCGACTGGGGGACGCAATTCGGACGACTCATCGCGGCATTTAAGAAATACCATGAGCCAGTCGCAAGCGTGGATGACTTGGTGAAGTTGTACGTACGATTTCATGCAGACATGAAAGACGACCCGACGCTCGAAGATGCGGGCCGTGCAGAATTTCAAAAACTTGAAGCGGGGGATGGAGAGAATCGCGCTCTCTGGACGCGTTTTCGTGAGGTTTCCATGGCGGAATATCAGCGCACCTATGATCTCTTGGGGGTCCAATTTGAAATATCCAAAGGAGAGTCCGACTACGAGCCGGTATTGGCGCCACTGGTACAGCGTCTCATTACTGCGGGGATCGCGGTGCCTAGCCAGGGAGCGCTGGTGGTGAACCTCGATGAGTTCGCGTTGCCGGTAGCGCTGGTGCGCAAGTCGGACGGAGCGACACTGTATCTCACCCGCGACATTGCGTCGCTGGAGGATCGTATTGCAACGCTGAAGCCGACTAAAGCATTATACGTAGTCGCCAATGAGCAGGCACTGCACTTTGAGCAATTCTTTGCCACGGTTTTAAAAATGCGCATGGAGCATTTGCCCGAGCTGGCACACGTGAAGTTTGGGCTAGTGCTGGGCGAAGATGGCAAAAAGTTTTCGACGCGCGAGGGCAACGCTGTGGCGCTGCAAAGTATTATTGATGAGATAATCGTGCGTGCATCTACGGTGGTGCGCACCAAAAATCCTGAGCTCAGTGACGATGAGATTGCGGCGGTGGCGCGCGTTGTGGGCATTGGTGCGCTTAAATACAACGATCTGCGCCAGCATCCCTACTCGGACATCGTGTTCGATTGGGATTCGATGCTCGACTTGGGTGGCAATTCGGGCCCCTACCTGCAGTACACCTATGCTCGTTTTGGGCGTATCGCGGCCAAGGTCGGCGCGGTGGGTGTGGCGGATCGTGCACTGCTGGTGCATCCAGCTGAGCGCGCGTTGATGCGCCACCTCTTAGATTTTGGGTATGCGATCGAGACCTGTGCGCATCTCAACACACTCAACGCGTTGGCGCTCTACTGCTACGAACTTGCTGAGATCGGCAATCGTTTCTATGAACAGGTGCGCATTGGCGATGACGACAACGACGCACGAAAGTCTGCGAGACTCGAGCTTGTTGACGCTGTGACGAGCACACTCAAGCGTGGCCTTGAGATTTTGGGCATCGCTACCCTCGAGCGAATCTAGGTACGTTCTTTGCGGAGTGCGACGACTGTCGCAACAACTGCGCCGAGCGTGTCAGCTACGAGGTCACCAAGCGTATCTGCCAGGTCACCTCCGCTAAAATATTTGTAGAACAGTGGATAGCTGGTGCGGGTGTAGTTGGCAAGATGCTCCGCCCACTCCCAGACGACACCGATGAGTGCGGCAACTGAGATGAAGATGAGCGCCTGTTTCCACCACGCCATGTGGGTCACCTCGTCTTGCATGAGCGCCAAGGCAAACCATGCTGCGACAGCCCCGCCCACGGCATGCATTATTTTGTCGAAGTACGGGATGGCGTAGTAGAGGCCGTAGTATTCTCCGACGTAGAGCGCGGTAAAAATAAGGGCGATACCTGCCATAACGGGATAGCGCGCGTGGAGGTGTTTGAGCATGGATTGATTGTAGCACGCTTCGCTCCCCACCTCGCTGTGACTCAGTCCTCGTCCTACGACCGCATCGGGAAATAGCGTCGTGGTACTGTCGGGCGCTTCGGTTCCCGTGAGTACCCGACCGTGCGCGCCCCTGGGTACCTCTCCTCATTTCCCTGCGGTCTATCGTCCTGCGGTGAGTTGCCAGCGAGGCGGGTTCGCTACGAGGTACAAAAAGAAACCCTCGCCGTGAGGCGAGGGGGTACGGATTACTTCACGCTACCCGTGCGGGCGTAGCGCTGAGCGATGGGCTTCCACCACTTCCGGAAGAGCCCAAGCTCGATGAGATCCCAGTGGCGACCACGCTTGAAGATGTGCTTGGCGCGCCGACCTTCGATGCGATAGCCGCAGTGGAGACTGTAGGCGAGACTACGTTTGTTGTACGTGGAGACCGCCGAGCATATCTTATGGAGTCCAAGCTCATCGAATGCATACGCGAGCAAAGCCATCTTGGCATCGGTGCCATAGCCCTTGCCCCAGTACTCACGCTCACCGATGAGCGCGCCGGTGGTGGCGACGCGATCTTTCCACTCGATGCGGTGCAGTCCCATGGTGCCGATGGGTGTGCCATCGAGTGTCGTGATGACCAGCACAATCTCGGTGGTGCTGTTTGTCAATTTCTTGAGCCACGCTTCTTCGTCATCCTCCATTTTGGGAAGATAGGATGCGAGAAATTCGCGTACGTCGGGGTCGTTGACCCATCGCAGAAGGAACGGGATGTCGCTTTTGAGGATGGGACGGAGGAGCGTCTTCTTGCCGCGCAAGAAAACGGGGGTTGGGGGGTTGGTCATGGGTATCTTCTTTCTATGGATTGTTAATGAACTAAAACCGCTCCGGCGAGTGCCGGAGCGGTGGAGAGACCCATATCCTCACTGATAAAGAGTTACATGGAGTATCCGAATCGCTCAAGCACAAAGTTCCCCGTGAGAACGGAGTTCTTCATATCTCCTGCGATTGGATACTGTATGTGATGCATAGCGAAATAACTATAGCATATAGGCACGATATTGTCAAAAGAAAACCCCCGCCATGAGGTGTGGGGCGGAGGAGGGAATCTACATTCTTGCACGGAAAGCTTCACCAGCCAGGACATCTTTCTTCGTTAGTCGAATCGCCTTGGAGTCACTCGGGTGTATCAGGGCTGACCGGGACATCCAAGCGCGCGATTCGTCTGTAAGTTCAACAAGAACGTCGAGATATCCACCAGGTCTACGGGACTTCTTTCTCGTCTTGATAACAGCGCCTTCTTGAAATTTATGTTCTGACGGGATAACCCAGCAAACTCGATCGCCAGCACGAATTAACTTTGGCATTGCCTAGTATTCTCCTTGATTGTGAGTGAGCGGCTAAGAATACAATACCACATAATTATTATATTTGCAAGTATCAAAAACCCCCGCCTTGAGCGGGGGATGGTGGGCTAGCGACGCGGGTCCAGGTGGTGCGCCGCTAGCCCGATCAAAATGTTGGCAGAGGGCTACCCCGGGGGTGGCCGTGCGTCTTTCATGGGAGCTCCCAGAATAGCCAGGGCAGGAGGTATTCCAACCGTGGATATTAAGTATAGCATGTAGCGTATATAATGTCAATAGCGCGAAATCAGCTAGTGTAATCCACCGGCCTGCTTGCCTCTGGATCATCGCCGGACGGGTACCGGCGATAGAAAAACCCGCCCGGATGAGGGGCGGGCGGGGGCGGGAGGCGGGCTACCAGCGGTGCAGGGTAACGGGGACCATTCTATTCCAAGAACCACTGACCTTTTCCGTTTTCTCCGGAAACGCATGATAGTCCCCGTCGAAATCACGTCGAACCAACATCGAAGCTGTGCCGGACGGATTCGCCAAGACCGGATAGTCGGAGTTGATCCCATAGCGTGCGGTGCGCCATGGTCTTCGCGGTTCGAATTCACCAAGTGCCCATGGCACAGTGAATCCGTGTTCTCCGCGTCTCATCTGCCCGATTTTCCTTTCGGCGGGCTTTAAGCCGATGACGCGTCGAAATTCGTCTCTGTCGACAGTCCCCGGGTCCACCTTGAGAAGGTCGGCCAAGAGTCCCGAATCGAATAGCTCTTGGACTCTTTCTCGACCGAGCCCTTGATCCAGCATCATTTTGATAAGCTGGAGGGCTTGGGGTAAGGTTACACTTTGCATGGTAACTCCTTGTGGGGGTACTCCTTAAGTAGGGTACCGAGTGGTTGTTAAACGACCTAATAACTATACCACACTTATTATATCTTTACAAGAGCAGGCGAGCCCCACAAAAAACCCGCCCGGTGAGGGGCGGGCGGGGCGGGGCGGGGCTACCGCGCGGGTGATTCCTTGAAAACGACGGCACCTTGCATAACGCCGAAGCTGCTGGACTCATGGAGAGTGGAGATTTCCGGAACCTCACCCTGTCGCATGGGCCGCGTAAGGTACCAGAGATGATCTTCCTTCCAGGTGGCGCCGACGAGTTTCTGACCCGGGGGCACGTCGACCGACATGGTTCCACCGAAGCTCTTGGCTCGCTGGTTTTCGGTGCACGCTGACAGCGCGACTCCGATGGCCATGAGACAAATCAGGGCAGTAATTCGAAATGTTCGCATATGTTCCTCCGTAGGATCCTGACCAATTCAGGGTATTCATATAATACCACATTAGTATACGATTTGCAAGTGCTGGTAGCCCCACAAAAAAACCCGCCCGGTGAGGGGCGGGCGGGGCTATTGTAGAGGGATTCCTCTTCCCCCGCAGCAGGGCACGCGCCTACGGCACAGGCCTAGCTGCTCCTCCAGAGCCGGGGTTCCGGAAAACCTGAAGCAGTTCAGATTTTCCGGATACCCTTCGAATCCTGACCCGAACAAAAGAAAGCAAAACGCCCCATAAAGGGGCGCCGTGCTTTCTTTGTTGCGGGGGAGGGATTCGGCTTCGCCTCTTAGCTCGTCAGCCACTCGCTTCGGGCCTGCCTACCGGCAGGCAGGCTAGCCACCGCCTCCGGGCGACGCCAGCTGGCGTCGCATCCGTCCGGCGTTCGAATCCCTCCCCATCCAAAACAGGACAACATAAAAACGCCCAAACGGGCGTCCTTATGTTGTTTGTTGCGGGGGAGGGATTCGAACCCTCGACCTTCAGGTTCTTTCTGTTTGCTGCCATTCCTGGCAGTGTCGGACTATCCCATCATCCGTCCCTAGTGGGCGAGGATGCTCCCATTATAGTCTCTGAACCTTCCGTATAATCTGCGCGATCATACGGCTTGGCTGCGGATTGCCCTCGGTAGTGTACCGGTGGGGTTTCCCGACAGTTTCGGGTGTTTTCGATACGTATCTCTACGTAAAGTCACAATTTCTTATGAGCCTGACGAGCTACCGCTGCTCCACCCCGCGATGTGATGGACTCGTCTACAATACGCTAACTATGGGTATTTTGCAATGGTATGGGTTGATAGTTGCAGCAATAATCGAACTGATGTAGTATGCTCTGAAATGAGTAGATCTAAGGAACGGATACGAGCAGTGGGCTTACGGAAAGAAGGGAAAAGCATTCTTGAAATCGCAAGTGTCCTTGGGGTTGCAAAGAGCACGGTAAGTGTCTGGTGTAGAGATATTAGACTTACCGAGCACCAGATAGAATTGATTACGAAAAACCAGTTATTCAAAATACGAAAAGGACAGCTTATAAATGGGGAGCGAAGACGCAATGAGCGATTAGCAAAAGTTGAGCGTTTCAAACAGGACGGGTTGGAGCGATTGAAACATCTCAGTAGCGATGCTTGGTTTGGGGCTGGGCTAGCGCTCTATCTCGCAGAAGGATCCAAGACTGGCCGCCGAGTATTCTTTGTTAATTCAGATCCGCGCGTTGTTGATTTTATGCTTACCTGGTTACAGAAGTTTTTTACTATTTCTCGAACTAATATTGAACCTTCGGTTTTGATAAACCATATTCATCGGCCCAGGATACGTGAAGTTGTCTTATTTTGGTCTAACTATCTTGGGATTCCCGTTTCACAGTTTAGGGCTTCGACATTTGTGAAAACTGTTCAGAAAAAAGTATATGAAAACCATGATAAGTACTATGGTACATTTCGATTTCGAGTCTTGAAAGGAACGGAATTATCATATATAATACTGGGGCTTATTGAGGGATTACTACAACACACAAAGAAGCCGGTGTAGTTCAACGGTCAGAACAGAAGATTCATAACCTTCAGAAAATGGTTCGACTCCATTCACCGGCACACTGTATACTACATGAACATGACCAACGGCTTTGACCACCAGCTCACGACGCTCCCTTCGGGGCTTCGTCTCGTCACCATTCCCATGCCAGCGGCCACCACCGCGACGGTGTTGGTGTTGGTGCGCTGCGGGTCAAAGTATGAGCCCAAGCAACTGGGGGGTATCTCGCATTTTTTGGAGCACATGATGTTTAAGGGGACGACGCGACGCCCAGGATATGTGGATATTAGTCGCGAGCTGGACGGCATTGGCGCCTCGTATAATGCATTCACCAGCAAAGAGGTGACTGGTTACTACGCTAAATCTGCGGCGTCGAAGCTCGATACGATATTGGATGTGGTATTTGATATTTTCTTGAATTCCAAGCTCGAGCAGGGTGCGATGGAGATTGAGCGTGGGCCGATTATTGAGGAGCTACGTATGCGCCGCGATGATCCACAGCAGCACGTCGGACGGGTGTTTGAAGAGCTCTTGTATGGGGACCAGCCGGCGGGGTGGGAGGTGGGCGGCACGGAAGAGACGGTGCGGGCCATGCAAGCGCCGGATTTGCGCGCGTGGTTTGATACCCACTACGTGGCAGCGACTACTATTATTGCAGTAGCAGGCAAGATTGACGCTGCAGCGGTGCGCGCTAAGGTGGAGGCCGCATTTGCGGGGATTCGCACGGCAACCGTGGCGGAAAAGCTGCCAACGGTACAAGCACAGACAGCACCTGCGGTGCGTACCGTGACCAAAGACGTGGAACAGCTCTACGTGAGCTTGGGAGTGCGGGCATTTGATATGTATGACGATCGTCGCTATCCGGCGGCGCTGATGGCTCAGATTTTAGGCGGCGGGATGAGCTCGCGACTGTTTGATGAAGTGCGCCAGAAGCGTGGTCTCGCTTACTACGTGTGGGCGGGCAATACCAACTATACGGACGCGGGGTACTTTGAGATTGGCGCGGGACTCAATCAGCAAAAAGCGCGTGAGGGCATTGAGGTTATCTTGAGGGAGATGCAAAAGATTGCCTCTGATGGCGTGACCAGTGAAGAGCTCACGCGCGTCAAAGACCAGGCAGAAGGACGCTTGGCGTTTACCCTGGAGAGCACCGGCGGCGTTGCCGATGAGTTTGGCGGATCGGTACTGTTTTATGACAAGATCGTCACGCCTGAGGAAGATATCGCCAAGATCAAAGCAGTTTCAGGCGATGACATTCGCGATGTGGCGCAGGCGATATTCAAAGATGATCGCCTCAATATGGCGGTGATTGGTCCTGAGGTGAACGAAGCGGCCTTTGCGGATGTATTGAAATTTTCATAACACCTATGGCAGAACGTGCACAGGTAGATATTTCGACAGCGAGTGTATTTCGGGGGCTTTTGGTGCTCGTGGGCTTTATTTTGCTCTATCTTTTGTCAGACGTAGTGCAGATTTTGTTGCTTTCGGTCGTGATCGCATCGGCGGTGCAGCCATTTGTGAGCTGGTTTGAGAAAAAAGGCGGGCCGCGGCTTTTGGGGGTTATTTTGTTGTACCTTCTCTTCTTGACGCTGGTGGCAGGGCTTTCGTCGCTTATTTTGCCATCAGTGCTGTCGGACTTATCCAACCTTACGTCGTATTTGCCAAAGGTGACGCAGCAGATATCCGACTCGCTCGATTCCGTGCAGAGCGGCGCGCCGAAATATTTTGATTTCGTAGCTGAGTTGCAGAATATTTTGGAGGTGCTCGCAGGATACTTACAGCAATTCTCGCAATCGACACTCAATCTCGCGGTGAGTACGTTCGGAGGATTGTTCTCATTTATTGCAGTTGTGGTGCTGTCGTTTTATTTGTCGGTAATGAAAGACGGTGTGCCGAATTTCCTTTCTGCTATCTCACCGGAACGGTACGAGAGTTACATTATCGACTTGTGGCGTCGCGTAGAACTCAAGGTGGGGTACTGGCTCCAGGGACAGTTGCTCTTGGCGCTTATCGTTGGGCTTTTGGTGTACATAGGTATGTCGATTTTGGGCGTAAAGTTTGCCCTGGTGTTTGCCATTCTGGCGATCGTGTTGGAGATCTTTCCCGTTGCTGGGCCGGTGTTGGCAGCGATTCCCGCAGTCCTCATGGCATTCTTGCAGGATCCGTCGCTGGGATTGTGGGTGCTTATCATGTGGGTTGTGGTGCAGCAGATCGAAAACCATATCCTGGTGCCGTTGGTGCTTGGCAAGTCGACGGGACTCAATCCGGTGGTAGTGATGCTCTCGATTCTTATTGGATGGAAGCTAGCGGGTATTGTGGGTGCGCTGTTGGGGGTGCCTATTGCTTCGATTGTGGTGGAGATTCTTGATGACATGGCGCGCTTGAAGAACTCGCGCCGTGCTGCCTAGTATGGCAACGCTCTGGGTGGTGGCAACGCCAATAGGCAATCTGCAAGATATGACCTTTCGGGCTGTGCAGACGCTGAAAGATGCGGATGCGATTTTGTGTGAAGATACTCGAGTAACCGCAAAACTCCTCAAGCATTTTGAGATTACGAAGCCACTGATTGCGTACCATCAACACAGTACCGATGCGGTGGTTGAGCGTATTGCTGATCTCCTGCGAGCTGGCAGTGGGGTAGCACTGGTAAGCGACGCAGGAACGCCGGGGATTAATGATCCCGGGGGCAGACTGGTAGAGCAACTACTGGCAGCAGTGCCAGGGCTAGCTGTGGTGCCCGTGGTGGGCGCTAATGCGGCCGTAGCGGCACTTTCGGTGAGCGGACTACCTGCGGATAGGTTTGCCTACTGGGGGTTCGTACCGCACAAGAAGGGAAGAGAGACATTTTTTCGCGATTTGGCTGCCTTTCCTGACACCGTTGTCTTCTACGAAGCAAAGTATCGCATCGCCAAGGCACTCTTGCAGTTGGCGGGGGCGTTTGAGATTGCCGAAACACCTCAACGTGCGGTGGTTGTGGGGCGAGAAATAACCAAGAAGTTTGAGACGTTCTATCGTGGGACCGCTGCAGAGGTCGCGGCAGCACTTGAAGCCGATACGACACTCGGAGAGTTTGTTGTGGTCGTTGGACCGAGATCCTGGAAGTAAAGTCGCTTCTGTGGCATGATATGGGCCAATGGCCCGTTTTTATATTACAACGGCAATCGTCTACACCAACGCGCCTCCTCACATAGGATTCGCGCTCGAGTTGGTACAGGCAGATGCGATCGCCCGCTACCGTCGCATGCTGGGCGATGACGTTCGCTTTGTGACGGGTACTGATGAGCACGGCACCAAAATTATGCGCGCCGCTCTAGATGCTGGTCTTCCGACGCAGGCGTTTGTGGACCAAATTGCGGGGAAGGTCGGGGAGCTTGCTACACGGCTGGACATCTCTAATACTGATTTTATCCGCACTTCGGATCGTGTTCGTCACTGGCCAGCTGCTCAGAAGTTATGGCTTGCCATGGCGGAAAAGGGGGACATTTATAAGAAGGCATATGATGGTTTTTATTGCGTTGGGCATGAGGCGTTCATCAAGCCAAGCGAGCTTCTCGACGGGCTGTGCCCGCTGCATAAGAGTAAGCCCGAAGTAGTGTCTGAGGAGAACTGGTTTTTTCGCCTCACGAAGTATGCCGAACAGGTAGCCAGTCTCATCGAGTCGGGGCGCATGCGTATTGTGCCGGAAAGCCGAACATCAGAGATTATGAACCTTTTGAAAGACGCCGAAGATGTCAGCTTTTCTCGTCCATCAGCCCAATTGCCGTGGGGGATTCCTGTTCCAGGAGACGAATCTCAAACTATGTACGTTTGGGCTGATGCACTCACTAACTACATTTCTGCTCTCGGGTACGGTGTCGACCAGGCCGATATGGAGTTCTGGCCAGCTGACGTACATCTCATCGGAAAGGATATTACGCGTTTCCATGCATTATTTTGGCCAGCAATGCTGTTATCTGTTGGATTGGAGGTCCCGCGACACATCTACGTTCACGGATTTATTACAGTCGACGGTGAGAAAATGTCGAAAACATTGGGAAATGTCATAGATCCGTTTGCGCTCTTAGATCGATATCCCACAGATGTTGTACGATATTTCATGCTCCGTGAGCTCAGAAGCACTGATGACAGTGATTTTTCCTATAAAAATCTAGAGAATCGTTACACGACTGATCTAGCGAATGGGTTGGGCAATCTTGTGCAACGAGTTATTACCCTGATTGCTACTACGCAAGAGGGTGAGAGCCACTACAATTCGTTCTGGAGCACAACTGTACCTTCTCTAGCCGAGCTTCTGGATGACACGGACTACCACAGAGCGTTTGAGCAATTTCGTTTGCACGACGCGGTAGCCGCGGTGTGGGCCAAGATCGGTATTGCCAATGCCTACTTCAATGCCCGGGAACCGTGGAAGCAAGAGGGGGATGCTCAGAAGGAGACGCTGGGCGTAGCGGCTGCGATGGTCGCTCACATTGCTGATGTGCTCGAACCAATGATGCCCCATACTGTCGTGAAGATTCGCGCAGCTCTCGGTGCGTCAGGGTCATCACTTACAGATGACCTGCTCTTTCGGGTCGTAAAAAGCGACCCTCTATTTCCGAGGATTGAGTTTTAGAAAGATAGGTATTATATAAGGATTCACCTACTACCATTTTTTGACGTACGTGAATAATAGACATATGGAGTATACAATCATAGATTCGCACTGCCATCCGCAGTTATCACAGTATGATGAAGACCGTGATGAAGTGCTCGCGAGAGCTCAGCAAGCCGGGGTCGGAATAGTGTGTGTCGGCACAAACATACAAACAAGTAAGGCAGCCGCCGCACTCGCGGAGCAGTATGAAGGTATATATAGCTCTGTTGGTTCGCATCCAATTGACGAACAAAAACAGAATTTCGATCTCAATGCATACCGGGAGCTCGCTCAACATCCCAAAGTCGTGGCAGTCGGTGAAATCGGCTTAGATTATTTTCATAGCAGTGACAGAGAAGAGCAGAAGATAAGATTTCAGCAACAGTTCGAACTCGCGCAAGAGGTGGGCAAGCCGATCATCATTCACTGTCGTGATGCACACGACGATATGTTGGAAATAATCTCGCAATATCCCGGGGTCATTCATAGTTTTAACAGTAGTATTGAGTATGCAAAAAGATATCTTGACTTAGGTTACTTCCTGGGACTGAATGCTATCGTTACCTTCTCGAAGACGTACCATGACATGGTCCGATATATTCCTCTTGATCGAATTCTACTCGAGACGGATGCGCCGTATTTAGCACCGGCACCACACAGGGGAAAACGCAACGAGCCCATCTACTTGTCCCAGATATGCGAGTCGATCGCCACAATTAAAGGCCTGCCTTCCATCGCGATGCAGACCCAGACATCAAAGAACGCATCGCAGCTATTTGGTATGTAGGTATAGTAACTCTTATGTAGAAACCATTATGCATACTTATGCTGCATAATCGCGTCGTCCAACGAACATCCGTCGGAAAGCGGCGTTCGCAATCGTCGATTCTAATGCATTCATTCTGATAACAAATGACTATGGCGTAGAATCATCCCCGTCATACTGAGTGAGTATGAATGTATAGCTAGCAGCGAGTATGAACGTGTATGAATATGGGACTCGCACGTTGATGTATTGTTCGTTGCAGCTGTCTAAAGTTTGATCGGATGTCTGCCGTCGACGTTCTGAGATTCGTTATTATATATCTTATAACTGATATTCAAGCTTTTGTTCGACCCGGTCCGTCCAATTTTCAGTAATTTTGATTGTTTAATGTGGACGCGTACCGCTTCGTGCGACTGATTTATTTGAACGACACCGAGTGGTTTGAGAGCGCGGAGCTGGTTTTGCTGCCAAGTTAGTATAATGCTAGGGAATACCTGCGATTAATGCATGTAACCGATATCGTGCCGATAGCACTGATCCTCGGCGGATACTATTGTGCGACGTTATTGTTCTCGTGGGCGTTTCGAATTCATTGCCTGCAATCTGTCGCTTAGGCGAATCTTAGGTCGAGAATCTGCCGCGGGCGAGCTTCATGCTGCTTAAATTTGCCGTATTTCGTGTTGATTGGTACTCGTGATGTCTTTTGAACGGCGTACGCGCCAAGTTTGAGCCGCAAGCATCGGATAATCTCATGGGGCTGCTAACGCCTTTTAAAACTTATCAACACTCACAAAACAATCACGAATTTCCCATGATAAAATATTAGGGTGATTGCATTGCATTTCTCCAGACAGCAAAAAGAAAATAGTGCGATATCGGATATGCTATCCGATAAGATTATTTACTCATAATTTTTTGTGAATCGGAGGGACCACAAAAATGAAGTTAAAATTTTCAGAGGGAAAGCTTTCTTGTCTCTTCAGAACGCCGCAAAGTATACGGCTCACTCGCAGGAGTATCTTCGTTTGTTGGCGAGTAAGAAAAAACTCGAGGCGCGTAAAATTGGTCGTAACTGGTATACGACACGCGAAGCGCTCACTGGTTACTTCGGAAATACCATTACGTTCGATGAACCGATTCAGACTCCTGAGGTAGTTTCGGCGACACTTGCGGCAAAGGTTCCTGAAACCGCATCAGTTTTTGCGACGTCCGCTGCAGCTCCCGCGCCTATCGCAATCGAGGCGCCTGTAGTCTTCGCGCAAGTTATTCCTACAGCCACGAGGGCAGTGGTGGCGAGTTCATGGCGTTCGGTTGGAGTTTTTGCAGCATTGCTTTTCTTAGTCGCGTACGCAGCGACTTATTTCCGCTTCAGCGATCCGAGCACGCAGCAAGTCGTCGTTTCATCGACCCCAACGCCTTCCCAGCAGGTGAGTATCGCGTCACCGTCGGCTTCGCCTGCTGCGTCTAGCTTACCCGGCGCATCTAGCGAGTCAGTACTTTCACCCTCTCGTATCGTCATCTCTCAGCCTCTCACTCGCACGCAACTTCTTTCCGCTCTTGACGATTATTTCAGCAATGGTCTCCCTCCTCAGATCGCCATACAGCTCAAGGGAGACAAGGGGGATGTTGGCGTTGCAGGAGCTGTAGGCATTCAGGGTCCCCAAGGATATAGCATCGGTTCTGTCGCCCAGACATCCTCAGGAGGTTCTGTAGGCACCATCGGAGGCATCACGTACTTCGGTGCAAAAGAAGTTACCACGCAAACACTCAATGTCTCTGGTGCAAGTACGCTTGCATCCATCGATGCCACGAGTATCACGCTCTCCGGTACCCTCTCTGCGGGCAGCACAACGCTCTCGTCTCTGACTGTTTCCGGGACTGCTTCTGTTTCCACACTCTTCGGTGCCGGCCTCTCTGATTGCGATACCTCCGCGACCTCCAAGCTTCTCTGGGACTCCACCACAGGCGCTTTCTCGTGTGGCACTGATCAGTCCGGCTCAGGCGGCGGCGCCTCTGCTCTCAACGTCCGTGAGTTCGGCGTCTTCGATGATACCGCTGTCGCCACCATCTCGTTTAACCCCAACCACTTCTCCCTCTCCGCATCTGGCTCCCAGGATGTCACCGTCTCTTTGGACTGGACAAACGGTCCCGCCTCTCGCAGTACCGCCAACACCTGGACGGCACTGAACGTCTTCTCCGCCGGTGCCTCTGTCTCCACAAACTTCGAGGTCTCCGGCACCGCATCCGCGTCCTCGCTCTTTGGCGCTGGCCTCACCTCCTGCTCCAACGCCACGGCCTCCAAGCTTCTCTGGAACAGTGCCACCGGCAAGTTCTCCTGTGGTGTGGATCAAACTGGTGGCTCTGGTGGTGCCCTAATCGACGTTGGTGAAGACTCTCCCGATGTACAGCTGGTCTCCTCAATCTCCTTCCGCGGCACCGCCTTCAACGTTGACACCAGCAACGGATACCTCGATCTCAATCTCGACTACACCAACGGTCCAGCTTCGCGTTCTCTAGCCAACACCTGGACGGCACTCAACGTCTTCTCCGCTGGCGCCTCCGTCTCCGCCAACTTCGAAGTCTCCGGCACCGCAAGTGTCTCCGCACTCACGATTGCCGGTGTATCCTTCAGCCCCTCCAACTATCTGCCCCTGACCGGTGGCACGCTCTCGGGCGGCCTGTTTGGCACCAACGCCTCCTTCTCCCAGACCGTCGAAGCAGCAACCGGCAAGTTCACCACCCTCACCAATGACTCTGCGTTCCTTGCCATCACCGGACGCGCTTCCATCTCGCAGAACCTGGAAGTCGCTGGGTATGCCTCTGCGTCCCAGCTCTTCGGCGCAGGGC
>CAYUJB010000006.1:0-42634 GCA_964444955.1 uncultured Candidatus Saccharibacteria bacterium
GGCCAATAGCATCGCTGTGAATAGTACTTTCTGCGGATCGTACGTCGTGAGTATCGAGCTTGGCGATCGCCGCGTCACCCGAAATATCGGGACGCAATTCAATTATGTTTTGCCGACGCACCGGTGCATCAGCAACTTGTACGCGGAAGATGACGCTCGCAACGCGCGACGATATGGTCGCCAAGAGTGTGCCGTACATACGTTGCGATTCGATCTTATACTCGACTAACGGATCACGCTGACCATACGCACGAAGTCGTACCGATTCACGCAAATGCTCCATCGCTTCGATGTGATCAACCCATACATCATCGATCGTGCGCAAAATAACAGCTTTCTCGATCTGACGCAGCTGCTCAATCCCGATACGCTCCTCGTGAGCTTGATAGAGTTTTTCAATTTCGTCCTGAAGATACACAATGAGATCCTCAACTCCTACCTCTTTAGCAATGAGCGTAGCGTGCAGCGCTGCGTCGAATGGCGCCAGTCCACGAGCCGCTTCAACTATTTCCTCTAGGTCTGGCGCCTCAGTTTCTTGACTCACATGCGCAACAACCAACGACCGCAATTCGTCTTCAAGATACCCAAGAATTCGGTCGCGATTATTATCTGAGCCAAGTACTTCGCGACGAATGCCGTAGATCGTCTCGCGATGTTTATTCATTACGTCATCGTACTCAAGTACGTATTTACGTGCATCAAAATTGTGTCCTTCGATTCGACTTTGTGCCTGCGCAATCGAACGGGACACGAGGCTATTTTCGATAACATCATCATCGGTGACACCCAGCGTTGTCATGATGTTGGTAAGTCGCTCGCCACTAAAGATACGAACCAGCTCGTCTTCGGTGGAAACGAAGAATTGACTCGCGCCCGGATCACCCTGACGACCAGCGCGGCCGCGAAGCTGATCATCAATACGACGCGCTTCGTGGCGCTCGGTACCAAACACACATAAGCCACCAAGCTCGCGCACCTCGCGAGCTTCTGCCTCCTCGACAGGATTACCACCCAAAATAATATCAACACCACGGCCCGCCATGTTGGTGGCGACGGTCACCGCACCCTTGCGACCAGCTTGTGCAATGATTTCGGCTTCTTGTTCATGATTCTTTGCGTTGAGCACCTGGTGGCGCACTCCCGAACGTGTGAGCAACAGTGAAAGCATTTCGTTTTTCTCGATCGACACCGTACCCACGAGTACCGGTTGACCAGATTCACTACGACGCTTGACCTCAGCTGCCAGCGCACGGAACTTCCCCTCTTCGGTTTTATAGATGCGATCAGGAAGATCCTTGCGAACCAGCGGTTTGTTGGTTGGAATAGCTACGACGTTGAGGTTGTAGACTTTATGAAACTCTTCAGCTGATGTACGTGCCGTTCCCGTCATGCCTGAAAGCTTTTTGTATAATCGAAAATAGTTCTGGAATGTGACCGTCGCAAGCGTCTTGCTTTCTCGCTGCACCAACACGCCCTCTTTGGCCTCGACAGCTTGGTGAAGACCATCTGACCAGCGACGACCCGGCATCAGACGTCCGGTGAACTCGTCCACGATGATGACTTCCCCATTTTTGACAACGTATTCTTTATCGCGACGAAAGAGCACCTGTGCGCGGAGTGCCTGCTCGAGGTGATGCACGTAGCGTGCGCCGCCCTCTTCGTACATATCCTTGATACCCAGGCGCACCTGCATCTTGTCGATACCCGCATCGGTGATACTCACTGCCTTGAGCTTCTCGTCGATATTATAGTCCTCACCCTCTACCAAATGTGGAACCGCCCGCGCAAACGACATATAGAGTGCCCCGGACTCCTCATCGGGCGCAGAGATGATCAGTGGCGTGCGTGCTTCGTCGATAAGGATAGAGTCCACCTCATCCACAATGGCAAATGTATGCGTGTGTTCAGAGCGCTGCGCCATATCTTGGAGGCTGGGCGCCATATTGTCGCGCAAATAATCAAACCCGTACTCATTGTTGGTGCCGTAGGTAATATCAGCTCGATACGCTTCGGGTCGACGTACGGGACGCAAAAACTCGTGCACAACGCGAAATGATCCCGTCGCATCTCGCTCGTGATCGAGCGCCTCTTGCTGCGCTGCCTGCACGTGCTTGGGGTCATAGAGGTACGACGCTTCGTGGTTGAGTACGCCAACACTCATACCCAGCGCATCATAGATCTGACCCATCCATGTCGCGTCACGGCGACTCAGGTAGTCATTGACTGTCACGACATGCACACCATGTCCTGCGAGCGCATTGAGATACGCGGGAAGTGTCGCCACCAGCGTCTTACCTTCACCGGTAGACATCTGCGCAATAGTACCCGCGTGGAGTGCCATGCCCCCCATGAGTTGTACATCAAAATGACGCTTGCCCGATTTGCGCCGAGATGCCTCGCGTACCGCCGCAAACGCCTCGGGCAGAATATCATCAAGCGTCTCGCGTGCTGCGAGACGCGATTTGAGGGTAGTCGAAAATGAGCGAAGCTCGTCGTCGGAAAGCGCCTGCATCTGTGGCTCGAGCGCATTGATGCGCGCCACAGTATCCGCATAGGAGCGGATGGTGCGCGCGTTCGCATCGGGCAACAGCTTTGAGAAAAATTCAAACATGGAGCAGAAATATCAGCGAACTAGACTTCGGATGGCTGACGCTGCTGCTCACGCTGCTTGTCTTTGAACCGACTAATCTGTTGCTTGAGATCTTCTTTTACCTCAACAATCGATGAGTGGAGATCGAAGTGATTTGCTTCGGCACGAAAGAGTTGACCACCGACCGTCACATTGGCCTCAGTGTAGAACTTTGCTCCTGACGCATGATGCTGGGAGGGAATTGCCACCTCAACCCGTACCGTCGCCCCTCCCATACTGGCGACCAGATGCTCAATATCTCCCATCTTCTCCTCTATAAAAGCTCGTAAAGGAGCATTTAACTCAATATTTTTCGCATGTATATCGATGTGCATAACGCTAGTATACGCCAAAAACCAGAAGAATTCAACGCCTATCTGGTAATTGAGGAGCCCGTTGCGTAGGCAGCAACTTCAGCGTCATTGACGGTAAATATTGCCCCCCAATCGCGTCCTGATGCACTCCACTGAGCAGCAGTGATATCGAACCAATGTTTCGTGTTGTCTGACCAGACCGCATACACCTGCTTTGCACCTTGCGCACGAATATAGATGCTTGCGTTATAGTGGAAGAAGATATCATCTGGCACCTCTCGCACGGGTCGATCCTGAAAGCCGTACAGGGCGAGAATCTTTGTCGTAAGCAGACGTCGATACGATCCCCACACCACATAGATCTCCTCTTGGCCGACGCGGCGAATCAGATCCCCATCGCGGGGACGCGTATAGCGAATGTCGGACGGGGGGGTCGTCGAGGGTGGTATCGCCAGCACGGGCGCCGCTGTTACCGCACCGAGCGCTAGTGAAACAGTAGCCGTTCGCTCCAGGACGGTTCGCGCCGTAATGGGCGTCACCATACCCTGGGTCAGCATCACCTGCACCGATTGCACTGTCGATCCGTCGCTGCGAATCGCAATGGCGCCCTCGGCAATGCCCGCTACCGATACCAGTGGTACGCTCACCATCTTGCCCCCTTGGTATCGAGCAATCGCCACCCCATACCACTGCGCGTCAGGCGCTCCATCGATGCGCACATGAACATCCGAAGCAGAGGCATAGCCGGGGAACACATCGATGCTCGCCCAGTATGGCTGCCACTCTTTGAGCGACGCAGCAAACGACACTTGGCCTGACGCGTCATTGAGCGCCAGTGTCGTTAGAGGACGCACATGCATCGTCGAAAGTCCCGCTTGAGTATAGCCATATGCCACGTTGCTTGCTCGATCATTGAGAGCAGCGGCGACCATCCAATCAGTAAACACTCCAGGAAAATGCTTATCAGTGTGCGTGGTAAGCCAATCCTCAATCGCTAACGTCCCTGTTGCTCGCGAGTGAATTGTTGAGGCGATGGCTTCGGCACCGAACTGATCCGCGATGTAGTGCGCGAACATCGTAGCGATCGCGTAGTCCGACGACGTATTGGGCCACTCCGTCAATGAATCAGACGGTGTACGTAAAAAAGACTGCTCGCGCCGTTGCAGGGTGCTCGCCTCAAACGGCACGCTATAGCCCGCATTGGTGATGCTGTATTCACTTCGCGCCTCATTGAGCCACACATCGTCACCATCGAGTCCGGTGAGATCGCGCTGTCCAAACGAAATCAAATGCTGAAATTCGTGCGTAATGTAGTTTCGAGCAGTACCACCGAGCACACTTTCAGCGTTAATAAAAATCATCTCACGCGCATTGCTATTGGGAGCGCGGTCTATGGGGTAATTATGAATTGATTCAAAATAGCCGCCGCTTCCGGAAATGATCCTCTGCAGCACAATGACCACATGCGCGTCACCGTCAACGCCGGGATTGGCCTCACTCCCCCAGAGCGCCACCGAACGAGGATAAATGACATCATCGAATTGCTGCGAAAGCGTCTGTAGCGCACTAGCAAATTGCTCTTGTTGCGACACGGTCATATAGCTCCAATATCGATCATCGACGTAGAAATATGCGTGCGCTCCCACTACGCGTACGGTGCTGGTAATCGAAGTTGCACCCGAAATATCATAAAATGAATTAACCCGATACTGCTGAGATTGATTGAAAGTGTCGGCAAGAGCACTGTGAGCGAACAGAAACGAACTGAAGAATACCGCCGCCACCTCTAGCATGGCCCGTGAGGGTCGAGACATACTTGCAGTGTATCAAAATCAGCGCACTGGGTCTATCGCGCATTCATTGACTATTCATAGTATCTACTATATAATAGTATTATCATGCCTCGCAAAATAACTCTCATTCTCGCCGATCTCGTAGCGTTTTACGGAGCGCTCGCGTCGGTACTGGTGCTACGCTACGGACGTTCGGATTTTGATACCCAGTGGGGATACCACGTCATCCCTTTCTCGGTGCTACTGGTCGTGTGGATCTTCGCACTCTACATCGCCAACCTCTACGATGTTCGCGTAATGCGCAATGACCGTATTTTCTTCGAGCGCCTCGGGCAGGCGATGCTTTTTGCAGCTACAATCTCAGTCATCTTCTTCTATCTCATCCCCTTCTTCGGTATCGCACCAAAACGCAACCTCTTTCTATTTCTTGTCGCTCTTGCATTGCTGATGTGGAGCATCCGCTACCTTTACAATCGTATCATTGCAAGCGGCTCCAAAAAGCAACTTCTCATCGTAGGGCTGAATCGTGAAGCGCTTGACCTTGGACAGTTTATCCAAGAAAATCCCCAGCTTGGTTACCGCGTCGCCGCTTTTGTTCGTCTTGGACAAGAAGATCTACCACTGGATTCGACGGGGCCATCCTGGACGATCATTGATGATCTCTCCACCATCGACGCCTACATGACCGCCAATGATATTGATACCGTCGTTATTAGTCCTGCAGCATATCAGATGAATGAGGTCGTCAGCATCTTCTACGGTGCCCTCGCTCGCCAAATGGACTTCACCTCACTCGTGGCACTCTCCGAACAGTTGACCGGACGCGTTCCCTTGGGCTCGATTACACAAGCGTGGTTTCTCGACAACATCACCGAGGGCACTAAAAAATCCCTCGATGCCACGAAGCGTACCGCTGATATTCTCTCCGCTATTTTCTTGGGAATCCCGACACTTCTCGCGCTCCCCTTCATTGCGCTCGTCATCCGTCTTGATTCAACGGGACCTATTTTCTTTCGACAAAAACGAACGGGGCGAGGCGGGGTGCCATTTAGTATTTTCAAATTCCGAACCATGCAATCGGATGCGGAAACAAAAAGCGGCGCGGTATGGGCGACCAAAAATGATCCCCGTATAACCCGTGTTGGGGGCTTCCTTCGAAAAACCCGCATCGATGAGCTCCCGCAGCTCTGGAACATTCTTCGTGGTGAAATGTCACTGGTAGGGCCTCGTGCAGAGCGACCGGAGTTTGATGCAACGCTCGCGCAGCAAATTCCCTTTTATCGCGAACGCTACCTTATTAAGCCAGGGCTCTCGGGTTGGGCACAAATCAATTACCCCTACGGGGCATCACCTGCCGACGCCCTTCAAAAGCTTCAGTACGATCTGTACTACATCAAGCATCGCTCCTTTATGCTTGATGTCGAGATCATCCTCAAAACCATCAGCATCTCGCTTCGCCGTGCGGGACGTTAGAGGTTTGTCCCTAGTCGCTCAAGGGTCATCTTTGCCTTTTGCACGAAGTCTGTATTTGCCGCCAGCTCAGGAATTGCAAGTGCTCGGCGAATAGTAGAAACAACTTTTTCGGGGTTGTTAAGTTCACCATACGCAGCAATCAACTGCGACCAGAATTCAACATTCGTTGGATAGCTTACGACCATCCGCTCAAGAATCGCAGCGATATCTTTGAAGTCGTTGAGCTGAAGGAAAATCTGAACCAAACGCGCCCCGTCTGAATCTGAAAGAATGTACCCCTTCACCAGCGCTGTGTTTATCGAACCAAGCGCCTCTCGGACACCCGCAGTGCTGTTTTTTGCAGCTGCGACTTGAAACTGTACAGTACCGATGTACCAGTAGGTAAGCCCAACGTCGGGGTTGAGCGCAGCTGCTTTCTTGAACCACTCAACGGCAACTTCTGGCTGATTCTTATTGAGATACGCCTGGGCGACCTCATAGTAGGTACGAACAAATGTCGGACTAATCTGGAGTGCCTTCCCTGACATTTCTAATGCCTTGTCATTGTACGGACTAGACGGGTTATTCTTACCGAGAATAATATACAACCGAGAGATGTAGAGGTATGGGAGATAGTCATCGGGATTCTCTTTGATGTTATTTTCAACGTCGCCGATCGCCTGCAATGTAACATCGGTAAAATTAGGGACCTTACTCACATCGGTTGCGCTTGAAAGCTCGAGGAGGTACTGAGCAAACCGATGACGAAACTCGTACCGCCCCGGTGCATCCTCATCGATAGATTGTCGATACTTATTGACGGCTGTTACCCAATCTCCTTGCCATCCCGCTACGATAGCGCGCGTGGAAGCATAGTTGGCTATCGTTGGGCGTATATTGGTTGAATACACCGCGACAAGCACTACAACACCGAGGACCCCTGCGCTAACGAGCTGCCTGCCCGTCCACGCAGTTTTTCGCTGCCCCGGCGACACCTTCAACCCTCCGGCCTCGAGGCCATCACGCGACACATGCTGCACAAAAGCCAAGAGCATAAAGAACGTAAGAAAATTTACGGAGGTATCGAAGATGAAGCAGTTGTGGATAATGTATGCAATGGTCATCGCCGTGAATCCAATGCCGAGTGTGCGCGTATCGGATTCTTTTTGCATGAATTGCGCGTACGTCCTAAATGACGCGGCAAAAAGAGATAGATACGTGAGTATCCCCAATAACCCCATCGTGACGGTAATCTCGACGAACATATTGTGGGCTCTATCAAAAAACGTCTCCGATCCTGGGCCAGTAAAAAATTTGGGATTGAAATGCTTGCTAAAGGGCACATTGAAGTTTTCCGGGCCCCAACCCAACAGCACGGTCTTAGCATTCTCAGACCACCCCTGGTAGCCCGCACTCCATGCCCAAAAACGTGTTTGCACCGTGAAGGTACTGCTCGAAAAATCAGTAATGCGCTTAAGATACGGCGAACCCTGAACAAACGGTGTTGAGCGAAGCATTACTGCTAAAAAAACGAACACAACAAGCGCCGACAAACCACCGAGCAGTGCATTGCGTGCCCGTCTACTACGATTGAGCGCGCTCCACAATAGTGCCCACACCAGTCCCGCGACGACAATGCCGATGAGTGAGCCACGAACCGCAGTCGAAATGGCTGCCAAGAGCATTACGGTCCCGGAAATCCAATACCACTTCTTCCACGCAGGTGCTGTGCGCTGCATAAACGAAAGCGTGAGAGCAAGGAAGGCGACGAGAATTTGATACCCCGCAAACAACGCCGGGTTGCCAATGGTACCGAATGGACGCTGGCGCCCACCCGAGCCTATGATAAACGTCCAATCTGTTTTTTGGAGAAATCCATACAGCGCAGACACCACACCGACGCCAATCATGAGGTTAAGCAACAGCTGCCAATCACGTCGCGTACGCATAACCGAAGTCGCAATGACATAGAATACAAAGTAGTGCCAAAACGTGAAGAGTCCCCCCATGCGCTCAAGGGTGCCCCAGAAACTTTGCAAAAATGCCACTGAAGTAAACGTAGTGATAGTAAACGCAAGCGTAAACGCGAAAAACGTCCACAGAATCGGGTGACCCTTAGGGGCATACGAACGGTCGCGCCAGACTAAGAGCACATAGATCGCCAGCATCACTTGCACAATGCTGCGCAGAACTACGACCTTGCCGAAGTGAAACGGCGACATGTACTGACTAAAGATAACTAAGGGAACAAAGGCGCTCGCATAGATTAGCCAGCGGAGCCATTTAGCAAGTGTGGGTTCATTCATATGGATTGCATCTTACCCAATACTCGCAAAAGATACCAGAAGGAAATGCTGTGCGATGCGGTATACCACACAGTAACCATTGCCACTGCGCCGATCGCACCCCAGTGCTGAAGCCCTAGTAATGCAAGCGGTATCCCCACCGTGAGCACGCACAAATTTATGAGTATGGACCGTCGCACCTGATTCATTGCGCGCCACATTGGCCCCAGGGCAACACCTAAACCAAAGAGTGCGCCGAAGGGTACGAGCCCGTATACCAGTGGTACAGCCGCGACGTATTGCGCGCCGTAGAGAAGAGAGAACATAGGCCGAGCGATGAGTGCCGCCACAGCGCTGACAAGAGTCGACGCCCCCACCGCGCCACCAGTAATTTGCAAAAAACGCAGACGCAATAGATGAGGCTGCTGCACCTGGATACGCGCAAGCTCTGTGTTTAGGAGCGTGGAAACGGGACTCAGCACAGAAAGCGCCAGGGTCACCCAACCGAGCGCAATTTTGAAATACGAAACATCGCTCGTCGTGAGAAAAAGCCCTGCGGTAGCAATAGGAGCAGCACCATAGAGCATGGCGAGATTGCGATCAATAAGCACCCATAACGTTGGAGCAATGAAGGGTCGCCCGTTGAGTGGTGCGTGGCTCCACACCGCAGCGAATGTCGGTAGTGCGCTCCATGATCGTCGCAAGCCCGACCAAAACAATAGAGCAAGAACGAAGACAACTACTGCTCCCAAAAGATGACCCGATGCGGCACCCGTAATTCCGAATCCAGTCATCGCTAATGCAACAACAAACGCCTGTCGAACGGTTTGATCGGAGAATGTTAGCATCGACAAACTTCCGATATGCCCGGAAATTTGTAGTCCGAGTTGCGTCGGAACGAGCGCTATGGTCGAAACCGCAGAAGCCATCAACACCATGAAGCCAAGCCATCCCAATAGTTGATCCCCGTACAGATATCGCGCAATACTCGGCATAGCAAATCCCAATAGAGCAACAAGGAGCGACGTACCGAGCATGAACTTTCCCAAAAAAAGAAGTGCTTCGCGTACTGCCGCATCATCGCCTTGGTGATGCGCGCGTGTCAGTACTGGTGCCAACGCGTCAGCAGCCCCCGTTCCTAAGAACACACTCCCCACCGCTGCCATCGACATTACAATGGCAAATCGTCCAAATTCATGCGGTCCCAAAACCCTGGCCAAAACAACACCGGCGACAGCCTGTACGAGCATTGCTCCTACTGATCCCAATTGAAATATTGCATTGGCCCGAAAAAACCGATGCGAGATAAACAAACGCGCGTTGTTGTGCCACGACATAGTCGTACTATATACCATCTCTTTATTTCTGGCGCATTGCCAAACGGGAATTTTTGAGATATAATAAAACTATTATGCTAACACGTGTCAAGAATCTCTTACGATCGATCATCATCAGTTCTCAACTTTATACAGGAACCGATAACATCTACGTAGCCCGAGGTGGATTCTGGATTGGGCTTGGTCAGGGACTTGGTTCTGCTCTCTCTCTTGCTCAACTTCTTGTCTTTGCGCACTTTTTGCCTCCTCAGGATTACGGAACCTACAAGTACCTTCTATCGATTGCCGGTATGCTTGGATTTTTAACACTCACGGGCATGAATACGGCAGTAACTCAAATGACAGCCAGTGGCGTTGAGGGAGCATTACCAACAAGTGTCCGTATGCAACTCAAGTGGAATACCCTTTACTTTATTGGATGCCTCGTCGTTTCATTCTACTATCTCGTTCAAGGTAATTATCTTCTCTCAATCGGACTACTCATGCTGGGAATCTCATTTCCGGTTTCATCCGCGCTGAATACCTATGGAGCATATTTGTCTGGAAAGAAAGATTTCCGAAAAGCTGCATTATATAGCGCGGTCAGCGCCATCGTATACACAGCGCTTTTGATCGGAGCAACAATACTCACAAAAAGTGCTGTCATGATTGTACTCGCGTATTCCCTGGGGACCCTACTCCCGAGTATCTATTTCTATCGACGACTACTCCGCAACTCTCACCACCCAAAGTTATCACCTGACAATCGCGCCAAACTCGCTTCCTACAGTGGCCACTTGTCATTTATGAATATACTCGCCACCATCGATCAGTACATCGATAAAGTATTCCTCTTCCAAAGTACTGGTGCCGTACAGCTTGCCGTCTATTCACTCGCACAGGCAGCTCCAGAACGAATTAAAAGTTATGCGAAAAGTCTCACATCACTTCTCCTCCCCAAAATGTCAGGCCGAGAATTATCAGAAATTCGTCCCGTGTTTTACACTCGTCTACTTCAGGGGGCGGTAATCGGATTACTGGTGAGTATTGCATACTGGGTTACGGCCCCATTGCTCTTCTCGCTGATATTACCTCGCTATCTCGAATCGGTTGCTTATTCACGCGTTTTCATGTTCACCGCTATATTTGCCTTACCAAACTCATACATAGCAAGTATATTCCGTGGCAAAAAAATGCTTCGCCCTCTCTATATCAGCTCCACTGCAGGCCACACCCTCAAGATTGTTCTCTACGTAGTACTCGGAAGCTACTGGGGCATCTGGGGACTTATATGGGCTGCTCTCATCACTCAAGTGCTCGGGACATCACTTAACTGCGCTCTCTGGGAGTATGAAAGTCGACGAGTATAGTCTTACGTTCGAGGAGGAATAACCACCATCAAGCCCGCAGCAAAAAGGGAGGGCCACATTCGATTCAGAAATGGGATCCCCTGGTACGGCTCTATGGAATACGCGTAGTGGAGAGAAGAAAGCCAATAACGCATGTCGCGTAAAGTCCAAAAACGAACATGCTCTGCGGGATGCGCCCTCCACTGAAGGGGAAAGCGCCCGAGTAGCAACCGAAGTCGGTGCGTGAGAAATCCAGTATTCGGAACGGAAAAAATAACGCCCCTGCGAACATGCGCTTGCGCGAATGCGATCAACTCCTCACTTTCCACCATATGCTCAATCACCTCAAGGAGGAGAACCCAATCGGAAAGTGGAAGGTCTAGATTCTGCAGTTTTCGGATATCAGTCTGAAGGACCGAAATTCCGCGCCGACGCGCTCGCTCTAATGCAGTGTTAGAGCTATCAATTCCGAATGCAACTATCCTGGGCTTTCTGCGTAGAAGCTCGGCAAGAATTCTTCCATCGCCACACCCAATATCCGTTACCGAATCCGCCTCACCAATGAGTCCCGCAATATAGTTAACACGATCCCGCTGAAAAGCGTTCAACGCTGAATCCATGTCTCGTTCCGACCAGTACTCGTCATACGAGGCATCCGCCGGCTTAAAGGTGGGATAGCGAACAAGATCGCGCGCCCAATGCCGCAGAGTATTGAGTGCGCTCATAGCTTATAGGCGACCATAATCGACATCTCCTTACGAAAATGATCCATATGATGGGTAAAAATTCGATGGGAAGCATCCAGTATGAAGCTGTGGGATTGCTTGCGCTGAGGAATATACCGAGAGAGTAGTATTTGTACTCTCGGGGGGAGCAGAGAAACTAACTGTTTTATGTAACCAGCGACCCCTCCCGTTCTCGGCTTCTCGACGCGCCAATAATCAAAAGAACTCAACCCCGATTGCGCTGCGGTATCTCTCCAATCTCGCAGGCGATATTCACGCTCGCCATTTATTCGACGCGTAACCACATGTTCGGGTGCAAGTCCGAATTGTCGATTGTACTCCGGTCCATACGTTGTATCTAATAACACATCCAGATCTTTGTCGGAGTAGTGATTAGGGCGAGCCTTGTCCAGCATAAGTAAAAAACCTCCGGGTTTTAAAATTCGCGCTATCTCCCTAAGGGTAACCGTAATATCCAGAGAGTGATGCAGCGAAAAGAAATCGAATACAAAGTCGACCGACGAATCGGACAGCTTCATTTCATCAAAACTGCCAACAACGCCAACAAGTTTCTCGGAATTCCGTCCTGCTATCTCTTGCGCGACGCTTGGGGATAACCGTTCAACGATCGGCTCGCAAATCTCGATACCGTACATTTTTTCTACATTCTCGAAACGAGCGAGCACCGAACTAAAGACCAGTGGTCCAGCGCCGACCTCGACTCCTACGCCAGAAAATTTCTTCTTAAGTAACCGTTTCTCTATCCACGCGAGAAGATTCTGAAGGTCTTCAATGGTAATACGCGGAGCAACACCGTCAAAGGTGAGCTCACGAACAATGGTGAGTGCGTCTTTTCCTGCAAGCGCAAGCGCGAAAGCAGTTCGATAGTTTTCTTGCGCTTCTTTTTTTAGCCCCTCATCGATGTCCCAATGTTCAATATGCATTGCAGATAGTGTATAAAAAAGAAAACACCCCGTCCACGTGGACGGGGTGAGGCGTTAGAAGTCCATCTTCCGACGCAGCTTTGCGGCAATGGCCTGCTCAGACGGGGTGACGCGCTTCACGCCATCTCCGAGCGCCCGTTCGAGTCGGCGGACATTGTGAACCAAATGCTTGATGCCCGCGGGTTCGAGCGAGGCGGACTGGTCCGAACCTGGCATAGCGCGGTCGAGCGTGATGTGTCGCTCGATGACGCACGCCCACAGAGCAATGGTAGTAACGCTGGGTGTGGTACCGTGACCATGCCCCGAGTACCCGATGGGTGTAGACGGGAAGAGATTCTGAAGGGTTGTGATGACCCGAAGGTTCTCATCTTCATCCGCCGTCGGATAGGTACTGTTGCAGTGCAGGATAACCATGGGAACATCACCTACAATACCTGCCGCCATAACCACCTGCTCCATGGTGCTCATTCCCGTCGAAAGAATAACGGGACGACCCTTGCTTCGCACATGCTCCAGGAGCCCACGATCAGTGATAGAAGCAGACGCGAGCTTGTAGCACACAGGATGGAACTGCTCAAGGAAGTCGACACTGGCCTCGTCCCACGGAGATGCACACCACATGATGCCACGCTGGCGGCAGTACGCGTCGAGCTCACGATACTCTGGCTCATTGAACTCCAGAGCTCGCTTCAGGTCGCCATTCGTCGTCGCCTCCGGACTGGCATCCAGACGCACGATCGCATCACGTCCAAGAACAGAATATCCGTAGCGATCCCAGCGTTCTCGAGCGTGCTCAATGAAGCTAGGATCAAAAGCACGAGGTTTGGCAAGCTCTTCAGCACTGTAGACCACGTCCACGGTACGCTTCTGGAACTTCACCATCTCACAGCCGGCCTCCACAGCGACATCGATGAGCTGTTTTGCAATCTCGACGGAGCCGTTGTGATTGATGCCGATTTCAGCGATGACCAGGCAAGGAAACCCCTTGCCGACCGTACGAGAACCAATCTGTATTGGATTCATTTGTACTTCCTCCTCATAAATAGAACTAGCGAAGATGATACTATCTACTCAAAATTTGTCAAGTAATAGCCCCCGGAAAACCGGGGGCTATTCGAACTACCTAAACGACTGTCCATCCGCCATCAACGACAAGATTGTGTCCTGTCATATAAGCTGAGGCATCAGATGCCAAAAATACGAGCGGACCCGCGAGGTCCCTAGGGTGGCCGACCCGCTTGAGGAGTGTTCGATCAACAAGTCGCTGAATGAATCCGGTCTCATCCTTAGCATCCACGGCATTATCCGTCACTGTCTCCAAGTTGGGTATTGCTCCTGGCGACAGCGCATTGACGCGAACCTCGGGGCCCAAGAACGATGCGGCGTACCGTGTGAACTGGATAAGCCCGGCCTTAGCCATACTGTAGCCTGGAGGGTTGAATCTGTCCGTGCCTTCGTACAGTGAGGGATGGGGGACAACGACGCCGTACATGGAGCAGATATTTATGATCGCCCCATGCCCAGCGACCTTCATTCTTTCTCCAAAGATCTGTGTCGCTTGAATCGCCCACCAGACACCCGACTGAAAGCTCGCCTCAAATTGCTCATACGTTGCATCCTCGAGTCGCCCTTCCCGTGTGTTGAACCCAGTTCGAGCACTGAAGTCGAATGCATTGTTGACCAGAATATCGACGGATTCAGCGCAACTCAAATGCCGGAGTACTTGCGATGCCTCGTCGCGATTGTACAAATCAAGTACAACACCAGAAACATCACAAGTCGCTGATTCCAAAGAAGACACCAGCGGATCCAAGCGCCCAGCGTCATAGTCCGTAAGAATGAGCTTACTCACTCCCGCCTCAACGAAAGCTCGGGAAAAGTAATTTCCGAAGAATCCCGTCGCTCCCGTGATGATAGCTGTTTTTCCTACTAGCGAGAATACGCTCATGGCTTGTATACTACCACTCTTTTCCGCGCGCTTCAAGAATAAGTTCGCATACTTCGCGAACCGCGTGATCACCACCCTTACGAGTGGTGATGTAGTCGGCGACATTCTTGCATTTTTGGTGACCATCGGCAACGGTGATACCAATGCCAGCAAGCTTGATACACTCGATATCGTTGACGTCGTCGCCCATGTAAGCGACGTGAGCGAGTGGAACTCCAAGCTTCTGGGCATATCGTTGAAGAATCTGTCCCTTCTGTTCTCCAGAATCGACGCCGTGATAGCAGTCGACCTTCATTTTCTCTGCGCGCTTCTGGACGACGGGATTAGTCTCTTTTGAGATAATTACCACACGAACACCAGCGGTTTTAAGATTGTTAGTGCCCAAGCTGTCGCGGCGACTACACCGAACGGTCTCCATGCCGTCCTGTCGGACCTGCACAAATCCATCGGTAAGAGTGCCGTCGAAGTCCAGTGCCAAGATGCGAATCTCGGAAAACTTCTTACGAAGCTTCTGGTTCATTTTACCATTTCTCCATTGTTAAAAAGCGATTTTACAATACACCATTACTTGCTAATAGTCAATATTATGCTAAGATAGAGCGCATATGATCCAGAAAAAGAACGTCATCGCCCTTATACCCGCACGAGGTGGGTCAAAGAGTATTCCCCACAAAAACATAAAACTGTTCGCCGGAAAGCCACTCATCGCATGGTCTATTCTTGCCGCTCATGAAAGCAGGTACGTCAGTCGCGTCTTTGTTTCAACTGATGACGCCAAAATAGCTCGAGTTGCCAAAAAATATGGAGCAGAAATCATCCCTCGCCCAGATGCTCTGGCTGGAGATCGCGTACCCACTGAGCCAGTAGTACGGCATGCGATTGAATACTTAAAGACAGAAAACTATCCCATCGATGCAGTGGTATTACTTATGCCACCAACACCCTCGCGTCAACCGCGACACATCGACGCCGCAATCAATCTCTTCTTTAAAAAGAATGTTGACTCGGTGATATCGGTAAACGAGACGCCAGCGAATCACACTCCCTATTGGACACTCGTGCGCTCCAAGACAGGGAAAGTGACTCTCTTCGGCGGTAAAAGTATAAAAAACATTCTTCCACAACGACAATCCTTTCCCCAGAAGTGCTACGGACGAAATGACTTACTCTATGTCATAAAGCCGGCCAATTTATTTCAAAAAAAGATGAACCTCTACGGAAATAAGATTGAACTTCTCGAAACAGAACCAGAATTTGAAATGGATATCAACTCACCCGACGAATGGAGCGATGCCGAAATAAAATTTAAGCGACTTCTGAAAAGCTAATTTTTTCGCACGAGCGCGATGCCGCCCCCATGAGTCATCTTGCGAATCTCCAAAGCTCGAAATTCATCTACGGTAAAACCAGCCATTGATAGAACGGATACTGGCTGGCGAAAATAATCTCTACACCAAAGATATATCCGTTCGAAGATATTAAACTGAACCTCGCGAAATGCTTCTATAAATAGTGCATAATTTTTTGCTACGCGATAAGCTTCTAGAAAAGCATCGGGGTAACGACTGGGTAATTGCTCTAAAACAAATACAGAAAAAAGGAAATCGAAACTTGCGCCCGAAAAAGACGCTAACCGCGTGATATCTCCTTCTATAAATTCTACTCTCGTATCTGCTCCTTGTAGTCGTGAGAGTATGGTTTCGTGATCATATCCTGTTATATAGCTGATAATTTCAACGGGTGGATTTAGTAATAAATACTCGGACGCATTAACCCCCGATTTCATAAGCTCAACCCCGGTTATTTTTATATCGGGATGAAGCACGGCCAGACATATAATATTAATTCCGTTTCCTGATCCTAGCTCTAGAACTGACGCGGGTTTTATTTTTGTAATATATGAGGATACGGTAAGAATATGTTTTTTAATAAAATCATATCCGAACACGGAAGCGTATTTCCCATCGAGTATCGCATCATAACGCTTTGAGTTTGTAAGCATTAAATCTCTTGTAGAATCCTTCCAACGAGAAGAGTACTCTCGTGTTATCATTGCATCATCTCGCACCCCTCCTCTCATGCGTCGCGCTAGTCCACTCTTTGCTTCATACAAAAAAAGATGCAGTATCATCCGCAATCTCGCTAAAATAATATTATAATGAGAAGTGTCCATTAGAGTCTAGTGCGAGGCTGCGAACAATAATTTATCTTTTGAGAATGTCTTTCCAGAATTTTTTGCATCCAACCCTATGCTTGAAGGTAGTGCCCGGCATGATTGGCGCTTGCTCCTGACTATACGCTAGGGATAGAATCCAACGTTTAACTTTTTGCGGCATCATTGGAAATCCGTGCCAAGAACTCGGATGTTGCTCAAAGAAGAATAAGCCATTTCTCATGCTCGGAGCCTGAAATAGCACCGTAGTTCTGTCGGGGAGATATACGCATGTTGCAGAAACATTATCGGGCTGCTCATTAAAATATAAAATTGTTGCCCATGTAGAGTGGATGGGACTTTCATCATACTCTCGAACAGCTCCGTCGATGTGAGGCTCTTGAACACATCCTTCATTGCCGAATGTCAAACCAAAATTGGCCAGTGAATTAAATTGCACCCCAACAGAATCCGAGAGTAGTTTTGCGGTTGACGGCTCTGCACATTCTTCGAGAAATTCTTGCCAATCGGTTGAAAGTCCGCGAAGTGAGCAGGCACAATTCGCGTCCTTACCAGCCGTATATCCGGGTCCAACGTAAAATCGCTTGCGCCCACCGCCAGACATCTTATCTACTAATTTAAATGATTTCTCTGAAGGAAATTGACTTCTCAATCTCTCAAACGCACCGTCCTGAAGTACATCCGCGATAAATCCATAGCGAAAACCTTCTTTCGCGACGCGAATATCGGCATCTTGAATTGATTTGCTATTAAAAAAATCCAATGGCTTATCAGTGGTGATGGAGCTCATAGAGGTAATTCTTTTCTAATAGCATCTGCGATGCGCTCGCTCGCTTTCCCATCTAGAGCATGCATGTGATCGCGCATGGCTTGAATGCGCCCAGAGTGATCAAGGGAAGGATCTTGAAGGTAAACATTAAGGGCACGCACTAGTTCTCCAAACGATTCTACTACCTTAGTACCACCCGAATCAACCATGCGCCCTAGGCAATCCTCTCGATTATACCGATTCACACTGCGCACATACGGACGAGTCTCCCATCCATCAAAGCTTACGATGATCTGGGGCTTATCGTAGACAGTGGCATCGAGACCTATCGAAGTGGCCACATACATAACTATTTCGGAATAGAAAATAGAATTCCGGAGATGATCATTTTCACTAGGATTCAGTGTAGCTCCTTTGTAGTTTCCCTGTAGAGTTCTCGTCCCAGGATTTTCCATTATAAAATGCTCATCAGGAATAAAGCGAGTGAAGTCTGCGGGATGTTGTGGGTGATTACGGACAAGAATGACAATATCATCGGGAAGTCGGGCGTGAGCAATCGCGTCCTTCAAAAGTTGGCAAACTTGCCAATCGGTATCCGAAAGCACATCTCCTGCTGGCGCAAATAGAATGAGGCGCTTGGAGGGATTAATCCCCATCTGTGAGAAGAAAACGTCTCGAGATAGGGTTGGCCCGGAGATCCAAGAATCGAATTGCGGTAAACCAACGACAGAAACTCGCGCTTCTGAAACACGGTGAAATACTCGTAACTCTCGCTGGATAGTCACGCTGTTGGCAATAATACGATCGGGGATATTCCGAAGTATTCCCTTAGTTGTTGTATTGTCCCACGAACGCACCATACCAGCAGTTCGGATTCCATGTTTCTTAGCATTCCTAAGGAAAAGCACGTCGGCTTCTCCAAATAAATCCCCCACAAGAACTAGATCTGGCTTATACGCCTGCAACAGATTATCCACCACACCTCTCGGCGAGAAGATACCATCCAGAAAGCGATATACGTGAGCGATCGCTGGAATTCTGCTTAAAAATGCTGCGAGTCCATTCACCAGGAGATAATTACCCCGAGCCATGAGACCTCCGCGTCCCTCGCATCGCTCAAGACGTTGATCTCGGACGTATTGAGAGTTCTGGATCAAAAATGCTAAACGATGCCAGAATTTGTTGTAGCGAGTTGCAATAATGGCATCGACGTCAAATGACACGACCGTAAGCCATTCGGCGCCATACGTGCTCGAAGTAAAAGAGACTTTATCTGACGGCACGCAAACCACCACATGCGCACCCGTGACGTCATGTACTCGCTTCAAAGAAGAGCTCCCCAGCAAGTTCCGAAATACCCATCCATGATACGCAGTAACGAGGATAGTTTTCATGAGAGTAGCGCAGAATATTCTTTTTCGTATTGATCGATCACCCCTGTAATAGCATGTGATTCTGCCCACTTCTTGCTGGCCTGACTCGCCTGAAGCCATTTTTGCTCATCAGAAAGGTACGCGAGTATAGCATTCGCAGCAACTTCTGAATTTCCCTGAGGTACCAGGATTCCATTTTCAGCACCGATGGCGTCCTCAATCCCATTGCCTCGAGTACCAATAACGGGTAATCCACATGCCGCTGCTTCTAGAAAAACAAGTCCGAATCCTTCAAAATGGCTTCCCTTGTTTTGCGACAAAAGCACAAACAACGATGAGTGTAGGTATAGCTGCTTGAGTTCAATATCAGTAATATCTTCGTACCACGTGATCGCTGAATCAACGCCCAAACGGTGTGCCTGGTCGCGCAACTTCTCCGCATACCCTCTATCATCGGGTGACCCAATGATCCACCACGTAAGATCAGGGATGCGCTCCCTAGCCATCGCGAATGCCCGAAGGGTATACTCATATCCTTTTCTTGGCTTTAGTGCCCCGACTGATATCAGTGCGCGGGTACGCGGGTAAGTCTCGGCAAGGTTCCATTTCGTTAAGTCCACACCGCCTTCGATAATTGTCATCGATACCTTCTCGCCCAGCGCAGCAGATACGCGTGAAGCCGTGAAACGACTAAGCGCTACAATCTTTTGAGCGCCCCTACACGCAATCCGAGCAATAAATCGATATCGTGATTCGATAAGCGGGGCGATCGAATATGTGCCGTGCACAGAAAAAATGAGTGGCTTCCTGGAGTAGAAGTTTGCAAGCCATGCCGCAATACCAAATGGGTAAACGTCGAGTCCGTGAACAACATCGCAGCGCGCAAGGAGCGGAGCAATCTTCATCGCCGAAAGAACGAGGCGCACTCCCCTTCGCAGTAAAGGGTACGAACCCCCTACTTCGGTGATGACCATGACTTCGTGGCCCCGCGCACGGAGTCCCGATATTAGTTGATCACTAAATCGACCCCAACCGGCCGAAGTATTTTCATCATGAGTGAGAATCGCAATTTTCATACCTAGAGGGGGCGTTGCATTACTGCATAGATCGCGAACCCATCAATAATGCCCATCGGCTTAAGAAACGAATACTTCCGCTCCTGTATCTCCAGCGGTGTCGTGGTATCAACCACAACGTAATCGAGGCGATACTTCATGAGCTCGGAATAAAAATCATTCGCTGAGAAGACCGTGTACGCCGATTCCACCTCGTGCTCCGTTGCTGCAAACCAACGATCAATTTCATCTCTCTTAGAAAATTTCATTTGCCATTTATCGAAACAGCCAGTGAGATTATTACAGAGAATATCATTCCAGTCGCGGAAGAAATACGACGTAGTTAAAAAAGGATCCGCATAGAAGTGACTTTTCACATTTTGCACAGAAATTCCACGAAAACGTAAATTAACTAAATAATTATGCAGCACTCGTTCTCCTGGGATACCGTTATAAATGTAGAAAGAGTGGTAATCATTGCAACTCGTCAGAGCGGGAATAAATCTATTGATCTCGCTCGGATAGGCGGGAGCGACGTAAACAACGCAATCCTTTTCAGCATGAGTGCGTAGAAATTGTATCACGCCGGCAAATCTTTGTAGTTCGGTAAACTTAGGAATAACGGCCACCGACGCGGATTGAAAGCCGCGCCAACCAAATAGAGCGGCGATAAGGATCAAGATGATGGAGCATGTGCGCCATATTCTGGGTGAATAATCCCGCAGTATATTGTGCAAGAGTACAACTACAAGTACCATCGAAAGTGGCGAAGTGTATTGGACAAAATGCTGCGGCCAAATAGCTCGTCCGGTAAGTATCTGCTGATTATAAATAGCGAACGACCCAACCGCTACTGCAAGAACTATATCCCACCAGGGTTCATGATTGTCTCTCGGTCTGACATGGCGGCTCACAATCCATCCAAGAATCACTCCCGAAAGCGTGGCGAGCGAAATTAAATTAATGAGAGGGGTATGTGTCAACAGCATGCCCGATTTGAGGGCATCTCCATATTTCGCTCCGGTATGAGTGGCAAGCAGAGCAGAGGAGAGATAGGGCGCATTGATAAGTACGGCGAGGGCCTGCACAAAACACATCTTAGCAGCAACCCTATACTTTCTCTTAATGAGTAAGGCGCAGCATATCATGGCCGTAATTACGGTCCCAAGCGCAAAAGAAAAAAAGTAACCAGGGGTCAGCGCGAGTAATATTCCAGCGACAATATAGTTCTTCCATCCCCGCTCGTACATGTAAGCGATAGCGAGCCTCCAGAGATAGGCAAAAAGGAGTATCCCGCCAGCAATTGGATTGACAAGGCGGTTCCATAGCAAACCCGCTGGGTCATGCGTGCCATGCAGCACGGAAGCCAGAAAGTTTCTATAATCATACGCATCATAACCGAGAACTACGAGTAATCCGGCACTTATTGCTGCTACTTGTGCGGGAATGTCATTGCGATTCAAACACGCAAGAGCGAAGAGATAGATGAATATGTAGAGCAGTGCGGGAAGAATAAATTTACTCATAAAAATAGTGGCCTCCAACGAAATTCCGAGCACCACCTTGGGAAGAGCGTAAAATAAAATCTCACTATACGGCGGTATGAGTGCTACAGAATTTTTATATTCGTACAGAGTTGGTGACGCGACAGAAAGATGGCCATCCAATACTTCTTGTACCCTGCTGAGATATTCACCCTCTGAATCATTGATTAGATAGGGCACCCCCCTGTAGGCTTCCCCGATCGTATGGCGTGCAACGACCTGTGGCATACCCGCAACGAGAGCCACGACAACACCAACAAGAAGCGCCAGGCCGTGCCGAGATACTATCTGACCGAAGTTAGATGACTTTATAGATAATAAAGCGCTCATTGTTCCACATCTTCTTTATACCAGGCAATGACTCAAGGTAGCGTTCCTCTGCTTTGGACGTATCAACTACAACGTATGCGACGTGATACTCTTTCATGATCCCGGAGATATTCTTTCTTAATTCCTTCTGTCGCTCTAACAATGCTTGCAGCTTATCATTTCCAATCCATGTTCGCATGCTCTGATGCGGACTACATTTCACTCCGAATAAGCAGCGTAGCGTATTTTTATTCAAATAGTCGTTATATCGGCTACTGACACCTCCGCCATCATATTCGCTCGACATGGCAACAAGTTCTTCGACGGTAAGCGCTTTCATTCGCGAAGCGAGAAAACGATCCTCCACTTCCCTTGTTGGCATAAAAAACAACCCTCCCGTCGGAGCCCAGAATACATAGTGGTTAGTCAGAATCGGTATATACATGCTTAGTTCGGTGTTTGCCCATACGGTAATTGGTTGTTGCTCGTGTTGCACGAGCCATCGTAATGGGGCGACATAACTCTGCAGCGCCACTGTATCTGAGGATGTTATTCTTTGAAATGGCAACGAGCGCTTAACATTGAACGCAAGGAAGCCGAGTGACGCCAGTGATACCGCTCCAATTATAGTCAACTTATACCACTGCAATTCGCGTATTTCTTTCCTGGAGGTAAACATTTTCCACATCACGACAGGTATAACTATGGCGGCCCACAAAGTAATAAATCGTCCTACGTGCTGACCGACGGAAAGATCCTGGCTCGTAATGACGTTGCTCATCGATGCGACGAGCAAACCGAGACCAGAGTAGATTACAGAATCAATCACCGTTGCATCGTTATGTGAATAGCGTGGCAGCCAGGAACGAAGACAAAGGTACAACACCGTCAACAATACAGCCCATCGACCATAGTAGTATGCATCAGTTCCGGGCAAACGAGTGACTACCATATTTATCCGATTGACCGTATCCCAATAGAATGGAGATTGTATCTGATTGAAAATGTAAACCAAAGCTGGCAACGCCCCCAGGCCTGTTCCTAAAGCAATCCAGAGGAGGGATTTCATTTCCAACCATCGTTTTGAGAAAGCGTTATGAAGAATCACAACGCCCAAGATCGCGCAAACGATCTGCCACAGAAATGTGTAGATATAGAACGACAACGCGCTAGTGGCCACAAGGAATACCGCGGAGCTTCGTCGAAGCGGGTTGCGGAGCCAGAAAATTAGGGCGAGCAGAAAGATGAGGAAGAACGGAAATACCTGCTGCATTGCAACTGGACGGTAAATCAACCAATACACCTCGACGTACGCAATCAAGGCGAGACTTGCAGCCAATGGCGGTGATACCCCGATGATCCTACCTAAGAGATACGCAAGAATCGCAAAAAATATTGACCATACCAAGAAATTCAATACTATGGCCTGGGAGAGTGGAATACCTAAGAGTAGTGGTACAGCAGCAAGCCAATCAGCCACAGAAAAAGTGCCGGGTTCACTCTTCTGATATTCGATGAAATAGGGATTGCTTATCAGTGGGCGGCCATCAGCAACCTCTTTCATTCGACCGTAGTACGAAAGATCATCATCTACGTATGCAGGTGGGACGCCAGCGTACTGCCCCTTGTTCAACGTCAGAACGGCAGGCGCAAGCGAGAGCGCAAGTATTGCGAAGAATAATGCAGCACCGTATTTTATATCTTCTTGTGATGTATTCATGCGAATGCCTACTACAAGTACCATATTTAACAAATCTGTGACATACTAAAAACAATTCAATGAAGATTATTTCCTTTGTAGGAACTCGACCAGAGCTGATCAAGAATCTTGCGTTTTGCGAGGCTGCGACAGGACTTACCGACCTGGATTTTTCGGTGATACATACGGGCCAGAACTCGGGTGTTGCCATGGCGGACTCACTCATTGCGGAGCTCAAGATCCCCCTACTCGAACAAAATTCCCACGTAGATCGTTCAACACCTGGTTCTGTCGCGAAGAGTTTTCTGGACTTCATCATGTCGTGCATCCATACATATTCTCCCGATGTCATCATCTCTAACACGGACACAGACACTGCCTTCTATACCGCATTAGCCGGCGCTAAGTTACGAGTCCCCGTAGCGCATATTGAGGGAGGCATTCGTTGCGACGCTTGGCATAATCCCGAAGAAATTAATCGACGATTGGCCGACCACCTAGCAGACTGGATTTTTACGATTAGCCCCGAAGACACGGAATCTTTATTGCGCGAAGGTATTTCTCCGACACACGTACATATGCTAGGAGATATCACTCTCGATGCACTCAACATCGTAATGAGGCGGCACCGCATCACAGCGAGTAGCGGCGGCTACGATCTCTTGACGATCCATCGACAAGAGAACGCAAACAATCCCGCTCGGCTGAAACAGATCATTCGTGCCATTGAAAGTGCGGGCTTTCCAACAGTATTCCCCATCCATCCCCGTACTCGCGATACGCTCGAGAAGGCCGGAATTTTGAAGGATCTTGCGAGATCAAAGGTCATCGAGATTAGAGAACCGCAGAGCTATGTACAGATGGTTGAATTATTGGCACAGAGTAGAAAAGTCATTTCAGATAGCGGGGGGCTTCGAAGGGAGGCCTACATGCTCAACAAGCCAATCATCTCACTTGTTCCCTTCGTATGGTTTAAAAGAATGAATCAACTCGGATTCGAGTTCATCGCCGATGCTGACGAGAGCAAAATTGAATTGGCGATCAAAACATTTAATCCAATTGGATCCCGACCGGCTCTTTTTGGAGATGGACAAGCGGGAAATCGCATATTGAAAACACTTGTAGCGCGCATATGAACATCGATGCAATCACCATTGCGACTCCCTTCTACAACGAACTAGATTCTCTCCCCTCATATTTTTTACGCATCCGTGAAGTGCATCGTGAACTACTTCTCAAGGGATGGCGCGTGGATCTTTTGCTGGTTGACGATGGGAGCCGAGACGGCACTTCCGAGGAATTGCGCGAATTCGCATCGTCCTTTCCAAGTACGGAAGTTGTGATGCACCCGAAAAACTTGGGGTACGGAGCATCTATTAAGACCGCGCTCTCTGTTGCCGAAACAAAATGGGTTGCCTTCGTCGATGCAGATACGAATTACGATCAACGTTTGATTTTGAGTCTCGTCGATCACTTACATAGCGACGTAGATATGATAAACGTATCCATTTTGGCCCCAGGAGGAAACGCCGGCTATCGCTGGCACCGGCACATCATTTCATTTATGGTGAGCCGGTTGTATAAGATATTTTTCCCACGTTTAACAAGCAGGATCTACACAATGACGTGTGGGTTTCGAATCTATCGACGATCAATCGCGACAGCGATATTTCCTATCAATGATGGATTCGTAGCCACCTCAGAGATTATGATCCGGGGACTTCAAAACAAATTACGAATTTTGGAATATCCCGCGGAAAATACGACTCGTGAACACGGCAAGAGCAAGATGCAATTCGTGCGAACGGCTTACGACCATCTAAAGTATATCTTCGGCGTTATTTTCTTTGAAGCATTGCCCCCTCCGACAATCTCAAGTCACCTTGATCGCATTCGGGAGAATCGGTAATTTGACAATTATCAAGCTAGTTTATACCATCGAAATGACTGGGAGTGATTACTTATAATCGCTCAGCTTCTTCATTCGCGCTATTGTTGGATAATTACTCTATACAACTATGAAATTAGGAATCATCGGTTGCGGATACTGGGGCCCAAAGTGTGTTCGAGCTCTCAAGAGCGTCACGGGCGCCGAGCTAGAGTGGATCGCCGATGCCGATGCTTCTACGCTGGAGACGTACCGCAAAGAAGGTTATAAGGTAACGACAAAATATCACGATATTTTACGGGATGAAACCATCACCGGAGTCTTGGTGTTGACGCCCGCGAGCTCTCACTACACGATTATCAAGGACTGCCTAAAGGCTGGTAAGCATGTTTTCGTGGAAAAACCATTAACCACTTCGTCAGCCGACGCAAAAAAATTAATTACACTCGCGGAATTTAAAAAAGTGAAGCTCATGACGGGCCACATCTATTTATTCCATCCGGCGATACAGTACATTAAAGAAGCGATGCGCCGACGGGACCTAAAACCACCGCTACATTTTCATTTCCAAAGGAGAAGCCCCGGACCGGTGCGAAAAGATGTGAATGTCCTTTGGGATCTTGGACCACACGAGGTGTCCATCATGGCACATCTAACGGGTTCAACTCCTACGAGTATATCGTCCTTGGGGATGGACATACACGGCCATGGTCATCCCGATATAGTTACGGTCAACCTCGCATTCAAGAAGGGAATCACCTCGAGTATGGTATTTAGCTGGATTGATCCCATAAAAATAAGAGATTTGACCATTATCAGCCGCCGAAAGACTTTAGTGTTTAATGATATGGCCAAGGAGAAAGTCATGATTTATGATACTACCAAAGCAAGGCCTGACTCGGGAATGCAGCCCGAGGTATTGCCCATCGCTGCGCAGATCCCTACCATAGAGCCTCTTCGAGAGGAGCTACAGCACTTCGTGGATTGCTTGAATAGTGGAAGTAACCCTCTCGTAAGTGGTCACGATGGCCTTGCAGTAGTCCAAATATTGGAGAATATTGAGAAATCCATGAAGCGAAAGACATTAAACAAATGACCGAAAACAAAGTTCTACAAGAAGTCGATGCGGGAGAGGGTTTCGAAGTTCACGAATTTGCAAAGGTAATAGACTGCAAAATAGGAAGTAACGTGAAAATTTTTAGTTTCACGAACCTGTACGGATGTACGATCGGTAATAATACTCAGGTGGGGGCCTTTGTTGAAATTCAGCGCGGAGTGACAATCGGCAACAATTGTCGGATTCAATCGCATTCCTTTATTTGCACCGCGGTAACTATTGAAGATGAAGTATTCATCGGTCACGGTGTCATGTTTATTAACGACAAGAATCCGACGGCCTTAGGCGCAATTCAAAAATCATGGACTTGCTTGAAAGTTCTCGTTAAAAAGGGTGCGAGTATAGGTAGTAATGCCACGATACTTGGCGGCGTAACTATTGGCGAAGGGGCTATGATTGGCGCCGGAGCAGTCGTGACAAGGGACGTTGCAGCGAATACGGTTGTTGCAGGTGTTCCAGCAAAACTAATAAAATAGAACATAGTATGAAAATCAATTTCGTTGACCTAGAAAAACAATACCGCGGGCTAAAGGTAAAAATGGATCGGGTAATTACCGACGTCATTGAGCATTCGGGATTTATCGGGGGCAAAGAAGTTGAAATGTTCGAAAAAGAGTTTGCCACCTTTTGCAAGATCAAGCACTGCGTATCGGTAAATTCAGGGACGGATGCTCTGCGCATTATATGCCTTGCTCTTGGCATAGGTCCCGGAGATGAAGTTATTGTCCCAGCGAACACTTTTATAGCCACGGCCCTGGCCGTGAGTAGTGTGGGCGCTCGTCCAGTGTTTGTGGATTGTCGCGAGAGTGATTTAACCATAGATCCTAAAGCCATCGCCGGGAAGATTACTCGAAAGACAAAGGCGATTATCCCCGTTCATATGTTCGGCCAATCTGCCGATATGTCGCCCATTTGCGCAATAGCCAAAAAATACAAGCTATTTCTTATCGAAGACGCGTGCCAGGCGCATGGGGCCGAGTATAAGGGCAAGCGGGTAGGCAGTTTTGGAAATGCCGCTGCATTTAGTTTTTATCCTAGCAAGAATTTAGGGGCTTACGGAGACGGCGGAGCCATAGTGACCAATGATGAATCCTTGAAGAACAAAATACGACTCTACCGTGAATACGGCCAGGAAAAGAAGAACGTATTTGTTTTGCGTGGTATTAATTCCAGATTAGACGGATTACAGGCTGCGATTCTAAGAGTAAAACTTCCTCACCTCGAGAAATGGAATGGCCGACGGCAGCAGATTGCAAAATGGTATCGGCAGGCGTTAGCAGGCTCGTCGATACGGGTTCCTGATTCTCAAAAAGCTCGTACTCACGTGTTCCACCTCCTTGTTATTCAAACTGAACATAGAGATGCTTTAAAGCAATTCTTAGAAGATAGGGGAATATCATGTGGGATTCACTACCCAATTCCAATCCACCTCCAAGAAGCATACCGAGATCTTGGGTATACATTGGGCGACTTTCAAGTTGCGGAAAAAGCAGCTCATCAGATGTTGTCACTCCCGATGTTCCCCGAATTAACAAAAAAAGAGGTGCAATATACAGCATCCCAAATTAGAGCTTTTTTTGACAAAGCTACTCACTCTTTCGGTAAAAGTGCTGCAACGTCAGGCGCGCCCTCGCGACGTCCAAAAACATATCGATAGGCAAAAAACGACCAAACAGAAATGAGGGCAGCAGTAAGGAACTGCGACAACAAATACGGAATATGAAGCTTGTCTACGCCTACATACATTAAACTGCCATTCAGCCCAAAGTTAAACAGCTGAATACTTGCGTATACGCCCAATTGCACTGTAAAACCACGGGAGTTTCGGTCGCGAAATGTCCAGTATTTCTGAACAACGAAGCTCACGCCTAGGGAAATGAGAAATGTGATTGATGTCGCCCATAGGTACCATATATTCAAAATATCAACGAGAACATAGAGCAATCCTATGCCGATCAAAAAAACAAAGAACCCACCGATGAGAAAGCGAGTGATTTGAAATACCAACGCAAGTCTAGTGTTCATTTTTTTTTGAAATCGCATACATCCCTGATGCAGCTTCGATTGCATAGGGCGACCGCATTAATACTATGTCCAACAGTTTCAGCGGTGATAAGATCGCCATAAACATCTGAGTGAAAATAAAATACAGTGTCTTCGACCCAAACGAAAGGATAATGGCAAACACATGCATGAGTATACTCTGGAGTGCCCCCATCGGCCCACCTAATACTCCCAACTCGGTCACCCGCATCTCGTTGCGTTCGAGCATGTGTCGCAATCCTTCACTTGTCCATCGATGAAAATCGTTGGGAGAAGAATGATACGGATACAAGAATGGAACGATCGTGATAAGGGCTCCCCCAGGTTTCAGTATTCGCGACAACTCTCGCATTGCTAAGTCTGGATTCGTTATGTGCTCTAAAACGGTATCGCAAATTATTCCGTCGACGGATTCGTTCGCAAGCGGTAGTTCGACGATGTCAGCAACTATATCGACGTTTTTAAAAGGAAGAATATCTATATTTATTATTTCCGGATGTATTCTATTCGTACCCGACCCGATATTCACTATGACCTTATGCTCCAGATTTAGTCCGAATTGTTTTCTAATTTGCGATGCTAAGCTAAATCCACTTGCAGGTGAGTGATCTGGGCCAATAAGCTTTTTTAGCAAATTAAAGACAGCCGGCCATTTTTTCAGAAAATCCTTAATTTGATTTGATATCAAGTTCTTTCCATTTTCAAAGACAGGTGCTCGAAAATGTGATTCCCTGAGAATTGCGCGGAACCGCACATCGTTACTTTTCATGGGAGTGCGTTTTCTTAGCCAACACAATAATAGAAGTGCCGAAGGGCATACTCATGCTCGGAATCAACAGGGCTTCGAGGAAAAGGATGCGGATCAATAGCCAATTAATAAAATACGGTAGTTTTGCCACAGAGTCCTGCAAACTGCTCGACTTTTTCTTGATAACTTTTTCGAACATTCGATAGGCAATAAATGCAGGGCTAAGCAGGGAAATGAAGTAGGATGCCTTCACGACTTCATAGCCAGCGTGGAAGAACTTCTCAGAAATTTCATCGCGCGTGTAGCGCCTCTTGTGCCCGACGGCATCATCCAACGGACCCCATAGAAACTGAAATGCGGGAACTGTAACCAACATATAGCCGTCGTTATTCAATAGCGAATGCACGCCAAGCAAAAATTTCCTATCGTCCGCAATATGCTCCACTACATCGAACGACGTGACGAGATCAAATTTTATCTCAGTATTAAAAGAGGACACGTCTCCTCCTTGTACGACGGCCGTTATCCCTTTGCGGCGGCATGCATCAAGCGCCTCATCAGAAGCATCCACGCCGATAACGCTTCCGAACTTCTCCAGCATCTTGAAATTACCGCCAGGCCCACACCCCCAATCCAATATGGTAAGAGCTCGGTTGGCAAAATATTTCTGTAGTATGCTTTCAATAATCTTCCGTCGTCCGACAAACCACCAATACTGCCCCTCAAGTGATTCGTATTCTTTGATCGATTGGGCCTCCATTATTTCAACCAGTATTTAATTCGATACCGAGCCAGATCAATCATAAATTCAAATATTGTCCAAATACTCACAAAACTTCCTCGCCACTCGTTTTTCAAAAATACTGTCGGCACTTCGGCTACATTCAGGTCGAGGTACATCGATTCGAGCATTATCTCCCCGTCGAAAAACCATCCACCGCATGAGAGTGTCATTTTTTGATATGCTTCACGTGTCATTAGTTTCGGTTTTGCATTTACATCTCGAAATGTCGCTCCAGGGAATATGACGTGAAATATGAAATTATACCAATTAGAAATAAATTTTCGATAAGCCCCATCCAAACGTGTTTTGCGAAATGTCTTCACCATATCAAACTCACCACTCTTAAGAACGCGGTACAGGCGCACGATGTCCCTCGATGGCATCTGCCCGTCGCCATCAATCAAGGCTATGGCCCTCCCCGTGGCTGCACGTAGTCCTGAAATAGCATCCCACCCCATCATGCCCTTCTTTTCAAGGAGAACTGGAACAATCTTATTGTTCTTGCTTGCCATGTCACGGATGACATCAGGGGTTTTATCATCCGAATTGGGAAAATAGTTGCCCACGAGAATAAGCTCATAGTTATCCATCCCCTCTCGTCGCATCTCCGTCTCCATTTGGTCTAAAAATGGAATGATAGTGAGTCCGCCCCGATAGCACAAAACAACAACGGATAAGTCGCGTTGATGATCGACGCCTTCTTTGTGATGCAGTCCTTGCAGATAGTTCATGAGATCAAAATTCTTCCACGCGCACCTTAGCCGTTCGTGCTACTTTACCACAGAGCAATCTCCATGAGAACTCGCTCCATCGCCGACTTTATATTCACGAAGTGAGGACCGCCAATCTCGTAGCGGAACTGAAAAACGCTGGTAATACTGTTTGACATCAGCGATCCTCAGATCATAAAGTCCTAATATATTGTCCGATGCAAATGGCAGCTTAATTCCCATTTTTTCAAGCGGATGCGTTATTCCATATGCGATACCAAGTGGCACCGAAATAAAATACGGTCGAACTCCCACTGTATGCGAGATGCCTTTATAAATTTCATGCATGAAAACGCCATCGGGGTGAGCAATGCTGTACACGCCCACGACCTTCTTTTCAATTGCTTCATCAACAACTAAACAGAAATCTTCGAGATGCAGCGTCTGTACTCGTTGTCGTCCACCACCCAGAAGAGGAATGATTTTGAAGCGTCGAAGATTAGCTTGAAGTCGCCCAAATAATCCCCCCTCACCCCCAACAACCAATCCGAGTCGTAAAATAAGGTCGTGATTTATATCAAATAACCTTTCAATTTTCGATTTGCTCTTGGCATACCTAGAATGCGCGGCGTCGTCAGCTGATGTTGATGACAAATATATAATCTTAATTCCATACTTTTTGGATAAAGCGATGATCGCGCGCGCTGCCGACTCGTCCAAATCTTCTCCACCTTCTCGACTGTTGTTGCTACCGGCTAGTTGATAGGCGCAATGAATCAATATATCGGCTCCCTCATATCCTTCATCGCGCACATCCGCAAGATTGAAATGCACGTACTCAACACCAGATCTCTCCAGTACTGGTGGGCGCCTCTGAAAAGCTCGAATTCGATTCCCAGAGTTAGCCAAATGTTTTATCAGGGCGCTCCCTACAAGTCCCGAACTTCCTGTAACAATAATGGTTAGTGGTTTACTCATGGGAATCTTCAAGTCCGCTGCCGCATCACCCGAGCTGGGACACCCACAGCAACTGAAAACGGGGGTATATCTCTTGTTACCACTGAGCCGGCGCCTATGACCGCACCATCCCCGATAGTTACGCCATCAAGCACGGTAACTCGAGCTCCCATCCAAACCCCATTACCTATCGTAATACCCTGCTTCGTTTCACCCTGGTCGCGTATGGGGCGCGCTGGGTCGTCAAACACATGCTCCGCGGGAACGCTGATGAGTCCCGTTGCAAATATACAATCATCGCCGATCGTCAGCCCACCATGGCCGTACAGCACAGAAAATGAATTGATGGACGAACGCTTACCGATCGTGACGAAGCCACCACGATCCTCGAGTATGGAGTATGTGCCAATTTTGCTATTGTCCCCAATAGAAATTCGTCCGTCCCGCTCAGAAATAATACGAACCTGTTCGCTAATATGCACGCGGCGCCCAAGCTGTACTCGCCCAACAACTTTTCTAGCCAAAACAACATTCCCTCGTGCTGTTTGGTGAATACGAAACCCAATTGTGCCAAACCACTGCATGATCAGTTTTAAGTAATATTTCATTGGTAAATAAATTCAATTATTCTTTTAGCTCGATTCTCCCAGGTATAATTAACGACATCCTCACGAGCACAGCGAGCCAACTCCCGACCCTTCTCAGCGGCAGCTCGCATGATGCCTTGCGCCAATGAGGCGGCATCGCCGGGAACCACGAACACTGCATTTCGATCGTTAAGCACTTCGCGAAGTGAGGGTAAGTCAGATGCCACAATCGGATTGCCTGACGCCATGTATTCAAACATTTTCAGAGGAGACGTATAAAACTCGGAAATGCTACCGTCCTTTAAATTAGGAAGGACAAGGACTTGCGCGGCTCGCATCCACCCCAGAGCCCGTGCATGCGGCACGAATCCCGTGAACACAATCCGCCCACCCGTATCGCTTTTTCGTAACAGCGCAATTTCACTCGGTTGACCACCAACAATCACGACAATATATGCATCGTCGAGAAGCTGCGCTGCATCAACAAGAACACCGACTCCCTTCCAATCTAAAAGTTGCCCAGTATACACCACGAGCCTTTTCTCACGTGCAATCGATGTCGCGACATTATCGTCGCCTTGTTCCTCCAAATCAATACCATCGGGAGCTATAAAAACACGATCAGATGTATAGCCGTACGACACCAATCGATCTCGGATACCATGACTGATCACCACGATACCGCGAACACAACGTATAATTCGTTTATAGACAAAACGATTCATATCCTCAGGCATCCGATGCATCTCCCAATACAGATCCTTGCGAATAAAACTAAGAAAATATAGTGTGAATGGATCCCGGGAATAAACCACCTGAGATGGCCTGAATAAAAGATAGATCGCAGAAAATGTCGCAAAAAACGCCTGCTGAATAAGGAAGAGAGACTTGTTATTACTATACATTCGGGCAAAATCCATAGAAGGCAACCGGATAATACGAAATTCGTCTCGAATACCGTATATCTGAGCGGGAGTCAGGTCGCGCAACTCTCGATGGAGTGCGCGCCAAGGGACGAGAAGTCTCACCTTAGCCCCTGTTTGTTTGAAGCCCTGACACATCTTCGCCACCTGAAGGCCGTAGGCGCGAACCGTAGGCCACCGTGCATTCAAGATATAAGTAATATCGATTTGCGTCACGAAATATAAGCGTTATAGTGGCAAGTATACATGATAACGTATCGAAATCTAGGCAGACTCGGGAGATTCGGAAACGAGCTATTTCAGTATGCAGGGACTCGCCTCTACGCGCATCTGAATGGATTTTCTTCTACCTTTCCCGCATGGGAGGGTTCACGAGAAATCTTTGAGGATATCACATCCTGGACACCAGCAGAACGCTGCAAAGCGAGCCTCCTTCCTACTATACAGCTCAATGACGTGCGAAACCGCTCCCCCCTCCAGCGAATAGGTGAGATTCTTCACGTATCCTCGAGGACAACGATGCAGAACCTCTGGGAAAAGCCTCGCGATCAGATAAATATCTATGGCTATCTCCAGGACCCACATTCTCTGGAACTTCTCTCTCAACATCGAGACACGGTACGCTCGTGGTTCCGGTTTAGCGTGGATCTCGAAACGGCGTGTCGGGACGCGTGTCGGGACGTGCCACGATGGACAGCAGTACACCTTCGCCGCGGAGACTTTGTGAAACGCGGACTAGCTCTTCCTATCGATGTATATATCGACCGTCTTCGGAAAGATGGTATCGCCAACCCACTCTACATAGCTTCAGACGACCCAAGTATTGCCGCTCATTTTAAGGAGTTCGCTCCCTGCAAGCCAAATGTACCTCCAGGAGTATCGGCGATAGCGTTTGATTTTTGGATGCTCGCAAAGGCACAAAAAATCTATGGGTGCGGTTCCACTTTTTCCTGGTGGGGAGCTTATCTATCTGGACATGATTCATATATCTCACCTTCACTCACCCATACCTGGCCTTCGGGATATAGTCCAATACTTTCGACGCAACACCTATGATACACCTGTGGACACGAATTCTTCGTTTCTTAGACAGAGCGCTAGCTCTCCCTATTATTCTCATGCGATTCTTAAGAGATGTTATAGCGGGACACTATCAACGCTACCGAGTGCTCCGCACGACATTCAGCAAAAACTACCTACGCATAGCGTCTTACTCAAATTTTCAAACATCCCTATGGAGCGATTTTAATAAACGTGCAGAACAAGTCCTCCTCCCTTTCCCGAATTGGAATTTCCTTGGCGCCACTGTGCTGCAACAGACAATGCTCATCCAAAAAAGAGGAGAGCTTCTTTTTTCGCAACAGCGGCAACTCATTGCCCACTGGGGGATGCAACGCGCACTTCATATTCTTAATGACCCCTCGTTCGGGAATCCACCAATCGACAGTTTATTCTTGCGCACATCCCATAATACTATCCATCACGCCTCTCACCTGGTTACCTGGGAGCGCACCGCAAAAGCATCCATAGCTAATCTCTCTACGATTATCGAATGGGGTGGTGGGTATGGAAATCTAGCTCGTCTCTCTTCTCGCTTGAACGCTCATGGCACCTACATAATCATAGACACTCCGCTGTTTGCTCAACTCCAATGGCTGTATCTATCGGTTACCGTGCCCCATCGTAGCGTAAATCTCATCATGAACAGTGAGCAACCTATACTCGAGAATGCAATCTCTATCATCCCAGTAGGTCTCATCTCCCAGGTAGCAATTCCGAAAGCGGATCTTTTCATATCGACGTGGGCACTCAGCGAGAGCAGTAAAGAGGCACAAGAATACGTCGCCCACAAATACTGGTTTGGCGCGCAACATCTTCTCTTGGGATACCAAGAACGCAGTCAGTATTTACCGGACTCAGACTACCTAGGACTCCTTGCCCAGCAGTCGGGTGCGACCATCACTCCTGTTCCCCACCTGAAGCGGCAATACTACGCACTATTGTAGATACGAGTAAAAAATTGCACAAAACGACGTGCGATGACTGCGTGACTAAATCGCCTCTCGACATCAACACGAGCCTGCCGACCAAGACGCCGGCGCAACTCGTTGTCATTCACCAATGTGGTGAGTGCCTCCAATAGTTCCTCCACGCTATTGGGCGTGACCAAGAGCCCCGTTACAGTGTGTGTCACCACATCCGGGATTGATCCAGTTCGAGTAGAAATCACGGGAACCTCCATGCTCATCGCTTCTGCCATTGAGTAACCGAACTGCTCAGTCCAACCTCCATACTGAATACTAGGGTACGCAAATACATCTGAGAGCGTCAGAAGATCTCGAACTCCTGCATCGTCAAGCCACGCGTATCGAATCACGGAATCTTCTATGCCCAGAAGCTTAATCCGACGGGCAATCTCTTGCTCGTACTCTCCACTCCCCGCTAGTATTAAGCGCACATCCGGAGACTGCTTCACCAACTCAGAAAACGCTTCGAGAAGAACATCTAATCCCTTTCGCTTCCCCATAGCACCAATAAAGGTAATGATTCTATTGTTAGAAAAATCTCGTCCTTGAAATACTCGTGAACCCGAAGATGGACGAGAAAAGAATTGCACATCGACTCCATTCATCGGGATTATCTCCATAGGAATAGACGCATAGGAATAATGGATAACTCGCCCCGCAGCATTGCCACAAATTAAGCCGTCCGATAGTTTCAATACAAGCTTCAGAATCCAAACGTGTACGCCACGTGATAGAGGTGAAAGCTTTTCTGTATAATGTATATTTTCCCAAGTAAAGCAGACGTGTTTTTTCCCAAAAATCCTAGACCATGCCACTTGATATAGTGTCGTAAGTAGGGTTGGCTCAGAGCAGCTGTACACGAGTGAAACGGTGTGTCGCAATCGCCACAAGTACAGAGGGAATAGAGGCATCCAGCCCTTCAGAAGTCCTCCGACAATGGGCGTGTGAGAATCGTGAAAATAGGCTATTGTCTTCATGACGCGTTCATCCTCTGGCGGAGCAAAAACAACCCTTCCATTCTTGGCTGTCCATCGTTGCGGGAGCAAGAAGAGTACATCATCGCGAATGCTGGGATCACGAAATGTAGCGAAGTACCGCTCTCGAACGTAAGGGAATCCGACGACGAGGGTCTTCATTGTTTCTTTGCTTTCACTACAAATTGCCACGCAAATAGTGAAGGCAAGAAGCGTAGAAGTGCTGTTAATTTACCCGGGAATATAATATGACGCTCTTCCGTGATGACAAAGCCACTCTCAAAAAGTACTTGGCAAATGTACGCATACGTAAACCAACGAATATGTCCGAAATCAAACATGCCCTGCTCTTGATAGCGAAAACTACCAATAAGAAACCGCAAACGATTCGTCCACGTCATGAAATTAGGAGTCGTCACGATAATGCTTCCTCCTTTTTTGAGTGAACGTGCAATAGACTGAAGGAGCTGTAGCGGATCAAAGACATGCTCAATAACCTCACTAAGGATTACCAAGTCAAATGATTTGCTTTGTAACTCTGACGGCCATGATGCAGTGATGTCGAACGACCACACTTGATCGAGATTTCCACGAGCAACTCCAGCCGCCTCGTGCGATATCTCAACTCCTCCAACCCAATTTCCTCGCTCACGAATGAGTTTGCCGAGATATCCCCGTGCGCAGCCCACATCAAGCACGCGCATGCCTGAGCCGGCCGCGAGTGCCAGGATGCGATCGCGACGCGTGTGGCTCATGCCATACGCGATTGCTTTATGCTCGTAATGAGAGTTGGTCACAAATAGTACGTAATTGCTTCCCCACTATATCTGGAGTGGCACGATCGAGCAATCGTGCGTATGCTGCTGTCGCCTGCTCATTGGCCCGAACGGTATCGCTTACGAGCTGCTCGATTGCACTGGCCAGTGCACGAGCACTTCCTAATGGAACAAATCGTATCGAATCCTCATTGAATAGCTCCCGCATAGCTGGAGTATCTCCAGTAATTACGGGTCGTCGACACGCTATCGCCTCATATACCTTGTTGGGTATCACGCGCTGAGCCTTGAGGGTTGATCCAAAAATCCCTAAACACACGCGAGACCTCTCCATGAGCTGCGCGAGCTCCTTGAACGCGACCCGCGGGTAATGCGTGACGACCCCAGACAGATCCGCTGGTATCGCAAAAGGACCAACCATCTGGAATTGAAGACCAGAAGATTTTAATAACCTAATTGCATCGAAGATTACGCCGATTCCCTGCAGAGGAATGTTAGATCCATGAAAATGGATGATCCGTTCCGTCGGTTGAATCGGCGGCCACTCTCGTTCCGAAAGCATGGAGCCAAGATAGATCGTCTCCATCTTGCTAGCTGGTACACGATAGGTATCTGAAAAATACTTTGCATGAGCATTCGTGTCTACGAGAACGCGATCCGCAAGTCGGCACGACAACCAATCGATGAACCGATACCATAGAGAACGCACTGAGACGACTGGGGCAATCTTACGATCCTGAATGTATCCCTCATAATGAGATGTAAACGCATCAAATAGTATCGGTTTTCTCGTGCAGAAACGCAACCACGGGACTACTTCCTGGCCTGGAAATAGAACAAGAATTACATCATAAGGGGCTCGGTGCTGAAGGAATTGCCATACCAAACGGGACAATGACCACGCTCGGCCTGGCTGCACACGACACTCATCAAATTGAATATTTTGGAGCTGTAAACCCCGCATCAGAATCGCGTTGCGACTATAGGATGTATCGTAGCGGCCAATAATCAAAATCCTCATGTGCGAACTATGGTTAGTATCCTCGAAATCCTTCGCTCCAGCGTATGCTCGGAAGCAGCACGAGCATACCCCGCCTTTGCCACCTTGACTCGCTCGGTATCGTGCGAGAGCCAATACTGCACCTGACGCACAAAGTCGTCTTCACCATCAAAGACACCGACTTCAACGCCTGGAGTGAATAATGCTGGCAAATCCGAGCACTGATCCGTAAGCTGAAAACCTCCTGCTGCGCATATTTCAAATGTCTTGAGATTTACGCCGTTTGCCCTCGGTAACACATTTGTGTTCATAGAAATCTTTGAGAAATAGTACGCCTTCGTAGCATCAGCTGCATTGATTGCGCCGCGATAGCAGTGCGCTAGTCTTGTAGCGCTCCAACCCTGCCAGCCCCAAATACGCAGCGAACACGTTGAAGCAATACGTTCGAGTAAGCGCACACGATCAGGATACGGAGCGCCGACGAATACAACATCGCATCCGAAACGCTCGCGATCCGAATTTGAATCGCGATTGAAAGCTGTGTCAATTCGTGGAGCCCCGAACGGAACGACGTGAGTTCGTGCATGCGCCTTTTCGGGCATGTAATGAAAAATCGCACTATCAAATGAAATGAAGTAATCCCACACGGGCCCGACGGTGCGAACCCATTTCGCATATGGTTCATTCGCTGGATTTTCAGGATACCACACGACGGTCTTGATGTTACGGTCGCGAAGCAGCTGCAACGTGTCGGGCTGAATATTCATACCCTTACCCGCAAGAACCATATCGACACGAGCTGATGCGAGAATTATTTGCTGCTGTAATGCTGCATTGGATCGTGCACGCAAAAACCCAATATGTCGCCGCAACTTCCACCACATTTTAGATCCACGCAGTATCTCCGGAACAGAGTAATCAATACGATCGTTGAGATACGTAACTTCACATCCTGCATCGCAAAGCGCGCGTTCCACTGCGTGAGCAAAGTCAGATTTTGGTGCTATATACAGCACTTTCATGCTGGAAATATAGCATTTTCGTGGATAATCACGATATTGACTAATAGTTTTATATTTGATATAATAATAGATAGGTCTCAATCCCGAGACACGCGCGCCCAAGGAGGGCTCATGAAAGAACCAGTACCTCGAAAATTTACAAGGAAAACTGCTTTGATGTTTGAGCGTATCGATCTACTGATACGCCTAGCAAACAAGGCAAAGGACCACTCGGAATACGCGTTAGCCAGTCGCATCTTTGCGTATCTAGCGCATGCATACTTTCGCGTGTTCGCCGACCGCAAGCTCATCATGCTTGAGTCAATCAGGCCACACCCGACACACATCCCGCCCATTCTTTATCAGTGGGTGACGAAATCATACCGAGTAGGAAAAGACCAAAAGTCTCCCTATCTCGATTATGATGAGTTCACTGGGTTTGATCGAGACACCAAACAAGCATGGGGTCTCCTGTGCCGGAGCGGCAAGGCCAATCTCGCTACCCTCGTCTCACCACTGAGCGGCGAACGTTTGTGCATCCCGACGCCGCGACTGAAAGATCGTGCACGCGGAATGCTCTACGTCGTCGCGCAACAAGTACCCCGCCACACAAGTGCCCGCCTCGTCGTTGCGCGCACTCCCGAAGTCAGCGAGGGTCTTGTGAGACAGCTCAGCATCATGACATCAGCGAAGCTCATGGAACGAGCCGTGCGGGTACTACTCAAAGATCGTAAGACGTAGACGTTCGTTCGTAAACCATAAGTCGTGATAGATTACCCGTGCAATGGCATGGCGCAATCTATATAGATACAATCCCCGCATTGATACTATTCATAATGATTATGAAGTGGTACGCGGGGGTTTATGTTTTTCAGATACAAGAGACTATCTTTTGAATCACTCCCTGGACAGTGAATGCCTTTGCATATTCCACCATCTGGCGTGAGCGCACGGCGAAGTCGCGCACCGATACAAGGATCTCACTGAGTCCTCGAGCATCGCCTACCGGAAATATAGAGTGCTCTGCATCCGCACCTAGGTAGCGCTGCATTACACTATTTGAAGTGACCACTACGCATCCCGCGGCCATGCCTTCTAAGAGCGTTTTATCAATTCCACCAGGGGGCGTGCAGCCGACCACGATATCGGCCCACCGATATTGCTCAGGCATGTCCGTGTACGGCACGAAGCCAACCATGGATACTTTCTCTCCTGCCCCCAGTTCTCCGATGAGTGCGCGAAGCTTTGTCGCGTATTCATGATCTCCATTCATGACCGGAGCACCGACGATTCGAAATTCGAAGGCAGAGTTATTATCACCTAAGATGCCCGCTGCGCGAATGAGCGTCTCAAATCCCTTGATCGGAGAAACGCGCCCCACTGAAAGCACGCGGATTGGGCGGTTCTCCGGAGCGACACGCTCAGGAAAAGAAAACCGCTGCACATCAATTCCGTGCCCAACCGCAACAATCTTTGAGCTGTGAATGTTGAGGCTTTTCGCATCGGCAGTGACCAGAGTATCTACCAGTCCTAGTGCTATGCGCAGCTTGAATGTGACGGAGCGATGGAGATACCAGAGAAGTAATTTCTTTCGAAAGATTTTAGTGAACGGCGCTGCGGCGATAGCGAATATCGGAGACATGTGTGCGAATACTGCGTCATGCCGTCGGACTTCGCGCCCAAGATGCCTCATAAGATCAAAAACCTGCTGAATCTTACTTACTCCACGTTCCTTCCCAAGTGATATGACGCGGACATTGCTTGGCAAGCTCACATCCCCTCTACCCAGCGTAAGAACCGTGACAGAATCGAAATGGCATGCAAACTCGCGAATCCATGCAACAAAAAAACCAAGCAGATCATCGCGTTCATCCACTTTCTGCGTAAGAATAAGAAGTCGTTTCATGGTACAAGCTGCTTGAGAGACTGCGCGAGCGCTGCAATCGTCGTTGCGCGGTCATAGTGCTGTGCCGTAGCAATGCCTTGCTCACGTAGGCGGCTATAAAGCTGCGCATCGCCCAAAATATTGCGCACCTTGTCGGCAAGATCGGGAACACTCCACTCTTCGATACATTCGGGTGGCAAGACGTCAGGAACTATGCCGACCGGTGTTGCCACTACCGGAGTGCCACACGCCATTGCCTCCACCACTACGCGAGGACCACCTTCATTGAGGGATGGCATCAAGAGTAATCGCGACTCATTGAGATACTGAGCGACCTCGGTACTGTCTTTTGCATATCCTGGAAAGTGGATTTTCAGGCCGCGTTTTTTTGCCGTTCGACGAGCCCAGTCCAAAAGTGGCCCGTCGCCCACCGCGACACCCACAAGACCAGTCGCGGTAATAACATCTAGGAACAAATCGAGGCCCTTATTGGTAGCCATACGTCCCACGAAGGCGACGTCGTATTTTTTCTGCGGAGGTTGAACCTCCGCAGGCTTAAAGGTTGCAAGATCAATATAAAGGGCGGGAATGCACATTATTTTCTGCGATGGTACACCTGCTTCTTCTAAGAAGCGTGGAGTTTGCGTCTGGTTCATAACCCGCACCGCACATGCCGGGCGGGCGTCCCATGCAATCATGCGGCCTGTCATCCATCGGTAAAAATGCTCCCGCATACCTGACGCGCGAGGCACTCCGGGAACATGGAAAACCTCCAAGAGGTAGGGAGCGGCCGTCGTAGCGTGAAGAATCCTTGCTCCAATGCCGTTGTAAAACGGCGCGTACTCATGAACTGTCATCAGCGCATGCTGATATTCTCGAATGAGCTTTTTTCCTTTTCTATAAATCCACCATGGCTGCAGAAGGAGCGGCCATGGAGATGGGTGAACATACACATTACCAAAGAGCACCATGTCGAAACGCTGCATCGAGCTCTTCGGACAGATGACATCAATGCGCTCAAAATGCTTATGGAGTTCCTCGAGCGTATTGTAGAAAGCGCCCTGCTTGCCCTCCGCGAGTGCGCGATCGCCGGATATCATAAGAAGGTTCATCCCGTTAGAGCCAGGAAGCGCTTGAGCCTGTTTTTCAGGTAGCGTTTGCCCATGCCCGTTTTTAGATATTTCTCACGAGTAAAAGCGTCTTTACTACTTAAACATGCTTCGTAGTATATCAAATGAAGTGGTCCTCGTCCTTTTGTAGAGCTCACGAGTCCGTCAGTGTGTTCGCTCAAGCGCTTCCGAAGGTCACCTGTGCAGCCCGTGTAAAAATGACCATCCTTCTTACTAAGGAGCACATAGGTATAGAAGGTGTTGCTGGCTCTAACGGGATTCATTGCGTGAGATTTGTTAACAACTCCCGTGTCTGCGCATACATCTTTTCGATACTAAATGCAGCAACTGTATGGCGGCCATTGGCAACAAGCTGATCACGAAGTTCCGGCTGCTTTGAAATTGTTTTGATTGCCTCGACGAGGTTG
>CAYUJB010000006.1:42734-46526 GCA_964444955.1 uncultured Candidatus Saccharibacteria bacterium
CTGATCACGAAGTTCCGGCTGCTTTGAAATTGTTTTGATTGCCTCGACGAGGTTGAATTCGTCGTTATAGCGAACCAAAAGTCCGTTGGCGCCTTGGGTAACCACTTCGGTATTGCCACCGGCAGTAGTGGTGATCACCGGAACACCGACCTGCATGGCCTCGAGCACTTGGTGCGAAAAGCCCTCATACCCTGTGTTGAGCACAAACACATCGGAAGCGGCCAGAAAGAGTGCCATATCAACAGCAGACTTACGACCAACCAGAAACACTTTGCGCTCAAGACCGAGGTTGCGCACCACTGATTGTAGCATACTCATGTCGGGACCATCGCCAACAATAACGAGGCGGAAAAATTGATTTACCTGGAGGAGCTGCGGCATGAGCTTGATGAGCATCCGAAACCCCTTCCACGGCACCAATCGTCCTGCGGAAAGAATGATATTGCCCGAAATACCTATCTGGCGACGTGCGTCTTCTTTGGGCGTATCTACCCTCGGCAAATCGACACCGTTGTAGATTACATGAATGCGTTCTGGCGATACTCCCCATGCGGCCACGACGCCTGCGAGGTACTGAGATGGCACAACAACGGCCGCGGCTTGTCGTGTGACACGACGCTGGAGCGCATCAAGTCGTCGAATGCGCCGACTTTTTGGAGACTCCTGAAATTCATTGAGTAGTAAGTACGTCGCCCCTGTCTGTACGGCCATCTCCCACGCGTAATCACCAGCAATCCGCACAACCAATGGTTTACCAGCACTGCGAGACGCCCACATCGTCGGAAGGCCGGCGGAAACCGCATTGAGTGACAGGAGAGCATCCGCGTGTCGCGCCAACCACCAGGCCCGCACGAAAAACAGCGCATGGCGAACCCCCCACGGCAACGCGGCCCACACGCGGCATACGCGAAATGAGAGATCTGCATCGGCGGGGTGATGGCGCACCGATGAATACGTGAGCACGGTAACCACAATACCATCCGATGCAAGTCGTGTACTCAGAGCCCGTGCATAGGATGCGGGACCACCGATATCGGGAGCAAATATTCCTGTGGTGATGAGAATGCTACGCATCAATTAATAATTATTAGTGACAACTGATATATGGGCCGCCACATATATTTGTCATTTGTCATTCATTAGTTCTTTGTATAATTCCCCCATCTGTTGAGCGATTACCGACCAGTCATACCGCTGAACGAATTGATACGCCTCCTCGGTAATACGCTGACGAAGCTCGGTATCAGTCATGAGTCGAATTATCGCACGCGCTATGTCTTCAGGGTTCTGGGGATCGCACAAAAGACCCGTGTGGCCCTCGTGTACGATGTCGGGTATTCCCCCTACCGCAGAGGCAACCACGGGCACGCGAGCTCCCATAGCCTCAAGAAATGCAGAGCCAAGCCCTTCGCTCAATGACGGGCGAGCGAATACGCCAGCGGATGCAAGATATGCTCCCAGCTGGTGATGCGGCACCGAGCCAACAAACTCAACGGCATCAGAAATGTTCAAATCAGACGCACAACGTTCAAGCTCACCGCGAAGTCGTCCACTGCCGATGATTACCAATCGAACATCGGGTAGAGTACCTCGCACCAAGGCAACCGCTCGGATAAGATTGCCCACGTTATTTTTTTCTACCAGACGCGATACCGTCATAATGCTGCGGGTGTCGCGCACGACATTGGGTAGCTTCATTGCATTGATGTCGACGCCGTTGGGAATAATCTTTACGGGAGCTGCTGTGTATTCTCGAGCAAAAATGGCTAAATAAGTACTAATCGCAGTGATACTATCGGCGCGACGTATAATCAACGTCCGGATACTCCGTGTCAGCCAGGACTGCCGACCAAGATCTTTTCCTTCTTGCAATGTCAAAATGAAGGGTAGTGAGGGATTGACTATCTTCACGACACTCGCAGCAACTGCGGCTTGGGACGCCTGATACGCGTGCATGAGCGTGTATGCGTGGCGACGCGTTAATCGTAGAGCTGTCAAGGCCATCGCAAGGGGCATCAACAGCTTGGGCAATACCAGGGTGAGCCGTGACCAGCGGCCACCAGCGCGAAATACGCGGATGCGCCCCATCTGCTCCATGGTGGCGTCCGAACCATCAAGCTTGCCGGTAACAAGGTCTATGTCGAAGTCTAAAAGACGATCAGCGATATGTTGGATCGCAAGCTCACTACCGCCGATGTGAGGGAGGTATGCCGTAGAGAACAAAAGGATGCGTGGACGCATGACAGTTACGAATTAATAATTATAAGTGACAAGTGATACATTACTGGGAGCGGAGAGTACGAAGTGAGGCGCCAAGTATCCGAGCTAATTCAATCGATTCGGATTCAAGCTTCGAGCACATCCGTGAATCGGCTAGCTTCGCGTCCCGAAGCAAAGAAAGCCAATAGCCCGTCTCATTTGCTGATTTCAGTGCATGTCGCATAAACAGCGAAAAGTCCCTCCTTGTTGGCGATGCCTGGCCTTCAACGATATTTGCCCCGATGCTCGTTGCGCTCCGAATTAACTGCCGCCCAATAGCGCCGGCAGAAATGTTGTTTGATGCAAGGGTACCAATAAGTCGGATTGTATCAAGGGAAAATACCCTGCTCCTAGCAATCAATTGTTGGCCATATTCCTTGCTCATTTGTAACTTGTCATTGGTCGGTAACCATTTATCATTTCTGGTAATGTGCTATTCTAGCATCACCAAGCGTACTTCGCCATGCCCACTGAAGCTGAAAATCGTAAGGAAAAACGCCGCATTTTCTGCGTCATCACCCAAGGCGAGGAGGGTGGTGCTCAGCAATTTGTCTCCCAACTGGCGCAGAACCTCGATCCTGAGCGGTACACTCTCCACGTAGTGTGGGGATTGTCGTCGGATAGCGCCCTCACTCGTGCACTGCCTGCCACGACGACTCATGCCACCTCTCGTCATCTCACCCGAGGGATTTCACTGTGGCATAACATCAGCGCTATCTATGAACTACGCCGCCAGATTCGCGAGTTTAAGCCCGACGTGGTGTTCTGTATCTCTAGTATGGCAGGGTTTGTCGGATCACGAGCAGCACATGGATTGCGCAAAGAGATACCCGGCATCAAAGTCATCTACCGTATTGGTGGATGGACGTTTAATGATCCGTGGCCGGTATGGAAAAAAAGGATATACCTCTGGCTAGAGAAGCTATCAGCGCGATGGAAAGATATCATTGTGCTCAATAATACCCACGACCTTGAACAAGCAAAGAAGCTCGGCATCACTCCCCGCCAACAGCTCCTCCGCATCTACAATGGTCTGGACGCCTACCTTCCATTTTTAGAACACGAGACGGCTCGAGGATTTCTGGACAATCGTGTTCCGCAATCCGCACAGGCAAAGCCTTACGAGTGGCTCGTGGGAACCATTGCCAATTTGTATGCCACCAAAGACATCGCAACCCTTATCCATGCCGCCGCACGCACCGACCAGACCATACGCTTTGTGGTGTTGGGCGATGGCCCCCTCCGCCGAGAGCTTGAACAAGCCATCATACACCACGGCCTGGAAGACCGGTTCTTCTTACTCGGACGCATCCACCAGGCCTGGAAATATCTCCCGGGATTCGATGTATTCGTTCTCCCTTCGGTCAAAGAAGGCTTCCCCTGGGCCCTATTGGAGGCCATGGCGGCCCATGTACCGGCCGTTGCCACTCGAGTAGGAGCAGTCCCCGAGATGATCGAAGATGGCATTAGCGGCCTTCTCTGCGAGCCTGGTGATGCCAAAGCGATAACGAGTGCCATCACTCGACTCGTGCG
>CAYUJB010000007.1:0-29441 GCA_964444955.1 uncultured Candidatus Saccharibacteria bacterium
CAGCTATCAACATAAAACACCCACTTCGGGTGTTTTATTGTGACTAGTTAGCGAGAGACCCGCCTACCGGCAGGCAGGGTTTGAAGGCGGGAGCGATATGATACACTACGGTAATGAAGAAGAAGACACTGTTTATTGCTGGGGCGGTTGCTGTTTTGGCGAGCGGCGTGTGGGCAGAACTGTTCTATTTCCGTTTTCATACCTTCTTTCAGCGCACCGAGGTGCAGGAGACTCTACCGCCGATGCCTTCGGGGAAGACACAGGTGCAAGCTCGTACAGTGGTGAGCGGTAGCTTTGTCGCGGTGGACGCTGTTCACAAAGGTTCGGGAACTGCACGTATCGTCGAGCAGGGCGGTATCCAATATCTCCGCTTGGAAAATTTCGAAGTGACGAACGGGCCGGATCTCTACCTGTATCTCAGTGAATCAACGACCCCAGGAGGTTCATTGCAGAGTCTGGGCGCGTACATCAATCTCGGCGGCCTGAAGGGAAATGCCGGTAATCAGACGTATGCCATACCGGGGTCATTTCGCGGACACAACACAGCTGTCATATGGTGTCAGAAGTTCGGTGTTCTGTTCAGTTATGCGGTGATGCGGTAACCGTCCCAATGGCGCCCCAGACCCCCAGCGGTCGAGAGATATAGTGCAAAGCGGGGTGGGGCATTTCAGTGCAAAGCTATTCGCGAAAGTGACTTGCCGCGTAGTAGAATTGTTCTAACTTCGTCTAGGGCCGCAGCTACAAAGAAAAACTGCCCATGTGGACGTTTTTTCTTTGTCAGGCGTCACGACGCTTGACAATATTGTACCAAGTGCTATGTTGTGCACAAGCTGATTCGCGCGCTGGGCGAAGTCTAGATGACGTGAGTTGGTGAGTCTGCTCGTTCTATTCGGAGAAGAAGCCATGAAAGCCATGTTCACAGCGATGTTTGATGCGATGTCGCGTCACCGCGATTGCAAGCATTCGGGTCCTTGTGGTCCAGAGTATCACGGCAAGCGCGGCGGCGGCTACTGCAAGAACTGCTGGAAGTGCAACAAGCGTTAGCCGTTAGGGGGGGGGGAGTGAGCCATTTGGCTCGCTCCCCATTTTTTATGCTAAACTAGTCAATATCGTTCCTACTGCGTCCCACATCCTCAGCAAATGAAGAAATTTGTAGTAAAAACAAAAAATGGGTTTGATGTGTATGTAGATATGGAAACTTCTCATGCGGCAACGCATCTCCAGAAGCACCCGAACCTTTTCGAGATCGCCAAAAAGATTCTTTCGGGATGCGAAGTGACTAGTGATGAATTGCGATTCGAAACTGATACGGGAGTTATCGTAGGTGATACAGACTTGGTAAGAACAGAAGAAGGCGATGATGTTTTTTATGCAAAAAGACCAAACCGTGAGAAGTACTCAAGATTCGTGCGCGGTAAGAAGGCGGCGACAACGACGTTGGTAACTATTGATGTCAGAAAGAGTGGAGAGGGAGAGTATGATCTCTACACAACTTATGTGGGAGGTATTGTTCCATCATTTCCTACTGGAAAAGAGGACGCCAATTACGAGCAAAGGCAATTCTGGGCTACGCATGCGCTCGTGGCGGGCAATCAGGATATTCTTTCTGAGACAGTAACCACTGAGTGTCCTTGGTAAGAAGTAATTCCAACTGCGTCCCATATACCCAGCAAAAGTAGTACAATCAGAAAATGAAAGAAAAGATTAAGGTCCCATCATTTTTTACGAGGTACAAGGCGATATGGATATCTGAAAACTTTCAGAATTTAATTCTGAGTAGCTACGTAGAGACTGGGAGAGATCGAGGGGAGCAATCTATCAACTCTTCAGATTTGCAGGACATCCGACCCGGAATTAAGGCCGAAGAACTGGTGTTTCAGGATGTCGACGATTTCTTGGAAGTCTTGGCGGGTCTGATTCAAGATCAGATGAATGGAGAAGATGGTAGGCTCTTGAATGACAGTTCCGCAAATTACTTTTTCTTACGAGGGAAAGACGAGAAATACTATTCCATTTTGGTTCGATGGGAGCAGGCGCAAAAGTTGTGGCGCTGCGGTGTGTATCTTCAAAAAGAGCTAAAGCTACCCAACATTCGAGTCTTCCGTCCCGCCTAGCCTTGTTCCCACTGCGTCCCATATACTCAGCCAAGTTTTGGAGAGCGCTAAATTATGAAAAGGAAACAACTAACCAACATTGCCACCTGGTCAACGATTGCCCTCATCATTCCAGTGCTAGGGCAGTTATTCGTGAACGGATGGAATTGGGGTCCCGGTGATTTTGTGTTCGCCTGGGCGTTTTTCAATATCCTGGGGCTTACGTATACTTCTGTCACCGGCACGATACGTAATCGCAGATTGAAATTGGTGGCCGGGGCGATCGTCGTATTGATCTTCGTCCTTATCTGGGTGATGCTCGCCACAGGTTGATGCGTGTCAACTTCATCGCATACGAATCGCTTATGAAAACTTCATTCGCAATCTTAATTATTATCGGAGGCGGCACGCTTTTTGTTTTCGGCGGATACGATGATAGCCCAGGCGCTCAGGGCCTCGGACTGCTTTTTGTGATCAGCGGTATTTGGAGGCTCTATAACCGTCGAAGATAGTTCCCACTGCGTCCCACATAGTCACTACAAAGAAAAAGCGCCCATGTGGGCGTTTAATCTTTGCTGAGCAGATCGCGGCCTGTTCGACGGAGCGCAAATCGAGTATATCTATATTATGAAAAGGATTGTGACCATCGGCGGTGGCGGGGGACATTCGCAGGTGCTCAAGGCGCTCAAGGGTGTCGGCGGCATTACAATTACAGGGATCTGCCCCAGCACTGATTCGGGTGGCTCGACTGGTGTTTTGCGGGCGGAATATAACGGGAGTAGCTATACGGGCGACCTAACAAAGTGTTTGGTGGCGCTTTCCGAAGATGAACATTTGGCACGTGCGCTTCTCTACCGCTACGAACGCGGTCCGCTGCACGGGCATTCGGTGAAGAACCTCCTGTTTCATGCACTTGAGAAAACGGGGAGTCTGGAGGCGGCGTTGCAAGTGATGGGGCGGGTGTGTGGGTTGGGCGCACACCGCATGCTTCCGGTGACCGAACAGAAAACAGAACTTTGCGCGCGCCTACGCATCGGCAATACCATCTCGGGGGAAACGAATATTGATACCATTGCAAAAAATCCACTATGGAATCCTGAGCTTCATTCTATTTCCGATCTTTTCTTGAAACCTCAAGTCAAAGCATCGGTGACTGCGATCCGTGCAGTGCGTGATGCCAAGTATATTGTCATCTGCCCGGGCGATTTGTACTCCAGTATCATTCCGGTGTTGCTGCCGCTGGGAATGAAGCAGGCGATTAAGAAAGCGGATGCGAAAATTATCTTGATTCTGAACATCATGACTAAGAAGGGAGAGACGGATAATTATACAGCTGTCGACTTCGTCGAAACGATCGAACGACATCTGGGGAGAAAAGCAGATTTCATTATCAGCAATAGCGCACCGATTCCGCGTAGGGCATTGCTGAAATACTCCCTGGAACGCAAGGTGCAGCTTGGCTCATTTCGAGATGCTCATCATGGGCGCATCTACGCTGCCCCAATAGCGGCGGTGACCGCCGATAATCAGATCTACAGCGACCCCGTAGTTATCAAAAGGACGATTCTTGCTATTATGGCGAAGAGCAAACTATAAAATCGTATGTCCGCCACCAAACAATCATCGTCTGTGCCGCACACGCTACCAGCAGATTTACGCAAAGCTATTGCGTCCTTGCCCGTGGTGAAGGGAATGTGGGATGATATCACTCCTTTGGCGCGCAATGAGTGGATTTGTTGGGTGACCTCGGGGAAAAAGGCCGAGACCAGGAATATTCGTATCACGAAGGCACTTTCTAAAATGAAGGGCGGCATGCGACGACCCTGCTGCTGGGCAGGTTGCCCGCATCGCTAAAAATTGCTCTTCTGCTATTCTACTCAATAGCATGCTGTTTACTGGAATCATACGAAACGCGGAGGAAAAAGATTTGCCCGCGATTCAAGATATTCTCGCCCTGTATTGGAGTGGGGATCTTCGTGAGCGGTTTTATTCGAGGATACGGGATACGATACTTCAGACTCCAGAAATGGTTGAGCAATTGTATCGATGTTTTGTTGCAGAAGAGAATGGCGAAGTGGTAGGGATGGCGCTGCTCAGAAAAGTCCAAGAATTTATGAGACCGTATACGAGCACCAACAACGCTGCCGAGTTTTATATTTCTGGTGCAAAATACAAGGGTAGGGGAATCGGTCGCGCGTTGCGCGATGCACGAATTCGGGAAGCAAAACGATTGGGATTCAATGAGATACTCTTATACAGCTCAGAGTCGCATCAGGACGCCTGGGGTTTTCATGACAATTCTGATTTCAAAAGAATCGGTGTTGTACTAGCCCCGAACGGTGAGCCAGGAACGGTTTGGAGATTACTGTTATAAATCTATATCATCATGACCAGCCAAAACTGTATCTTTTGTTCGATTGTAGCGGGGGCGGCACCGGCGCATACTATTTGGGAGGATGACAAGCACCTCGCCTTTTTGTCGATATTCCCGAACACCGAAGGATTCTCGGTGGTGATCACCAAGGAGCACCACTCGAGCTACGCCTTTGATGCATCCGACGAGGTGCTCGCGGGGTTGGTGCTGGCTACTAAGCAGGTGGCGAAGCTCCTGGATGCCAGGCTCGACGACGTGGGGCGGACGGGGATGATGTTTGAAGGGTTTGGTGTCGACCACTTGCACGCAAAGCTATTTCCCATGCATGGCACCAAAGCCGATGACTGGAAGCCACATGCATCGAGCGTGGACAAATACTTCACCCAGTATGAGGGGTATATCTCGTCACACGACTTTAAGCGCGCCGATGACGGCGCGCTGGCGGCACTTGCCAAGAAGATTACGAGCGAGTAGCTAGTTCATGACGCCGATGATGGCGCCACCCACCAGAAGGGTGATGAAGCTACCACCGATGCTGAGCCAGAAGATGGTCTTGTTGCCTCCCCACAAGAGATCGCCAAGTTTGGTGGGGAAGATAAATCCGAGCCACATCCAAAACGCAATAGCCGCACCGCCTGAAGCGGATGTCTTGTCGTACCAGACGATGATGCCCGAGAGGACATAGAACATAATGGCCGATGCGATGGTCTGTCCGAAGTAGCTCATGCCCGCAGCCTTACGCATCTTTTCGCGCTTTTCTGGTGTCCAGGAGTCCATGCCTACGGCTTGCATGTATTTTTTGCCGAACAGCATCGGTCCATACCAGATGCTTCCGATGATGATACTGGCGACTGTACTGGCTAGCACTGCCCAAAGGTTGGGGGTATTCATAGGCCTTTAGTATAGCAAATAGGGGCTCTTTTGGCAGCTATTGCAATTATTCTCAAACTGTGTTATAATTAAATCTCAGTCGTTGAACCCTAACAAACCATGAATTTTTGAGGAGAAAGTCACCGATGGCCAGTGTCATTCGTCGCATCTTCACCCCTGTCTTGTCGCTTCTCGGTCTGGGCACCAAGGCGCCCGAGAAGGTCGCCATGAAGGCGGCCCCGCGCGCACCTGAGCTGACCCCCACGCCTGCGCCCCGTGCGCACGTCACCCCGCGCACTGCCCCGAAGCCGGAGAAGCCGCGGGCACCGCATCGCGGACCCGTGCCGCTGCCCGCGCAGCGACTCATCCTCGGGCGCGCTGTGCGCCTGAAGGTGATGAACACGGGTGGTCGCCACAACGGCGACACTCACCACGCCCGCGGAGTGCGCGCCCTTGCTCGCAAGGGCGGAGTTCTCACCACGCTCGAGCGCCACGGTGGCGCGGTGCTGGTGAGTTACCAGGGTCCGCGCCGCCAGGGGCAGGGCGAGGAGGCTGGGCACGGCGCTCAGTTCCTCGTTCCGGCCGCTCGCCTGCGCGAGCTGACAGGCGCGGTGGCCTAGGTCACCGCATCCCGCACCATGTTGCATTCGTTGCAACCTCTGGTGCGGGCTTTTTTGTTTGTTGAATATGAGGGTGGAAGAAATTGCGTGATGTGCTACGCTTTAATTCTATGAATAAAACGTATCTTACTTTCGGTGTCGTTGTCGTAGCCGTCGCAGCATTTTTTGTATTTCGTGGCTCGAGTAACACGCAGCCGGTAGCGACGGCGACCCCGACTCCAACTCCGGAGTTTTCCGCCAATCCTTCGGTTTCCGTAATGGAATCAGCATCACCATCGGGTAGCCCAGCAGCGAAAGATGCTGTAAAGGAATTCGCAGTGACTGGAACTTCGTTCGCGTTTACTCCTAAGACGATTACGGTCAAAAAGGGTGATACGGTGCGCATCGTGTTTACCAATGCGGCCGGCTTTCATGATTGGGTGATCGATGAGTTCAACGCACGTACCCCTCAGATTGGTGCCGGGAAAACGGCGACGGTAGAGTTTGTTGCTTCAAAGATCGGCTCGTTTGAGTACTACTGCTCGGTGGGTAATCATCGCGCGCAGGGTATGGTGGGTACATTGGTAGTGCAGTAACGCATACATGCAAAAAAAGCACCTCATTGGGATTGTAGTGATCGTCCTAGCCGTTGCAGTGCTGTGGCGTGGGCGTGCGCTTGCGCCAGCTTCTGTGTCACCGACGCCGACACCTGATGCGCAGGCAATGCAGTACAAAGACCTGATCCGCATCACCAGTCCGGTTCCTGGCGCCACGATTGCATCTCCCGTGGTGATAACGGGCATGGCGCGCGGTACCTGGTACTTTGAGGCATCGTTTCCTGTGGTGATCGTGGATTGGGACGGCAAGATTATTGGACAGGGGATCGCACAGGCGCAATCGGATTGGATGACGACCGAGTATGTGCCATTTAAGGCGACGATCACCTACACGCAGCCAACCTACAAAAACAACGGATGGATTATTTTGCGCAAAGATAACCCATCAGGACTATCGGAACACGACGACGCATTTGAAGTGCCCATTCTTTTTGGCGGGGTAGTAAAATAGTACATACGCTGGATGTCGCAAAAATCGTGGGTGATGATTGGTATGGCAGTCGGGGGATACGTGGGGGATTTTGTGGCGTCATGGATGAGCCTTTCGTCACTTTCTCTATCGGGTGCACTGATTGTTGCCGCGGGAGGTCTTGGCGGCATCTGGGCGGGGTATCGATTCTCGCAGTGGCTGGGGTAAGACGAGGGGGTGCGTTTGTGCTAGGATAGGGAACTATGAGTGATCGCGAGGATATACAACTCATTGAGTGTTATCTTGATCGCGGCGACGAGCAGTCGCTGGAGGCGCTTGTCGCGCGACATTTGCCTGATATTTTTGCCTATGTGAAGCGGTTTACGGGAAATGAAGATAGTGCTGCTGATATCGCACAAGAGACGTTTGTGAAGGCATGGAAGTCGCTACGACACTACAACCCCGCAATGAGCTTTCGGGGGTGGTTGTTTACGATCGCAAAGCGTACAGCAATTGATGAGCTGCGCAAAAAACAGGCAGTACCCTTTTCGCTGGTGAGCGCTGCACGGGGAAGTGATGTGGCCCAAAATATTGTCGACGAAGAACCGCCACTCTTTGAACAACTTGCCAATGCGTCGGATAGACGCGCCATTGATGCTGCGCTCGAACGCCTTCCAGGGGTTTCTGCTCGCATCGTGCGTATGAAGATGAGCGACGATATGACATTCGCGACTATTGCGCGCACGCTCCGCATGCCACTCAATACCACAAAGAGCATGTATCGTCGTGCTCTTGCATCACTGCGCACCTCGCTCGAAGTGCACCAAAACTAAGCTCTCATCCGTAGTAGGAGGTAGAGCATGACATCAACCGAATCTACGCCCCCTCAGGGACTGTTGCAGCGCATTATGCGCCGTCTTGGTTTGGAGCGACAGCTCGTCGCACTACGCTCCGATTTGAGGACATCACTGGTCTTTTTGGGTATTACAGTCGCTGGAGTTGCGAGTTCTGTTGTCGCCCTTGTTGGAGCGTTACGGCTGTCTTCCTTTTTAGCATACGCAATGCTCGTGCGAAGTGATTTTCGATCGGCGGCGCATGTGTGGCGTCCGCTCACCGGTGCGCTGGTAGAATCGATACCCGCGACACTGGTGGCCATCGTTTGCTTGGCAATGGCGGCGACACTGATGTGCATACGGTTGGCGGCTGGTTACTGGGAGCGCATGGAGCAGATATCAGTATCAATACAACAGAAATAAACTACATGACTACGCAACCATTGGCAGCATTTATTCGGTCTCGGAAGTTTATGATTCTCATTGGAGCACTCGTGTTCGTCGGCGTTATTGCTGGAGCCTTTGGTGCTGGTGTTATGGTGGGATACCACAAAGCGCGATTCTCCTATGCGTGGGGTGAAAATTATAATCGAATGTTCGCGGGTCCACGCGACGGTTTCATGCAAGGAATGATGCGCGATATCGATGGGCGCGATTTCATCGATGCACACGGTGTCTTTGGACAGATTATCAAGGTCGAAGAGCATTCTCTTGTGTTGAGTGGGCGCGACGGCCTCGAGCGCATAGTCACGATCACTCCCGATACGGCGATTCGACTCTTTCGCGATTCAGTCCCACTAGCAAACATCCACGTCAATGACACGGTTGTTGTCGTAGGCACCCCAGATATCGATGGGCATATTCAAGCGCAGCTCATCCGCCTGATGCCTACGCCAACTCCAACTCGCTAATAACCATGGATACATCACTCTTCACAAAGAAAGCAGGGGCAATCTCCGGATGGGCGCGTGCTCACAAGAAAACGAGCATTGGTATCGCGCTCGTCGTGGCATGGATCATCTACCGATCGTTCTTTGGCGCAGCGGCCGTGCAGGCACGCTACATCATCGGCACCGTGACCCGAGGGACATTAACCACGACACTTTCCGGTGTGGCACAGATCGCAGCATCGGATCAAATTGATCTAAAGCCAAAGGTCTCTGCCGAGGTAACGTCGGTTGCAGTTGTTGCGGGTCAAGAAGTGAAGCAGGGGCAGGTGATTGCATACTTGGACACACGCGATGCGGCGCAAACATTGCAGAATGCAAAAATTTCACTCCAAAATGCGCAGATTACTCTTCAGAAGTTACAGCAGAACCAATCGGTTGACTCGACGACAGCGCAAGAGGATTTAGATCAAGCGTATGAAGATAGTTTCACGGGTGTAACGTCAGTTTTTTTGCAGTTGCCCACCATTATCGAAAGTGCGCGTGCGGTACTCTACGATAATACACTTCATGGCTCATGCACGCCGAATATCTGCGAGTACGGCAATCTTATGAGCTCAGATGGACGGTTGGCATTTAGCGCTGTAACCTCAAAAACTGAAGCGGATTATGCTGCTGCGAAATCGGCGTACGATCCAGTTTTTGAGCACTACCGTTTGCTGCGGCGCGGGGCACCAAAGGAGGATGTGCAGCGCATCCTCGATGACACGATCCGTGTTGTTGATTTGACTGCCCAAATATTGAAAAGCGAGCGCAATATGCTCGACACGTTGGTGAGCGACATCAATACGGTCGCTGCAAACAAAGGGATTCCCGCAAACGTTCCATCCATGGTGAGCACCTATCAGGCAACAGTATCGAGCGCGATCGGTACTACGAATACATTTGCCACGTCGCTTGCATCAGAGGCTCGAACTATTCGAACAGCGAAGCAAGCGTTGGCGAACGCTCAGCTTTCAAATCCACTCGATCTTGCAAGCCAACAGAACGTCGTGAGTCAGCGCGCAGCCGATCTTCGTACGGCGCAGTTGGCGTATGCGGACCACACTATTCGGGCTCCATTTGATGGTGTTGTGGCGAAAGTGTCTAGTAAGCGCGGCGATGCCGTGGGGAGCGCAACGGTAATTGCTACGGTGATTAGTCACAAGCAGCTCGCAGTGCTCCAGCTCAATGAAGTAGATGTAGCGAAGGCGCAGCTGGGCCAGAAGACAACCCTGGCATTTGATGCGCTACCGGATTTGATGATGACGGGAACTGTAGCTGAAATTGATGCGCTGGGAACCACGACGCAAGGTGTTGTAAACTACAACGTTACTATCGCGCTTGATACACAAGATGCGCAGGTGCGACCGGGCATGAGTGCCTCAGTCGTGGTGTTGTTGCAACGTTACCCCGACGTTCTCATAGCTCCAAGCGCCGCCGTGAAGGTTCAGGCCGGTGCAGCATACGTCGAAGTGTTGGATATGAGCACAACCGCCAGCGCCTCTGCGGGTGGTGTGACGTCAACTGTTCTGCCGACGCGGGTACCCGTGACCATTGGGGTGTCAGACGACAGCTCGACACAGATACTCTCAGGTCTCACTGAGGGGCAAGAGATTGTGGTCCGCACAATTGCTGCCAGCACGACATCCACAACGAGTGCGCCAACGCGCACATCAACCGCGGTACCTGGCGGGGGAGCATTCCGCGCACTGGGGCGATAGGAAATCTATGATTGAAATTCGCAACGTTACAAAGACATACCGGAACGGCCAGATCGCTACACCTGCTCTTTTAGGCGTGAGCTTCACTATTCACGACGGGGAATTCGTGGCCATCATGGGGCCATCGGGGTCGGGCAAATCGACGCTGATGCACATCCTCGGGGCGCTGGATTCGCCCAGCTCAGGGACCTATCGTCTCGATGAACATGATGTATCTCAGTTTTCTGATGATGAGCTTGCCGCGATTCGTCGAGACAAGATTGGATTTGTATTTCAGTCCTTCAATCTCTTGCCGCGCGCAACTGCACTCCGGAATGTCACGCTGCCACTGGTATATGCCGGTGTTGCTCGCGAAGAACGCGATGCCCGTGCGCGATCGGCACTTCAGAGCGCTGGCTTTGACGCTGCGCGATACGAGCACTTATCAAACCAACTTTCGGGTGGTCAGATCCAACGCGTAGCAATTGCTCGAGCGTTGGTGAATAATCCTTCGCTCATTTTGGCCGATGAGCCCACGGGGAATCTTGATACCAAAACCGGGGCTATTGTACTTGCTACGTTTCAAAAATTGAATCGCGAACTGCATCGTACCATCGTGCTGATCACGCACGAACAAGAAGTAGCGGAACATGCTGATCGCATTATTACGTTGCGTGATGGAAAAATTGTTTCTGACCTCCCAACCACATGAATTATACGGATATTCTCGAAGAATCGTTCATGGCACTTTCGGCCAATAAGGTTCGCACTGGTTTAACAATGCTCGGAATTATTATCGGTATCAGCTCTGTAATAGCAATGGTATCTATTGGCCAAGGAGCGCAACGATCAGTGCAGCAGAGCATCGAATCGATAGGTTCAAACCTGATTATTGTGTATCCGGGTGCTCAGCGTGGTGTTGGCCAATCGGTGAACACTGGGCGCGGTTCTGCCAAATCGCTCACCATCGCCGATGCAGAGGCAATCGCAGCTGGCGTGCAGGGTGTACAGGCGGTCGCACCTGAAATAACGGGCCGTCAACAGATAACCGCGAAAGGAGCAAACACCAACACTCAGGTGGTCGGCACGGTAGCGCTGTATCCGGACGTTCGAAATCTTCAAATTGCGGAAGGATCTTTTTTGAGCACCCAGCAGGTTCAGGGTGCGGCCAAAGTTGCTGTCATCGGTCCGAACGTACGCGATGATTTGTTTGGTATCGATGGTGAGGCGGTGGGGCAAGTGCTCCGCATTAACAAATCTGAGTTTAAGATCATAGGAGTAACACTCTCGAAGGGGGGAGGCGGGTTTGGATCACAGGATGATATGGTCTTTATTCCGTTGACCACATACCAGAGATATCTTTCAGGCGACGAGTACGTTTCCGATATTAGTATCGCTGCCGAAGATGTGACAACGATGAGCGATGTGCAACAGCAAGTCACCACGCTCCTTCTGGAGCGTCATCGTATTGGCGACCCACAGGCGGCAGACTTTAGCACGCTCAATCAATCTGACATTGTCTCTGCTGCTTCGGGAGTAACGCAAACATTCACATTGCTGTTGGGAGCCGTTGCCGGCATTTCACTCATCGTTGGTGGTATCGGCATCATGAATATGATGCTTACGACCGTAACCGAACGAACAAGAGAGATTGGATTGCGCAAGGCGATCGGAGCGAAGGCAGCAGACATCAATCTCCAGTTTCTTATTGAGGCTATCGCCCTTACGTTTATAGGTGGGGGAGTGGGAATTGCCGTTGGCTGGGGAGTTGCGGCTGCCGTTTCTCATTTTACTAGTCTTCAAACGAGTGTGACGCCGAGTTCGATTCTGCTCGCCTTTGCTGTGTCAGCTGGTATAGGTATCGCTTTTGGATATTATCCAGCGCGGCGCGCAGCGAGTTTGAATCCCATTGAGGCGTTGCGCTACGAGTAATATTAACTAATAACTACTATCATGAACAAGATGATTCTCGGTGCGGTTGCGGTGGCAGTTGTTGCGGCGGGTGTCGGTTTTGTTGGGGGCAGCACGTATCAGAAATCAAAGGCGGCGACGATGGGTGGTGCATTTGGACGACCGATGGGTGCTCAGGGCGCACGTCGTGGAGGAACTGGTAATGGATTTATTGGAGGCGAAGTTCTTAGTAAGGATGCCTCGAGTGTGACATTAAAATTAATGGCTGGTGGCTCCAGTATTGTGTACATCTCACCGGCGACATCGATCGAGAAGGCCACCTCGGGCTCATGGGAGGATATCAAGGTTGGGAGTTCGATCACAGTCCGCGGGACTCAGGGTACTGACGGCACCTATACTGCTCAGTCGGTGCAGCTTTCGCGCATGCCATTACGAGGCAGCCCACCTATATCGCCAGTCGCGAGGTAGCGTGATAAAATATTCACGCATGAAAAAGCTTCTTATTGCTAGCACACTCGTACTCATTGTGATTCTTGGTTTTTGGTCGACTCGCTCACAACCTAGTCAACCTACGTCTACAGCGACGCCACTACCCAATGCAACGGTGAGCGCGAAGCCATCACCGACAATATCGGCTACATCGTTCACAGCGGCGCAGGTCGCTCAGCATAATTCTGCAGCGAGCTGTTACACAATTATCAATGCATCTGTGTATGATCTCACATCATTCGTGTCGCAGCACCCGGGAGGAGATCGCGCTATACTCAGTATTTGTGGCGTTGACGGGACTGCATCGTTTGAGCAACAGCATGGTGGTAGCCGTCGGCAAGAGACTCTTTTGGCACCTATGAAAATAGGTGTTTTGGTTCACTAAACCCGTGCACTATCGTCGTATACTTATTTCTGGATTGTTTCTGGTGGCGAATCTTGCCGTCATCATTTTGTTTTGGTGGTCACATTCGGGAGTGCTATTCTCAAATCCTTGGATAAGTGGCAACCCGGCAATCGCGCTCGGTCGCGTATCGGGGTTGTTGCTGCAGGTTACCCTCTTGCTTCAGCTTCTGTTTATCGGGCGCATCTCAAGTATCGAAAAAACACTTGGATTTGACGTTCTCAACAAGCTCCATCGATGGTTGGGGTATTCTCTGGTTGTTTTTTTGATCGCACATCCTCTTTTTTTGACGATAGGATATGGCTTTCGAAGTAGTCAAGCGCCAGTCGCGTCATTTGTAACTCTTGCAACTAGTTTTGAGGATGTACTTTCAGCGGTGGCTGGTGTGCTTATACTTCTTGCCGTGGTCGTGTTCTCGCTGCCGTGGGTGCGTCGGAAGCTGCGCTACGAATCATGGCATGCGGTACATCTACTGACGTATGTCGCGCTCTGGCTTTCCTTTGGCCATCAAACAGAATCGGGCGGTGACTTTGCGAATCAATCCTTTTTCGTCTACTGGTATCTACTCAATGGGGCAGTGGTCGGATCCTTCTTCCTCTATCGCTTCGTACGACCGTTCGCGCTGTGGTATAAGCATCGCTTCGTCGTCGATCGCGTCGTGCAAGAGGCGCTGGATACTTGGTCCGTCTATATTACGGGGCGCGATATGACGTCGTTTACCTTCGAACCGGGACAGTTTGCTACGATTCATCTCCTGTCGCGAGGGCTTTGGCCGGGACATCCATTTTCGTTTTCGCATGAATATGACGGTAGTTCGTTGCGCTTCACGATCAAGGCGCTGGGAGACGCCACCAAGCTCGTGGCAGGACTTAGGCCAGGTGTTCGAGTACTCATCGATGGACCATTGGGACGATTTACGCCGAGTCGATCACGCACCAAGCGATTCCTACTCATCGGGGGAGGGATTGGTATCACGCCGTTGCGGGCCATCGCCGGTGCGCTGACCACTCGTGGTGAGGATGTGGTGGTACTTTACGGGGTGCGTACCGTCGAACAGGCGGCACTGGTGGGTGAGCTCTCAACAATTTTGCCCGCAATGCATCTGGTCCTTTCCGATCAGGTGGGCGAGATGCCTACAGGCGCTCTGCAGGGACAAATAAATGCATCGATTATTGCGTCAGTTGTTCCCGATGCAGCGTCCCGTGACGTGTACGTGTGTGGCCCGGTACCGATGATGGATGCGGTTACCAAAGAGTTGCATAGTATTGGGGTCCCTCGTGCACAGATTCACACTGAACGTTTTGCATTCTAAGTGATATACTAGCGGTATGCCGTACCATGCGTTGATTGAGTATATTCGTACCGCAAAAGATTACGGTGCGAGTGATGATGAGATTACGACCCGGCTGGGCAAGGCGGGGTGGTACAAGATCGATATTCAAGACGCGCTCGAGCTCTATCGCAAGCTTACCGCTAATACTGTAGTGGGTGCATATGCGCCACAAGCAGCTCCACCAAAGCCATCGATGATGGAGCGAGTCGCTCCACGACACTACGATATGCATTTGGTTGCCATTGCACTCTTTGCATTTGCCATCGGATTCGTGGTGTATCTCGTGCTCGCCCAATCCTAAGCTGTGAAGTACTGGCATCTAGCCGTTCTCAGTGTAGTTATTGGAGCTTGTGGGTATGCGATTATCACGCACCCACCGGGTTCGTTTGCGATACGAGAAGAGGGGCCGCTCGTGGCATCACCTGTGCGTACGCCGTTGTCTCGTGACATCACTTTACGCTTCGTGGGGGATATTATGCTTTCGCGTTCTGTGGGAGACGCAATGCGTTTTCGAAATGATTGGGGGTGGCCCTTTGCTCGTATTGCATCGACTACGAAGACTGCCGATCTCACGTTTGGGAACCTGGAAACTACGATTTCCTCGCGAGGTTTCGCGAATGGTTGCGGATTTTGTTTTCGAGCAGACCCACGCGCGCTCGATGGCGTAGTGTCCTCAGGTTTTGATGTGCTGTCGGTGGCCAATAATCACATCTGGGATTACGGACTCGTTGCGTTTGAGGATACACTTGCGCTTGTTGCATTGCGCGGCATTACTCCCGTGGGCGGTGGGCGCACGCTAACCGAGGCACGCGGACCAGTAGTTCGTATTGTCGACAACACCAGAATTGCATACCTTGCATATACTGATATCTTGCCGGCGAGCGCCAAGGCGACTGCTATTCGTGCGGGGGCAAATCTGTACGATGAAATCTCGATGCGAGAGGATGTTGCGCGGGCGCGCTCGCTCGCGGATATCGTGGTGGTGTCGTTTCATACGGGTACTGAGTATGAGACGCACCATACACCCCACCAAGAGCGCATCTATCACGCCATCATTGATGCGGGCGCCGACCTGGTGGTAGGGCATCATCCCCACGTGATTGAGGATGTCGAGCGCTACAAGTCAGGCTGGATCGCCTACTCACTCGGAAATTTTGTATTTGACCAAAACTGGTCGCTCGCCACGCGCCGAGGGATGATGCTCGATGTGCTCGTACGAGATCGTGTCATCGCCTCTATCGCCACGCGCTCGATTGATATCTCGACCGAGTATCAGCCTTCGGTGGGATATTGACGCATAGAAAAAGAATAGTATAATAGTCTCACGTTTTCTTTTCCAAAGGGGGTAGTCAGTGCAGAGAGATCCCATTAGTCCGTTGATGAAGTTAGCGAAACCAGTTGATCAAGAAACGTATGCTCGATCTGTGATAATCGATTTGCAGCGACGAGGTATGCTCATCGGAACGCGTAAGCGTGATGGGCACAAGATGATAGCGGAGATTTGCGCGTCTGGTCGCATCCGTCTGTATACGTCCAGCATACATCAGATTGATGATCGTCTCGACTATATCCGTGAAGAAATCAGAGCGCTTGGTTTGCGCGAGGGAACCCTGCTCATTGGTGAGCTTGTTGTTGAGATGACAATAGATGCTCGCCTCACGGATCATCTTGGATCGGTATCCAGGATCTTGCGAGCTAGCCGAATGAATGTGCAGAAGTCTCTCGCACAAGGGCTTCTTCCGGTCTTTTTCGTATTTAACGTGATGCGACGCGACACACACGACGTAATATGGGAAGCCGAGCCCTACGGTGTGACCCTCGGGTGGCTCCAGAGAACGTTGCGTTCCCAGGCCTACGTGAGACCGATTGAAGACGTTCGGGGATCGTTCAAGGATATGCGAGAGTTGTCATTACGTGAAGGGTGGGAAGGACTGGTGCTCTATGATCGCGGGTATCAGATCACATACAAATCGAGTGCTTCGAAGGGCACAGAGCCGCGACCTGATGGCTGTTACAAATTCAAGCACTATCACGAGGGAGACTTTTTTGTGATACCTAGCGGAAGGCGCTTCCATGACGACGGACGTCTCAAGGATGTGATGCTGCTTCAGTGGGATGGCCCGCAGAAGCTCAAAAGAGTCAACTGCGGTCGACTAGGAGCATTCACGAAGAGCATGAGAGGCGGGCTTACATGGATGATCGATCCCAAAGTTCTGCAGGTCAGTTTTCGTGATCGAAACCCAGGCACCGGGAAGCTCCGTGAGCCAAAGTTCATACGTCTGCGAAATGACAAATCTCCCGCCGAGTGTATCGCACCGCGCTCTTGGCTGAAGATTCAGTACGTATAAGCACGACAGCTCCTTCGGGAGCTGTTTTTTCTTTCGCCGGTACCCGTCCGGCGATGACCCACAGGCCTGCCTACCCGTAGGCAGGCGAGCACGCCGACGGGTTACCTCTGGTTCTTGTGTTTGCTATGCTACACTAGACGGATGGATCAGACGACCCTTTTTGATACGAGTCCCGACAAACCACAGGCGATATTTACCGTCGGAGAGTTTTTGGATTTTATTAACGAGGTTTTAAAACAACAGAGCTATTTGGTGCATGGGGAGGTAGTGAGTGCGCGGCCGCATCCAACAGGCATGTATTTCTCACTCAAAGATGCTGAAGGTGGCGGAGTGATGGACTGCTACATGAGTCCGCATGCGTATCGTGGGTTCGGCGTGGTCATCGAAGATGGCATGCAGGTGAAGGTGGGTGGTGCTCCGTCGATTTACAAAGCAAAGGGACGATTTTCATTTCGCGTTGAGACGCTCGAGCCGGTGGGCGAGGGGAGTCTGAAGAAGGCATACGAAGCACTCAAGCGTAAGCTCACCGATGAGGGGCTTTTCGCTCGCAAGCGTCCACTTCCGGAATTTATCGGTAGCATCGGGCTGATTACCAGTAAGACAGGGGCGGTCATTGATGATTTCAAGAAAAATCTTGTTCGCTTGGGGCTCGCTGTCTATCATCGAGACGTTCGCGTCGAAGGCGCGGTCGCTGTAACGCAGGTGGTGAATGCGCTGACTGCATTTAATCGTGGCGCAGAAGCAGTGGATGTTGTCGTGCTCATTCGTGGGGGCGGTTCCATGGAAGATTTGCAAGCATTCAATAACGAGCTGGTAGTGCGAGCGGTGTTTGGTTCGAAGGTGCCTACCATAGTGTCCATTGGGCATGATCGCGATGTGCCGCTCGCGCAGATGGCCGCCGATGCATCAGCAAGTACGCCGACGGCGACTGCCGTGCTCATTAATGGTACTTGGGAGCGTCTGAGGGAAATCTCGAGCCAGTCTGATGTATTGGCGTACGCCCTCGAGCGTGCCATCGCCAGCGAGCGCTCGCGTCTTTCTACTTCGTGGCATCGATTGGATGGTTTCTTGCAGCGCGTCATGAATGCCGGCGAGCGCATCGGCCAAAAGTTGGCAGCGTGTCTCGAGCGCATTGGTCAATCGGTCGAACGGATGCAGCAATCGGTGCTTCACGCCGAGCGCACGCTCGCAGCGCTCAGTCCCGAACGACAGTTGCGGCTGGGGTATAGCATTGTCACCGACGAATCAGGGAGCGTGGTGCGAGATATCAAGCAAGTACGCATCGGGCAGCGTTTGACCACGCGGCTTGCCACGGGGGCTTTCACGAGTGAGATAAAAGATTTACAATCTGAATAATGACTAAAACATCTGAAAAAGACACTCTCGCACAATCGCTTTCTCGCCTTGAGAAGATCGTGGCCTGGTTTGATGAACAGTCCGAAGTGCAGGTAGAGGAGGGACTCAAGAAGGTGCGCGAGGGCGCCGTGTTGATTAAGGATTTGCGCGGCAGGCTGAAAGAAGTGGAAAACGAATTCGTCGAACTTAAAAAAGAACTCGCTGCGGACGAGTAACTATGAAGATCCACAGATTTATAGGTCGTTATCAACTCGCTACCGGAACGGTGCGTATTGACGACGAGGAGTTAGCGCACCAGATGCGCTCGGTGCTCAAGCTTGCCCCAGGCGAGATCGTCATTATTGGTGACGGCAGTGGCAGCGAAGCGACTTGTAAGATTTTACGGTACGACAGTGGCGCGGTGATTGTAGAGGGGATATCGCTGGGACGTAACGCCAATGAGCTGCCGGGTCGCACGACGTTGTATTGTGCGGTTCTCAAGGCAGACAATTTTGAGCTTGCGGCACAAAAGGCCACCGAAGTGGGCATCTCAGAAATTGTTCCTATTCTTACCGAACGTACGGTGAAAAGTAATCTTCGCATCGATCGTGTCCAAAAGATTGTGCGTGAGGCAGCGGAGGTTGCTGGGCGTGGGCTTATTCCGGTAGTGCGTGATGTGGTGCCGATGGAGCGGGTGCTCACGGAGGCGAGCCATCATGACGTGAATCTCTTTTTCGATCCATCAGGAGCGGTATTCTCAGGAGTTGCTAAGACCGTTCATCACGCAGGCATTTGGATTGGGCCTGAGGGCGGCTGGCATGAGAAGGAATTGGAAATAGCAACCCAATTAGGCATGCGCATTTCGTCCCTTGGGCCACTCGTCTTACGCGCAGAGACAGCGGTGATCGTAGCGAGCTACGTGGTTGCGCATTCGATAAAATCGTGATATAAAAGGCGCATGTTTGAATACTTCAAGGGTAAGAAGCTATATCGCACCCCCAATGATGGCTTGGTCGCTGGTATTGCAGCTGGACTGGCTCGTTTCTTGCGTGTAGATGCGGTGTTTGTGCGACTCGCGCTGATTGTGTTGGGTGCACTCTTTGGTTGGACGCGACTCGTCTTGGTGTATGCGCTTGCCTTTGTGATTATCCCCGTCGATCCTTCGCAGGATACCGTGGACGCGACGCAGGAGCCAAAAGACGTGACCCACGCACAGGCAGACGAGAAGATGGATTCCTCGCAGAACATGTAATCGTGACCGCTATGCGATCTTCTGATGTGCTGGCGAAAAAGGCCAGATTGATTCTCGTTCGGCTCAAAATGCTTTTCCCGCGCGCTGGTATGGTGCTTACCTACACGACACCGTGGGAGTGCATGGTGGCGGTGCAGCTTTCGGCACAATGCACCGACAAGAAGGTCAACGAGATTACGCCGGCGTTGTTTCGGAAGTATCCGACGCTCGCATCCTACGTGCGCGCAAAGCCGCGCGATTTTGAGCGCGCGATATTCCAGTCGGGTTTTTATCGCAACAAGACCAAGAATATTCTTGCGGCCGCTCGCATGGTGCACGCGCAGTGGCGAGGCGTGCTACCCACGACGATGGCAGAGATGCTCGCCATTCCAGGTGTAGCGCGCAAGACCGCCAATGTGGTGCTGGGTAACGTGTACGGGGTAGTAGAGGGGATTGCGGTAGATACCCATGTGTATCGCTTGGCGCGACAATGGGGACTTTCGAAGGCGACGGATGCGGTGAAGGTGGAGAAAGATTTGATGCAGCTTTTTCCGAAGCGCGAGTGGTTTACGCTCACCTATCGCATGATCGAGTATGGGCGCGCCTATTCGCCGGCAAAAAAGAAAGATCACAGCGATGAACCGTTGGCGCAATTCTATATATGAGAAAAGAACCGAAAATCCTCTTCCGATACGCGTACGAACTTCCCGACGAACTCATCGCGCAGGCGCCCGCAAAGCCGCGGGATAGTGCGCGGTTGTTGGTATACGATCGAACGCGTAAGGATGTGCACTTCGATACGTTTGCAAATATAACGAAATATTTGCCGCCGCGAAGTGTTTTGGTTTTTAATCGCACGAAGGTTATTCCTGCGCGACTATGGTGCACCAAAGAAACCGGCGGGAAGACGCAGGTGTTCTATATTCGCCATGATAAACGACACATCTATGCATTGTGTGATAGGAAGTTGTCAGTAGGTGCCCGCGTGGGCATAGGAGCAAAACTATCTCTGACTGTGATGAGTGTTGCCAATGGGCAGTATCGTTTCGAGTCATCATTTCCAGTGAGCAATATACTTCGCGTGCTGGAGAGATTTGGGACGACCCCTATTCCACCTTACATCAAGCATTCTCCGCTTTCGGAACGCGCGCTGCGCAGTGAATACCAGACCGTGTTTGCTCGTACGCAAGGATCGGTGGCAGCACCGACGGCGTCGCTTCATTTTACACCGCGACTCCTTGCGGGGCTCAAGAAAGCGGGGCATACCGTTTGCTTCGTAACGTTGCATGTGGGGTTGGGTACCTTTGCGCCGCTGACCGCAGGCCAGCTCAAAAATGGCACGCTCCACACTGAGACCTATCACATCGATGCCGCAACGGCGCGCAAGCTCGCTGCTGCCAAGAAATCCGGGCGACTCATTGTTGCCGTGGGCACTACCGTGGCGCGCACACTCGAGAGTGCGGCGGGTAGCAGGGGGATGCTCACCCGTCGTGAGGGAAGCACGAATATCTTCATCCGTGAGGGCTACACATGGCGTTTTGTGGATTCACTCATCACCAATTTTCATGTACCCAAGAGCTCGCTGATGATGCTCGTTGCGTCGCTGGTGGGTCGCGCCAAGCTACTAGAGCTTTATCGACTGGCCATCGCGCGCCGCCTGCGATTTTTCTCATTCGGGGATGGTATGCTTGTGCGGTAAATGGTTTGCAGTACAATAATTAGACTATGAACTTGCGCGAATCACCCGGGTCTCGTTTGGAGCAACTCTATTTTGATACTGTCGACGAACAAAAAATGCGCTCAAAGAAGGCGGAAATGGTGCTGGTGTATCCAGACGGTCATGTACGGTTCCCCGATGCAGAGCGTCGCAAGCATTTTGACGATCCCTCTACCCGCGAACGGTGGATTACGCAGTTGAAGGCTATGCAGCAATCGGAAACTTCACACACTCACCCGACAGGATATTTATCTTCTGAAATTGTTGACTCGCTGAAAAAGAACCGACAGTGGCTTGGAGAGCAGTATGACCTTGACGCTGTTCATTTTTACACCGCTGTTTCACCTGTACGACAATTGAAGCTTCTCATCGACGCGGGTGCTGAAACCGACGGCCTTTTGAAGGTGTTTTTGCGAGACAAGACAACCGGTAAGATTCGTGAGGAGGAAGTACGCATCGATCTGACGCTCAACCCCACCAAACGCGCGACAGGATCCGATGTCGTCATACTCGTGGAATCACACATTGATCCTGAGTCGCCAAAAGCGATTGATGCAGAAGCCTGGGATGCATTCGCTTACGATGTGAGTTCGAAGATCGCGGAGTATCTCCAGGGTCGCTTGACGCACCGAAATCAGGCGGGCGTATTTACAATAGCAGCATAACGTGTTATTATAATAAAAGCTCATGAATAGAGGTGATGAAGTGAATACCGAACAGAAAGAACCTGAACACGATCTGAAGCGGAAGCTATTGGGAGAAGTGGTGATCCCATTGGTGCCGATGCGACAGCGTGTGCTCGATTTTCTTGCCGAAAAAGGCGGTAGTGATTCCGCTCCGTACTACTGCCCGCATTGCGGGACGTTGGGTCTGATTGATCCGCAACTCGTTCCAGATATTCGCAGCCTCGGTCACGATGTTGGACCGGAGCTACTGACAGGAATGTTCGACGGATGTCCGCGTTGTCGTGACGGCGTCTTTGGTGGAGAACTGGGGTTCCACCAGGTAGCCACTCTACCGGAGAAATAACGCGTCGTACGGGGGCTCGAAAGAGTCCCCGTTTTTTTACAGCCACCAGCCACGAAAGATTGCAAATTCTCAGAAACGTGGTATTATAGGGACTTGGTCGTTTTCTTTACCAACAGAGGTGAGTGATGAGTGAGATAATGAAGGTTTCGTTTTGGGGTGTTCGTGGCAGTATCGCGGCACCCATGACGTCAGCTGATATCGCCGAGCAGGTCAGAGACTATGCGAGAAACAACTGGCGTGGGAGTTTTCGAGGTAGTGAAGAGGATGCACTCCAGGCGATCAAGGATACTCTCTGGACGCATGGCGGCAACACCTCGTGCGTCATGATCGAGGCGGCGGGTGAGCGCATCATCCTTGATATGGGCACTGGCATCAGACCGCTGGGCAATTCGCTCATGGGCCCGATGTTTCAGAATAGGGGAATCAGTGCGACATTCTTGATCTCCCATGTGCACTGGGACCATATTCAAGGGTTGCCGTTCTTCGGGCCGCTGTACATGAACAAGCACGACGGGATCCTCAACTCATTCGCATTCCACGGCGGTACCGAATATCGTACGCGATTGGATGACTGCCTTCGCGGGCAGATGGACTCGCCTAACTTTCCCGTGAGTTTTCGTGAGATTGAAGCACAAACACATAAGATGGATGTCGCTCATCTGCACGACGGGATCGACTTCGCTGTAGGTGAGACCAAGCTTTTCGGAGCGAAGGATCCGCGGCGCATCTCGGTAACGTGTCGAAAACTCGACCATCCTCAAGAGGTGTACGGATTCCGTATCGAGTATGACGGCAAGGTTATCGCGTTCACCACTGACCATGAACCGCGCCTTCCCGACGCTCCGTATCAAAATCTACTTCGGCTCGTGAAGGATGCGGATCTGTGGATCACGGACTGTCAGTATTCCGATCACCAGTATCGGGGAAATCCCGCACCGCAGCGGTTCGGCTGGGGACACGCCTATCCTCAGGCGATTGGCCTTACGGCGAGGTTGGCAGGGGTGAAGCGTGTGGTGACATTTCATCACGATCCATCCAACGATTTCAGTGCAATTGAACAAATCGCACGGGACGTTGAGGTTCGCTGGGGCTCCGAAGGTCTCGTCGTTGCCGCTTACGAGGGGATGGCACTCGAAGTGTAGATTGGTACGGGGGCTCGAAAGAGTCCCCGTTTTTTTATACACTAGCGCGTATGACCGATGCAGTATTTCGAAAATTGGTGTTGGGGTACTATCGAAAGCATGGCCGACATGATTTGCCGTGGCGCAAACGCATCACACCTTATCGAGTTTTGGTAAGCGAGATTATGCTCCAGCAAACACAGGTGCCGCGGGTGATTGAGAAGTATCGATCGTTTCTCAAATTGTTTCCTTCGTTTCGTGCATTGGCTCGTGCATCGACGGCGGATGTCATCAAGGCGTGGCAGGGTTTGGGATACAATCGTCGAGCGCTCGCGTTGCAGCGATGTGCGTATGCAGTGGTGGCGCATCACCATGGGAAGCTCCCCACCGACTACGAAACCCTCCTATCGCTTCCCGGTATTGGACCCTATACCGCGCGTGCGGTGCTTGCGTTTGCGCATGATATTCCGGTCGCGATGATTGAGACCAATATTCGTCGGGTATACCTCCATCATTACTTTGCTGACCAACAAGGAGTCGCTGATGCGAAGCTGCTGCCGCTCATCGAGCGGCATGTGCGCCAGGTGGGCTCAGCGCGGATATGGCAGAGCGCACTGATGGATTATGGAACGCATTTAGCTACCACAGTGACTAACCCCAACCGTCGCAGCAAGCATTATACGCGGCAGGCGGTCTTTGCAGGATCGCTTCGACAACTCAGAGGCAGTATCGTGCGACATGTTACGACTCTGGGAAGGGTTTCTCGGGTAGAGCTGACGCGGCGTACAGGGGATTCCCGTACCGGGCTGGCGATTATGGCGCTTCAACGAGAGGGATTTTTGCATGTCGTCAAAGGCGTAGTTACGCTTCCTCGGTAGGTATGTGTATAAGCCTCGTTGGTCTGCTGGGCTGCGGTGCTATACTTACGGTGTCGTATGCCACCATCAAGTTTGGTTGACTACATTCATGAGCAGACGCGAGATGGTATTTCGGCGCATGATATTCGCGTCGAGCTTTTGGCTGCGGGGTGGCGGGAGCTGGATATCGAAAATGGTTTTCGCGATGTGGCCGCTGGGCTCCATCCGGTGACGCCCGGAGCATCTATTCACGAAGATTTGGCGCAAGTTCGGGGCATGGTGGCGCATCTGGCCACGCGGATGAAAGACTTGGAGGCGACGCTCGCATCTGTTGCCACGCTGCCGCACCAGCAGTCACTTCCCATGCAGGGCCAGCTGCCGACCGCCTTTATCGGCGCAGATCATGAGCTCACCGCTAGGCCAGCGCCCTCGCTGGCTCGTCGCGCGATTTCACTGGTGATAGCGGCACTGGTATTTTTACAGCTTGCCCAGTACGGAGCGATATTAGTGCAGCGTCAATCAATCGCGCAGCAGGATTACCATGTGATGGTAGCGTCGTTCGTGGCGCTGTTGGTGATCGCGGCTGCACTTGCCCTGCGTTCACGTGCTTCATGGCGAGCAACGCTTTTAAGCGCGAGTGCCTTGATACTGGGCGGTGCCGATCTCGTGTTTTCGTGGCGGGTATATCATTGGATCGCCGCTCCTGCCGCGGCGATTGGGGGGATCATACTTTTGACAACGCTTATGACCCTGCGTCGGTGGGGAAAGCGGTTTGCTCAGTAGATTGTTATGCCTTCACAAGTGTTCACGCAGTCGATTCAGTGGCTTCGCGGAAAACAGGGTCGTGCTCGAAGAATTCTTGCGCACGCTCTTTTGGTGAGTAGCTTGGTGGCAATCGCTGTAGCACTCGTGGGACCGCTTACGTACGATGAACGTGCGCATGCGGCGCTCGACGACGCATCACGATCGTTGAGCTTTTTCGGTGACCAAGTTCTTGGGTTTGACGTCACCGCTCCTCGGCAAAACATTTTTTCGCTCGTTCGTGATTTCGATAAGACCATTCAGGTTGCCGATCATGCAACGATGTATCGTTCTCGCATGCTGGGATTGGCTAATTTCATCTCGCGTGGGCAGGTGCACACGGTTGCCGATGCACTTCGTTGGTTTGGTATCGCACTGACCACGCGACAGGCAGAGGGTATGGGGCTGTGCCGGTCTCTTGATGCTATTCGCGAGGGGGAAGTGCTGGTGGTACAAGCAGATCCATTTCAACAGGGAGTCGCCTCGTGGTATGGTCCCGGGTTTCATGGACGGCTCGCAGCATCGGGTGAGATCTATAATATGTACGACCGTACCGCAGCTCATAAAACGCTGCCACTGCAATCGTTGGTGCGGGTGGTGAGCCAGAAAACCGGTGAAAGCGTGGTGGTTCGCATCAACGATCGCGGCCCCTATGTCGGTGCGCGCATTATTGATATGAGCAGGCGATCTATGGATCTCATCGGGGGTACTGATCTCGCCGCGGTATACCTGGAGCGAATCGATCCCGAGGCACTCAACATACTCTGCCCCTAGGTTTGCAGACGAAAGATGGCAAACTTGGGGATTTTCTGGTGCGCAAGCCAGAAATTTTTCTTCTTCGCTTTTACCGCGTCGAGAGGTTTTGGTTCCAAAAAATCAAGAAGCGTAAATCCGGAATCGCGAATGTCGCGCAGAAGATCACCGAGGGGGCGATGCCAATGTGTGATGGGGATTTCGTTAAATAATCGCTCTTCGATAGCGCGCGGCGTGAGATAGTCGCCGTGAATTTCAGCGCCGTCGCGTCCTTGCAGCGTATACGAAAGGCGGTACTCAAGCTGATCGCCAGTGCGGGACTTCTCCATGCCCCACTTGATAGGGTGGTGTGTCGAGAAGAGAAATTCTGATCCTGGCTTGAGCGTCGCGCGGATGCGTCGCAAGATGTCGGTCCACGATGCGGCATAGTGAAGCGTGAGGCTCGAGTAAGCAAAGTCAAACGAGTTTATGGGGTAGGCGATGTCTTCCATCGCACGCACCGCGAAGGTGATGTCAGGATACGAAGCACGTGCGAGCTCAATGAGTGCTGGTGAGGAATCAATGCCGACCACTTCCAGCGCGCCCCGCGTTTTGAGCTCTTGGCACTCTTCGCCGCTGCCGCATCCGATCGCGAGCACGCGTTTGCCCGTCAGATCCGGGAGCACCGCGTACATCGCTGGTTTCTCGAGATATTCGTGGGAGATGTTTTCCTTATCTCGTTTATGCTGCGCCCACAAAGTTGCATGGTCGCTATAAAAATCGTCGCTCATTTTTTGGCGAGGATTTGGAGCGCCTTGCGGACACGATCAGAGAGATCCTTCGCATCTTTGACTTCCTTGAGCGCTTCTTTCGCTTGTGATTGGCTATAGCCGAGCGATACCAGCGCTTCGTGCGCTTGAGACTCGATATCTAACGCGCCCAAATCTGAACCGGCGGAATCGATGTAGTCGAGTTTACCTTGCAGTTCAACGACCAATCGCTGGGATGTTTTGGTCCCTAGGCCTGAGATCTTGCGCAATGCTTCCGGATTTTCTCCGATGACTGCTTCTTTGAGGTGGCGTGGTTCAACGGTGCTCAGTATCTGCATGGCCGTCTTCGGCCCCAGGCCAGACACGGAGGTGAGAATCCGAAAGAGCGCCATATCTTCGGTTTTGGTGAAGCCATAGAGGTCAAATGTGCCTTCCCGCATGTTGAGTTTTGAGTATACGAAAACCTTGACTTTTTCTTGTTTTTTTGATAAACTGGCTAGTATTTTCGGCACCAGTGTAATGGTGTACCCAACACCTCCAGCAGAGATAATTGCCTGTTTATCCCCAATATCCTCAACCGTTCCTTCGATAAAGCTAATCATAGTGCGATAGACCTAGTATGGCGAATTTCAAGATAAAATCAAAGTACCAACCGGCCGGTGACCAGCCCGAAGCTATCGAGAAGCTCACCGCAGGCCTCAAGAAGGGCGCCCGCAACCAGGTGCTTTTGGGCGTGACCGGATCCGGCAAGACCTACACCATGGCGCACGTGATTGCCAACTATGGCCGACCCACGCTGGTGATCTCGCACAACAAGACGCTTGCTGCCCAGTTGTATCGCGAGTTCAAGGATTTCTTCCCCAACAATGCCGTGCACTATTTTGTGTCGTACTTTGACTACTACCAGCCCGAGGCATATCTGCCATCATCGGATATCTTTATCGAGAAAGACTCGAAGGTGAACGAAGAAATTGATCGGCTTCGTCACGCCGCCACGCAAGCGCTCATGAGTCGCGAGGACTGTATCATCGTTGCTTCGGTATCGTGTATCTACAACTTGGGCAACCCGGACGATTATAAGCAGATGGGGCTCGAGCTCTTTGAGGGCAAAAAACTTACCGCCAGTGACCTGGTGCGGCATCTCACGCGCCTGCAGTATGGCCACGACATCGAGCTTAAGCGCGCGTGCTTCCGCAAAGCGCATGATGAGGTCGAGATTGTAAGCTCATCGGCGACCGAGGTGCGTCGCATTAAATTTAAAGGGGATCGCATCATTGGTATGTCGCTGGCCACCATCAACGACCCCGAAGAGCTCGAAACCGGCAACCCAAGGTTTGAGAAGGTTATTGAAACGGTAATCTATCCTGCAAAGTTCTGGACGACCAATGACAATAAGATCGCCCTGGCATCGGAGAACATTCGCTCCGAATTGGAGCGTCACATCAAGGTACTCAAAAAGGAAAAAAAGTTTGAGGAGGCGGCGCGTCTCCAGGAGCGCACTCTCTACGACTTAGAGATGCTACGCCAAACGGGCTATTGCTTTGGTATCGAGAACTATTCTTCGCACTTGGATTTTCGAAAGCCAGGGCAGCCACCACACTCGCTCATCAACTATTTTAAGAGCAAGGGTGAATTTCTCACCATCATCGATGAATCGCACATTACGCTCTCGCAAATACAGGGGATGTTTAATGGCGATCACTCGCGCAAGTCTACCCTTGTAAAATTCGGTTGGCGTCTTCCGTCCGCAATCGACAATCGACCGCTTCGCTACGATGAGTTCAAAAAACTCATCCAGAAGACAATCTTTGTCTCGGCTACACCTGGCGCAACCGAGCTCAAGATGGCGGGACCGAAGAACATCACCGAGCAGGTGGTGCGTCCCACAGGACTCTTAGATCCGACAGTTCAAATCGTACCTACCGAAAATCAGATTGAGCACTTGCTCGAGCAGATGCATGCGCGTATTGCGTCAGGTGAGCGCGTTATTGTCACTACGCTCACCAAGCGTATGGCCGAAGACCTTTCCGAGCACTTGGCGGCCAATAAAATAAAAGCCAACTATTTGCACTCCGAAATCAAGACACTCGATCGCTTGAAGATTCTTAAGGATTTCCGCCTGGGCGTTTATGATGTACTGGTGGGGGTAAACCTGCTGCGCGAAGGGCTTGATATGCCCGAAGTATCGCTTATCGCAATTATGGACGCCGACAAAGAAGGATTTTTGCGTAACGCCACCACGCTCATTCAGACCATGGGGCGCGCGGCGCGCAATGTGAATGGGCATGTGATTTTGTATGCCGACAAGGTCACACGCTCCATGAAGGCGGCCATCGACGAAACCAATCGTCGTCGTGAGAAGCAGGTCATCTATAATGCTGAGCGTGGCATCGTACCCAAGACCATCAAGAAATCAATCGGCGACAGCTTCAGCTTGCCGGTGTCTAAATCCTCATCGTCCTCACGCAAAGAAATAGATCGCGACGGCAGCGCCATCGTCGGCATCGGTCGCAAGGCGCAGCACCTCACGCAACTCAACAAGCTCATGGAGCGTGCCATTCGCAAGCTCGACTATGAGCAGGCATTGCTCTTGCGCGAGCAAATTCAGAAGATCAAGCACCAGTCGTCGTAAGAAAAAGCCCGCACAGTTTGAAGTACGGGCTTGGCGCTAGTCGTCTCTGAAGTTTTCCAGACGCTCACTGGGATGCGGGCCTTCACTTGCTCCAGCGGAGCCGGTAGTTTCTTTGCGGATGCTTCTACTGCCCCTGATTTGCTCGAGATATGTTGGGCCACATTGCTTGAGCTTCTCGGCTTTCAAGCGATCTGCTCGTTCAAAGAATTGATCCATATTTACAGTTCTGGGAATGCAGCTGGTATGACCACCCTCCATTATTGGTCCACCGCACTCAGGGCAGTTCATGAGACTCTCGCGCTGTTTCG
>CAYUJB010000007.1:29541-43994 GCA_964444955.1 uncultured Candidatus Saccharibacteria bacterium
GGCTAAACCGAAAACCCGTGCACCTTTTCTTATAATCAATGCCAAACACCAAATCAGCTGAAAAAGCATACCGTCAGAGCACCAAGCGCCGCGCGCGCAATTTGTCGCGCAAGTCCGCGTACAAAGATATCGTCAAAGAGTTCCGAAAGACTGCACCTGCAAATCCCAAAGCCGCCAGCGAAATGATGGCCAAGCTCCAGCAGCAACTCGATAAGGCAGCCAAGACGGGCGTTATCAAGAAGAACAAAGCATCTCGTCTCAAGTCCAAAGCCGCAAAGCTTCTGGCAAAATCGACCAAGTAACATACCGCCCCGCAAGGGGCGTTGTGCTATGCCAATTGATCCGCGAACTCACGCCCCATGAGCATGGGGATACCGAGGCGTTGTCGAGTCGTCTCTCCACGGAAGAGGTCTGTTTTCCGTGTCGGCGTGTTGCCCCGTTGTCCATTGTGCTGTGCGTGGGTTGCGGCTAGGTGGCTGGATGCTACATAGACTGCGTGCTTACCGTATTTTGCATCCAACGCATCGGCGCTCTCAAATACGCGATGCATTCGTTCGACTTCGATGTGCGAGCCGAAAAGATCTGGTTGCGCACTCGTGTCGCTGGTCATGCGCGAGAACACGACGCCAGTGGCACGGTAGAGGGTGCCCGGGTGAAGCATCTGGGGTAGGGCGCTCGTCGCCGCAGCAATGATGGGGCCAGGGAGCGCCGTGGGCGCTGAAAGACGAATCTCGACCACTGAGTGCTGAAACTGCTGAGTGCGCAGGATGAACATCACGTCACGTGCGGCCATGCTGTAGCGGCGGGCCTTGATACAGGCATTCTCGATATTTCGCGAAAGCTGCGCTGCGATAAAGGAGGGATCACTGGACGGTGGTGTAAACGTTTTGAATTTTTGTATGGACGTCTGCGTGGTTTTTGGCTCGGTCGATAAACCAAGCACGGATACGCCATTGAGCTCCTGCCAAATTTCTTGGAGTGGCTTGTGCGTATGGGAGAATATCCACTCCAGTGGCATGCGCGCATAGGCCAGGGCCGTGTGGATGTTGTATTTTGCGAGCATCGCGGTTGTCTGCGGCCCCACGCCCCAGACTTTATCGACGGCGAGCTGTGCGAGGTAGGTGTGAATCTGGTGGCCGGGGATAGCGGTGAGACCAAATGGCTTCTTCCATTTTGATCCGAGTTTTGCCAGCACCTTGGTGGGTGCGAGGCCGATGGAGAATGTGAACCCCAATTCAGCGCGGAGTGTTTCCTGGATGTGTGTGGCAATTTGGAGATAGGTGGCGTGGTGGATGCGTCGCAACCCTGTGATATCGGCGAAGCATTCATCGATGCCGTATTCTTCTACATCGGGTGTCCAGCGCCGGACAATATCGAAAAATCGCTTGGAGAGGAGGGAGTAGGTTTCGTAGTCGGATGGCAGGATGATGGCATCGGGGATGAGGCGGCGAATCTCATGCAGTGGCATGGCGCGTGTTACGCCCCGCGCTTTTGCCTCGTAGCTCATCGACGAGGCGATGCCACGCTCCAGTCCCGTGATGACCGGCTTGCCTCGAAGTGCTGGGTCACGCGCCTGCTCACAGGATGCAAAAAACGCGTCACCGTCGATGTGCAAAACCGCGCGAGGATAACTCGCAATCATGAGTGGTCGGGTCGACATGTGCTTAGTATTTACGGATGACTGCTTTCACGACGGCGGCGATGCTCAGGTCTTCGGCGGGATAGATAGGTTTGAATTTTTCGTTGGCTGGTTCGAGAACAACACGACCCTGGTGGTGACGGAGGTATTTCATGGTCCAGGCGTTGTCGATTTCGGCGATGACGATATCGCCGTCGCGCGCAGTGACTCCACGCTCTACGAGCACCATATCGCCGGGCATGATCCCTGCGTCTTTCATTGACTCGCCACGCACCTTGAGCATGAAGGTGGCTTCTTTATTGCTGATGAGCCAGTCATCGATGCTCATGGTGTCGACAAGTTCTTCTTCAGCGGGCGAGGGGAACCCAGCTTCGACGACACCCAAAACTCGCGTGTGATTAAACGGGTGCGTCAGCGAGAGGTGACCGTTGCGATCGCGGCGTAGTGCTCCCGTGGCAATAAGACGGTCGACGCACTTGGTGACTGCATTGAGCGAGCGGTAGCGAAAGAGCCGCAGCATCTCGCGCCAGGTGGGCATGCGATGGTTGGCGCGGAAGAACTCTGTGAGACGCGCGAGTGATGAGGGCGTATCCATACGGGTAGTGTAGGTGTACAAATGTACACCGTCAACAGTGGATAAAAAACCCGCCTAACGATGGCGGGATTTTGGCGCTTCTTTTGCTGTGAGCGCCTCAAGTGCTGCTACCTGACGAGCAAGCAGATCATTTTGCGTTTGGACGAGTTCACCGAGCTTGAGGATACCCGCTAGCATCTGCTTCTGAAGACTGATGATTTCATTCGCTGCTTTCCACGGAAGTATTTCCATTCCCGGGTCCTCCAATCTGATGTTGGTATAGCACTTTGTCGTTGGATAGCCAAGACATAAAATGTACAAGGGAAATAAAAAACCCTCGGCGCAGCGACCGTGTCGCGCCGAGGGGCTGAACATGCTTACTGACTAGAGCTTGCGGGAGGCACCCACACCAATGCCGCAGCGGTTGCAGTCCCAGATGCTGACGTTGAGGCCGTTCTCGCCGAAGTTGCCGACACACGAGACGCTGCCAGCGTAGGCCAAAGGAGTGCCGATGGTTCGCTCAGCGCAAGCTGCCCAGACTGAGGGATTGCAGCGTTCCTGCATCTTGCGAAAGACCAGGAGACTCTTGGTCACCTCGGCGATGGTAGAGGGTACCTCGTATTCGGGTGGGAGTAGCTTGATCTGCTCCTCGGATGTCTGGTTGACCGACCCTGGCACGATGTTTTTGAGCATCAGATACCACCGAAGCTGCATCGTGGTCACGTCGGTATGGAACTGTCCCGCATGCCAGGGAGCGGAGCGGTGATAGAACTTCGGCTGCTTCGGTCCCGGGTGCATCGTGAGCAGCTGTGCCACGGTGAGGGGAACTCCGTTGAGCTTCTCGATGCCCAGAAACGCGAAGTGGGTGTCTTTGACTAGCTTGCCCGGAGTGAACGGGCAGGGGCCATTGAGAATTTCTTCTCCCCAGGGGAATTTGCCCGCTTCTCGTAGCTGTCGCTTGGTGAAGGTGGCGTTGTAGTAACTCATCCAGTCGGCATCGGTGAAGATGTTGCGACCCATGATGAGCTGGGCAAGCCGTGTCTCCAGCGGGGAGGCGGCGCCGTCACTGAGCATCGCGTGCGCGATGCGAGCGGCGTATGTGGGATCGGTACGAAACCGATCAAACAGCAGGACGGGGGCGCCGTGGGCGGCGACTACTGCTCGCTCAAGTGCCGCGACGCTTTCTTCGAATTCGCCCTTAGGCATTGTCCAAAGGCCGGGGGTTATTGACTTGGCTTGTGACATTTCACATCTCCAGGTGTTGTGTGCGGAGAGCTCCGGTGCGTCTTTTAGAGACTTTGGAGAGCTCGGTTATTGGGAAGGTACGACGAGAGTATTATATATTCTAAATTGTAGTATGTCAACTTTTCGAGGGTGTGTTGCCCAGAGCAATGAGGGTGGTACGATAGAGCGACTATGCCACGACCAGCGGTGTTCAAGAAGAGCCCCATTGTCATTGTTGCGAGCTTTGTTGCTCTCCAGTTTGCCACTGCGGCGCTCTACATGTTGGCGGCGTCGCTTGCCTACTACGCGCAGATTTGGCGAGCTATTCCCGTTTTGGGCGAACTCAATTTTTCCATTGTGCAGGGGGTGTTTCTCTTTACAGGGGAGGTGGGGCTCATTTTCTACATGTTCTTTGCGTGGTATCGACAGACAGTGCGACTCACTGATACGCAGCTGGTTTTTGATAGGGGGCTTGTGATGCGCTCGCACACAGCGGTGGCGCTTTCGCAGATTGCTACGATTTCGTTTCATCAGAGTATTCTGGGTCGCCTCACGCATTATGGACGCATCGATGTGGCCGACTCGCGAGGCCAACGCATTCTCCAGCTCGACAGCATTCCCGAACCACAGGAGTTTGTGGAGCAGGTGCTCCAGCGCCGTGGGAGCACTCCTGAAGCGCCTGAGGCGCAACCTCACGAGCTCCTCCATGTACCCGAGCACGAACGCCTCGAGCGCAAGAGTACGTTTCGTTGGGATCTCAAGGCTGGTGTCGTCAATAAGTCTCTGGAGCGTGCGGCTATCAAGACGGTAGCGGCATTCATGAATTCGAGTGGCGGCCATCTGCTCCTCGGTGTGGGGGATGGCGGTGAAGTGCTCGGCCTGGAATCAGATTATGCCACACTCCCACGCCAAGATGCTGATGGTTTTCAGAACCATTTTTCCAATGTGCTCTCCTCGATGATTGGTCCCGCGTTGCGCTCACAGGTGCGCCTTGAGCCATTTACCCACGACGGGAAGGAGTGTATGCTCGTATCCGTGCGTCCGTCTGATCGCCCCGCCTACCTGCGCGACCAGGATCGAGAAGAATTTTATATTCGCACCGGGAACGGCTCCACATCGCTTCGCATGTCCGAAGCACAGGCGTATATCGCATCGCGATTCGCTGTATCAAAATAACTACGTAACATGTCACCACTCAAAAGCATCTTTCTCGGAGTCGCACTTCTTGCTCTCATCGTTGGTGCAGCGGTCGTAGCCCGCAATCGCACAGGAGTATCTACGGCAACACCCACCCCTACGCCAACCGCGACTCCGACCGCATCGACTGTTCCATCGCCACTAACCACTATCAAAAACAACATGCACGAAATTACCATCAGCACGAACCTCGGCGACATCACCTTTCAAACCTATGACGCCGATGCACCGAAGACTGTCGAGAACTTTGTTTCACTGGCGAATAAGAAATTCTATGAAGATGTGATTTTCCATCGCGTCATCAGTGGTTTTATGATTCAAGGTGGGGATCCCACCGGAACTGGCACGGGGGGACCGGGGTATAAGTTTGACGATGAGCTCACACCCGGTACCGAGTCAGCGTTGCGCGGCTACACCACGGGTACGGTCGCGATGGCCAATGCCGGCCCAAACACCAATGGAAGCCAGTTCTTTATCATGCACAAGGACTATCCGCTGCCTCACAACTACACCATCTTTGGACATGTGGTGGTGGGTCAGGACGTGGTGGACAAAATTGCTACCACCAAGACGGATGGCAACGATAAGCCACTTACGCCTATGGTTATCAAGAGCGTGAGCGTCAAAGATCTTTCACAGTAGGAGAGGGGAGGTGTCCCATGCGGCGTCTAGGGTTGATGGTCCTTGTAGCTTTGCTACTTGGTATTGAGTCTCCGCGCCAGAGCGCGAGCGTGAAGTATGTTCGGCTTGAGCAGCTCGTTATCCCCATTTCACCCGGCACGAGATGGTGGCTGGGACTGTGGGGTGAGGATGGTGGAGTTGTGCGAGCTTTCTTAACTGAGCCTCCGTCACCACGGCTTGCCAGGATGTATGCGCAGGTGCTCCGTGACATCGGGCTGTGGCGGCTGCCTTTTCAAGAGCCCGTATTAATCCAAACCAACAGTACTGCAGTGGCGCTGATCCCTGATCCGCCACTAACGTACTACGGGTGTTACTTTCCCGATGGTAATTTCATTTTGGTGGATACCAGGCACACTGATGGCATGACCGACGGTGAGCTGCGCGTTTTGCTCGCTCACGAGATTGGTCATGGTGTTGATACGCAGACGCAGCGCGTCGGACATTGGGCATTTGACCAGACGGCGCATCTGGATGAGCAGGCATTCGCGGATTATATCGCCCAGCTCGTGGTGGGTAGTGACGAGCTTCGTGCGTTTCAGGAAAAGTACGGAGTAATCCCTCGTAGAACGGCTCATCGTTGAGCCGTTTTCTTTTTCAGTGTGGACGGTATGATGGGAGAATGTACGGATTTACTGCTCGCGAGCTTCGACAACTTCACCGACTCTCAACGCCTGCGCGCATCCAGGATTATTTGGAGACGCTGCCCTATAGCTTTGATGACGGTCGCGATATGCTGCGCTCACCGCGCCGGGTCATGCGCGAGGGGACTGCGCATTGTATCGAGGGAGCACTTCTAGCAGCGGCCGCGTTTGCGGTACAAGGCAAGCCCGCACTTCTTTTGGATTTGCGCTCGGTACCTGAAGATTTGGACCACGTGGTGACGCTCTACCGCATCGGTGCTCACTGGGGCGCGGTTTCGAAAACAAACCATGCGGTGTTGCGCTATCGAGAGCCGGTGTATCGCTCGGTGCGTGAGCTGGCGATGTCGTATTTCCACGAGTATTTTCTCGATGACGGTCGCAAGACCATGATTGATTACTCGGATCCGTTTAATGTACTGCGCCGATGCGGCACCGCGTGGCTCACTAGTGAGGAAGATGTGTGGTATGTAGCTGAAGCGCTTGATGCGAGTCGGCATCGTCCCATTCTTTCGACAGCACAAAAGCGGGGATTGCGCCGTGCCGACCCGGTGGAGATAGCAGCTGGCAAGCTCGTCACGCATTCCAAGTCGGACCATTAGCTTATCAACAGCGACATTCTCCACTTCCCCTATATGATGAGCGCATGAGCGTGTTCGCATCACATACCCCATCAGCCTTCCCGCGTATGTTAGGTATGGCGGTGGTGATGGCTGCCGTGGTAGCCGGCACTGTCTATTTTGGAAATATTATTCGTGTGCCGTTGACCGCTTCACAGTTGGATGCAGCAACGCAATCGAGTATCTCGTCGCCGATGCCACAGCAGACCGTGTTTACAGAGCCCGCTGATTTTGATGATCGGGGCGTGGTGATGGCGGTGCTCGCCGGCGGAGAGGGTATCGCGGTGAAGCTCGCTGATGGTCGCGGGTATATCCAGGCATACATGCCTTCAGGGCAGATCGTGGAGATTATCGATGGCCCCGTGCGTGTTCGCGGCAAGCTCACTGAGATCAGCTGCGCCTATGCCAACACATTGTTTGCGGGGCAGTGTACTTCGACGGTTATGATCGAGTCGCTTGAACAGTTAGCTATCCAATAACGATGATTCCCTACGATCATTTTGCAGCAACTGAATTGCGCGCAGCCACCATTACTGCGGCTGAGCGTGTTGAGGGAAGCGACAAGCTTCTCAAGCTGCAGCTTGACCTCGGAGAACGAGATGCGGCAAACCTGCCTGCCGGCAGGCAGGTCGTTGCCGGTGTCGGCAAAGCGTATACGCCCGAAGAATTGGTTGGTACACAGATTATCATCGTGGCAAATCTCGAGTCGCGCATGCTGATGGGGCAGGAGTCCAACGGCATGCTTCTAGCCGCTCGCGACGAATCCGAAGTTCCCGTGCTCCTGCGCCCCGAGCGCCCCGTCCCCGCGGGAAGTAAGATAAATTAGTATAAAAAAAGACCCCCGTGTATTCGGGGGCTATTCTGAGCTACGTAGCGTAGACGATGTTTGATATCTCGAAAAACTCTAGGTTCTCCATGAAGAGGTTGAAAATCGCGTCTTCCTGGGTTTTCCCCGTCCCCAGAATCATTGGGGACCCCACAATGGCGGCTTTGAACTCTCTTTTGTTTTCCTGGAACGTTACTACGATTTCATTCACGGGCTTGTCTCCTTGGAAGGTGCAGTGAGATTATTATAGCATAAAATATATACAGTGCAAGGTATGCTTTGTAGGAAGTTGAACGCCTGCCTGCCGGTAGGCAGGGCTAAAACGGCGTCTTAGCCGTTGAGACGCGCAGCGAGATCTGCGAAGGCGATTTCTTCTTGAGTGCGAGCGGACATGTCTTTGAGCTGGGCGACACCGCGCTCGCGCTCGTTGGTGCCGACGATGATGACAAAGGGGAATCCACCTTTTACTGCCCACGTGAGTTGGCCTTTGAGGTTTTCGTCGTGGCCGAGGTAGAGCGACGTGCTCACGCTTGCGGCGCGCAAGTCGGCAACAATGCCTAGCACAGCGGGGCGAGACGCAACATCAAAATCAAGCACGGCTACTTTTGCAGGCGCTGCCTTGCTGCGGGTGAGTCCGAGCTCGTCGAGAGCGGCAATGAGGCGATCAATACCCACGGATAATCCAACACCCGAAAGTTGCAGTGGTGAGAAACGCGATACCAAATCATCGTAGCGGCCACCAGAACAGACCGAGCCGTACTGAGGGAGCGCAGTGAGCGCAGTCTCAAAGACTGTGCCGGTGTAGTAGCCCAGGCCGCGAGCTACCGACAGATCCAAACTCCAGGCAGTGCGTGGCACGGCTAGCGCGTCGAGGTGCGAAATGAGTTCGCGCAGTTCGGCGATGCCGCGCTGAGCCATGGTGCCAAACTTAAGAAGCGTGTCGGCGTTGTCTAATAGAATCTCCGGTGTGTCGCCCTTGAGGTCGAGAAATTCTTGGATAGCGTCGATTTGTTGAGAGTTCAGTCCAATCTTATCGGACAGTTCTGCGGCGACCGCGGGCCACTGCTGCTTGTCGAGCTTGTCGATGGCTCGCAACACCTGTGGGGTCTTGGCGGCATCAAACTCAAGAAATTCGGCGAGACCGCTGAGGATTTTGCGATTCGAGAGACGAATGTGCACGTGCTGAGCCAGGCCAAGCTCAGCAAAGACCGCATAGACGAGCGAAATGACCTGCGCATCGGCCACCATAGATGTAGAGCCGACGATATCGGCGTCGCACTGCACGAATTCACGATAGCGGCCGGCTTGTGCGTGTTCGCCGCGCCACACCTTTCCGATGTGGTAGCGCAGAAAGGGAAACTGCAAGTCGTCGGCATGGGCGGCAATGTAGCGCGCCAGGGGAACGGTCAAATCAAATCTGAGCGCGAGCGGCTCATCATCGTCGGTGATACGTGCTCGGTAGATGTTTTTGGAAAATCCCTCGTCACCACCCGTGAGTACTTCGGGGCGTTCGAGAGCAGGAGTGTCGATGGGGGCAAATCCAGCGCGACTAAAAACAGCAGAGATGCGATCCATCATGTCTTGGCGCATGGCGGTGTCTGCGGGCAAGGAATCGCGAAATCCCGATGGTGGTTGAGGGTTGATGCGGTCGCTCATGATGGGTATATGGTACAGCGTTTTACTGGTTCTGTCATTCCACATATTCCTTATCATTTCTTTTTTCCCTATGCTATGCTGGGCGAACATGCATGGCGTACAGTAAAACCCGACAACTCTCGATTATTGTTCTGACAGTATTCCTCGACCTCGTCGGCCTGAGCTTGGTCATTCCCGTTGCGGCACCGTTGTTTTTAGGATCAAGTACCGAACTATTTGGCGTTGCGACGTCACTCCAGTATCGCACCCTTATCCTCGGTTTGCTCTTGGGAACGGGCCCAGTCATCCAGTTTTTCGTCGCACCGCTGTTGGGCGCGTATGCGGATCGTGCAGGCCGTAAGCCCGTGCTTATTGTGTCGGTTCTCGGCAACGCACTGAGCCACGCGCTTTTTGGCGTCGCCATACTGACGCATCAGCTGTGGCTATTGTTTCTGAGCCGCATGCTTACGGGTATCGGTTCGGCGAATATTTCTGCCGCGAATTCCGCGGTCGCTGACATTTCGGGCCCGGAAGATAAGGTGCGAAATTTTGGGCTTGTTGGTATGGGGTTGGGACTTGGATTTATTTTTGGACCGTATTTAGGCGGGCTGCTGTCTAATTCGGAGGCCGTTTCATGGTTCAATCTCGCAACGCCGTTATGGGCAGCGGCGGTTGTTTCGGTCATTAACGCTGGTGTCATCTGGCTCTTCTTCGGTGAAACCTTGCGACTTCGCATCAGGACACGCATGAACGCGTGGACTGGACTACACAACATCGTACGAGCATTTGGGTTGCCACGTATGCGCGCCATCTACGCCGTGAGTCTCTGTATGGGATTTGGCTACAACTTTTTTGTACAGTTTTTCTCCGTATTTTTGGTGGCGCGATTCGCGTTTACCACCTCACAGATTGGTGCTCTCTTTGCATATTTTGGTATTTGGACGGCGTTTACCCAGGGTGTCTTGGCGCGCTACATTTCGCGTGCTGTACCTGCGCGTTCAGTGGTGCGGTGGGCGCCTTTGGGCGCGGTGGTGATGCTGCTGATTCTCGCTCGAGTAACTCAAGTGCAAACGGTGTATCTCCTGTTGCCATTGGTGGCGATGTTCTATGGAGTCAACGGACCCAACATCACTTCTATTATTTCTGATCTTGCCGACAATCAGTCCCAGGGCGAGGCGCTGGGCATCGATCGAGCAATGTCAGCGCTGAGCTTCGGCATCCCGCCCATTCTTTCGGGCTGGGCGGTGGGTATTAGCGTTTCCATGCCCATGGTATTTGCTGCATTCTTTATCTTCGTTGCGTGGTTCATGTTTGTAAAATTTGTCCCGCGTTCCCGAGAGTCGGGCGTATTCCACGAAGTGGAGTAAGAAAAAACCCTAGCGCGGGGCGGTAGGGTTTGGAGCGGGGACGACTAGCGAGGAGTCGGTGTTGGTGTGGGAGAATACATGGGCACCGGGATGATGGTGCCGGGGTTATTTCGATCCTCGTCGGTGATGAATGCAGTTCCCAGCTCGCGCAATGGTTGCGGGCTGATTCCACTGTGGTCAATCGGCCCGTCGTCGCCGCTGGGGAGCGGGGACGCACTCGGGAGTAGTAGCGTGGTTGGTGTCGCAATCGGTGTTGGCGTCGATGGCGGATCTTGTTTCAGGATCGCGAGCGCCAGCACTTCATCTACGGGCACGAGTTTCTTGCGCGTGATCGAGTGATACCCAGGCCGGTCGTAACACTCAAAACGTCCCGTGTCTCGATCAGCGGCAACCCACACGATGGGCTCGCCCGTCACTGGATCAAAGAATTTCATGCGCGGCTGCATGTCACGGTGACAGGGGATGAGCTTGGGAGCAACGGCATTGTTGATGCTCAGGGCACCTTCCTTGTCAGCAACTTCTTGCGCGTGTGACGTTGCTGCAGCTGTGTGTGGCCAAACAGCCTTATAGCCAGCGAGCGCAAAGGATATGACGCCAGCAGTGATAACAATCCCTCCTGCTGGTATTCCACAGGCTACGATTGCCACTCCACCCAGTACCGAAAATGCACCAAGGAGAAGTAGCCAGAATGGTTGTTGAATGACGATGAGGTCATAGCGGAGTGCACCGAGCGTTATGTAGATACCGATGACGAAGACGAACAGCATGCTTCCGATTACTTTCACGATGTTCTCCTACTTTTTCTCGATGAAGAGTGAGGTGATGAGTTTTGCGAGCGTCTCCGGGGTTGCTCCCGAGTTGAGAGCTCCCATCAGTTGATCCTTGGCTGCTGCCTGCTCAAGGGTGTTCATCCCCACATAGCGTCGGGCGATTGTTTTGAGTGCGTCCACGACTCGTGCATCGGGCCTTCCGGATTCCAGAATGCGTTTTGCTTCTTCTCGCATTGCATCCCCAGTGACTTCATGGATGAAGTTTTTGACGGGGCTTGAGGTGTCGAGTTTCTGGTCGGCGATGCGTGAAACCAAAAGGATCGCCGCCACCAGCGTTCTGCGGCCGGCGGGAGTTTTGGGGACAAGTCCCCAGTTTTCGAGGAAATTGAACAAACGATCGTAGCCGCCACCGGACAGATCAAGCCAGATGGCGGCGCCGTCGGCTGCAAGATCTGAGGCGAGGCGGGAGAGCGAGACGGGCATAGGGATTTCTCCTGATTGTTAATGCGGATTACTAGGATGCGTAATACCACGTCATATGTATATATGTCAATAGCTCGTTCTTGCACGATACAATTGATTCGCTATACTGCATACAGAGGTCTAACTACAAATATCATGATCAAAGTGGGAGAAAAAGCACCTGAGTTTTCACAGATTACTGCCTATCGGGCGGGGGAGTTTACTACCGTGAGTCTTTCGGACTATCGCAAGAAGTGGGTCGTTCTCTTTTTCTATCCTCGTGATTTTACGTTTGTTTGTCCCACAGAAATTCGTGAGTTTGCGCGGCTCCAAGAAGAATTCAAAAAGTGTGGATGCTCCATTGTTGGCGCAAGCACTGATAGCGAACATAGTCATAAAGCGTGGTTTGAGCGTGATCTGCCCGAAGTGAGCTATCCGATTTTGGCCGACACAACGCAACAGGTGAGCCGCGATTACAATGTGCTTGGCGTCGATGGTGCAAGCCAGCGGGGGACCTTCATTATCGATCCCGATGGCATACTTCGCTGGATGGTAGTATCTGACAATTCTGTAGGTCGTTCAGTGACGGAAACAGTGCGCGCACTACAGGCGCTCCAAACCGGCAATCTCTGTCCTGTTGAGTGGGCGCCCGGCGCCACCTTTGTGGGTCCCGCCAAGAAGAAGCGTTAGGGGGCGGAGGGTATTGACTTTCACTCAGAAAGTATCTAAACTCGAGCTCTCGATGTTCTTTCGTTTGGAGTAGAAACAATGCTTCTCTATCCTGGACCTACGTCTCGCGAGATGCGTAGATTGGCGTCTCTGATCTTGTGCGGAGCGGATGCTCATTATCTGTATGCTGATAAGCATTTCTGTATTCTGTGCAGACGAAAGCTCTCACGACTCAACCCTCACGTAATGTGCTTCCGGTGTATTTCACGAGAACGCACGCGGGATGACTTCACCGAAGACGAAGCTGCACGTAAGGAGAAAGTTCTTGAACTCATCGCGTTTCGGCGCTTGCCGGACGCGACCGGTTGCGCGCGAAAGAGATCTCGTAAACTGCATCGGTTTGAAAAGATAGCCAAGGCAGTCGCGCGACATGCAGCCTGACACTCTGCGTGTTCGCTTATCGCGCCACACCCGCCCAATGAATCATTCGGGCGGGTTTTATTATTGCTTGCTCTTCGCTCTACACGCGCTACAATGAGCTCGTAGGCGTTGTAACTCTTATTCTCATGGAGCAAAATAATACTGCTCGCGACGTTTTTCTGTATCTCTTAGTAGTGATTGCTCTGGGGATGAGCGCAGTAAATCTTGGAACTCTTTTATTCCAATATGTGAATATTTATGTTCCTGATGCTGCACTGCAGCAGTGTTATGGCACCTCGTGCACGGGTGCTATCCGCTGGGCGTTGGCATCTCTGGTGGTTGTGTTTCCGATTTTGGTCTGGGCATGGCGGTTTCTTCAGCGAGACATCCAGGCGCATCCTGTCAAAGCCGATTCTCGCGTACGTCGGTGGCTGCTCTATTTCACGCTGTTTGTTACCGGCGTCACTATCATCGGGGATGCGGTTTCGTTGCTCTACAGTTGGCTTCAGGGCGACCTAACGGTGCAGTTCTTGCTCAAAGTTCTCATCGTGCTCTACATCGCCGGGACGATGTTTTTCTACTTCCTTCGTGCGCTCCATCCGAAAAAGAGCGTCGCGGGATCTCGGGTAGCACAGGTTGCGGCTTTGGTGGTTGTGGTGTCGGTGATCGCGGGATTCGTCACCTCGGGCTCGCCATTTCGGGCGCGCCTCGAGCGGCTGGATGCACAGCGGTTGTCTGATTTGCAGATGATTCAAAATCAGATCGTGTATACGCACTGGCAATCAAAGGGTGCACTTCCCAGCAAGCTCACTGATCTTGAGGATGCTATTAATGGGTTTGTCGTTCCTGTTGATCCTCAGACAAATCAGGCCTATGAATATACAAAGAATGCTGATCGATCGTTCACAATCTGTGCGACGTTTGCTACGGAGAGCGTCGATGATACCAGAATGGTAAAGCCGATTTCGATCGAGGGCGCAAATACTAACTGGTCACATGGTATTGGACGTGTGTGTTTTGATCGCACGATAGATCCGCAGCTGTACCCAGTTAACCCGAAGTCGCTTTAATCAAGGCGGACATGATAAAAGGGTTTTTTGTCATTGCTTTTGCGGGGATTCTCATTGGTGCGACCGGTTGGCTTGTGTACAGTCGAACACGTCAGTCCGATGCGCCCACTGGGGTTGCCGCAACTCAACCGACGCCAACTGCTTCATCGTCAGTGGGGGATATCGCGATGCAAGACTACAAGAAAATTATGAACGCATCGAGTACTCCGACAAGCGGTGGAGGACAGAATCCGTCACGAACACTCGCGGGAGGATTGGTGGTGCGCGACACTACGATTGGCACGGGAGTCGAGGCAACAGACGGCGCCGCTGTCGCGGTGAACTATACGGGACGACTAAGTGATGGAACGGTCTTTGATAGTTCGATACCGCGAGGTAAACCCTTCGAATTTATTCTCGGAAAAGGCATGGTGATCAAGGGCTGGGACGTGGGCATTGTAGGGATGAAGATAGGTGGCAAGCGTACACTCATTATTCCGCCTGCGATGGCATACGGGGACAAAGGGGCTGGGGGAGTGATACCGCCAAACGCGACCCTTACCTTTGATGTCGAGTTGCTCGCGGTGCAATCTGGCACGAACTCGCAATAGTGAAATTGCGACACTACGTCAAGAATCTGGGCAGGGTAGTAAACGTTGATAACCTGTGGATAACTCAGGGT
>CAYUJB010000008.1:0-27466 GCA_964444955.1 uncultured Candidatus Saccharibacteria bacterium
AGCACACGATGGTGTGAAATTCGGTCGCTTCTTTCTTCTGGTGCGTCGCCTGGTCATTCCAGACACGATTGGTGGCGAGCTTCACGGTGGTCACCGATTGACCGGCGGGTGTGCTGCGCGCTTCGGGATCTTGGGTGAGTCTACCGAGGAGGAACACTTTATTGAGATTCATAGTGAGAAGGGGTTAGAGATTGCCAATAACGTCCTCAATCTGCTTCTCCAGCTTGCCGGTGTCTGCCGCCGGTGTTTCCAAAGTCGTCTTCTTGGCAGCTGCGCCTTCGCGTGCGACCTTGGCCGCCTTGCGTTCCAGGTGTTCGGCTTGCTTGACGGCGCGCTTGTCAGACTCAGGCTCGAGCTTGAGGGTGACGTGGCGGAGCACTTCCGTGTGCAGTCGCGCCCACTCGTCGAGTTCAGGCAACAGCGTATCGCTGTCGGTCATGAACTGAACCCACGCAAAGAAGCTTTGCGTCTGGTGCTTAATGGGATACGAGAGCTTCTGCCGCTCTGGCTGACGCGAGGAGGTGATGGCGCCTCCGTGCTTGCTGATGAGTGCTTCCACCTCCTGATGGATGGATGGGACCTTGGTCTCATCCAGTACCGTCGTGATGTGGTACGCGAACTCGTAGTTGCGTGATTCTACCATGTGGTAAGTCGTCGATTCCTTGCGGGAAGTGACGTTTTTGCCCCCGAGGGAGCATGGTTTATACGATGATTATATTAGCAAATATCCAAAGAAAGTCAATGATTCGTTCTGCTGCGGACTCTTGACATATTATCTATCGAATTGTATCATATCTTCGCTTTCCCATGGGCAGAAGAACTGCTCCTTTCGGAGAAGAGCTCCGAACTGATCAGAAAGCAGAAAGGCCGTACCTTGAAATACAGTCTAGAGATAAGGAATAAGTTAACCCCAGGTAGTCTTGGGGCTCGCGTCGTCAAAACCGGGGTGCCTTCGATGCTCGCCTTCGGATTCCCGATTGCCATACTCATCTCGTGTGCAATCGGCGACTTCATCAGGCCATGGGAATTCGAGGCCGCCGCCACTTGTATTCTCGCGGTTGCTTCGCTGTTCTATGCGGGGACCATGCTGGATCGTTTGTTTCACGAGATGAGCGAATCGTTGGACAAAGCATTGGATCCAAAACTCGGGAGATTCGAAGAGTTCGTTTCCTTAATGACTCCTGACTACCCGCGGCGCGCGGCGAGGAGAATGTTTCTCTTGGCGAGCAATCTCGAGAAGGCATTCAACACTGAAATCAAACTCCAGCAAAAGTTCGCCGAATATCAGCGGGAAAGCGGTCTTTCGCCGGACGAGGCGCTACGGAATGATGCACCCTTAGCGATTCGCATGCGTATAGCAGAACACGAAGCTAGGACGTGCAGAGATGCGTTCTGGCAGTTCGTGCGCCAGACGTACGATCACGACGTCGATGGCTTCGGTATTGATCCGAATACGATGCCCAAGGAGCCGAAGCATTGGCGTGACGCCCTGCTGTTTGGTTCCTACCAGTACCCACGACGCAGCTCAGATCCCTCCGTCTAGCGCAGTTCGAGCCCCGATTTGTCGGGGCTCGTTTTTATTGACAGCAACAATATAATAATGTAGTATCGCGCCATGCCGATTCAGTAATATCGGACAGAAAGGACGTTAAAAATGGATGCAGCGGCGGACGTAACCCGGATGCTCGAACCGATCCAGAGAAAGCTTTCACTGGTGGATGAGTTTCCACCCGACCAGCAGGCGGTCGATGCAAAACTGCAAGCGTTAGCGCTCGAAGTCGAGGCGATGGAAAAGATCTATCGCAAGGCTTGTGATCGCTACACGAGTGCGAGCGAGGGCTCTGATACGAGAGTTGCGTTACGAGCTGTGGACGCCGCTGACAAAAATCGGAATGAGCGGCTTACCGAGTTTGTCCGAGTTTACCTACTCGTTCAGGACTTTCTTCCTGCGGTCGTGTTGCTTTTTGGATGGCGAGACTACGCCAGGCAGTACCATGATGAAGTTGAGCCAAAGAAGCCTCAGATCAAGCTTGGCGGCAAGAAGTGAGCGTTCGGTTTGTCGTCGTCAACGGCTACGGATGCCACCTCGTTCCTGAACTTACCGAATACCTCGATGAGGTGGGCCGGTTCGTACGAGAGCATCCCACCGACTATCTTGTCTTCTGTGGCGGAGCCACGCAAAGAAAATCTGCACCGGGCTCCACCGAGGCGGGAGTGATGGCAGAATACGTGAGCGAGCAGCTCCGGAGCCGCTACCCCCATCAATCGTTGCCGGAGTTCATCATTGAAGATGATTCGTACACGACGCTCGAGAATGTGCAAAACACTATGCACGTGATCCACGCACGGCACGGACTGGCTACGTTCACCTGGCTGGATGTCGAGGTAGATGTATTCTGCGAGACGCAGCGAGCGCTCAAAACGCTCATGCTCTACTGGCTGCTGTTTCCGGAGATTCGTAAGCTCGGACGTCGTGTCCGTGTGCATACGGTGAGCTGGGAGCTGGGCAATCCGCTCAAAGAGGTGATCAACATCGTCTTTGACCTGGCCGCGGTGTACATTCCTGGTTTGGCTGGATGGGCGCGGCGCAGGCGTCTCAAACGGTCGCGGTTGATCTAGTTGTCGCACAGAGCTCCGAAAGGGGCTCTTTCTTTTTTTAAAAATGTAAAAACTTGTTCTGTTGGGTCGAGTTCAAGGCGCAAGCGAGGAAGCGAAGTGAGTCGTACGGGCAGTACGATGAGCGAGCACCGGAGTGGCAACGATGAAATCAACCCAACCCGAAGGGCGCGATGGCCGCACGAATGTAGTGGCCCGCGCAGACAAGTTTTATTATTTACCCACGAGGACTTCGACCACATCACCGTCCTGCACGGTGTAGTCTTTCCCCACCACGCGGACGAGGCCTTTTTGTCGAGCGACACCATAACCGTTGCATTCGAGAAGCGTGTTCCAGGGTATGACTTCGGCACGAATGAAGAGACGTTCAAAATCGGTGTGAATCGCACGCGAGGCACGCGGCATAAGATCGCCGCGATGGCAGGTCCATGCACGCGTCTCGTCGGGGCCGGTCGTGAGGAACGAAATCAATCCCAACGTGTGGTATGCCTCGCGAATGAGGCGATCCAAGCCACTCTCGGGCAGGCCAAGTTCGGTGAGAAATGTCGCTTTCTCTTCGCGGGACATTTCGGAGAGCTCGAGTTCGAGTTTATTGCACATGGCAACGTATTCGGAGCCGTTCATCGCGGACAATAGCTCCGAGGATGGTTTCCAATCGGCAGCGAGCTGGGAATCGGAAATATTTACGACATAAATAAATTTCTTGGCGGTAAGGAGACTGAGTTCTTTGGCGAGCGCACTCTCATCATCGGAGAGTTCGAGTTGACTGATGAGTGTCCCACGCTGCAGCGCCTCGGCGAGTTTGTTCAGGTGGGGGATTTGAGCTTGCGCAATCTTGTCGTTGCGCGCCTTTGCTTCGGTGGTGACGATGCGCTTGGAGACCGTATCCAAGTCGGCGATGATCAACTCCGCATTGATGATGCCAATGTCGCGTACGGGATCAACGGTCTCATGGACATGAATGATATCGCCGCCATCGAATGCTCGTACCACCTGTGCGATAGCATCTACCTCGCGGATGTTAGCGAGAAACTTATTGCCCAGACCTTCACCCTGGCTTGCGCCTTTGACGAGTCCCGCGATGTCGGTGAATTCGATGGTTGCGTGGATAATCTTTGCCGATTTGGAGAGTTCGGCGAGTTTCTCAACGCGTTCGTCCGGAACCTCTACCACACCCACGTTGGGTTCGATGGTAGTAAACGGGTAATTTTGGATATCGATCTGCTTGTTAGTGACCGCCTTAAAGAGCGTGGATTTCCCCACGTTCGGAAGCCCTACGATGCCCAAAGAGAGTGATGACATCCTCTTAGAGTATCAAAAACACCAACAATAAGCCAATTTTTACACTTGCTTTTTTATTGAAGATATGCTATAATAAATTCAGTACTGGCGAGTCTTGAATTGAAGCAATTCCGCTTCAATTCTGGAAGAGCCGCATAACAATATATCGAAGGAGCCCATTATGGGGGACTTGATCAAGCAAACGCCGTATTCAGAGATAACGGCAACGTTGGAGCTTCTGGACACCTGGGGTGTCCAGCGTGAGCACTTGGCGCAGTTCAGGAGAGCGTCGTCGTGGTTCCAGCAACAGGTCGCCGCTGCCCTCATCTCGGGGAAAGAAGATTATTTCTCTGGGAGTTCGCACTCCATCGACTGCGATGCCGACCCCTTTCTGCCCAACGGCTGGCGAGTGGACGAGCATCGCCGTGACGGCGTGGTCGTCTGGGACCCGAGCAAGGTCTCGCTCTACCTTTCCAAGGGGCAAGAGGGCGACAAGTATATCGTCGGCAACGACCTTCGCAAGGAGCTCGCCAAGAAGCCCACGATGAACGCCAACGTCCTGGACTACCTGCTTAAGAACCCCCACCTCATCCCCGAGGAGTGGAAGAAGGACGACCGTGGTAACACGCGCTACATCTTCTTCTGGGGCACGGTGTACCGCGACTCTGGCGACCGCCTGTACGTCCGCTGTCTGTGCTGGCGCGGCGGTGCGTGGGACTGGAACTACTACTGGCTGGGCTACGTCTTCCACGGCTACAACCCCGCTGCGTTGCGTGCAAGTTAGGTTCTCGGACCTGGTTCCTTAGGCCCTGTTGGCCTCTGAACCTTAGTCCTTCCGTTTCGTCTGGTGGCTCGTGTGTGAATAACGCACGGGCCACTTTTTTTGCTACAATACCATTTGGAATTAGGCGAATATGTGGGCGACTACGGTTTCCTGCTGCCGAACCCAGTATCCATACAACCCAGAATATCTCCGACTACGGTTTGGGATAGCGTGGTGAATGTAGAAACTTCAAAAAATGAAGATACTTGGTAGAGGGTGCTATGGCATTGCGATGCCGAATACGATTCAGCCCTGAGAGTACTCGAAGGGTGGTGGCATGGAAGGCACTCTCTACACACCGCAACTCTGACGACAACCTGTACGTCCGCTATCTGTACTGGAACGACGGTGCGTGGAACTGGAACTACAACTGGCTGGACAACGACTTCAACGGCAACAACCCCGCTGCGTTGCGTGCAACTCTCTTCATTTCTCTCCCTTCGCGGGAGAGTTTTGTTTTGCAAGCTGACCGCGCCACCCGCCGAGCATCTTACCGATTGCGTCTATTTTGACTGATAGTGCGAGGTACTTCTTATCGTCTAACGACTTCGTTTCCCAGAGTACCATCAGGAGTACCTTGAGGGTGTCTATTTTTCGGATGGCAATACGAACATAGGGCACTTTTTCTTCAGGTTGGAGGAAGCTTGCGGTAGCGATTGCTTCGATCACCTCAATGAACAGCCTGTCGATGCTTGCACCCAGTGAGTGTCGATGGTTTTTGGGCAGTATCTGGAGATAGGTATACCAAAGCGTGTAGGCACTTTTTGCGCTTTGCAGTAGTGGAATGAGTTGGGGGGGGGGTATTATAGGTTGAATGAGTCATATTCAGCTTGATGTAAGTTATCAGGATATCACTTCTTTGGAAAACCTTCTTGGTGCATGGAAGGAGTTTCTGGTGGGCAAAAAGGCGCGTAAAGATGTTCTGGATTTTGAACGCAATCTGATGGATAATGTTATCTCACTGCATAACGACTTAGGGGACAAGACCTATTATCACTCGGCATATGAGAGTTTCAATATCTCCGACCCCAAGCCACGGCATATTCACAAAGCAACAGTGCGAGACAGACTACTCCACCATGCGCTCTATCGAAATCTCTATCCACTGTTTGAGAGAACTTTTATTGCCGACTCTTATTCCTGCCAGATTAAGAAGGGAACGCATCGGGCGATGGATCGCTTTCGATTTCTTGCGGGTCGGGTATCACGTAATCACACTCGGACGGTATGGGTGCTCAAATGCGATATTCGGAAATTCTTTGCCTCTATAGATCGGGCAATTCTTTTGGGGATTTTACAGAAACACATATCCGATAAGGATGTATCGTGTCTTTTGTCTCAGATTGTCGGCAGTTTCTTTTCGACGAAGTCAGGGTTGGGGCTACCACTTGGTAATCTCACCTCTCAGTTACTCGTGAATGTGTATATGAATGAACTGGATCAGCGCATCAAGCATACATTCAAGGCCGAGTACTATATTCGCTATGCCGACGACTTTGTTATCATGTCCCATGATAAAGATTGGCTGGAAGAATTACTTCCTCGGATAGCCGAGTTCTTAAGTGAGGCGCTTCATCTTGAGCTACACCCTGACAAGGTTTCTCTCCGATCACTTGCTTCGGGTATCGATTTTCTGGGTTGGATACATTTTTCTGATCACCGAGTGTTGCGGACAGCAGCGAAGAGGCGAATGTTTCGAGGATTATCTGCGCGTGGTGATGATCCCCAGACAGTTCAGGCGTATCGAGGTCTTATTCTCCATGGGAATACGAAGAAGATTGAGAGGGGTATCAATGATATACTGAGAGTGAAGAATGGCGCAATTCAATAAAGATATTTTTCGGGCGTATGATGTGCGCGGAGCGTATCCGGGGGATTTTGATACGACATTTGCGCAGCGATTGGCGAGCCGCGTAGCGGGGTGGCTCAAGGCGGGGACGATTGTGGTGGGTCGGGATGAGCGTGCCACCAGTGATGAGCTTACGTACGCGTGTATCGATGGCGCGGTCTATGCGGGCGCCAACGTGATTGATATTGGGGTGGTGTCTACGCCGCAGTACTACTGGGCAATTCGGTCGCTGGGCGCTGCGGGCGGCATCATGGTGACCGCTTCCCACAATGCACTGAGCGATAATGGATTCAAGGTCATCGCTGCACGCGGAGATTCCCTCGAGGTGATTGGTGGCGATATTATCCGGCAAGTATACGACAGCGCGACACAGGAGCATGCATCAAAGGGGAGTGTGGAGTATCGCTCGATCCTGGATGGTTATGCGGCGGCCGTTGCGTATGCTGCACAGTGGCGGGGAGGCACGGAGCTATGCATGGCCATTGATGCCCCGGCAGCAGTGCGCGATGTGTTTGCGAGCTTGGGCCCGGTGGCAAGTGATGAGCGATTTGGCGTGCGGTTTGATCCTGACGGTGATCGCGTCGCTTTTTTCGATCGAGGCGCACCTATACCTGCCGATTTTATTTTTCTCTTATTGGCCGAACAGCTTGAATTGCGACCATTGGTATTTGATTTGCGTTTCTCACGGGTGGTGCACGAGCGACTCGCAGCACGTCAGACGCCGTTTACGATTTCAAAAGTCGGACGGCTTGGGATAACCGAAGCGATGCATCGGACTCGCGCGATCTTCGGAGGTGAGACGAGTGGGCACTATTACTGGAAAGAGTTTGGAGGGATGGAGTGTTCCGAACTGACCGCGCTTCGGGTATATGAGGTGTATCGAAGGAGCGGGAGAACACTCACGGAGTTGGTTGCACCCTATCGTGTGAATCATAAGAGCGAGGAGATAAACATTCCCATTCGAGATACTAAAGAGGCGTCATCGGTATTGGCAAAGCTAGCGGCCCACTACAGCGAAGCGTCGCAGGACCGCACCGATGGTCTCACGGTGCAGTTTGAGGAGTGGTGGTTTAATATTCGACCATCGAACACCGAGCCGCTCTTACGTCTCGTCGTTGAGGCGGACACAAAAAAACTCCTCGATCAGATGATCAAGGAGGTGGAGGGGCTCGCATCGAGCTAAGTCTTCTCGTAGGTGATTACGATGTGAGCGATACGCTCTCCAGTGGGCGGTCTTGTTCCAATGTCGGTCTCAAGCGCCTGACGCAAAAGTGAAGAGATCTCTCCAAAAACAAAACGACGATCTCGCTGCAGGGGAGCGGGCGCTGCCGATAGCTGGTCTGGGTTGGGAAAATTGCGAGTGACCCAACTGGGGACGGGTACTGGTTTGTCTGGCACTGCTGTATCCTCCTTATCGAAGTCCCATGCGGCCGAGCGCCTCATCGAGCGTCTCCGATGCGATAAATCTGGCCTTTTCTTCAGAAGATGTCAATATCTTCTGTACGTGCGCGGGATCGGCGGCGAGTGCACTCCGGCGCGCCTGTAGGGGCTCCAGAAAGGCCACTACGGCGTCCGCGAGCTCGCTCTTGAAGGCAGAGTAGGTGGAGCTTGCGTATTGGGACTCGAGTGCGGAGATGGGGGTGCCTGATAATGTTGAAAAAAGCGTGAGGAGATTTGAGATTGCGGGCTTGGCGGATTCGTCAAAACGAACGGAACTCTCAGAATCAGTGACGGCGCGCTTAATCTTGCCGCGGATAGTGTCGGCGTCATCGGTAAGCGCTATGCCGTCATCGCCGGTTTTGGACATTTTCTTGGTGGGGTCCTGCAGGCTCATGATGCGTGCGCCGGTAGCCAGGTGTGGTTTGACGCGCGGGAACATATCACCGAAGAGGTGGTTAAATTTGCTCCCCACTTCGTTGGTGAGCTCGATGTGCACCACCTGGTCTTCGCCGACGGGCACGAGGTCGGATTTGTAGAGCAAGATGTCCGCTGCCATAAGGACGGGATAAGAGAGAAGGCCAAGATTGTTTTGGTAGCTTGCACCCTTGTCGCCCATGGCTTCTACTTGGTCTACCTTCTCGCGCCAGTTGGGGAGGCGTTCGAGCCAGCCCACAGGAGTGATGGTGGAGAGTAGCCACATGAGCTGTGCATGTTGGGGGATGCGCGACTGACGAACCAAGAGCGATTTCTCCGGATTGATGCCTGCGGCGAGATAATCGAGGATCACATCATCAACCTGGGTCTGAAATGACGCTGGCTCGTACGGCGTAGTGATGCCGTGAAGATCTACCACGCCAAAGATTGCCAACTCAGCAGCATCCTGGAGTTCGATCCAGTTCTTGATAGCGCCAATATAGTTGCCCAGATGCAGTTTTCCACTGGGGCGCATCCCACTAAAAATCTTTGCCATAGTTGTTGAATCATAGTATAACCAATCAAATATGGCAAAACAGATTGCACTCAAAAACGCAGAAGACTACAACCACCTCATTGAGCATGAGATGGAATACTATGCGTCTCTCGCTGCCGACGCCGGCGTATCTCCAGATATTCTCGTGGAGGCGGCCAAGCTGGGTGTGCGCGACGGCATTCACACGCATCGCAACTCGCCCAATTGTAAGAGTAGGGAAGAAGAATGTGTCACCTACAACATTCGCCATTTCATCGACATTACCCTCGTGCGCGCATGCCTCCTCGCCAGTAGCGAGGATGAACTCGAAAAGGCAGAAGCAGTGCTCATGAAGCTGATTGAGAGTTAAAGAAAACCGCCTCCGAAGAGGCGGTCAGGGAGCGGCTACGGACTGTTTGCGTATGTCTTGGCTAATTCTGCCTGCATGGCTTTGATATTTTCGATTCGCCAATCAAGACCCTTTACGCTTTGGCGAGCTTCGCCTGCGTAGCGAAATGCGAGAGTCGCATCCAAGCCGGCTGTACGAAGTCTTGCGTGCACCGCGGTAAAATACGTGAGGCGCTGCTGAGAGACGGCGAGGCTTGTTTCAAGGTCATTGAGTATCGCCCTACCATCAAGATAGATACCGCGAGTGTTTTTTCGTTGTTTTGGCTTTGCCACGGTTACTCCTTCACCCCGGACCCGCCGCAGATTTTGCAGGTTCCATACTCCTCCCACTGGCCACGCTCACCCCATTTTTCGGGATTGACCCGAGAAAGGAGGGCGTGCCGATGTCCGGTTCCCCCGCATTGCTCACAGCTGATTTCTTCGAGATGTTTCGATAATTCGGCAAGCGCCATTTCGTGGGTGTCGCGACGAAAGTCCGCCATACTTTTACGAGCGTTGAGGATTGGACGGAGTATGTCTTGATTGGCTCTGAGTTTAGCGCTTAAGGCTGGGACCTCATGGGTATCTTGGAGAAACTTAAGTTCCGCATCTGCTTGTGCGCATTGGAGCTTGAGTTCCTTCAGAAGATGCTTACCCGAAAGATGAATATCGGTAAGTCCCTGAATCTTTTCGGCAAATGTGCCCATTTCGACCCTCCTTTGTAAAAGATGTGTATTATTTACACTAAAGTGAGGATATAGTCAAGTAACGAAGAACCAGCTCATCGAGCTGGTTCTTCTGAATGTAACCCTACACTAATGTAATCCCACGTTGCGCAACGGGGCCGCGCAACTCTGGATGATCATTGAGGTGTTTCTACACCTCAATGATCACTGGCAATATCATCGGCCTGCGTTCTGTCTTCTGGAACAGGAACTGGCCGATGTCATCGCGGATTTCGTCTTTGAGGTACGCGAGGTTGAGCGGGCGCGCCTTCTCTCCTTCGATGATGGAGCGTACGCGCTTGCGTACCTGCATGAGCAGTTCCTTTTGTTCTTTGAGGTAGATAAAGCCACGGCTTATGATGTCGGGACTTGCGCGCATGCGGCCGGTCTTGGGCTCGACAACGCAGATGATGGTGAACATACCGTCTTCGGCGAGCGCTTGGCGGTCGCGCAGCACCACATTGCCGATGTCACCGATGCCCAAACCATCCACCATGATGAGGTTGGAAGGTGCGACCTTTTTGTCGAACCACCAGGTGTCGGGAGTGAGGTGAATAATCTGACCGTTGTCGGCGATGATGATGTTCTCCTCAGGGATGCCCACGCCTTTGCCCAGCTCACCATTGGACACCATCATGCTGTATTGACCGTGGTGGGGAATGAGAAACTTCGGTCGCGTGAGGAGCATGATTTCCTTGAGGTCTTCTTGGCGCGCATGTCCTCCTGCGTGGATGTCCATCATGGCGTAGTGGTACACTTTGACGCCACCGCGGTAGAGCATGTCTTTGAGGTACTGCACTGAGCGCTCGTTACCCGGAATGACCGAGCTGGAGAAGATCACCGTGTCCTTGCGCTGCATCTGGATGTGGCGATGCTCGCCGTTGACGATGCGCATGAGTGACGCGCCCTCTTGTCCCATGGCGCCGGTGGCGACCACCGTAATTTGCTCGCGAGGATAGTCTTTGATTTGCTCCATCGAGATCTGGGTGCCTTTTTGCATCTTGATGTAGCCCATCTCTTTGGCGATTTCGACATTACTCTTGAGCGAGTAGCCATCAAAGATAACCTTACGTCCGTATTTTTCGGACAGCTGCACCAGCTGCTGCATACGGTTGATCATGGAGCTAAACGTACCCACGATGAGCATACCGGTGGCATCCTTGAAGATGATGTCCATGTTCTCATAGATCGTCTGCTCGGAGACGGAGTGACCGGGGCGCTCAGCATCGGTGGAATCCACCATGAGCGCGAGCACACCGCGATCGCCAAACTCGCGAATCTTCATAAGGTCGACTGGCTTGTCGTTGATAGGCGTTGCGTCAAACTTGAAGTCGGCCGTATGGATGAAGTTGCCAGCGGGTGTTTCGATGAACGTTCCCAAATCGTCGGGAATGTTGTGGTTCATGTGGAAGAATTCCACTTTGAAGTAGTCACCCATTTGCACCACGTCGCCATCTTTGACCACATGGATGGGGAGTTTGGGAAGTTGCGGGAATTCGCTGTGGCGCTTGAGCACCAAGTTCTTGGTGAGCTCGGCGGTGTAGATGTCAGGGTTGCCAAGCTTGGTCTGGAGGTAGGGCACCGCGCCTACGTGGTCCATGTGACCGTGGGTGAGGATGAGACCACGGATGCGATCAGTCTTGCCGTCGAGATAGCCGACGTTGGGGATGATGAAATCGATGCCGGGCATGGACTCATCGGGGAACTTGATACCCACATCGATGATGATGATATCGTCCTTGTACTCGAGCATGTAAGCGTTTTTTCCGATTTCGCCTAAACCGCCCAGCGCGATGACTTTAAGGGTGTCGTCGCCAGCGCTTTCTCCGAGCTCTTTGGGCGCGCCAATGCGGCCCTCGTGGAGTTGGGTTGGCATGAGACGGCGCTGGCTTGGCAATTTCTTGCGCGGCATACCGAGACGGCGATCGCGCTTGGGACGCTTGGCGCCACCATCACCACCTGAGCTTGCGCCAGCGCTTGCACCAGGTGCGGGTGGTTCATCTTCTTTTCCGGTGGATGCATACTGCATCGTGCGGGACGTTGACCCCGGCGCTTGAGGATTACGGCGCTGAAAACGGTTGCGACGATTACCGCCACCTTGGTGTTGTCCACCGCCAGCGTGGTAAGCGCGCTGGGGGATGGGCTCCTTTTTTTGAGGGGCAGCAGCAAGTGTTGCGGCTGGCGTTGGAGATGAGGCTGGTTCGAGACCAGGTCCAAATCCGACGGGTTTTGATACGGATGATTCTGAGGTTTCTGACATGCTATCGTGTATGCCGATGAAAAAGAGCAGAAGAGCTCGTTCTCAGGGCGTTAAGGTTAGTAGTTAATTCTATCGAAATAAGTATGAGGATTTGGCTTCGACTCTCGGCTTGCCGTCGCTCGCCTCGGTCTAGCCACCACCTCGCGACGACAACTACTGTTGTCGCAGTCGCTCCGGTGTTCAAATCCTCATTCCTTGTCTCATAGTTCCAAATCAAACGACCGAAGGGTCATTTGATTTGGAATTGTGGGCGAAAGAGGATTTGAACCTCCACGGGATTGCTCCCACTACGACCTGAACGTAGCGCGTCTGCCAATTTCGCCATTCGCCCGAAGATTGTACTACGCTTGCGCTTTCGTATGCTTAAATTCGTCTAACAGTTCTGTAGCCTGCGGATCAATTCCGAGCGACACAGCTACAGCGTAGCTTGTCCAAAGCGCCAAACCGTAACACCGCAACGCCTTTTCACTAGTGGTATCTCCCGAGAGCTCTACAGTACATACAGTATACCCTTTTGCGCGAAGCAATGCAAGGAGCGCATCAAAGTTTTTGGTGTAGCGCGTGTCATCGCTGGAGTCGCGAAAACAGATGATCGTCGTGGTGTCCTGATACGGCCCCTCCCAGCCGACGACTTCGTTGTGGGCGCCCGAAGGAAACCAGTTGGTCATAACCTGTCGTTTGGCCGTTTCGGAGTACACCATCTTCCAAAAGCCGGTGAGCTTGCGCCACGGATAGGCAGCGTAGAGCGCAAGCGATCGTCCCCCGATGACCTTGGCAAGGCGCGCGCCTTCGGACTCAAGTGATGCGATATCGAGCGAGGTGGGAAGCTTGTCTGCCATGCCAACTGCGCCAAAGAGTGCGCCAGTCATGAGACCAACGTTGACGCGGGGGACCACGTTGTCTCGAGGAAGCTCGATGACGGGGCTTTCATCTTGTCGCGCAAGCTTGACGAGCTTGCCACCCGAGGTGACAACCAATGTCTGAGCACCGAGCTTGCGGGCGGCAACATACGAGGAGATGGTCTCTTCGGTGTCACCGGACCACGAAGTGCAGATGATGAGATCTTGAGCGGTGGTATTTACGGGAAGATCATAATCCCAATGCACCACGACATCAGATCGCACCATCGAGAGTAGCTCTCCCGCCACGGCAGACCCGCCCATGCCGCATGAAATAATCCGTCCCGCTGGTGGGTGGATGCGATGCGCTTCTCCCAGGGCGCTCCCCGCCGCAAGTTGTGCCGAGATGCTGAGAATGAGATCCCTCACAGGTATTACTTAAACTGGCGTTCGGTATCAATATACCAGCTGGTGATGTCGGTGAAACGTCCCTCGGGTGTGGAAATCAATTCGGTGGTGAATCCTCTCACGTCACGAGACAAGCCGTAGAGGTAATGGGGGCTGTAGAGAAACACTGCTGGAATATCCTCGAGCACGATCTTCTGGAAGTCGTCATACTTTTGCATTCGCTCGAGCGGGTTGAGGGTAGCGCGCGCTTCTTCCATGAGGCGATCGGCGGTATCGTTCTTGTAGAGCGCAAGGTTGAGGCCCGGTTCTTGGCGTTGACTGGAGTGCCACGTGGTAAACGGATCGGGATCGATTGCCATGATTTCACCAAATAGGAGGACCTGATAGTTGCGATCCTTGATGACCTGCTGGAGCTGAGAAATAGGCAGTGCCTCGATGGTTACTTTTACGCCAAGCTTCTCCCACTGTGATTTTACTTCTTGTGCCACCGCACCGAGCTCAGACCACTGCGAGGTGGTTATTTTTATTTCTAGCACATTGTCTTTGGCGCGCGCGAGTTTGCCGTCTGCGTTCACCGTCCACCCACCCGCCTGGAGTACTGATTTTGCTTTTTCGAGGTCGTAGTCATACGAGCGGACGTTGGGATTGATGTCCAGCACGCCTCCCATCATAGGGGAATTGATAAGAAACGCGTTGCCGTCCATGGCTTTGTTGATGATAGAGACGCGGTCGGTGGCATAGTTGAGCGCGAGGCGAACGTTTTTGTCAGCCAACGGCTTGGATTGGTTTTGATTGAAGAAGAGCCCGAAGTAGCGTGGCATCTTGAGCTGCTCGAGATTGATGCGACTTGGATATTTGATGTCGCGCACCTTCATGCCAGAGATCGAGCCGATGCTATCCACATCGTTGTCGTTGAAGGCTGTAATGAGCTCATCCTCGCTGCCATAGAATAAAAATTTCAGTTCGTTGATGTGGGGGCGTCCGTCGTAGAACTTGTCCCAGGCAGTCAATTTGTAGGTCACCAGCCGACCCGTGTCATCTTTGACGATGGACGAGAAACGATAGGGACCGGAACCGATGGGCTTGAGGTTGAGCTCGCTGAGTGAGAAATTGCTGGGCTTGATGTCACCCCACAGGTGCTTCGGGAGAATGCCGAGCGTGAGAATATTGGAAAATTGGGCGTACTTTGATTTGAGATGGAAAATGACGACGCGGTCGCTGATCTTTTCGACGGTCACTCCTTGCCAGTTGGCGCGGATGGAAAGAGGGATGCCGTAGTCGGAATTTTGCGCCGTGGTGACCGTAAAAACGATATCATCGGCAGTGACGGGAGCGCCATCGTGCCAGAGTGCATCTTGGCGAATAGTGACGCTCGACGAGAGGCCGTCAGAGGTGGTCTCGGGAAGGCTTTCGGCCAGATCGGGCACCAGCTTCCCTTTGCCGTTGTATCGGTAGAGTCCCGAAAACACGAGTGCAGACAAGTCACGGTCGGCGTCGCTTGTTTGTGAGAGAAGGGGGTTGATCAAACGGGGCGCCCCCAGGATGCCTTCGGTAAGTGTGCCGCCGTTGGTGGGCACCGCCACCGTGAAGTGACGATAGGTGGTGACGGGAATGGAGAGCACTGCGCCAATCAGGAGGAGCCCCAGACCGAGGATGAGATAACGCTCGGGCTTACTGAGTACTTTGGGGAGGAGGCGGAGTCGACTGCGCAACGGAAGATTACGCGCCAAGGTATCCTTGATGCTTTCGCGCTCAGCTCCGCCGCTTCCGGCGTTGAGGCCAAAGAAGTCTTCGAGTTGGTTATCGTACTTATGCATTCAGAATCAGGCGAGCGATGGACACACCAAGAAACACAATGGTGAGCACGATGGTAGCGTAGAACACGCCCTGCTCCACACCGCGCTTGGTGCTGTACTCCATACCGGTACCGCCGATGCCAGCACCGAGGCCCTGTCCGCGCTGCTGAAGAAGAATGGATACAATGAGCAGTACCGCTGAACCGATCTGAACGTAGGTAAGTATATTGGTCATAAGCGTTTAATATGTTTGCTGCGTGGCTCAACGATCATCGTGACGACGCTGACGACCAGCGTTGCCCAGATGAGTGGCCACAATCCTGAGATGACGACCTGGTCGGTCGCTCGCCCCACAAACCACAGGATGCCAGCATTGATAATAAATGTGAAGAAGCCAAGCGAAATGAGAATGAGCGGGAACGCCAGAAGCTTGAGGATGGGACGGATAAACGTGTTGAGCAAGCCCAACACCAAGCCCGCAATCAGGTAGCCCTGAAGACCGCCCAGGACGGTGAATCCGGTTATCAGTGAGCTGGCGACGTACATCGCCGCTGCGCACACCAGGACTTTTATAAGGAATCTCCGCACCATTTCAGGGTTCCAGTATAGCATAGCCCCTGAGGGTGTTCAAACGCCACATGATATTGACAATTATTCATAATGTAGTAATATCACATCTTCGACGCACTTTTCAAAGGAGAAACGACCGTGGCAGGAAAACAAACGACGTTCGACTTCCGGGACGGAGAAGGCCCCGTTCCAGCTCACCAGCACAGTAACGGCGGTGGATGGGTAGCCGATACTGCAGTGGTTAGCAAGACTGTATACGTCGACATGGATGCTCGCGTGTATGACAATGCGTCGGTGAGGGGGTGGGTGTCGCTCCATGATTCAGTACGGGTGCATGGCATGGCGTGCCTCGATGGAGCAATGAATATCTATGATGAGGTCGGGGTGAGTGGAGAAGTGAAAATGATCGGGGGTGACGAGCTATCGCTGGAGGGTGACCTTAAAATTAGCGCAACTCCGGTGATCATCACCGAGCTTCTCCCGTGGCCGATTGTCTTCGTGCGTGAGCCTCGCCGCATGGTTGCTATCGGGTGTAACACGCTTTCACCTGAAGAGTGGCGAAAAAGAGCTGCACAGCTCGCTCGTGATGCTCACGCTCCTCACGGTAGTGTCAGAAAGCTCATGCAGCTGCTCGATCTGGTCTACGGGAAGCCCCCCAAGCACAAGCGTTAGTCCTATCCCTCCGAGATTTACCCTCGGAGGGTTTTTTTGTGGCGGCGGCGGTACTGGCCGATGGCAAAGCGATGAGCCTCGTCGTCGATGTGCGTCACCAGTGCACGCATGGGGCGTGGCATATCGGCGAGCATGCGCACCTGCGAGTCGAGACTGGAGAGCAGGTGGTCGGCGTTGTGTTTCTCGTCTTTGGTGAGTGCAATGACGGGGATGTGATGTCCGCGCGCATCCAGGATGCGCAACATGGTGTTGAGCTGGGCTTTGCCACCATCGACGAGGATGAGATCGGGTAGCGGCCACTCGTCGTGATTGAGACGTCGTTCGAGCACTTCGCGCAGCTGCGCGGTGTCCCCAATCGATGTGTCGTGGAGATTGAACAGGCGATACTGCGCGCGATCGGGATTGCCGTCGGTGAATACCACCATCGCACCCGACGCGTGACTCCCCTGGATGTGGGCAATGTCGTACCCCTCGATGCGATGGGGTGGGGTCGTAAGCCCGATGTGTTCGGCCAACTGTGCTGCAGCGCCCGGATGTCGTGCTGAGAGTCGGCGGCGACTGGCGACGAGTTGGGCATTCTCGAAGATACGACGGATGCGTTCGATACGCTGCTGGAGCGCGTGAGCTTCCTCGAGTCTATGTGCGCTGCCCAGTTTTTTCATATCGCGCTCCAAACGTCGGATGAGGGTGTCGCGTTTGCCATCCAACACATCAACGAGCCCGCGCAGCGTGTCGCGGTACCGCTTTTTCTGCGCTGCCGTCGCGGGTACCTTGAGGCAGCAGTAGCCGGGGCACTTGTCCATGTGTGCGTTGAGGCATTTCACGTGGTGCTTCTGCTTGCAAGTGCAGTACGGGAATATACCACGAAGCCAACGGAGGGTCGTCGTGAGTGCGCCCCCATCGGTGAACGGGCCGATAAGTCGCGTGAAGGATTTCTTGATGCGCGGGTTGCGTGCCTGATGCGTGATGATGGGCTGGGGAAATGCTTCGTCGGTGAGGCCGACATAGGAATACTGCTTGTCGTCGCGCATCACGATATTAAATTTTGGTTTCAATCTCCCAATAAGTTGCGACTCCACGATGAGCGCTTCGATTTCAGTGGATACGGCTTGCCAAGAGAGGAGGGCAGCTTCATCGCGCATCACGAGAATGCGTGGGTCTTTGGCGCGCAGGTAAGAGGATAGTCGTGCGCGAACATCGTTGGCTTTGCCAACATAGAGCGTGCGGTCGCGCTGGTCGCGCCAGATGTAGACACCCGGTGTTCGCGGCGCGGTTGCGATGATGTCTTTGAGTGCGGTGACCTTCATATATATATTATGACACAAATTATCGTATTATTCAATGATTTCGCGTCTCATGATGGTTGTGTATGCTCCTGGTATGCAGAGCGATGAACAAGGCGTGTTGGCGACGTTGGCATACTACGGAGCTTTGCGGTGGCCGCTGACACTTTTGGAAATTGCAGAGCGCCGCGTCGATGGCGATGGTGCGCCGCATGATCTAGGTCGCCTTATGGCGACGCTTGAGCGATTTGTGGAGCGCGGGTATGTTCGCACCCAGGCGGGGCTCTATGTGATTGGGGATGCACCACGTGACATTCGCGAGCATCGCGTCAGTCGGCAGGCGACGAGTGCCGATAAGCTGCATGCCATGGTGAGAAGCACTCGTTGGCTCCACGTGGTGCCCTATGTCCGCACGCTCGCGGCAAGTGGTTCTCTTGCGATGAGTGCGAGTAGTCCGCTGAGCGATTGGGATGTGTTTGCCATTGTGCAAGCGGGGCGGCTCTACACTGCACGCGCGGGGCTTTTGGCGGTGGCGTGGCTGTTGGGGCGATTGCGTACCAAGAGTATGCGCACCGCACCTGATAGGTTTTGTTTTAATCATCTCATCACAACCGAAGCTCTTGCGCTGCGACATCGCAGCATCTTCACTGCCCATGCACTCGCGTGGATGGTGCCCATCTACGACCCGTGGCAGTACGCGGCGCGTCTTCGTCAGGCAAACCACTGGGTGCACGAGTACACGGCAACCGCGATGGGGAGCTCATTCATTCGTCGTGATGTTGTGGCATCGCGAGCACTTCGTGGTGTTCGGCGGCTTGCTGAGCTGGTACTCAATTCACCTGTTGGGGATCTTCTCGAATACACACTTCGCCGTTGGATGCAGGCGCGCATCGCGCGCAACCCGCTCACCACCGCGCTGGGTGGGCGTGTGATTTCCGATACCCGTGAACTTGAATTCCACCCCCGTTCTTTCGAGGTCACCGCGCTGGCTCGGTACAACGCGACACTGCGCCGCCTGGGGCTCGAGCAGTTTGTGGCGCATGATTCTGGTCTTCAATAAGCGCTTGACTCGGCGCGTGGGATTTCCTAGTATTTTGCTACTGGCACTCTCAGTGTGGAAGTGCTAGTATCTATTTACTAACAAAAAAGCACATGCGTATAAAACCATTACGAGATCAGGTGCTCATCGAAGCACTCAAGGTAGAGGTGAAGCGAGGGGGTATTATTCTGCCGGATACAGCGACCAAGGAACGACCCGAGCAGGGCAAAGTGGTTGCAGTTGGCGAGGGTCGTTGGGAAGACGGTAAGCTGGTGAAGCCAACCGTCAAGAAAGGCGATGTCGTGCTGTTTACGAAGTATGGCCCTAATGAGATTAAGATCGACGAGAAGGAGTATCTCATCGCGAAGGAAGAAGACATTTTAGCAATTGTAGAATAGTGACAAATGAATACTGACAAATGACAAATGGTCATGCGATGATCGGATCTTATTCATCACTTATCATTTATTAATTGTCATTTCTGAATTATGGCAAAACTCATCTTATATAAAGAAGAAGCTCGTGAGGCACTCAAGCGCGGCGTTGATAAACTCGCCAACGCAGTCAAAGTTACCCTGGGCCCCAAGGGGCGCAATGTGGTGCTCGATCGTGGATTCGGTTCGCCCGTTATCACGAAAGACGGTGTAACCGTTGCGAAAGACATCGAACTGGAAGACAAATTCGAAAATGTTGGCGCGTCGCTCGTGCAGGAGGTCGCCTCCAAGACCAACGACATGGCCGGAGATGGCACCACCACCGCAACCATCTTGGCGCAGGCAATCGTTGCTGAGGGATTTTCTGCCGTGACATCCGGCGCCAATCCCGTGGTACTCAAGCGTGGCATGGATAAGGCGACTGAGTGGGTGCTCGCGTATCTGGAGTCCAATAAGAAGAAGGTCACCACCAGTAACCTCAAAGAAGTCGCGACTATTTCTGCCAATGATGCTGAGCTTGGCAAGCTGATTGCTGAAGTGTTCAACGAGGTCGGCAAAGATGGCGTAGTGACTGTTGAGGAATCTCAATCTGCCGAGATGGGTCGCGAACTTGTCGATGGTATGCAGTTTGACCGCGGCTACATCAGTCACTACATGGTCACCAACACCGAGCGTATGGAATCGGTATTCGAAGACCCCTACATTCTTATTGTTGATCGTAAGATTTCGTCGATTAATGACATCGTGCCACTCCTCCAGAAGCTCTCGACCGCTGGCAAGCGCGATTTGGTCATCATTGCTGATGATGTCGATGGTGACGCGCTTGCGACACTCGTGGTCAACAAGCTGCGCGGTAACTTCAACGCGCTGGCTGTGAAGGCGCCGGGCTTTGGTGATCGCAAGAAAGAGATGCTCGAGGATATTGCGATTGTTACCGGTGGTACGGTGATCTCGGAAGAGAAGGGCATCAAACTCGAAACCGCTGAACTTGCGATGCTCGGCCGTGCGCACAAGGTGAAAGCGACCAAAGAGAACACGACCATCGTGGACGGCAAGGGCAAAAAGGGCGAAATCGAAAAGCGCATCATGCAACTCAAGGCGCAGCTTGCCAAAACAACCTCGACATACGACAAAGAAAAACTTCAGGAGCGTCTGGCAAAACTCAGCGGTGGTGTTGCCGTTATTAAAGTGGGCGCACAGACCGAGACAGAGATGAAAGAAAAGAAATTCCGCATCGACGATGCTGTGTCGGCAACACGTGCCGCACTCGAAGAGGGTATTGTTGCTGGTGGTGGCGTGGCACTCTTTAATGCCGCACGCCAGCTGGGCACTGCGAAGATTAAGGGTGTCGTCGCATTTGGCGATGAAGCAAAAGGCGTGAGCATTATTCGTGCAGTGCTTGAGCGACCACTACGCGCTATCGCCGAAAACTCTGGCAAGGATGCCAACGAAGTTGTCACACGTCTGGCAGAAGCAGAAGATGGCCAGGGATTCAATGCATCCTCAGGCGAGTACGTCGATATGGTGTCGGCGGGCATCATCGATCCACTCAAGGTGGTGAAGACCGCGCTCATCAATGCCGTCTCGGTGGCGTCACTCATTCTCACTACCGAAGCTGTGGTGACCGATAAGCCGGAGCCAAAGAAAGACATGCCAGCTGGTGGAGCAGGCATGGGTGGCATGGATTACTAGCACGAAGTATAGGGTAGAAAGCACAAGAAACCCCGCTCACGCGGTGTTTCTTGCTGTTTGTCAATGCTTTTGCATGTGCACAACAGAAGGGTATACTGTCGCCAATGAAACCGGTGCGTCGCACATCCAAACCGAAGCCAACGAGATTCATCTTTGTGGCCGGTGGGGTGATGTCGGGCATCGGCAAAGGCGTCACGGTAGCCGCAACCGCACGTATTCTGAAGGACTACGGATTTCGGGTGAGCGCGGTGAAAATTGACCCCTATCTCAATGTAGATGCGGGCACCATGAACCCCACCGAGCACGGCGAGGTGTTTGTTACCGACGACGGCATGGAGTGTGATCAGGACATCGGCAACTATGAGCGCTTTCTGGGTCAAGATATTCCTCGCACCAACTACATGACGCAGGGGCAAGTGTACCTGTCGGTAATCCAACGAGAGCGAGCGCTTGGGTATCACGGCAAATGCGTTGAGCCCTACCCGCACGTACTCGAAGAGGTGATGGCGCGTCTCGACCACGCAGCCGCCGCATCGAATGCGGAGTTTGTGCTCGTGGAAATTGGCGGCACGGTGGGCGAGTTTCAGAATGCGCTCTTTTTGGAGGCGGCGCGTCTGATGAAGCTGCGCGCGCCGCGCGACGTGCTCTTTATGCTCGTAAGCTATTTTCCTATTCCAGCCATGTTGGGCGAAATGAAAACCAAGCCCACCCAGAATGCGGTGCGTCAGATGCAGGCAATTGGTATCCAACCCGATATCATCATCGCGCGTTCTAGCGTGCCACTGGATAAACCGCGCAAAGAAAAAGTATCGGTGTTCTGCAATGTCACACCCCACGATATTATCTCTGCGCCCGATATTGAATCCATCTATGACGTGCCAGTTAATTTCGAAAAAGACCACCTCGGGCGGCGCATCTTAGAAAAGGTGGGCCTCAAGCCGCGCCACCATCTCTCGCCCGCGTGGCGAGCGATGATTCGACGTATGCGCGCGTCCAAGATTCCAGTGCGCATCGGTATCGTGGGGAAATATTTCGGCACGGGGGATTTTATGTTGTCGGACTCCTACCTGTCAGTGATCGAGTCAATCCGTCACGCAGCGTGGTTGTTGGGTCGAAAGCCCGATATCGATTGGCTCAATGCTGAGCAGTATGAAAAAGATCCAAAGAGCGTGCGCGAGCTTGAGCGATATAACGCGATCATCGTTCCCGGTGGCTTTGGTGCACGCGGTGTAGAAGGCAAGATCACTGCAATACGCCACTGCCGAGAGCAGAAGATTCCGTTTCTTGGTCTGTGCTATGGCATGCAGTTGGCGAGTATCGAATTCGCTCGCAACGTGTGTGGTCTGCGCGGCGCGAACACCACCGAGGTTGATCCCAAAACCAAGCATCCCATTATTTCTACGATGACCGAGCAAGTCGCCAACATTTCTGTTGGTCACATGGGAGGCACGATGCGCTTGGGTGCCTACGATTGCACGCTTGATCCCGAGAGTGCAAGTTTCGCACTCTACGGCGCGAAGAATATCTCTGAGCGCCATCGTCATCGCTACGAATTCAATAATGCGTATCGCGAACGATTGGTAGAGCATGGGCTCAAAGTAGCCGGCACCAACCCCCAGCGCGACTTGGTGGAGATCGTTGAGCTTCCGAAGCATCCGTTTTTTGTGGGGGTGCAGTTTCATCCCGAACTCAAGGGGCGACCACTCGAACCGCACCCGCTCTTCGTGGGCTTAGTGCGCGCTGCGTTGGCACACAAGGCCCGGTAGTTTTCCTGTTGCGCTACCCGCGCCGTGGCGTATGCTTATGCGAGTGCCTTCACAAGGAGGTGGATATGAGGCGATTGTTTCTACCGATGCTGCTGTTCGTACTGAGCGCGCGTGCGCATGCTCAGCCAGTTGTTCCCTTTCTGCACGTGGTAACGTGGCATCAATACGATGCCGCTTACAATTCCATCGCCGCTGAGGCGACGGTGCTCCCATGCCGCACGGGGCCTAAGCCGAACGCTGCTGCTCCCTGTGCATTCGCGCGTTCCAGTGACGCAGGGTATGCATCGCTCGACCCCGCCATCATCGATGCACAAAATCGTGACCTCGCCGCAATGGGTTCCGTCGCGCTGATTTCATGGTGGGGCGTCAACGATATCGCCGGCGACGCATTTCTGGATGTGTACCTGTCTCGTCCGAGTACGGTTCCCATCGCTATTCTCTACGAGATGAATGGATTGCTTACCTACGGCCATGATGGACAGACGTTTCCGTTCGATAATTCGCTCATTGGCCGAGCAAATTCGCAGGCGTTCGTGGGTGATCTCTACCACCTGCGTGATAAGTACTTCCAAAACCCGCGGTACGCACATCGATTCGTGCGCATGGGCGGGCGACCGGTGGTGTTCTTGTGGGCATCGCGACTCATCCAGAGTCTGGGTTTCCCCAAAACATCGGATGAGGTCCGTTCTTTTTCCTATCTGATAGGCGCTGAGCTTGATTGGCATGGGCCACGACGGGCCTATCTCGCTCAAGTGCTTCCAGGTCTGGATGCCATTTCCGATTACGGTTCGTACATTCCGGAATTCGCGCAAGAGTCGCAGGGAGCGCTTGATGATGCCTATCTGGCGCGAACGTTCGACAATTTACGACAATGGTCAACCTGGCTTTCGATGCATTCGCCCCAGACAGCGCTCATGCCGACCATGACGTACGCGTATCGTGATAGGCAGGGGAATCCGTCATTGTCGAGCACGCGACTGCAAGCGTGTCGGTTTGCAGAGATGATGTACGATTTCATTACGACGGTGCGCTCCGGTCCTCCGATGGTTAGCGGTTTTATGCAGCCATCGTTCAATGAGCACTACGAGGGCACCTCAGTCGAGGATACGCAGGAGTATGGCTCGATGTACGCTCAAATCACCAGAGAAGTGTTTGGTCCCGTCGGGACTGGCCGCTGTCGTTGAGTCCCGCATCTGTATCGTCAGGTGCGGGACGTTTTTTTACGTCGCGATTCGCTTAAGGCGAACCGCGACCACCCTCAAGGAGCCGCGGCTATGCCGCTTGGCGACCCGCCTACCGGCAGGCAGGCGCAGGGCTACAATAATCTAATTGCCTATGCTAGTATCAGTTCATGATTATACCTATTCTTATCGTACTCGTAGCGGTATGGCTGGTGTTCCTGTTTAACGGTCTGGTTCGCTCACGCAACCAGGTCAAAGAAGCGTGGTCAGATATCGACGTTCAGCTCAAGCGTCGCTATGACCTCATCCCGAATCTCGTCGAGACAGTGAAGGGCTATGCTGCACATGAGACTGGCGCATTTGAGGCAGTGATTAACGCCCGCGCAAAAGCAATGGGTGCAACTACCGTAGCTGAGCACGCCAAGGCCGAAGATGCACTGTCGGGCACCCTCAAGTCGCTCTTTGCGCTTTCGGAAGCGTACCCCGACCTCAAAGCGGTCTCGAGCTTCAATCAGCTGCAAGGTGAGCTCTCCGATACGGAAAACAAGATTCAGGCCGCGCGCCGCTTCTACAACACGACCGTGCTGACACTCAACAACAAGATTGAAACATTTCCTGGCAATTTCTTTGCCTCATCTTTTGGCTTTGCCAAGTCAGAATTCTTCGAGCTCTCAGATGCTGCTCAGCGCGAGCCAGTGAAGGTTAGTTTTTAGTTGATGCCGGGGGAATATCTCTTAATCTTACTCGCGTTTTTTCTCTCTGCTTTGTACATGGAGTGGAGATTTCGTTTTCGACTGCTCCACTCACTTAAAGAGCGCGTGATAGTCACTCTTCACTTCTTTATTCTTGGTGTGGCGTGGGATACGTTCGCGGTATGGAGGCATCATTGGGCGTTTCCTGGTGATGGGCTTATCGGTATTAAGATTGGTATCTTGCCACTAGAGGAGTATTTATTCTTCCTGATTATGCCTTTCTTTGGACTAACGATTTATAAATCTTACGAGAGAATCTTTCACGGGAATAAGATGCCGCGCTAGTTTTTCAACTTCTATGCAACGCAATGGCTAATCTCTACACGCATCAAGACGAAAACGTCCGCAAGACGTGGTTGCTCATGACCGCGGTGGTTGCGTTGCTCGTAGGTTTGGGATGGGTGTTCTCTCAGGCATACGGCGACACTTCGTTTCTGTATGTGTTTGCCACCGTGAGTGTTGGTGGCAACATCTTTGCCTATTGGTTTTCCGATAAGATAGCGCTTGCCGTGTCGGGCGCACGCGCAGTCACGCGCGAAGAAAACATTCGTCTCTACCGTATCGTCGAGAATTTGTGCATCACCGCAGGGTTGCCACTCCCGAAGCTGCACATTCTACCCGGCATGCAGATCAATGCATTTGCCACGGGGCGCAATGCACAGCACGCGGCAGTGGCCGTCACCGAGGGCGCGCTCGAGCGCTTGGACGACAATGAACTTGCCGGTGTACTCGCCCACGAGCTCTCGCATGTGGGCAATCGCGACATTCTCATCTCCACCATCGTCGTGGTGCTGGCCGGCGTGATTTCGGCGTTGTCCAATATCTTCCTTCGCGTCTCGTCATTCGGCGGTGGTCGTCGCGATAACAATCGCGAAGGCGGGGGAGCGCTCTTTGTGGTGGCAATCATCTCCGCGATTCTTGCCCCTATCGCCGCGACACTCATCCAGCTTTCAGTATCACGCAAACGTGAGTATCTCGCCGATGCATCCGGAGCACTCCTCACGCGGTATCCCGAGGGACTGGCAAGCGCACTTGAGAAAATCGCCTCAGATGGCGCATCGCTCCCGCGCGCCACCAGTGGCACTGCGCATCTCTACCTGAGTAATCCATTTCGCGGTCGCGATGCCGCTTCATGGTTCACGCGACTGTTTCAGACGCATCCGCCGATTGAGGAGCGGATACGGATACTGCGGGGCATGGAGGAGAAATAAATCGCATCGCTCCGCTGGCATATCGCCTGCTCAGCCACAGCGTTCCCACCTACTAGCGGGACGCTTCTTCTCTCGTCCCTCATCGGGACTCCGACGAGGTCTTCCCAGGGATATGCCAGCTCCGCTCGGTATGCCTTCGGCATTGTACAACAGCTAAAATAGTCGTTTCGCTGTCAGATATTGACAGTCCATATAAATATAGTAATATCGGTTGGTTCTTTTTACAAAGGAGTGAGAAATGTCCGGAATTAGCTTGTCGACTGCACTGCAAATTGTTGCAAATGCCCATGATCTATATATTGTTCCCTATACAAAAGTAGGAGGTGATGATAGGTATGGCTTCGTAATTATGCGGGGCCCTGGGCATGGATTTCTGCCTCTGGTGACTGTGAGCTGTATCTACCCCAGCTTCGAGGATGTAGCTGGTCCCGTGAAGGAGCTTCTACTCGGCCTGGAAGAATGCGTCGTTGGCGTACTGACTGATACTTCAAATCCAGGTGCTCAGGAACTCCAGCCCGATGAAGATTCACTTAAGAATGCGAGAGTGTTCAGCGCTGGTCTTGCCGACCGTATTGCCGCGACTCTTCGAGAGAGGAAGCCAGTGGCAACTTGGGAGATGAATCCCGCCTAAGTCAGCGCAACCACGCCATCGAGGGTCAACCTCGGTGGCGTTTCTTTTTATGTACGTGGTATACAATGGGAGATATGGCTATGACGCTCAAAGGCAAAAAGGTGCTTCTTCTGGGGCTGGGCTCGCTGGGCGGAGGGGTTGCCACAGCAAACTGGTTACTTGACCAGGGAGCGAAGGTGACCATCACTGACTTGAAAGACGCCAAGGTGCTGGCGTCTTCGGTAAAGCGAGTAGAAGAACATCTCAAGCGGACGGCGCGTGATGGTGCCACGTACGAGAAATCCAAGGCGCGTCTTTCTTGGGCGCTGGGGGGACATTCCAACAATCTCATCGATGGTGCAGATATAGTGGTGGTCCATCCTGATGTGTCGATTTACAATCCGTACGTTCAGCGTGCATTCAAGCGGGGGATTACATTAGAAAACGAAGGGACACTTTTTTATGATGCATTCCATAAGCCCTGCGTGGGAATCACCGGCACTCGTGGCAAGACCACGACCGCCACCTGGACTAATCATCTCATCGGCACATCAGTGCTCACGGGCAATTCGGTGACCAAGTCGTTTCTCGATGCGCTAAGTGACAAGGGTAAGCACACCACAGCGGTGACAGAACTCTCATCGTTCATCCTCGAATTTTTTGATCGCGGCCAGCGCGCACCGCACGTGGCGGTGATCACGAATCTCTACCGTGACCACCTCAATCGTCACAGCACCATGCAGGAGTATGCGCGCGCGAAGGCAAACATTTTTCGCTCTCAGAAGAAATCCGACTTCCTCATTCTCAATGCCGACAACGAGTGGACTTCGTGGTTTGTGAAGCAGGAGCCGGTGGCGCGCGTATACATGACCTCGATGCAAGG
>CAYUJB010000009.1:0-24800 GCA_964444955.1 uncultured Candidatus Saccharibacteria bacterium
TCTTACCGCTAACCGCTTTACGCTTCTGGTCCTGCTTGCTCACCTCTTTCCACATCGTCCACACCTCCCACGGCTTCGCCTTGGTGCCCGCGGTCTGCATGGCCGCCAGGGTGCCTTCGGCAACGCCCTCTTCGACGCGCTCGGGTGCGCGAATCACCCGCAGCACACGACTCGGCGTGAGTCCGTAGTACTGCATCTTGCGAATCACATGGTTGGTCCAGCGATACTTATGATCCTCTTTTGGAATCTTGAAGCTGCTCATAATCAAATGACAGTATCATACCCATCCGAGCGGTCGAGCGAATATCCTGAGCGAGTCCTCTCCAGTATGTTACCATTCGATTCCCTTCGTGCCTTTGGCGCCTTCCTGATATGGATGTTTGACCTCATTGATCTCCGAAACAATATCGGCCAGCTCAATCAGCTCCGGCTTCGCATCTCGCCCCGTGAGAATGAGGTCCATGCCCTGCGGAAGATCGCGTATAAACTCAAGCACGTCCGAAAGTGTGAGCAATTGCAAGTGAATGGCATTGTTGACCTCGTCGAGAATAATCGCATCCCAATTTCCACTAGTCATCTCGGTATACGCCAGAGCAAGCCCTTCGCGTGCCGCGCGTGCGTGCTCGTCTCGTGGCAGTGTGTCACCCAAAATCCCCACGAACCCCAGACCAGTTTTGATAATCTTAAAATAAGGGCGCAGGAGCATTTGCGCATCGTCTTCGCCTGAGCGCCACGGCCCCTTGATAAATTGCACCATCAGCACCCGCTTAAGATCACCCACCATGCGGACCGCTTGTCCGATAGCCGATGTGGTCTTGCCCTTGCCGTTGCCGGTAATCAGAAGAATCATGTGTGTAGTGTACTCATTTCTCACAAAAAACAACAACCCCCGTGAGGGGGTTGTTGTAGTTGCTCAGCAGGGCTTAGTAGCCGCCACCGAAACCACCACGGTCAGAACGAGGAGCACGCTGCTCCATAGGACGGGCTTCATTGACCACGATTGCGCGGCCGCCGTTCTCCTTACCATTGAACATTTCAATGGCCTTCTGTGCATCCTCATCGGATGCCATGGTGACGAAACCGAATCCGCGGGAACGACCAGTCATCTTGTCCATCATAACGACGGCTTCAGAGACTGTTCCTGCCTGCGAAAACATTTGCTGCAACTCATCACCGGTCGTGCTGTAAGGCAGGTTACCGATGTAAAGCTTGTTCGCCATTTCATCTGCGGTAGGTGCGTTTCGGCCAACGAAATCGTTGAGCGAAGCGGTACATACCACGTATAATTGCGTGAGGGCGACCTCCCGTCGAGACCCTTCGCCGAGGCGACTGGCTGCCGAGATACCTACGCTGATTTTAAGTATAGCATAGTCCGTAGAAAAAAGCAAGCCCCGTTAGAGGTAAAACCTCTAACGGGCAACGGGCAAAAAAGCCCGGAAACACGAGGTTCCCGGGCTGGTGTAGCTTACGCCGTTGTGGATTCGGAAGATATGCAATCTCCAAAAAATCCGTACACCTCCAACGCTTCTTCGTAAAATTCACGCTCGACTCCACACACTCGCAAGCGCTCAGCGAAGAACTCGACTGCACGCTTGCGAAGCCCCTGCTGAAGCAACGCGGTGCACTGCGCTACATCCACTTCAGTCTTGATAACCAAGCGGACATGTAGCGGATCAAACACCTTGGTCTCATACCCCTCCTGAAGAATTCCATCCAACTCATCAAAACACGCGCGGACCGATGCCTCTGCGAGCTCTCGCGAGAGTGGGTCGTACGCCTTAGAATCCCCTCGCGAATCGATTGACCAAAACAACTGCATGACCCGCTCAAGTAGCGCATCGTGACGATCCATATCCTCTCGCGTGGGTGCAAGTGACACGTCTCGTGGTGCAGTCGGTGCCTGGGAAGTGCGCTTGCGCGATCTCCAGGCAGGGTACGCAATCATGGCAAGCGCACCCGTCACAATGACGACTTCAGTGATTCCCATTAGACTTTCTCCTGTTCAGTTTCGTCGTCCATCATGCAGTAAGACTCGTAGACGTCGTCGTAAAACTTGCGCTTAACGCCATCGACTCTGAGTTGGTCGTACAAATAATCAACGAATCGACCTCGCTCTCCTTCTTCAAGGTACATGGCACCATGCCCATCATCACGATACCCATATACCGTCGGAAATCTAAAGTCAGGATCTTGAATAAGACCCGCTTCATGAGCGTCCATCAAAAGGAATGTAAACTCCTGGAAGATCACCCCAACCTCGATCCTTGCCTCTTCCGGCGTGAGCGGGGTTGCTAGGTCAGGCCGCCCCTTCGAGGGGTCGATACGGAAGAACAGCTTGGCCATCCGCTGCACGAGTGCGTCGTAGCGCTGTTGTTCAGTTATCGTTGGAAGATCCGGAACAACCGGAATTGTGGAGCGTACTTTATTCCGAATGGCGCGTATCGCGAAATAGAAGAACAAGGGAATGAGCATCGCCAGGACACCGATGAGGCCAATGCTGCTTGCATCGCTGAGACTGAACGAGATGTGATCTTGGAACACGCTAAACTCCTTTGTTATTGAAGAACTTCAGATTACTATACCGCAACTAGTATGATTCGTCAATATGTTCACAGAACAGGCCCTCCGTTGTGGTAAAATAGAGGCAGCATGCCGAAGACCACTATCACCGCAGTACGCGCACGCGAAATTCTCGATTCTCGTGGTATTCCGACCCTTGAGGTGACCGTTACCTGCGAAGGAGGCGGGAACGCCTGCATGCCGGTAGGCAGGTTTTCAGTGCCGTCAGGGGCATCGACGGGCATCCACGAGGCGCTCGAACTTCGTGACGGCGACCAGAGCCGCTACAGCGGCCGGGGAGTGCTCCGTGCCGCCACCAATGTGAATGTGAATCTCGCCGGAGCACTTGTCGGTATGGATGCGCGCGACCAACGCGCTATCGATGCACGTATGATTGCCATGGATGGCACACCTAGTAAATCAGTATTAGGCGGCAACGCGCTCATCGGAATCTCGATTGCGTGCGCTCGTGCGGCGGCATCCGCGCTCAATACTCCACTGCATGAATATCTCCATGCACTTGCACCGGGGATCACTCCTTCGCGCTCCGTCCCCTTTCTGAACATGAACCTCATCAACGGTGGCAAGCACGCGGCGACACGCGTGGCATTTCAAGAATACAAACTAATCCCCCAGACCGATGACGTCGCCGAAGCGCTCCAGATCGGCACGCGAGTCATGCACGCGCTCAAGGCTCGTATCACCTCTGAATACGGCGCCGTGCATGCCAATGTAGGCGACGAAGGCGGTTTTGCACCCGACCTCATCTCAGTGCGGCGCCCGCTCGAGCTCTTGATGGAGACGGCCAGTGATTTGCACATCGATCATCGTATCAAGCTCGCCATCGATGTGGCAGCTTCGTCATTCTATGACCCGGTCACCGATCGCTACACATATGATGATGCGCCCCACACTGCCGATGAGCTGGCAGCAGATTTGCGTGCCATCATGCGCGATTTCCCCATGCTCTACATCGAAGACCCATTTCATGAGGATGCATTCGAGGACTTTGCGCGTCTCAATGATAATAGCTGCATGATTGTGGGCGATGATCTAACAGTAACCAATACGAGTCGTCTTGCTCATGCTGTCGAAACCAAAGCAATCGGTGGGGTAATCATCAAACCCAATCAGGTGGGCACACTCACCGAAACACTCGACGCCATGCAACTGGCACGCGATCATGACATCGCCTGCATCGTGTCGCACCGTTCTGGCGAGACCAATGATGACTTCATCGCTGACCTTGCAGTGGCATTCGGTGTCTTTGGCATCAAAGCCGGTGGTCCCCAGCGCGGTGAACGCATTGCCAAGTATAATCGCCTCCTCGAACTTTCCTCGTAATACTTTCTACTTAATTCTTTCTACTTCCTATGCCATCACGAACGCAAATTGTCTGCACCATTGGACCAGCATCGCAAACAGTCGAGGTACTGGTGAAACTTATTGCTGCCGGCATGGATGTGGCGCGGCTCAATTTTAGTCACGGTACCCACGAGATGCACGCGGGATTTATCGCCAATGTCCGTGCGGCGGCACACCAGGCAAACAAGCATGTTCTAATCATCCAAGACCTGTCGGGTCCTCGCGTGCAAACCGGCGCCACGCATCACCTCGATCCTCAGGCGCTAGAGGTAATCACTGCCAAAGATCTGACCGACCTTGATTTCGGCCTCGCCAATGGTCTCGACTATATTTGCCAGTCGTTTGTTGGCTCAGCAGCGGATGTCCAGCGCCTCCGTCGTGAAATTCAGACGCGTGGAGGTACTGCAAAAGTCATGGCAAAAGTCGAACGCAAAGAGGCGCTCGATAATATTGAAGCAATTATCTCAGCATCAGACGCGATTATGTTGGGCCGAGGCGATCTTGGCGCGAGCATTCCGCTTGAGCAGATACCGTTCGTCGAAGCTTCCGTTATCCATGCCTGCAAAGAACAAAATAAACCCGTCATCATAGCCACGGATATGCTCAAGAGTATGGTAGACAATCCCACGCCCACGCGCGCTGAAGTCACTGACATCGCGTATGCCATCATGGTAGGCGCCGATGCGGTCATGCTCTCGGAAGAGTCGGCCATCGGAAAGTATCCCGTCGAAGCCGTGCAGTATATGGAGCGTGTAAGTGTCGAAGCCGAAAAATACGAACGCAAGGTCAATACGCTATAGCTTGAGAAGCGCATCACTAAGCGCACGCTACCTCGGGTCGCTCCAATGCGAACTGGTGAGAGAGGTGATGAGGATGGGGAGCGATACTACTTCTGCTGAGAGCCGTCGTCGATAGCACGGCGGCGATTGCGGTCGCGGTCTACCTTGGTGAGGTACTTCTTACGCAAACGAATATCTTTGGGTGTGACCTCGAGAAGCTCGTCGTCCTCAATCCAATCGAGCGCCTGCTCGAGCGACATGACAATTGGTGGAGCGAGCATTGTGATACCATCGCTTCCTTTGGAGCGCATATTCGAAAGTGCCTTACCCTTGGCCACGTTGATTTCCATGTCCTCGCGGCGCGAGTTCTGACCGATTATCATACCTTCGTAGACATCAGTGCCGGGGCCGACAAATGTGGTGCCGCGTCCTTGCGCAATATCCAAACCAAACGCGACTGCAGTACCCGATTCTGATGCGGTCAGTGCACCGGTGCGCTCACGAGGAGGCAAGTCCCAAAGTTTCTCATGTTTGAGATAGATAGAGTTGATAACAACAGTTCCCTTCGTTTGCGTCATTAAGATACTCCGAAGACCCAAAAACGCGCGCGTAGGCATGTGCCACACCAGACGGCTATAGCCGTTGCCATGGTTGATGAGGTCAACCATCTGCGCTTTGCGCTTTCCAAATTCAGTGGTGACAGCTCCTACAAACTCTTCGGGCACATCAACGGTGATTTCTTCGAGTGGCTCATGCTTGTCACCATCGACATCTTTGAATATGACTTCCGGCTTGGAGATTTCTAGTTCGAAACCCTCGCGACGGAGCGTTTCGATGAAGACCGAAAGGTGGAGTTCGCCACGGCCTGCAAGCGAGTAGCGCCCATCACCTGTTGGGGTGAGTCGAAATCCGATATTGGTTTCTAGCTCGCGCTCAAGGCGCTCGCCAATCTGACGGCCAGTGAGCAATGTACCTTCACGCCCAACAAAAGGACTCGTGTTCGGCCCAATAGTAATGCGCAGCGTTGGCTCTTCAACACGGATCGTCGGTAGTGCTTCGGGGTTGGAGGCATCAGCGATGGTGTCACCGATATGCGATTCGGTGGCACCCGTCACGGCGACGATATCGCCAGCTTCCGCGCGTTGCACCTCAACTCGCTTGAGACCCGCATACACAAATACCTTATCGATGCGAGAGTTTACGCGCTTGCCATCGGGATGCACCACGGTGACAGCTTCCCCTGGTGTCGCGACGCCGCGCACCAGTTTGCCGATTGCATAGCGGCCCTGAAAATCATCGCGATCAAGCGCGGCAACGAGAAGCTGCATAGTACCCGCGATGTCGACACTCGGAGCCGGCACAAATGAAATTATTTTTTCAAACAGGGGGCGCAAATCACCTTCGCCGGCGATTTCATCTTCAGTTGGAACATGATCCCATGCTTTGCCTTGGCGTCCGATGGCGTACATGATGGGGAAATCGAGGTGATGCTCCTCGACGGCAAGCTGCAAGAAAAGATTGGTAGTCTCGTCGATGGTGCGCTGAATCTGGGCGCCGGGCTTATCAATCTTGTTGACGACCACAATCACTCGCAACCCGAGATCTAGGGCTTTCTTGAGTACAAACTTGGTCTGCGGCATCGGTCCCTCCTGCGCATCAACGAGCAAAATAGCTCCATCGGCCATGTTGAGCGTGCGCTCTACCTCACCACCGAAATCAGCGTGCCCCGGGGTGTCGACGATGTTGATCTTATAGCCGCTGTACTGAACAGCGGTGTTTTTGGCGAGTATCGTAATGCCGCGTTCGCGCTCCTGGTCGTTAGAATCCATGATGAGATCTTCGCCCATCTCATGCGAAGACTCTCGAAATGTACCCGACTGCTTCAACAAAAAGTCCACGAGAGTGGTTTTGCCGTGGTCAACGTGAGCTATAATCGCAATATTTCGTATTTCTTGTGCCATGAGAATCAAAAGGGCCCGCACAGGGCGGACCCGCAGTCCGTCCAGAGATTATAGCAGAAAATTAGTCAGTACGCAAATGTTGCAACGCCCACTTCCAGTCTACGTCGATTTTGCGGCCAGGGTTGAAAATCCCTTGCGGATCAAAGATGCGCTTCACGTGCTGAAAGAGCTCATAGCCGTGGTCGCCGAACTGCTGGCGGAGATAGGGTCCACGTATCAATCCATCGTTGTGTTCAGCGGTGATGGACCCACCGTACTCAAGCACCAAGTCATAGACCTTCCGCGAGAGCTCGGGAATTATGCGCCGCGTAGCGGGATCCTTGAGGTCCATGAGCGGAATAATGTGAAAATTACCGTCGCCGACATGTCCTGCAATAGTAAGCGTAAGCTTGTATGGTCGGAGTATCTCGTAGAGTCGCGGGAGAAACGTAGGCATATCCTTTGGATGGATAATAAAGTCATCAATGAAAGGCGTCGTTCGCTTGCCTGTTGTGTGTGACCGTATCACATTGAAACTCGAGCGGCGAATGGTCCAATACTTGTGCGACTCTTCTTCGTCTTTGGTAAGTCGCGCAGTAATGCCCCGCGAGCGAACTGCGGCGATGGCTTGCCGAGCACGTGACTGCACATCTGCCTCGTCATCACCAACGAATTCGGCAATAACGATGAGTTTCGGCATTCCACCGCGCAACACCATCCACGCCTCGGGAAGAAACTGAAATCCGAGTGTAATAATATTCGATGCACCGATGATGCGCACAAAATCAGGCAGAAAGCGGAGCGTAAACCAGAGCGTCTTATCATCGAACGATTCAAGCGACTCGGGCTTGTAGCGAAGCACATCGTTCACCACATCCGCAATGGGAGCGATGTCTTTGAGAAACAGTACAATCATCTGCTTGTGCTTCTTTGGTTGCATGAGGCCCAGTGTCGCCTCAGTCACAATGCCAAGCGTGCCCTGAGAGCCGCATATCAGCTTGGCAAGGTTGAACGTAGTGCCATCCCATACGCGCCATAACTGATAGCCCGAAGAATTCTTTGAAACCTTGGGTTTCATCGCCGCGATTTCGGAGCGATTAGCGTTGACAAGCCCATACACGGTCCGATAGAGTCCCCCTTCAAAATCTTGCTGCTGCATTTTTACCTCGAGCGCCCTTTTGTCGAGTGGACCTAATTCGTACTCGTGGCCATCGGCAAGCACCGCTCGCACGCTGCGCACCCAATCAACCGCCTGACCATAGGTGAGCGATTTCTCCCCCGCGGAATTATTCGAGACAATGCCACCCATGGCGCACAAGTCGCGTGATGCTGGATAGACGGGATACAGCAGCCCACGCTCGAGAGTTGCCTTCTCAAGATCGCGATAGAATACTCCTGGCTGCGTGACCACAAAACCGTCGCGTCCAGCAACAGACGTATCGCGCTCGATGTCGAACACCTGATTGAGATGACGCGTTGTGTCCATCACAATCGATGCACCAACTGCAGCGCCTGACATGTCGGTTCCCGCAGACCGAGGTGTGATGGCAACTCCAGAGTGACTTGCCGCATACACAACTAACTGCTCGACATCTCGAGCAGTGCGCGGATATACCACCACCTGAGGAGTAACCTGAAAGATACTCGCATCGTGACTATAGGTAGCGCGCGTGGATGCCGACGCATCAACGTCCCCGCAATCAAGCGCAGTGAGATCACCCTCCAGTGTCATCCTTCCAGTATATCAGAAGAGCGTTTGTTGGTCCGAGATAGGCGTGGATAGCAACACATGGGCAGGAATTGCGAACGACTCATATTCGCGCAGCAGCACCCGACCGTGAAGAAGGCGAGAGAATGTTTCGGCTTCCATTTTAGCACCCACTAATCCATTGTGCGGCTTTGGTTCTGCCGGTAGACCTACATATACAAGAAGGCTATCGTTATTGATGGCAGAGCGATTATATTTCACTGGTGGCTCGATGCCCCGCATCTTCATGTGCGCCCACGCAATGGAGTGCACATCGATGATGCGGTGACCAAAATCCCATGGCATATGGTAGCGGTCGGCACTTGTTTGCAAGAATCGGTGATCAAAGAACGTATTAAAGCCCATCAGCGTTCGATTGGTGGATTCGCGAGTCCACGCGAAGAACTCTCCGATAAGCTGCTCGAGTGTCGGCTTACTTGCGTCGGTTATTTGCGCCAGCGTAAAGCCGTTAACGCGGAGCGCACCGTCATCAACCTGTGCGCCGTCCCAGACCCTACACTCGCCATAAAACTGTCGCTCAGGTTTCTCAAAATCAACAGCGCCGATAGAAATAATACTGTGGAGCCACGCATCGAGCCCCGTTGTCTCAACATCAACAACAATCATGCGCCATTCTAGCCATTCACGAGGCGATGTGCAAACCTACCGCGACTTTGGTTTGCGGACGTTGTGAGCGTGCGCACGCGCAGTTTGCACGTTCATACGCGCGGGTGCACGCTTCGGTGTTGGATACGCTCGTGCAGGACGCACTGTTTTTGGAATTTGTTTAAGCGTGGGCATAGTGATTTGTTAGCGAGATAGCATGTGTTGAGCGCGTTGACCCAGAGCCCCAAATACAGCGAGCCAAACAGCGCAGCCTACAATCCAGCCGATGATCGGTATGAGACTCACCAGCGTAAAAAGAATTACGCCGCCCAGTGCTGAACCCCATGTAATGTGCATCGCATCTTTCTTATTGATTACCATCACCAACCATGAGCCAAAAAACATTCCGGTAAGAGCTTTCGACAGAATGAGCATCGCGCCAAACAGCATGAGCACCAGTGCACCAGGAAGAGTGCCGACAAAGCTCACCAATAGTAAGATCGCAGCAATCGGGACTAGAATCATATATGCCAAACCGTGCCCGAGCGACTGCCAGAAACTATTCCGGACACTCGAGAGCACCTCGAGCGATTGTCGATGCCAGCGCCATACCAAGACTGCGGCAAGACCCAACGCGGCCAGGAGCTTCATACCGGTAAGAATACTCATGAATGCCCAGAACGCGCGTGCAGGAACCTCTGCAGGCATAGACCCGCGCCCAGAAGTATCACGAGTAATCCCTCCCGAAATACGCGCACCATCAGCAATCACTGCATCACCTGGTGCACGGTACGAAAGCGCACCACCAACGACCGCTGTTGATCCTACTTCGACACGGTCTTTCACTTTTGCGGTCACTGTTCCTCGGACCGAACCATTAATAATCAAAGTTCCTACGGTCACATTCATATTCCCATAGATAGTGCCATCAACGATAGCTTGACCGCCCGCCATAATGAGATCGCCAGCAACAATCGCACCAGGAAGAATATGCGCGGTACCACCCAACACCACCAGGTCGCCATCAACGCGATCGCTCACCGTCACCGTGCCTCCCGCGATGCGGGCGTCACCATCTACCGCGCCCAGCACCTGCACGGTTCCACCTGCGGCTGCGAGATCCCCGCCGACAGATCCTGAGACGATCACGGTACCTCCAGCAGAGAATACATCACCGGTCACACGACCGCCGATCGTGGTCGTCCCGGCTGCGACGTAGAGATTACCCGCAACCGACGCATTTGCCGCCAGCGAATACTGCTGCCCAGCGCTGAGTGTCGCCGCAAATGCAAGCGTCGGAGTAAGCGCCATACCAACAACCACGAGAGGAACGAGAAATCTCTTCATAACGATAGAGTGATGAGATAATACACCCTCAGTATACCACCGCTTCGCTGTTGGGTCACTCTGTGGTATCCTCAAGCACACTATGTTACTCGACGATGTCACAATTGATGTGAGGGCAGGTAATGGTGGTGATGGCAATGTCGCCTTCAATAAAAACATGAAGGAACTAGGCCCCACCGGTGCCACTGGCGGCAATGGCGGTAGCGTTTACTGTACCGGCGTTGCTGACATTGGCGCCCTTTCGCATTGGCGCAACACCAAAGAAGCGCATGCGGAGCATGGCCACGTGGGTGGCATACAGTACCGTGATGGAAGTGACGGCACCGATATCGACTTTAACGTCCCCGTCGGCACCGTCATCCATAATCTTGATACTGGGCTAGACATCGAGATCGCAAGCATTGGACAGCGCGAACTCCTCGCTCGCGGCGGTAAGGGTGGCAAAGGCAATTATCACTTTCGTTCATCTACCGATACCAGTCCACGTAAATTTGCACAGGGAACTCCCGGTGAACAATGGACGATTCGTCTCGAACTCAAACTTATCGCCGATGTGGGTTTCATCGGACTCCCGAACGCTGGGAAGTCGAGTCTCATGAACGAACTTACGCGCGCACAGCAGCGGGTAGCAAACTATCCGTTTACCACGCTGGAGCCAGGACTGGGCGTGTTTTTCGAACTTATTTTAGCAGACATCCCAGGGCTCATCGAAGGAGCGTCGACAGGAAAAGGACTGGGTATTCAATTTCTCCGTCATGTCGAGCGAACGCGCACGCTTCTCCATCTCGTATCGTGCGAATCCGAAGATCCTGTGCGCGACTGGGAAACTATTCGCGCCGAATTAGGAGCGTACAATCCGGCACTTCTCCAAAAGCCCGAACATATTATCTTATCCAAAACAGACATGGTGCCGCCAGAAACGATTGCACGATTCGTTCAAGAATTTCGCACGCTGGGAGCGGAGGCACTCCCTATTTCTATTCACGACGATGCGTCTCTCGAGCACGTTCGCGCGCTCCTACGCACCGTTATTGCGGCCAAGAAAGCTGCGTAACCTCAGGATCTGTTAGTCGCCAGCTCCCCACGCGTGTACGCCGCAATCCGGCCAGCACCGCGCCATTGCCAAGACGTCGGCCAATTTCATGAGCAACTGATCGAATATACGTTCCGCTTCCGCATTGGATATCGAGTCGGATACTCAGCAATTCTTCATCGCCGACATCAAGCTTGCGCCACGCCTCACAAATCTCTTGCTGTCGGAAATCGCCTTGCACGAGTCCCACGCGATTGCAGGCTAACTCGACTGCTACGCGCGTAGAAATACGATCGATTCCTAATAGATCGATCTGCCCGAGTACCATGCGTCGCACAGGGACTATCACGGGACGCTCTGGTTGGGATCGCGCCAATGCAAAGAGGGCCTCTCCTTGGAAGCGCTGGCTTGAAAATACGGGGACACTCAAATCGATTTTACCCACTAATCCCCTCACAATAGCCGTGATACGCTCGGGCGCATGCTCGCGGTGCCCGAGAAACCGTGGCATACCCATAAGATCAAAAGAGTCAGTCGAGACACCCAGTACAACGTGCGCCTCGTATTGCTTGGGTAGATACCAGTACTCCTCCTGGCGCTTGAGGAGTTCGCCGTGCACAACCGCCATAAGGCCCGACGCCAGCGGGTCTAGCCGACCTGCATAGGCCAGTTTTTCGGTCTCCAAAATTCCACGTGCACTACGAAAGAGCGCTAGCGCCTGAAGTGGCGTAGCGCCCAGTGGCTTATCAACGAGGTATGGTTTAATCATAATCTGCTCACCTCTGCGCACGGACAGGGATGGTCACTTCGGTGCGCCGGAGAAATGGTGGCGCCCATGATGGACCGTAGGTGATCACTGACGCCGACGAGACAATAACGCGTTTATCGCTAGCCAGCAACTCGCGTAGCGTTGCCTCTTCGCGCTGAGCCCGCTCAGGAGTATATCCGCCATGCCACCCGCGGACTGCACGCGTACTCTTAGGCAGTATGAGGATGCGGACCTCGGGATTATTCGGGCGCGGAAGCGTGACAATCGTGTACGCAATAGGAGTTACCGCAGCAAGAAATAAGCTTTCCCCTCGTGACTGGACCATCAGAGGCGCAAAGGGAGTAATGCGCATACTGGTGGGGCCCGGCTGAATTCCTGATGGGCGTTTCATGGCCACCGATTCTTGGATCGTGTTGTCTCCGCGAAGATACGCACTCAGGCGAGCGGTGCCGGCATCGAACGCAACGCCAGTCAATGCGGAAATAGAAGTCTGCGCCACCACCATATCGTCATACTCGCGGACTTCGAACCCGTCGAGTGTCTGCACGGCGCGATACGAGAGCGTATCCGTTCCTTGTACCGCGATCCAACCGACCAGCACCCATAGCATCAGGGCGCCCAGAGCCACGTTGGCGATACGTCGCCACTTAAAAGCACGCATCATAGTAGCGTAAGTATACCAAAAAGGGGTGGAGACGCTACTTGAGTCGCTTGAAACGCACCGAAAAGACCGGTTCGTATCCGGAGTGTTGGTCTTTGACCTCAACGCGCTCTCCTTTCATTATGGATGTGAGCGCAACATCGCTCAGCATCTGTGAATCTTGACGTATAGCCAGTGCAAGCTCATCCATCTTACCGAACGCCGCTCCAGATTGTTCGCGAATAGATTTTTCGTACTTCTTTTTCTTTTCTCGCAGCTTCACCATCTCATCGGTGATATGCTGGTACTCAGTGCTGGCCGCCAGCTCTTCTTTATATTTGCGCCGCACGACTTTTACCTGACTTTTTTTCTCCTGCAGACGATCAAAAATATCTTGTACAGACTTCATAGTGTTTAGTGGTTACAACAACGCACGTCATCCTACCACACGGCAGACACTCTACCAGTGTGGAAATCTTGTAGCGCAATCTGTATACTAGGGCATCATGATCAAATCCCTTCGTACCTATCTGTTCGGCAGCGTCTTTCGACGCGGCGCGTCACTCCTCACGGCGCTTACTATCGCAAGCTACGGCCTCGGGCTCGTGCGCGACATGGTGTTCTCGCGTGTGCTAGGCGCGGGACGGCTCCTGGATGTCTACAACGCCGCATTCATCATTCCCGATGTTCTTCTTAATATCTTCATTGCGGGAGCGCTCGCGGCAGCTTTCGTGCCTATCTTCACGCATCTGCTTGCCAAAGAGCAGCACACCGATGCAGAGCAACTTGCAGCTACCATGCTCACAGGTGCACCACTTGCCATGGGGGTCGTCGGCGTTCTTGCATTCATTTTCATGCCGCAGCTGGCCAGCGTCGTAGCGCCGGGGTTTGGTGGGGCTGATCAAGCGCTTCTCATACATCTGTCGCGCCTCATGCTCATTTCGCCCATCCTGTTTGCGCTTTCAAACACGCTCGGAGGGGTACTCGTCTCGCTCGAACACTTCGCTGGCTACGGCCTCTCTCCTGTTCTCTACAACCTCGGCATTATTGGGGGCGCATTTCTTGTAGCACCCTTAGGACCGATCGGCCTGGTGGTGGGGACTATCGTCGGGGCTGCGTTGCATCTCATGGTGCGCATCATTGCGCTGTTGCGATCCGCATTTCGCCCCCGGGGACCAGTCTCGCTCACCAATCCCCACTTCCTCCAGGTACTTCGCCTCATGCTGCCTCGCATGGCCGGGCAACCAGTGGAGCAGCTCACCTTTTTCTTGTTCACCAACATTGCCTCAACCCTCGCCACCGGTTCCATTGCCATCCTGTCATTTGCCCGCAACTTCGAGTCGGTACCCGTATCGGTGTTCGGCATCTCATTTGCGACCGCTGTGTTCGCCTCGCTCTCACGATACGCCGCGCTCAATGATGACGCTGCATTTGTCCGCACGCTCAAAGAAGCGGCGCGACCGCTTGCGATCCTCACGGCACTTTCGACGGTATTTTTTATTGCCGTTGGACCTCACGTAATCCGCATACTGCTTGGTGGGGGGCAATTTGGTGAAACACAAGTGCTCGCTACCGCATCGCTGCTTGCGTGGTTCTCGCTGGGCATCCCCGCCGAAGCATTTATCCATCTATTTGTGCGCGCTTTCTATGCGCTCAAAGACACCTGGACCCCCGTGCTCATTTCCATCCCTGGCTTGGGGCTTATTTGGGTACTCACACGCGCACTACTGCCCACCATGGGGCTCAATGCGCTCGGTCTTTCATACGCAATCGCCTCCACGCTCGAGGTGTTCGCTCTGATACTCTTGCTTCGTCGTCGCCTCAGACTCCATCAGGGAATCTAGGAGCGGAAATCCATATCACCGGACTCACGATTGTCTTTGGCAATATCCTCGGCTTCTCGTCGTCGATACGTGTTTGTACCCGTGTATCCCACGTAGAGGAGCGACACCAATCCAGCAGTCACAAGTGCTGCCGCAGTAGCCGCACCCGGGCCGGTCTTCACGTTGGAGACACGTCCCAAAAATCCGGTATTGGCAGGTGTGCCACTTGCCTGAACGAGTCTCGTGGTTGCTGGGGTGGGCGTAGAGCCCAGCGCAATAACAGGTGGAGTAATCAAAGTAACATTCGTTGCACCTGAAACGATATCCGCTACTACCGATGGCACATTGATCATGATGACGCTCGGGGTACTCTCTAATCCATTCTCGTCAGTAGCGATGACCCGAATCTCGTTGGCTCCCTCTTTAAGCTTGAGCGACACTGACCAGGTGGAGCAATTTGACACTCCGCCGACACATGACCCGCCATCGGGCAAAATATCGGTCGCAAACGCGCGATTAATCTCAACGCGAATCTTTTGGATAGCCGCAAGAGACCCGCCATCTCGAGCAACCTCACCAGAAACCAGCGCGGGTTGGGTGGAAATAACCTGACCATTCTGAGGACTGAGAATCGAAATTGCTGGACCGCCGACAACGACTGCATCGCCGCCGGTGGCACCTCCGGTGCCCGTATCAAGAATAATCCCAAGTGTTGATTCTTTCACGGGCAACGCTTGAAATCCAGGGAGTATCGAAGCTAAGCCGGAAATCCATCTCGATAGTAAGCTGATTGAGGGTTCATTTACGCCCGGTAACCCAGCGACAAAGTTGTACTGGAACACAAGACCAAGACTGCGAGCTCGATCTGCGAGATTATTGCCCTGGAAAAGATTATGAGCGCCATATGCTGCCATTTCATCAGCGTTTGCATTCGCCGGACCAAAATCTACGATAGATCGATTGCCAGAACGTTTATAAACATCCCTTGCTTGTGACGTGAGAGAACCATTGCCAAACAATATGGAGTGGGTGATCTCGTGAAAAATCGCCCAAACTTCCGTATCTCCAACCGGAAGACCCATCGTCCCGTTACTTTTCATGGATGCATACGCGCCAGCAACGGCAATGTTGTTATCGATCTTGTTGAGCACACCCTTACTACCCGTTTGGCCAATCACGTCTTTGAGTGCTTGCAGTGTGTTGGCAGTGAATGTCCCCGCCAGCTGAATTCCCTGACTTTGCGCCCAACTTGCTAGCTCAGCATAGTTGGCACTGCTCTGACATGCAGCGCCGGAAGATGCGCACGAATCTGATCCCGATCCCGCAACAACGCTGCAGGCATTGCTCACGCACTCGAGATGCGATGCGGGGGCATTTACCAAGATTTCAAGGGGCTTAAGGGTACTGCCCTTCGCGTTCACGCAGGTCAGGGTGATTTCTTTGGTTGCCGAAAATGGTCCTGCTGTCACCGAGCCAGTTATTTTATTTCCTGTATCAAAATCGCTACCGACGCACGAGGTTGCATCCTTGGAATCCCACGAGAGCTTGAATGTCTCGCTGGTGTTCACCAGCACGCTATCGGATTGGAAGTATGCGATGAGCGGGGCGCCGCCTTCCGCTGGGCGACACTCGAGCTTCTTGGATGCGTCATAATCATTACAATCAGCAGCTGCCAGAGTGATGGCGGGCTTTTGGAGGTTGAACGCTCCATCGCCATCGCAGTCAAAATTACCGCTGCCAACTTTGGCATCCAGATCGTTGCAGTCCGAACCATCCGCTACATCAACACGTGACGGGCGGACAAAGCCATCATTGTCACAATCCAAATCGACGCAAGGATTATCTACCTGTCCCAATGTGGGCGGTGGCGTCGCAGATGGTGTTGGTTGGCCAGGAATTGGAGTTGGCGTAGGCGTCGAGACTCCTGGACAACCGTTGCCTGGATACAAGGAAGGATTACTGTCATCGCAATCATTGCCGCCTGGGATTACGGGGTTGAGATATCCGTCACCATCGCAGTCACCATCGGCGCAGGGGTCCACGGTGGGTGTCGGGGATGGAGTGCGCGTTGATTCGGGCCCTACGCTTGGCGCCGCAGTGGCCACCGCACATCCGCGACTAGGGTAGACAGCTGGATTGGCGTCATCACAGTCATTGCCACCAACGACGGGGTTCAGATAGCCGTCGCCATCACAGTCACCATCGGCGCATGGATCAACAGTGGGGGTGACCGAAACAGGAGGCGAGGCAGTCGCCTGCGGGGTGACAACGGGTGATGTAGCAGCGCCAGCGCATCCGTGGCTCGGATACTTTGCTGCATCGCCATCATCACAATCATTGCCGCCAACAGCAGGATTGAGGTACCCATCGCCATCGCAGTCTCCGTCGGCGCATGGGTCAACGCCGGGAGATGAGGCAGCAGTAGGGGCTGCGCTCGTCTGAGGTGGAACCACGGGTGAGGCAGCGACGCCAACACATCCATGACCCGGGTATAAATTTGGATCAGCATCATCGCAGTCATTGCCGCCAACCACGGGGTTCAGGTAGCCATCGCCATCACAGTCACCGTCGGAGCAGGGATCAACGTCGGGAGGTGCAGGTGTTTGTGCTCGCGCCGGAGTGGGCGTGGTTTCTGCCGCGACACATCCATGCCCGGGATAAACGGTGCGGTCACCATCATCGCAATCATCACCACCGACGACCGGGTTGTCATAGCCATCTCCGTCGCAATCACCGTCGGCACAGGGATCAACTCCAGGCGCTTCCGTGGACTCCGGCGCTTGCTCGGCAGTAGGCGCTGGGTCAGATCCGCCGCCGCCACCGCCCCCGCCGCCCTGGCAGCCATTTCCTGGATACACGTCAGCATTGCCATCATCGCAATCATTACCACCAACAACCGGATTGTCATAGCCATCGCCATCGCAGTCGCCGTCGGCGCAGGGGTCATCTCCGGTCTGACTTCCGAGAGCAACTCCCCCGGCTTCAGGTTCACTACCTCCTGTATCAGAAGAGCCGGCTCCCGTGTCTTCGACCACGGGAACCTCCTCAGAAACCACGACGTTTTCCGGAAATGCCCCCTCTTCACTCGCGATGTCATCGGGATTGTACGCAAAAAATCGAGACAGACCGAACGTGACGCCGTAGTAATTCAAAAGGAGCCCCCCAGAAACAAAGATGGTGGCGACAAAAAGGATTGCTAACTTTGGGTATAACTTCCCCAGCTCCCTGATGCGGGCAAAATTCATACGATGCCTAAAAGTATACGCTCTCGCACAAATGACGCACGGGATAGTGTGGACAATTATTCATTGGGATACACCACAATCATTGCGCGGCGACCTGACTGGACATAGGATACGAAATCAACGTCCGCTGGCCATTCATCTCCGCCGGTGGGGACATCGTGCATCGCGTTGAGAAAAACCGAAGGCGCGTAGGTAAGGTTACGTCCGTGACGCGTGCCCACATCATTGGTGATAATATCGCCTGACGCAGTAAATCCCTTAACCACAAGCATGTGGTACACGGGTCCGGGTGAAGTGTAGTAGGGATTTTCCAGTAGACGCCCCGCTAATGGCACAATCACCGGCCTGCCAGCGCGCACCTCACGCACGATATCGGCAATTGTTACGTCGTAGCGCACATCAACGCGGGTGTAGCCGTATACCCCACGGATCATTTGCGCTGTTTGCGCTGCAGTGGTGTGCTTGTAGTATCCAAAGTGTGCTTGCTGCCAAGCGACCAGTGTCTCAATCCCTGTTTCAACTTGCTCAACAGATGGCGTAACTCCACGCCAAAATGCGTCCACCAACAACGCGCTTGTTTCTTCACACGCTTCCTGCCATGGCAGCGACCAATCCCCTCGTGGCGCTTGGCTCGAGAACGGCACCGCGAGATTGATGGCACTCGCACTTGGCGATTTCTGTGCACTCGGCGCAGGTGTCGGTGTACCTTGAGCGCGCGGCTGCTCGCTAGGAACCGGGGGCTTTTGAGTCTCTTCGTACGCATCACGAAGCGAATTTCGGAATACCCAAATACACGCGACCGCGAGGACTCCGACGAAAATTGCGATACGCTTCATTGCCATGCCATCAGTATAGTAAAAAGAAACCCCGACAACTAGTGCCGGGGTGAGCTACCGAGTAGCCTCATCAAGATCGAAGGCCGCATACCGCGGCAGAATTCTGTAACCCACCTCGTTGAGTTGATGGCGCGTCGAGGCAAGCGAGCTGGCATAAACAGTCCACACGATCTCGCCGTCCATGTTCGTCACATAGAGTGCAAACCTATCACTCCAAATCTGGACAGTGAACACTCTACAATTGAACACGGCGCGATTTTCGATGTCGAGCAACCACGGCTTTGGCATAGCTCCTCCAAGAAAGAACTCCCCCAGTGTAGCACTTAGTGTGAGAGTGCAAAGTTGAGCCACGAGTTGAGTGGCTTGAGTATCGCAAACGTGCGATGAATTTCAGTATCAAATTTCTTCGAGAGTACCTCGGTGTCCGAAAGCTCGCGTGTAGCGATCCACGACGTGTGTCTCAGCAGCTCCCGCACATCGCCAGACAATCCCACGCCCTTAAAATCTCGGGGCATCGTCTTGAGTTTGAGCGCTTCAAGCCCACCAAACAGTTTCATAAATGGTTTCGCTGAAATAATCGAGTGTAGATCACTGGCGTTGACCATTATGGCGTGGCGGATCCTCTTGAGTCGCGGCGAGTCGGGGCGATACACACCTCCAGCGATGAACGACTGCCCACCCGGTCCTATCTGAAGATAGTAGGCCGCACGGTTTTCATTTTTGCGCCCACCTGTGCGAATGAGAAACGAAAGATACGTCTTGCATGGCGTCTTGTCTGCGCTAAAACGCGTATCGCGCCAGATGCGATACATACAATCCTTCGCACGAAGCCCATGCGTGTCCTCGATGTCTTGAATATCCAACAGGAGCATCGAAATCCACTGCCGCATCGTCTGCTGTACTACAAAATAGCGCCGCTCATTGACGCGCCTATGCATCCACGCACGCGTATTGTTGGGCTTTAAATCGTTGAGAAATTCAAAGACGTAGTCGAGCTTTGCGTCCATCTACCTCGACTTCTTCTTGGTGTTGGCACCAAACTTCTTGACTGCACGCACCGCAAGCATCGCTTGCTTTGCCGCACGTCGCTTCTTTGTCTTCTTGGGGTGACGAATCACCTTTGTGCTGCCGAGAGCACCACGTCGTTTTGCCATAGGAATAGATTAGTTGACCAAGCTTAAGGAGTGTAGCATGTATTGAGTAAAAAAAACATCCCCGTCATAGACGAGGATGCAGGCCGTCACTTGCTCGGGTATCGAAACATTAGATATGCGAACATCATGGTGGCGAACGTGAACCCCCATGCGAGATTCACCACGGTAGGAGTCCATCCCCGAAAAAGCGGATACCCGATCGCAGCAGCGAGAAATGTTAGCCCGGTAATTGTGAGCAACTTTAGATCTGCCACACTACCTCCTCGCCTTCGAGTGCCATATCCTTATATACCTCCATGATCTCGCGCACAATCCGTCTGCGAATTTGACTGTGTGGCGGCGCTGCGTGAAGAAGATCACGAAGTGCCACGAGATACAGATCGAGATTATTGTCAGGCTTCAGGATGTGTTGGTGATGAAGTCGATCAATAAATCTCTGCTCGGCAGATGCTTCATACATCGCAACGATGAGTGCCTGCTCTTGTGTTCCCTCCGGCGCATTGTGATACGCCAGCTGCAAATCGGCTACCGGCGAATTCTCGGAAAGCCCAGAGATAACCTGCGTATCAACTCCGCAGACGACCTCGGTGATGACGTCAACGGATGTGTGAGGCAGATAACGGCGAATCTTTTGTATGAGCGTATGTTGCTCACCAGTTGGCGTTTTCATGACTTCTCCATTATTTGAGTAGCGCGTTGCCGCAAGAGTGTCCTTGCGGCCTTCTTGATATCATCGGGGCCCATGAGCAAGAGCGCATTCCACGCTTTTGGCGTGACAAACTGAAATGGCGTACCGCGCACTTCGACGCGCGCGGTGACCATGCGGCCTGTCAGTTGCCCGACGGCTCTGAGCTCGGCATCCGAGAGGTCCTCAAGCCATTTTACGTCTTCGTTCACGGCAATATCGACCATGTATGCTCCTTGGATAGTTGGAAACGAACAAACTACTATAACACTCTTTCCAATATCTTGCAAGAAAACACCCTCCGCATGAAGCGGAGGGCGCGGGGCGACTTAAAAGAACCTGAGCCCCGCCTGTACGCCGACCCCATGTATCACGGGGTCGACAAAGGGAGCAATGTAGAGGAGCTTCTTCCCTCGCAATGGGCGCTGCACCTCAACGCCGATGTGCAGAAAGTTCTGCTTTTCGCCGACCTGGAGATGCTCAACGCGGAGCTGCCAGGTACTGTCGCTACTGATCGGGACAAACATCTTTTGGTAGAGTGTGCTGGGGCCATCACGCGTTGCGATCTTGCCATCGGCGATGTACATCACCTCACGTGTACCGAAGTGAGCGATGTATGTCAGGGCAAGCATCACTTCACGATCAGTGGTGCCGCCGATCTGCAGCTTGAGTGTCTGTCCTTTCTTGAAGCGCAACGTAGGTCCCGCCGCGAGCTCTCCCCGATTGAGTACGCCGCGCACCCAGAAGTAGCGCGACAAGACGTTGGTGTTCTTGGTATCGAAGAACACATACTGGGAGAAGAAGTGCTCTCCTCCTGAGTCGGTACCAAGTTCGGTCTCGCAGCTCACGTCCTGCGCGAAGACCGACCCGACGCTGGCACAGACCAGCACGAGCGCAATAAGAACGGAAAGCCGTTTTTTCTGCATAACTCCTCCATTAAAAAGAACGCGTGACGCTATGCCACGGTAGTATTAATTATATCACGATTTCACCATCTTTGCAAGCGCTCCCTCGCTTCGTAAAAGCGCAGATTTTGCGTGCTCGCCACGATTGTATTGCCCCAGCGTTCCATCAGAGCGAATCACGCGATGACACGGGATGGCAGGATCAAAATTCTTTTTGAGCAGCGACCCCACCGCACGGGCAGCACCAGGATGGCCGGCACGACGCGCCACCTCTTGGTACGTCAAAACACTCCCCCGCGGGATGGCGCGCACCACCCGATGCACGCGATCACGGAATAATGACCTCATAGAACTTCAGTATAGCTCGTGCTCTGAAAAAGAAAAACCACCGAAGAATCGGTGGTTTGCGGATATCCTACGGAGCGTCAATACGAGCCAGATCGCCAACCGCAATAAGTCCCGTAGTGAGGATCTGAGCCCTGAGACCGCCACGTCCCGCAAATCGTTCAGCAAACTTTGGCTTCCCGACGAGTCTCGAGGGGCGCTCACAGGGTTCGCAGAGTTCGACACCGAGCATACGCACGGGACCAACGAAGAAATGTCGCCCCACAAGATCGTTGAGCGGGAAATTGCTCACCACGATGTTGCGTCGTGTATCCTCGAGGAGAAACGACTCCGCCTCATTGGCGTTGGCTCGCTCGAGTGCTCCTAACTCAATAAGACTCACCTGACGAATAACTGGCCGTTTCGATTTTGACCACGAACCCCGTTCACCGTGGTAGCGATCACCCTGTAATCCTACGCCGGCTTTGGCGACCACGGCATGCACGCTCTGCATCACCGCACCGGCACTCGTAGCGATAAAAACACGCTCGACTCTCCCTACCATAAGTATCACCCTCATAGAAATCTACCAGAAACGGAAACCGTACTTGAAGCGCTCCGTGGTGAAATACGCAAGAACGGGTCCGAAGGGGCCTGCCAGACTACTCAAGAACGCAGCCGCCATGTCGCGGTATCGGTGCGATGGAGCGTTCCGGCCAAGTACACCCTGATAATACGCAAAGGTGGTGCCGTACGTGAACGCTCCACCAGCGATCCAAACAATCAGAACGACCAAAGCTTCGTGTGTCACAGGCAACCTCCTTTCGGTATCATAAAAGAACGTAGGCAATACTATGCCACACCTCTCGTGTGATTACAAGACGCACCTCGCCTTCTCTTCGATTGGGCTAATACCTACTCAGATTCGCGTCGACGGTTTTGGCGAACTCTTTCCAATCAAACGAACTGCCGGGAGGAATGTGCGTGCGGATTTCAAAGAAATACCTGCCGTTACTACTCAGCACGAATCCAAGACCCTCACTGATGAGTGCCGCACGAGAACCAACGCCAGTGACGGCAACAGCCGCGCCATATGATGACGCGTAGGAGTCATATGTTTCTGGAGCGGTATCTTTGTCGATAGCACGAAATCCAATCGCCACTTGGTGAAAATCGGAATCCTGCCAAATTTGTACGTATCTGCAAAGCGTTTGTGCTATTTGACTCTCGTTTACTTCAACCGAGGTTACCGAATCCCCCGTCAATCGTTGAAAATCCGAAGCAGACAGTAGGTCGGTGCACTTGAACGGGAATGTATTCCATTCCGTTTTTGGCGCCCCATTTTCATGAGTTGGCTCTGGATCAACAACGGCAGCATCTGGTCCTGGCGCCTGGCTGCGTGAGTACACACCTATCGCGCCGGCAACAACAACTACAGCGATTACTGCTTTGACGATACCGCTCATGCCTGCCGCAACGACTGGCGAAGTGGTTGGCGGAGGCGGTGTAACCTGAGGAGGCGTTACCACGGGCGCGGACTGCTGCATAGTTGGTTCGGGTTCCATGGAAAATCTTCTATTAATACTTACTTATATTTGCGTCGACGATTTTGGCAATTTCAATCCTGGTCTGCAGAATATCATCGTAGGTACATGCACTAGGCGCGCACATATCAAGACCTACGCCCCATATTCGAAACAGGTATTTTTGATTACTGGAAACAACGTACAAATCCGTATCGGCGTCTCGATATGCTTTGTACCCTACTCCAGCGACGTCACCTGCTGAAGCAATATTACGCTCATTGGCCAGCGCCGATGGAGGGAGCTGCTTGATAGCTTGGAATTTCTCCTCCACTGAAGGATACCCTGGAAGTCCAGCCGCATTGATGGTCGCGGTAAACATTCGCACGCGCATCTGTTGACTATTGAGCGAGCGTTGAGAGAATTCGCAATCAGCAACGTCCAATATATCTACCTCCGTGCTGCCGTCTATCGCCATGGGCCGATCAGGGATTGCATAGCGCTGAAAATCAGCCTGAGTGAATAAATCTGAGCATTCGAACGGAAACTTTTGAGCCTGCACGCCCGAGTCGTTCTGATCGTCCTGGAGACCATCTTCCACTAATGGATCTATGTCTGACTGCGAGGGAACGCGCTGTAAAAATGCATAAACTCCAATACCTCCACCGATGAGCACAAACGCGACAAGTGCTTTCGCGAGCGCGCTCATGCCAGCAGCCTCCAAGGCAGCTACGGGAACCACTGAAACGGATATGTCCCCTGGTGGAGCAGCTGGCTCGGTTGGCTGCGGTGCGACGGGATTTGGTTCCATAAATAGAAATTCTGAGGACGAACTACTTGATAAGTATAATCCTCCCCGGGGCGCGCGCAATCAGCATCTATGCACAGTCGCTAAAATCCTAGATCTTCCTTCACTAAGATTATGCGCACCGTGCGACCTATCATCGGATTTTCTCCCAAGAACACGAGAATCTTATTGAGCGTGGTACCCATACCATATTTGCCACGCATATTTTCATCCTCGAGTGGAATCACGTGCTCGTTCAGGCGGGTGTAGGTGTCTGCAAATGTAGGGACGATCTTTTTTGCGCTCACCACAAAGATCAAATGTGAAGATGTGAAGGCGATATGCGGCAATTGACTGCCAGTGTTGGAGGCCACAATAAACTCCCCAGTCTGTGCCAGTGCATGCACGCTGCCGAGATAGTAGTCCGAGAGTGTGGCCTGCTTGCGAAGCCCTGCTTGCTTGACGGGATCCTGCTCGGCCAGGATACCGGCGTGGAGATTATTCCATCCGTGTGTGCCCGCCTTGAGATACTCGACAAATCCAATCTGCTCGAGCGTACGCGATGCGCCGTTCATTACGGAGGCGCCCGCGGGAATCAACGCTTTGATTTGCTCTAGTGCCGCAGCCCCGTCTTCGACTACCATTGCTTCGACATTGCGGGCCTTCAAAGCCGCCACAGTCTGCTCAAGACTCTCTTGCGATGCTAGATGTGTATATTCCATAGGGAGACAGC
>CAYUJB010000010.1:0-23011 GCA_964444955.1 uncultured Candidatus Saccharibacteria bacterium
TTGGTGCATTACACTTCTCTCCACTCCATAACACTCTATAGATAGTATATCCCACCACGAAAAAATCTCAAAGTGGATAAAAAGACCCGCCACAACTTTCAGAGAAGTTGAGGCGGGTAGGGATACAACTAGCGAGAGCGCATGGATTGCGCGTTATTTCTCCATTCCACAAGTGCATCCCCGGGAATCTCACATTGAAGCCCGCGACTGAGGCCCTCCACGGTTCCATCGTGGAGACGCCTGTGGCGACTCTTTCCAGTCTCAATGCTAGCAATGGTGCCGGCGCATAACCCTGCGCGCCCAGCAAGAGCTTGTATTGTCAGCTTCATCTTAACTCGCTTCGAATGAACAAAGCTTCCGAGTAGAGATGGGTATTTCGCCTTGGAGGCACGCATCTTTCGCTTAGCAGAGACCAGGAGAGTCTTGAGTGCTTCTTCATCGAGACCAAGCAATGCGAAAACCTTTTTGAGCATTTCGGGACTCTGTGTAAAGCGTACTTTCCCGTGTTCAATGTGATCCACCATCTGCCTTGTCACACCAAGTTCCCGCCCAAGCGTTGCGCCGGTCATCCCAAGTTTTCTTCTCGCGGCTCGCACCAATTCACCAAGACTACCTTTCGCCGGAACTCTTTCATACGCAAGGAACTTGACCAGTGAGGATACCTCGACACCCAGGACAGGCGCCAATTGTCTTGCCGAAGCATACGAAATACCCTTCACAATACCCGCCTCCCAACTACGAAGAACGTTATAGCCAAGACCTGATGCTCGAGAGAACTCTGCCTGAGAGAGCCCTTGTTTAATTCGGTGCGCCTGAACAAATTTCCCGAGCTTGGTGGGAGGCGCTGGTTCATGTGACATCATCCTCCTTGATAACTCTCGAACATCACACTGCAGAGCGCTTGCGAGCAATCGAAGTCTTTGCGACCGAGCACGTTTGATCTTACCAGTCTCCAGCGACGAGATTACGGTTTGTGTGGATCCCACGATCTGCGCCAACTCTGTCTGTCTAAGATTGAGCGATATCCGACGCTTTCGAATGTATCGACCGAGTTCTGTCGTTGCCGGCGTCATACCCATTCCCACGGGCATAATTCTGTTCCCAGGCATATCCTTCCCTCCTGAATTAATAATGACCTATTGCAAGAACTAATAATAACAATACTTTACTCACTGGTCAACTTTCCTCATGAAAATCGGTTAAGGCGAGGTCGTGGTCGTTGAGAGTACCGTCGATTCTAAAATCAAACGATATCCAAGTTCGGTAAATGAACCGCCCACCATGTCAGGAAAAGCATCCCTGAGACGACGTTCGTTGTTCTACTTCGTACTATGTGCAAATGCGATAGCTCAAAACCTGCCTCACGAGGCGCATCGCTCCGGGATTCGAATCCACCAAATCGCCTCATCAGTTACAAATACATCGCCCAAACGGGCGTAGTATCTGTTGTGTGGGTGATGGTGGATTCGAACCACCGACCTTTGCAATGTGAATGCAACGCTCTAACCAGCTGAGCTAATCACCCGTAGTCACTACAATTTCTAACACGAAATTGTGTATTTGACCATATTCCTAAGAACTCTGTCGCTTGCCCGAGTTCAAGGCGTGAGTGAGGACTATTCTGAAGCGCACTCATGGTGCGGTGAAGAATAGCCGTAGCGTACAACGCAGAAATCGGACAAGCCCAAAGGGCGGGAGGCCACGAATCTCATGTGGCCCCCGCGACAGTGTTCGAATTACATTTCGAGCTTATTGATGAGTTTCCGATGCGGACCTTCGAGCAGCACACGGAGAAAGCGATCAAACATTTCGTAGCGATATTTGAACTCATCTTTCTCCATAACACCAAAGCGAATCTCAGTGCCCATATCGGCTTCGAGCGATTTGAGAAACTTAGAGAGCTTGGCACGATCAATATCGTCCCCTACCAAAAAAATATCAGCAGGTGTCTCATACGTAGTGTCATCGGGCTGGCTCACGAAGATACCAGCCACCACAGCGAGCTTAATGCGCCCGAGCGTGTTGATGCGTCGAATCAAAAGATCCGTTTCAACCGGTGATGGCTTCAGAATAAGGTTTTGCAGTTCAGTGAAGAAATCAAATTCTTCGCGAAGACCAAAACGTTCCGGCTGCGTCTTCGTTGCTTTGATCTTTGTGATGAGCCCTATCTGTTGGAGGAGAAGCAACTCACGACGAACAATGAACGCTGGCTCTTGCACACGCACCACAAGCTCACTCATAGCTATTGTGGCTGGATGCTGACGATAAAAAAACTTCAACAACTTCACACGAACCCTCGATCCCAGCAAATTATCTAAAATAGATTTTGACATACGTATGTTCAATCGCGTACAATGAGGACATCAGTCACCACATCGTGCGACAAACCCTAACGCACCCACGCGCCGTTTGCAAGTGATACATCGCCATGGAGAAACTCACCCTCAAACCTCAATCAAACGAAATCATCGTCAACAGCGGCGCCACTGAGGGTGCCGTTGATTTGTTCTGCTACAAACCCGACGACACTGCTTCGCGCAATCTCGGAGCACTCTACGTCGTTGGCCATCGTGCCGATGAGTCCAGCAACATGGGGTACATGGTTAGTCTCATTGCGGCACTCGCGCGTCGCGAATATTACGCACAGCCATCCACGCCGCCACGCGAGGCGTTCGCACGTACACTTCGCAAAGCCAACGAAGTCGTGGACGAGTTTTTCCGCACGGGCGACATCAAGCTCTCGGTTGGTATCGTCGCGGTGGCGGGCGGACAAATCATGGTTTCCAAGCTCGACAAGTTCAAGATCTTTCTCGCGCGCGATGAGCAGGTGATCGATATTTTGAGCAACGTCATGCTGTTCTCAAAAGAGCACACTGAGCGACGTCGTTTTTCGAGCATCATTCACGGTTCCGTACAAGCCGGTGATCGTATCCTTGCTTTTGTCCCGACGCGCGGCGTCACCACGCGTGAACGAAGCCTCAAGAATTGGTTTCTCTCGCTCCCCCAGCAGGACTTCGCGCAGCGCGTTGCGCAGATTGGTGAAGAGCACGCCACATTCGCGACCGCGATGCTGCATATCGATATTGCACAGTCATCCGAGCCAGCGGTCATGCCCTCTCCTCAACCATCAGAACTTTCTGCACCCATCGATGAAGAGCTCGTGCCGGCTCTCGCCGCACAACCGGCTACTTCTGCGTCCAGCGCATCGGTACTCCCCTGGGCGCCGCGCCAGCAGAGTGCGACGGCGACACCTGTCTCATCGCCAGCGCCCGAAATGGAGATGCCCAGAATCATTTCTACCGAGTTTTCGTTGGGGACACGCCGTACGTCGCTCTCACGATTCGTCGAACGATTGCAGGTCATTCGCCTCGATGGTCGCGGCAAGGCCGTCATGCTTGCGGTGGTGGTCACGCTTATCACGGGCAGTGTCCTTTTGGCAAAGTCCATCTTCATTGCAAGCCCTCAGGAGCAACAAACAAAACAAGCGCTGTTTGAAATTAAGCAATCAATCGAGCAGGCAACCGAAACTTCTGCGAAAGGAAATACCAGTGAGGCACGCGCACTCCTGACTCGAGCGCTTGCAACTCTTGAGGCCCTTGGCAGCACCACCTCTGATGCAGAAAGTATGAGCGCATCCATTCTTTCATCGTTGGACACCCTTGACAATGCGCAGACAGTCCAACCTTCGCTCGTAGGACTCAGTTCACCTGATACCGACTCAATTCAACTTGCTGCATGGTCTTCTGCCTCGCAGAACATTCTGGTTGGTGGAACTGACGCGCAAGGCACACTCTGGACCGCCGCCCTATCCGATGGCGCGCAATCCAGTCGCACAACGCTCAATCAGGGTAGTGCCTCATCACTCATCGGCTGGCGCTCGTCAGTGCTTGCGCTCAATAGTGCCACACGCACCATCACTCGACGCATCGGTGGCCAAGCTCGCGTCTACACTATCCCCGTACAGGAAACCATCCTCGACGCTGCCGAGTTTGGCGACAATCTCTACGTGCTCACCGACAAAACCATTCTCAAGATATCGGACCTCGATACCGAGAAGCCCGTCACGAAGCGCTGGTTGGAAACTGACGACCAACTCACAGCGGGCTCAGCACGTATTCTCGTGAACGGCTCTGTCTACGCTATGACGCACGACGGGACCCTCACCACCTACTACAAAGGCAAAAAGAGCGCACTAGTGCAGGCGCCAATCTCGCCCTCAGGCACCTGGCGATTATTGCCCGGCTCGGATGGCCTCCTAGCTATCGCGGTAGGTGACGCACGTCGCATCTACCTTATCGACGCCAAAGACGGCGCACTCGCACGAACTCTCAAGGTAGACTCTCAAATCCCCTTCATCTACGTCACCGGTGGACCCGACAACTCGATTCTTCTCCTCACCTCCGAAGGCAAACTCTGGAAAGTACAGTAGCATCCCACTCGTTAATCAGAAAACCCCCAAGATGGGGGCTTTCTGTGAAGCGGAGTAGTCGCTGATTACTTGAGTTCGACGACGCCACCGGCGGCTTCGATCTTCTTCTTCCAGTCCTGAGCATCGGCGGTTTTGACACCCTCCTTCACCACAGAACCTTCTTTGTCGGTCATGTCTTTGACTTCTTTGAGACCAAGTCCGGTGAGTTCGCGGAGAACTTTGATGACCTGAATCTTCTGCTCGCCGGCCTTTGCAAGCACGACGGTAAAGGCATCCTTTTCCTCAGCGGCGGCTGCACCACCTGCTGCAGGGGCTGCGGCGGCAAATGCTGCGGCAGAGACACCGAACTTTTCTTCCAATGCTTTCACGAGTGCATTGAGCTCGGAAGCGGTCATCTTTTCGACTGCTTCGATAAATGTTGTTGAATCCATGTTCGTTAATTACTGGGTTGCTACGTCTTCTGCTGCAGCTGCGGGCGCCTCTGCTGCTGGCTCTGCGACGGCTACTTCCTCCGTCGCTACAGGCGCGGCCTCCACCACTGGTTCTGCGACTGGCGCAGGAGCTGGAGCGACATCACCCTTTGCTTTGACCACTTGACCCAATACCACGGCCAGTGAGGACAATGGGTACTTGAGCATACCAAACAAGCGAGCGAGGAGCTCATCGCGACTTGGCAAGGTAGCAATATCAATCAGCTCGGTGTGTGACACCATGTGACCATCCATCCACGCGGCAAACAGCTTCAGCGCGGGGTTCTCTTTGGCGAAGCTGTAGAGGATCTTGGCAATCGCAAATGCATCGCCCCGAGCCAGTACAACACCCATCGAGCCCTCCATACCAAAGACATCAATACCGTCGTAGTTAAGGTCGGTAAGCGCCTTGTTAACCAGGGTCTTTTTGGCGACCACATACTCACCATCAACTTTCAAGAGCGCACGTTTGAGCGTCTCCATCTGCGCTACCGACAATCCTGCCTCCCCTGCTCGCGCAAAGGTGGTGAAGATTGTGATGGTTGCACCGGGGAGCGCTTTGGCGATTGCATCGATCGCATCTTTCTTTTGTTCTTTTGTTTTCATGTTTTTTGGCAGAAAAAAATCTGCTATCCGCAGAATCGACCTAGAGTATCCCAACGAAAGTGGGACAACCTCGGGGCGGCTTATGGATGCGCCCTGTCTACGGCTATAGATAGAGTATAGCAAATAACTTAAAAAAGTAAAGAGGCCCGGCCGTAGCCGAGCCCCGAAAGAACCTATCTTACCGCCTGGAGAGATCGCGCTCCAGAAGGATTTCCTTCATGGTGGCGGCAACGAGAATCGCAAACCCCTCCGAGGCTATCTGCCGATACAGATATGCCCCTGCCTCCGTGCTGGAAACGATGTTCGTTGCCTCCACGAGTGCGTCACGTACCGCCTCTCCTTCTGGTGAAAAGACTGCCTTACGTTGAGAGCACGACCGACTCGACGGAATCTCCGACATGACTTTCTATTTCCTTTCTTACGTGCATTTCTGATTACCAGCTACTGCAACAAACGATAATTTATGATAGCACCATTTAGAATTTCCGTCAACTGATAAAAAAACCCGCTGCCGAAGCAACGGGTCACGCGCCTAAGCGCTCTGTGGAGACTTCCTAGCAACCGCCCAGTCGTGGAGGAAGAACCACTGAGCAGCCCAGCTGGCCACCATGGCAGCCAGTCCGAGACTCGCGCTCCCGACGAAGTGATTGGCCAGAAGCCCGATAACCGCCGACGCCATGGCGATGAGGCGGGGTGACGAGCACACCTCCGCAGTTGCTCTTATTGCGAGTAACAAAACGAGGAATGAAACCACGCCAGCAGCCACGATGACAAAAGCCGCTAGATTGAATAGCCCCAGTGAGAGTAAGGCGAAGTTGGTGACATCTCTTGCAGCGGCGGGTAGAGCTGAGAGCTCTATATCCAGGATGGTTTCCCAAATCATTACGTGAGTGGATATAGCCACAATGCACGACATCACTACGAAGACAACGACAGCGATGAGGAACCCAGGATATGCAACATTTGCATTAGTTCCATCAATGCTTATCAGGTAGTATGACTCAACAATCCAGCAAACCACGATAAGACTCGCAGCGAAAGTGAGCCTTACGACTTCGCCGATACGTGCGAGACTAGGAAGCTCCGTAAACGGTTGCGGCAGATGCAATTGAGGCAGGCGAAGCTCCTTGATCTCGGTCACAAGACCTACTTTCTGGCGATGCGCCTCCCGCATGAACTCCCGGGGATCGTAGGCGATATACGCCAGAGGCGCGCCGACCACCAGACCGCCGATGAGCGCGGGAATAGTCCCGAATCCCAAGCTCAGCATTGTCAACGAACCGATAGCCCAGCCGAACAACGCGGCCATTAACGACTGTGTCTTTTCCATATCACCCTCCAGGTGAACATGCAGAACCCTATGTTCTTGGAAGCTATTATATACCTGTTTGCCTACTCGTCAATCCCTACAGCCCGAGGTACTTCGCCCGATTCCGATTATGCTCTTCGAGTGTTTTGGAGTAAATGAGCTCGGAACCGTCACGTGTTGAGAGGTAGTAGAGATAATCGCTCTTCTGAGGGGTCGCGGCGGCATCGAGCGCGACCATGCCCGGATTTGCAATGGGGCCGACTGGAAGCCCGAGCCGCATGTAGGTGTTGTAGGGGCCGTCTTTTTTGATCTCGTAGACGATGGGGGCTTGCGTCACATCACAGTTTGCCGTCGAGCTCATCGGCATCCAGCGCGCCAAGCACCATCCATATCCCACCGTTGCGTCGATTTGTAAGAGCATCCCTAACTGGCGACGCTGAGCAATGATGCCTGCGACGATACGCATATCCTCGGCTGTTTTCGCTTCCTTCTCAAGCATCGAAGCGATGACAATCTGCTCCTCCGTGTACTTTTCTGCTACCACATTAAAATGCGAGCGAAATGCAGTGATATAACGAGTTGCATCGTTGAAATCCCTACTTCCGCTCGCTACACTTGCACTAAAACGATAGGTGTCCGGAAAATAGCGCCCTTCACCTTGGTACGATTGGCGTGCAAAAGAACCCGGAACAATGAGCTTGCGACTAGCGAGTAGTGCATCAATCTCCCACACATTCATTCCTTCAGGAATGGTAACCGTAATATCCGAGCTCAATGCCGCACCCGCAGCAATACGTTCAACAATCTCACGCGTCGTCATCGTGGGCGCCAAGAGGTACGAACCAGCTTGTAGCTTGTCCCCTGTATCAGTGAGATTAGTCGCAATAATCATAGCGAGCGGTGAACGAATAAGCCCCGCGGCATGAAGCTCGCTAGCAATGCGCCCACCGCCCCACCCTGACTGAACCACAAATACCCGCTCTACGCCCGAAAGCGCGACGGGCGACGACTGTACAGCAAACCACCCCCATAGAATCGCAACACCAGTCGCCACGAGAATGGCGACTGGTGTGAGACGATACCGAGCTACGAGTTCATTGAGTTGCACTCGCCCACTATACCTCGACGCTCAGGTCGCGGCAAGCTACTGCAGTGGCTTTGTTTCAATGACTTTCTCAGGTGGAATCTGTCGTTGACCCGCCTCAAGCGCAGTAATCTTATCTTTGAGCGCAGTGTTATCAGTGTTGCTCTTTTGGATTTCATTCAGCTGCACGAGCGCGCCAGCGATATCATTGCGTTCCTCGAGGAGCAACGCGAGGTACCAGCGGGCATTGGCGTACTGAGGTGCCAGGAGCACCGCGCGCTGCAGCGCTGTGACCGCTTTGTCTTTTTGACCATCACGAATGTAGAGCAAGCCTAGCTCGAACATCAATGTCGGCTGATTGGCATTGTAGGGAGCAATCTTTTCGAGCTGCGTGATTGCCTCTTTTACATTGTTTTGGCGATCGTAGACGGCACCAAGGTTGTAGATGGCCAGACCATACGTCGACGAGCGATCGATAGCGCTCTTAAATGCTGCTTCTGCTTTGCTCAGTGAATCCTTCAGTTGCTGCTTGAGCGCTTCGGCATTGGCACCGGTCGCACGTTGCGACACCTGGCGAATGAGATCGGCGCGAGCAAGCCACATCTGACCAATCGCGTTGTCGAACGATGGATCACCCGGGCGTAGCTCAGCAGCCTTCTTGAATGCATCCTCGGCAAGCTTCTCTACGTTGTCCACCAAGCCGGTCATCGACTGGTACACCTGTCCGAGGTTGCTCCAGTTCATCGATTCCTCTGGCTGAACAGCAGCAGCACGTTGCGCGAGCTGGATGCTCGAACCCATAAGATTCTGGATACGCGCTGCCTGCTCTTCACCACCGTTCTTCTTGGCAATTTCGTCACGCAGGAGTGCGAGTGCTACCTGCGATGCATCGCGAAGGTACTGATCGTTGGTTGCATTGAGGTCCACAGCGCGTGCAATACCATCCATAGCCGCGGTCGGCGTTGTTGCGCCTCGTGCTGTAGCATAGCGCGCGTCTGCGATATACCGAATGGAGGTAAGATACAAGCCGCTGAGCACCACAATGAGCCCTACGATGAATCCGAGTGACGCAGAGAGCGAATACATAGGTCGCTCTTCGATATCAACGGTACGCGAGCGATCCCCCGCTACCACGAGCGCCGCAAGAACCAAGAGCGAATAGAACACGAACCACAGCGTGAGGTTCATGGGGTACATAAAGAATGCCACGGTCATAGCAATCAGTGCGGCAAGCGTACCGGTTGATTGCATAGCTACCGACGCACCCTCTCCGCGCGCGATTGATTCGGAGATGGCTCCACCAAAGCGCGCGACTACCTGCACGAGGCACCAGATCAGAAACGCGACGGCAAGAATGCCAATCATGCCCTGCTGCACCACCATCGTGAAAAACTCGGATGCACTGTCAAAGAAGCGTGCGTTCGCAAACTGCGAATTTGCGAGACTACCTGCGCCCGCGCGATCGAAAGCAATCGAGAAGTTTTCAGGTCCCCAACCAAAGAACATCTTCTGCTTGAGAGAGTCCGATGCCACGTGCAGCGACAAACTATACGAAGGTGCAATCTCGACGGGGAAGTTTTTCTTCAGCGATGTGAGGTCAAACTTTACCAAGAGCAAGAATGCACCCAACACCACGACCGTCATAGGTACCACGAAGCGAGAGAGAGCAAAACGATTGCGACGACCATTATAATCCTCCGCAAGTTGCGTAACATTGAGACTATCGAACGCAATCATGGCCAACATGCCACCAAGCGCGATAACCCACAGCACCCACCAGTTGAGGATAGCCAACACAATCACGGAAAAGACGGTTCCCACCACCGCAGCACCTGTCAGGTAGCGATTCATACCGCGATACGCTGTTTTGGAGAACAACGCCAAACCGACCGCTGCCAACACACCCAAAGCGTTGAGCGAACCAACAGTATTGAACGCACGAGAATGGGTAAATGAGCCGGGCAAGATGTTCCACGAGAGCATCTGAAGAACACCCAACACCAATGTGAGCGCTAGCGACACCATCACCACCGTGCGCAGCATCCGGCCACGATCATGCAACGTGTTCACCGCCAAGAAGTAGAAGAGGGTGAACCCAATCACGCTCAACAGCGATGAACTGAGGCTTACTCCCATGCCAAAGATCGACTTTGCAGGCGTCAACGAGAGCGCCGTAGCGACGATTGAGGCAATCAAGATTCCGAGCACCCCTTTGTCGACAGGTGATGTACGCACCGTCAATTTGCCGCTCACCACAGCTCCCAACAACCAGACGACTGCCGCAACCGCACTCAAACCAACCAACAAGATCTGCTTGTTGTATTCGACGAAGCTACTCGTCCACGGGAGGTAGAACAGTGGCATGAGCGCCACCGTTGCGTACAGTAAGATTCTGACAATCTTATCGTACAGAGATCCACCACCGTCCGAACCTGACGACTTCACTGCAGTAAGCTGTGCGGAAATGGCCGCTTCAGCTTGCTCCATATCGTACGATGACGACTCTGGAGACTGGGCATACATGCCTTCCATAGTGCTCGTATCATAGCATAGGAGTTTTATCCACCTTGTGGATAGCGCAATCAGTTGACCCATCACGTGCACTGGGGTACTGTTGCCTTACCTTAGAAAACCCTCATATGCCCAAAAAATATCTCATGGTCCAAGAAGTTGCTCGCCTCATGGGCGTCACACCGCTCACGGTGCGCAATTGGGATGCAAAAGGAAAGCTCGTCGCCTACCGCAACCCCATGAACAACTACCGCATGTATAAGACCGAGGATATCGAAGTGCTCATGCGCGGCATCGAACTCTCGCGCGATAAACCTCGCGCTCGCAAGATCGACATCAGCGGATAAGAAAAAGCCCCTCACACGTGTGAGGGGCGGTACGTTAGACGGGCTCGGGAAGGAACTTCTCCCAATCGAACGGAGTGGGATTCGCGAACCAGTCGCGAAGGAAGTCGTGCGTCAACCTTCGCATGATGATGGGCCCAGCATCAGGACCATCAGCGGGCAGACTCAGGAAGCACACGCCGGTGTTGTTGGGTGGGAAGCCGCCCGTCGACCCGTACATGTTGGTATGCACTCCTGCGGCGCACATCACGTAGATGTTGCGCCCCGTCTCGGCTTTCGCATAGAAATGCTTATCGCCGTAAAGCGTGACCGTGACGTACTTGCCAAGGCCATAGGAGTCATCGCCACGAGACAAATCGCTCTTGACCGACGCGGCCAAGATGTCTGACCAACCCGACTGCCGAGCCGGTGAGCCGTGCACGCGCATGCCCCACTGGTACCCACCGGGAAGACCGATGAGACCCCAGCCGAAGGTTGCGTTGCCGAAGCGAGGCGCCCGAATCATCTGTTCGAGAAAATCCGGATGCTTCGCTACGTACCCACGCCACTCCGGTCGTTGAGCAATCTTCCCCTGCAACCGCAATGCCATCCAGTCGCCTTCCAGGTCAGCTTGCTCCATCGTGTTGATGCGATGATTGCCTTCCGGGAAGTTGATTGCGGCAAGGTCACGAGTGTCCGACAGCGTACGTTGAATCTGACTAATGCCGCGGATCGCGAGACCCGACTTCACCAATCGACCCAAGATGGCGCTGTAGACGTCTGCCTGCGCATCGATGTGCACGTCCATCACTTCCATCATCTGATGGAACGGGAAGTCATCGCCACGCAAGTTCTGCTGCTCAGTGACCAACCGATTGATACGGTCAGTCAGCTCAACAACAGCGGCAGCATCCCCTCTCTCGGCGGCGAGCTTTACTTCGCCGGACAAATGCCGCAGCCAACGGACAAAGTTGGATTTGAGCATCATGTTGGGATCAGGACGATACCGTTGCTTGAACCACAGGTCACCCTGGGTTGCGTCGTCCATTTCCGCGGTTCCATGAATGCGAATATCCGAGGGTGTCACCACCTTCAGGCGTCGCATCATCTCAAATGCCGCCTCGGTCACACCCAGGTGGACGCCTTGCTGGGGATCCCAGATGAAGCGTTTGTCGGGAGCACCGAAATGATTGTCGGTATTGAGCGCCCAGGTAATGTAGTGCGTCTTCGGGTACGGATAGACAAAGCTCCGACGATCTCTCCCCAGCGTGGCGTTGTTGAGCGCTTTGATGGGAAGAGCATCGGTTCTGAGATTGCCGTCCGAACACGAAATCACGAGCACACCGGGCTTGAACTGCGGATCAAACACCGCCTTAGCGATGTTGGGCACAAACTTGGTGGCGTCGCCGAGTCGTTCACGAAGGAACTCGTCGTCCACGCAAATCGGTGCAACCGTCACAAACTTGGTGACCGGTCGACCATCCTTGGAATCCTCTCGCCCCACATCACGGTGATTGAGTGCGAAGGGATGACAAATGACGGTCAAGTCAGCAAGAGTGTCGCGAAAGACCTCCTTGCCGTAGCTGTTACAGTATTCCGCCAAGAGGGCATCCGTGACCTTGTCGTGGTGCGGGATGTGAAGCTTGACTGTGTGCTGACCAATCTTCAAGTACGCACTCCCCTGGGAGATGACCGTACAGTTGGGAATTGCCGCTTCGAGCTTCTTGACCACCAGCGCTCGCATGCGACGCCGATAGAAATCGTACTGCGCGTCAGTGATGTTGCTGATAATGGTCCGCGACTTCAATCGCTCGAGACGCTCAACCTCATCACTCCAATACGTACTACCTGGTGCTTCGGAGAGTTTTCGATTTGCGAGCTTGAGCTCCGCATCGATTTTTGGCTGATGCTTAACAGTGAGATGACGGCACTCGTGATACGCAGCAGCGGCGATAAGCTCCTCTTCGAGGTACCCAAGCGCATAGAGCACGGGCCCAGTGAATTCAGCGACACCATCGGGTCGGTGCGTAATCTTCCGCATGCCATCGAGAATTTCGGCAAACTTCTCAGCGAGCGTTTGGTAAATAAGCTTGTCGCTCAGTTTGCCTGACAGAATGTCACGGACTTCTTGACGATACTCACGAGGAAAGCGCTCAGGATTGATCTGAATACCCGATGCCGCTGCGCGATAGACCTTGATGGGGCCGCCGGTCTTCTTGGTGTCGATGGTAAACAAGTTGGTGAGCACGACCGCGCTCGCACCACGCTTTTTGGCGTCAGCCAGTGCGCGGCGCGTAACGTTGTCATCGATGTTGGCATCAAATGCCGTACCAATCGATGATCCGTTTACCACAACGATTTGCCACTCAGATCCCACACTTACCACGTAGGGATTTGCTGCCGATGTCGAGGGGAACTCAAACTTCTCGGCACCGGTGGGCAGCTCTTCAGTAGAGATGCGCCCAAGGCCAGCCTTGAAGTCGGCAGACTCCATCGCTTTGCTCAGGCCCTTGAAGCGCCGAGCCTTCGCTTTGACCATCTTCTCGGGAATGTAGGGATAGAACTTCGAATGAAAATCCTCGAGTGAAAGACCCATGCGGATCGTTCGCTTGAGATCCGCAATCGCAGCCGAGGTCCAGACGAGCTTACTCAGGCGCTTGATCAGTGCGGTCTTCGAAAGTTGAGCGCCGACGTCTTTGAGTTGTTCGGCAAACTCTTTGTTGATGGTGGCACAGATCTCGTCGATCTTGCCATCGCGAAGCAAGCCACTCGCAATGAGTGCCTGGCATCGCTCTTCGAGACCGGCGACGGACCAAACGTCACGACGAACTTTGGAAGTTCGCTCGGACTTTGTTGTCTGTGTCATACTACTCTCCTTAATTTTCAGAGAACGTTACGCGAATCGTAGCAATATAAAAAAACAATGCAAGGCAATAAAAAAAGGGGCGGCTTTCGCTGCCCCCTATGTAAACTTATGTTGCGACTGCGCCCGTAGCTTGCTCGACCTTCATCGCTAGGTTTTGGCCGATGAGACTGCCGCCTGCGTTGCCAGCAATATACGGTATCGCTTTATCCGGGGTAATCGCGCCTTGCGAGAGGTAGTGCATACACAGGTACCACACACCGTTGGAGAACACGGACGCCCACGCAAGGTACTGTGGGTTGTTGCGCTGTCGTGCGCGACTCACCATGGTAAAGCTCACGGCTTGCCACAGCGACACAACAAGTAGCATTGAGCCGGCGGCGAGCCCAGCAAATCCGAATACGACTAGGTGCACACCGAGTACTGATACGAGAAGAGCTAACTGTCGAAAGGGTAGCTCCACTCGCACTCCGGGGCGCACATGACCATCAAATGAGGCCTTCAATGACTTTCCGATGCTCTGACCGAAATCAGCACCGATGAGCGAGCCAATGATGGCACCCGTGGTCGTTGGCAAAAAGAGTGCCCAGTCAAATCGATTGTTTACCATTACCATGAGCTTAAGGAAGCCCACCCCAAGACTTAGAACGACTGCGCCGAGGTGGTACCAGTAATGATCTGTGCTTCGCGCAATTCGTAGCAATGCAAACGTAAAGCTATCAAGCACCGTGAGTACGAGCAACGCGAGTATTACCCCGCGATGAAACGTCGGAGCAAGGTACATAACTTGCGCGATCAGTGCCACGAGCAGCACAGCAATAGTCGGCCAGAGCTTCAGAAGTTGTGGGCGACCCTTGGCTCCTTCCGGGCTCAGACCGAGGAGCGACTCGATCTTGATACTGATTGCGTTTCCATGGAGTGTCCCTAGAATCGTAGCAAACACGTACGGCGCCAAGAGCACCACCGGCAACTCATTGCGCACCAAGAGTCGCAGCGACCAGAAGAAGGTAAAGTTTGCCGCCAAAGCCGCGAGCGCGTGATATGCGTTACTATTACGATTTGCCGACCGTGATTGCAAGCCGTAGGTGGTGTTCTGCAAGTATGCCAGCGCCATCACGAGCCCCATAGTTGGAACGAGTGCTTCCGGTAGCAGCCCCGCTGCAAAACCAAAAAGCTGGCATCCTAGCACCACCCCAATAAACCAGAGTGGATTCGTATTCCATAGTCGTTTTCCGAGAGCTGTGAACATGGTGGTTCCCTTTCATTGTGAACGAACGTGAACACTCTACCGAACGGGCAGTAAAGCGCAATATAGCTAGCACGAGTCGCAAATCCGTGGTACTCTATGCGCACTATTGGGGGATTCGTTCAGTGGCAGGACGGCGGTCTCCAAAACCGCTAACGAGGGTTCGATTCCTTCATCCCCCGCAAAAAAAATCAGCCACAACTGTGGCTGATCGATCACTAGTCATCCCTCTCCTCGGCTTCCTCGTCCTCGTCATCGTCCGTTTCACTTCGATCAAATCTTGTTGGTATGGGACGCTGTGCTAGAGCTTTTCGAGCTTGCCCATACGACCCATTCAGTACCTCGAACTCTGAAAATTCGCAATCCAGTTCATCGATGGTGTCGGAATACTGCCAAGCTCGAACCCTACCCTCACGAGATGCCCGCAGCGCTTCTCGTGCATTCTCGGCGATGACCGAGGCTTCGTGTTGATCGAATCGCCCGTCACCCACATCAGTCGTTCTCCGTATGACGAATACCGGCATGACTGACTCCTTTCGTGCTGCGTACTATCTCATCATATCACGGGTCATTTTGCAAGAATCAAAAAAGTGGTATAGTACTGCTTTCCAATTTGGAGGAAGTATGACGGAACATGATAAGGATGCGCTCCCTCGGTCTCCTGGCCCCATTGGTGATGAGTGGGATAGTCCTGGGTACGATGCTTTTTGGAGTCCCATCGAGCGTGCCGCCGATAAGCGTATTCTCGATGCTAATAAACGAGGTCGAGAATCCGAACTGAAGCGACTGAGTTTTGCCGAAGGAATGCTCGTGCTGGTTGAAACGGGACAAAAGACCAACACCATCCGCCGCCACAAACCCGGCATCAATGATTTTGCCGAGGGTGAAGTGTTCATCGGTGAATTTGCAGAAGGCGCAGATCTAACGCTACGCGCTACTTCCGCCACCGAGGTGAAGCCGTTCCGTGCTCTAACGGACATCGAAGCACGCGCCAATGGCTGCCACGACGTTGCCGAGGCGTTGCGGGGTTTGAAAGGATATTACCCGGATCTACAGCCATCGGATCTGATGGTCGTCATTCATTTCGAAATCTACCCGGAAACATTCGTATCGCGCAGTCCCTTTATGCAAGGAGAACCGAACGTATGACACTCACACAGAGACCGATAAGCACTGATGGCGTATCCATCGATCTGGATGAGACGGCCGCTCGCGCAGCCCGCAAAGTAAAGCGCAATGACCACGGAGAGCCCATCCACGCATGCGGAGCAGAGGGGCATCGCGGTTGCCCTTGCTGGAGGTGCACCAAATCTGAGTGTGCTGCCTGCGCAGCTGACATGTAGTACCCCGGTGCGGAGAGCTTTCTCCGCACTTTTTTATTACCAAAAATCCCCGGGTGGGGATTTGGTTACTAGCCGGTAATCTTAGCTTCTTTGTGCGGCGTGGTCTTGCGGCATGTGCTGCAAAACTTCTTGTACTCGAGCTTACGCTCCACCTTTTTCTTATTCTTGGTGGTGTAATAGTTTGCCGTTTTGCACTTCTGGCATCGAAATCGGAGTAAGTTATCTTGAGACATAGCGGAATATTATAAATTACAACTGACAAGTTACAAATTTAGAGGACAGTCATTTATAACTTATTAGTTTTCATTTGTCAATTACTATTTCTTCTGGAGCCGTTGGCGAGAATCGAACTCGCGACCTGCTTCTTACCAAGAAGCTGCTCTACCACTGAGCCACAACGGCGGATCTATCCAATGAGTTGTAGTTTCTGATCCCGCGTAAGCTGCTTGATAGCATACTCGCGTTTGAGTGCAGTGGCTCGCGTGCGCTTTCGTTCTACGTACACAATACGTACGGGACGATGCGCTTTTGTGTACCGCGCGCCCGTACCCTGTTGGTGCTGTAAAAATCGCTTGGCAACATCTTTGGCCACTCCTGTATAGAGTGAGCCGTCGGTGCAGAGCAAGATATACACGGTGTACATTATAGCAGAGAAATAGGTTTCTGCCAATTATTTATGCGTCATCTCATACGCACCACTCCAACTCTCTGGTGGCCTAGCGACAAACTCTTGGCAACGCTCACGCAAGAGGCCCGCTGGACCATCCTGAGGAATATGAACGAGGAATACATCAAATGCCGCAATCGCATCCGCCCACCGTCCAGCGTAGTAGTGCGCTAAGCCAGCAGCGAATTGCGGCATATGCCCAGCAGCGCGCTCAGCAACCGCGGGAGCAATCACCTCGTGAATCACTACCGGCTGCGTCTTGCCTTTTACTTTTACTCTATCGATTTCCCGAGTCACAATCCCCTGCTCGCGCTGTACTGCAGCTCCTACTCTCTCGAGAACTGCATCGCTAACGATAATAGACACTCCGTATGTCTTGGTGAGGCTCTCGAGGCGAGATGCAAGATTCACCTCGTCGCCAATAATCGTGTAATCAAATCGCTTCTCGGAGCCCATGTTCCCCACGGTGACGGCACCCGTGTTTAGACCAATACCAACCGCGATGGAGGGCTTACCCAGCGACATACTCTCAACATTAAACTCATCGAGTGCGCGCACCATGGCAAGCGCCGCTTGCACCCCGTGAAGCGCGTGCGTCGCATCGTCGAGCGGAGCGCCCCAGAAAGCCATGATGGCATCGCCAATGTACTTATCGATGACTCCACGACGATCTAAGATGAGATCGGTCATGATACTAAGGTAACGGTTGAGGAAGTGCGCCAAATCTACCGGCGACATGGTTTCGGAAAGCGTCGTAAACCCTCGAATATCGGAAAACAGAATCGTAAGCTCACGCCGCTCTCCACCCAATCGCACTCGTGATGGGTCGCGTAGCAGCTCGGCAATCACCTGTGGTGCCAAGTACCGAGAAAATGTGTCGTGAATAAAGCGCCGCTCTCGAGCAGTTGCAGAGTAGCGATGGAGTATTGCCGCAGAACCACTCACTACAATAGCAATACTGGGCATGAGCAAATCCAGAATGATACCGTACGAAAATACACCAAAGACAATTCCCCACACCACGACAACCATACCGAGTAGCACGAGGATTAGGACCCACAAACGACGGACGGCAAACCCAATGGCTAATGCACACAAACCCACTATGAGCGTGAGCAAAATATCACTACGAGGTGCAGTCTGAAGAAAATCATCCGCAAGCACATTCTCCACAATCGTGCCCTGAATCTCGACGCCACTCATTAGTCCCATGGGAGTGTTCTGGTAATCTTGAAGATCATGTGCCGTGGCACCGATAAGCACGACGCGCCCCGCCAACTCTGCGGGAGGGATTTTCCCCTCGATGAGATCTATAAATGAATATGCGGGCAGCGTCCCGTTGGGCCCCGCGTAGTGAATATGCAGTGGCACTTCAGAAACGTGCATCTTCGCTCCTGCACGCGCTCCCAGTGCCGCTCCCAACGATATTGCACTTCCCCGCTGGAGACGAATAGTACGAGCGATACCATCGCTATCGATGGTGAGGTTTGCGATGCCACGCGTGCTCACTGAGGCAAACTCAGCAATCGGTCCCAGCAACGCGCCCGATGGCTGGAGCTCGCTCGCCAAGACTACCGGCACCTTCGACGCCGTGAGTGCAGATGTAAATACCCGATCATCAGCACTTCCTAGTCGCGATGATTCTTTGAAATTCACATCGATGCCAATGACATCCGCAGAAGAAAGCCGATTAAGCGCCCATGCAAAAACGGCACGTGGCCATGGCCACTGTCCAATCGCTTGGATACTTTCCTCGTCAATCTTAATCAGTGCGACGATTCCCGAAGTACGGTGCGGCACGAACAATAAGTCCGAGAGCGAGTTGCGGGCATGCCCCAAGAAACCGCCCCACGACGCAATCGCCACAAGCACGGGGATGGAAAATAGAAATCGGCCGGTACGTTGTGCCATGGCGTGAGTCTAACGAATAGTGAGAACTCCCTTAAGCGTAAAAATAGAGCCGGCTTTAGTTTTCACCGAAACATCGAAGACGCCGGCACCAATCTGTGCCGGGAGTACAAAGATATCTTGCGAGTCTACGATAGTGAAGTTGGCGGCAGATTGGCCACCCACCACGACATCGGCAATGTTGGAAATATTGCGACCAGAAATAAAGTTGAAACCCTCCAAAACAAACTGATCCCCTTGATTGATGGCGGGCGGCGTAACACCGGTCAGTGAGACTTCAAGTGACGGCGTTGGAGAGGGAGATGCAGTAGGAGTGGGTGACGCCACCGATGACGTGTTCTGTGCGGGTGTGGACGTTACCACTGGCACTGGCGAGATACTAGGCCGTGGCGAAGAGCTCGGCGAAGGTGCTACGGAAACTCGCGGGGATGAAGACGGCGACAACGTGGGTGATGGCTTTATCGAACTTGCGGGAATTACTTCTCGAGATGGCAGCGGAGTGGTCGAACTCCGAACATCAGCATCTTCCAGGTTTCGTTCACGCAGTATTCGCTCAATCACACGATCGCGCATCTCTTCTTTGGTGATACGCCGTGATGCAAGACGTCGTGTGACGGTAGCACCATCAAACTCTGCCTGCATCTCCTCGGTCACATCAGTCGCACTCGATTCATCGACACTTCCGTCACTGCGACGCAAAGAAACCCGAACCTTGCTCTCTAGTGTTTGGATGCGTGCTTTGCGGTCGCGATACGTAGAGCGAAAAAGGGTACCGCGTACCGCTGCCACCGTATCTTGCGTCTGGACTTCATAGTGCTCACCAGAGCCAAGTACTTGCGTTACGCGCGACCAGATATCACCCACGACCAGCTCGATACGACTCTTGGTACCACCATCGCTCAGCTCCTCAATGGTTATCGTCGTGTCCTCCTCAAGAGTAGTGAGGGTGCCATTGGGATACCGAATGCGAGCACGGCCAGTCGCGGACGTGGTAATCTCATCCCCTGCCACCACCGTTGTCTCACCCTGCACCACCTGCGCTGAGCCACCTGCGGGCTTACGAGTGACCGTATCTGCAATCACAATCAGTCGATAGGTTTCAGCGGTAGATGATGCTGTTGGATTTACCACCGGAGCACTCGAGTCTTTGCGCGCCGAAAAATAGATACCACCAGCAACTACGAGTACAACTCCAAAAGCGAGAAAAATCTTGTTCATAGGATGGATGGTACGATATCTACAGAATTTGGCAAAAGAAAAAAGGCCTCCCGCAAGAAGCCTCCCGGCAAGCGGTTACTCTATGTTCATGACAACCGTATTCCCTGTATTAAGAATGTGTCCGACGACGGTCGCCGTTCCCTCTGGGTAATTCTCTGGATCTATCTCATGGAGTGTGCGGAGACGACCCTCGCCCCACTGACCGCAGTAGAGACCACCACTCTCGCAACATTCAAACGTCATGTGCGTGAATGGATACGGAGCTCCACTCCACGCTTGCCCCACGGGCATGCCCGGAGTGATTAGGCGCTTGCACGAAGCGCAGAACGTATTCAATCCTTGTTCACACTCACCGATTGACGTAGCGTATTTCTTCGCAAGGAATCCACGCTTACGCAACCACTCTGCAATACCTCGAAAAAGTTTCATGGAACTATCCTTTCAAAAAACTGTGGGGGCGGTAGGATTCGAACCTACGAAGGCCAAAGGCCGCCAGATTTACAGTCTAGTGTGATTGACCACTCCACCACACCCCCCTTACATTCTAAAGAACACCTGAGCCGGCGGACAGGATTGAACCTGCCTACCGGCAGGCAAGCTGACGACCTACTCTCCTCGGTCCTGAGCTGCCGATGAGCCGGCGGTCAGGATTGAACTGACGACCTACTGTTTACAAAACAGTTGCTCTACCACTGAGCTACGCCGGCATTTTCACAGAGCTCCACCGGCAGGCAAGCCCGGCTACCCCTTAGATAGCCAAGCGATTATACCCTAGAACACCAAATTATCCAAGACTCTCCGGTTGAGCTGCCGACGCCTGTTTTGCCTGAAGGTCACGCGCACGAACCAGACGCTTCTGCAGGCTCTCGTTGTCGGGGGTAAGCTTGATCGCAGCCTCGAACGCCTCCACTGCATCGGTGTACGCCTCTAGCCGCATGTACACGCGCGCAAGACGGACTATCTGCTCAATGTCTTTTGGGTTTTGGGCAATAGAAACAATTAAACGCTGCTCCTCCTGAAGCAGCTGCTCGGGATCGTCCATATCGATCGCGTCTGGCTCTTCGGCCTGGTGCGCGGCCTCCTCTTCTCGTTGTGCCACAATGGCTTCGTGTTGCTTTGCCGTTTCTTGGTGGACGATGCGCACCTTCCGAATAACTTTGTCAGAAACTCTATCCAACGACGACATCAAAAGACGGCCTTTGCGCAATAATTTCTCAAACTCCACTAACACATTGTGCACATACTGGCGCCAAGGTACGGCGGCAACCCAATCGACTACTTCGGGAGCATAGTCGTGCAGCAGCGTCTCTCCCGCGGGATGCGCTTCGGGTGCAAGTTTGCGAAGATACGGCATCTTGCGATACACCACCACAACAATCCCGATGAGGGATGCGAGAGCGAGTGCGAGCGGAATAGTGAGGTACACGGCTTAGTGACCAATGGAGCGCACCGAGAAACCCGTCAGTTGGATATTCTCGCCGAGCTTTGCAATGGCCTGGTTGATAACATCTTGGACGGACAGTGAGGGATCTTTCACGAACTGCTGGGCGAGCATATCAGCTTCGTCGGTAGGGTGCATCGCAGCCGCATGCATGGCGAGATCACGGGCAAGCGTTTTGAAATCTTCGTTGCGAGCAACGAAATCGGTCTCGCAAGACACACTGACCAGCGCGCCGACCTTGCCCGTACTGTGCACATACGAACCGATTGCGCCCTCGTTGGCTTCCCGATCTGATTTCTTTGCCGCCATAGCCCCCGCTTGGCTACGGAGAAGCTCAAGTGCCTTCGCCTTGTCGCCGCCTGCCTCGGTAAGTGCTTCTCGAATCTTGCCCAGCGAGAGACCGGTCTCGTCGCGGAGCTCTTTGATGATTTCTACGTCACTCATAGGAATATCTTATTAGTATACTACACCGTCGCCACTTTGCCTGCAGGCGGTATCTTTGGCTCCACATCTACGTGCTTGGTAACCGCGCGAATAATGAGATCGATAGACTTCTTGGAGCGGTCATTGGCGGGGATCACATTGAGGAGCCCGGCGGGGTTCGCATCGGTGTTGGCGATTGCAATCACTTTCACGCCCATCTTTTTGGCCTCGTGAATAGGAAGTGCACCTTCTTTGACGGATGCGACGAACACCACATCGGGCATGCGGGTGAGCTTTTTGAGTCCTTCGAAGTTGCGCTTCATCTCGGACATTTCGCGATCGAGATCGAGCTGCTCTTTTTTGGTAAACTTCTCCCACGCGCCAGCTGCTTTTTCTTCCTCGAGCTGAATCAAGCGCTTCACGCGGCCATTGATGTTTTTAAAATTGGTCAGCGTACCACCAATCCAGCGGTCAACCACGTACGGCATGTTGGTGGCATCGGCAAGCTCACGGATCGTCTCCTGTGCCTGCTTGGTGGGTGCTACAAAAAGCGCGAGACCACCATTTTGTAACACTGCACTGAGTGCATCGATCGATTCACGCAACGCCGCCTGCGTGGTGAGCAAATCGATCAAACAGATGCCATCGCGTACCGAAAACACGTATTTGCCCATTTTGGGATTAAACACGGTGCGCTTGCGGCCGAAGTGCATACCGGCCTGCAACATCTCCTCGTACTCTATCAAGTCTTTTGCGTCTGCCATTATAGTCGTGCTCGATGCCGTGCTTCCTTCAGAGAGGGTAGGCGCGTCTCTGGGTCCCAATGGGGCCCCACACGCCGCACTATCAAACAAATCATTGAGTTTTATACTGCTCATACTCTACCACATCCCCGCTCAAAAGAAAAGCCCCACTCGCGATGGGGCGCAGGGGCTAAAAACCGAAACAGCTTCCGTACAGAAATACCGCCGCCAGGATAGAAAGGACCAGCGCAAGCTCCTTCCCTGGCGAATATGGACTATTGGCTCCGACCGGGCTTCCTTCGTGCATAGCATTCACCTCAGGTGCTACTATGACTCCTCGAAATTGTTTAGTCAATACGTCTCGCAGCGCTGCTAGACAGCATGCCAAAGACCTGCTATACTGGACGGACTATGAAAGCTGATATCC
>CAYUJB010000011.1:0-2549 GCA_964444955.1 uncultured Candidatus Saccharibacteria bacterium
GATGGTGCGGGTGGCACCGCAAGTCGCTCGGTGGGCATCGGCACTACGACTCCGACTGCAACACTTTCGGTGGCCGGCACTGCGAGCATCTCTGGATTGGCGAAATTCTGGAATTCCGCCTCTATCTCCTCAAATCTTGAAGTCTCCGGCACGGCATCCATCTCCAATTTCCGCCTCCTCTCTTCCGTCACCGGCCTCACCCTCAGCGATTGTGACGCCGCAGGAGACACGCTCAACTGGGATGCCACCACCGGTCGCTTCTCCTGTGGCACCGATGCATCGGGTGGGGGCAGCGGTACGCAGATAGATGTAGGCACCGATACCCCCGATGGTACCAAGGTGTCTTCTATCTCCTTCCGTGGCACCGCCTTCAATCTTGATGTATCCGGCGGCTACCTCGACCTCAACCTCGATTACACCAACGGTCCCGCCTCCCGTGCCATGGCCAACACGTGGACTGCGCTGAATACCTTCAGTGCTTCGCCTTTGGCACTTCAGGTTACGGGAAATGCAAGCGTCTCCTCGAACTTCGAAATCTCTGCAGTCGCTTCTATCTCTGCGCTCCAGGTTGCCACCACATCCAATTTCACTGGCATTGCTACCTTCGGCGTAAAGACCAAGGCAGCTGATGAAGGTTATGGGTTTACCAACAATGCTGCAGCCGGAGTCTTCCGTAACAATGCCAGTGGGTATCTCTTTATGCGCAGCGATAACACTGTTGCTACGCTCGGTCTGCTCTACACGGGATATATTGATACCGATGCTACCACCAAATTCTGCTGGCAGTCCGCTGCATGGGCTACGAACGGGACCAAAGATACCTGTATTGGCCGTGAGAGCGCCGGCTTGTTTGAGGTTGGTGGCAGCATTCTCGCTTCGACCTCCGGCAACATTGACCTGACGCTCAACTCCCTCAGTAACCAGGACGGCAAGTTTACCCTCCGCTCCGTGAGCACGGGGGGATTGCAGGTGTTGGGTTCTGCATCGCAAAACCTCTTCACCATCGCATCGAGTGGGTATGTAGGAATCGGGACGACTGCACCGACCAGTCCGTTGCAGATTTCGGGGACAACACCAAATGGTGCGTCCTCTCCATTCGTGCAAACAGCAATGTCGCTTACTGGTAATTCAACCGGTACTCCTGCTATCCAGAGAACACTTTCCGTATCAAATCTCGAAGGAGGCGATTCCGGAAGTGTGCATACTGCTATTTATGCAAAGACAACCGCTATTGCCTTTAATCAGGCAGGTGTTGTTGGATACATTTCGCCTAACTCGGGAAATAATCAAGCCTCAACCGGTGTTACGGGAGTGTTCGATACGCAATACACTACGTCAGGACACGCGATCGGCGTTCAGGGTCTTATCAATAGGTTTAATGCAAATGCAGCACTCGATACCGCGGGAGTTCTCGGTGTATCTACAATACACGCCGCCACAGGAGCTTCATTCGGAGTATTTGGCGTTCTTGATGTGAGCGGACATACCGGTGGCAGTGGTGTTGAGACGCCGTTTACAGCTACATGGGCGGGTCTCGATACCCAAGCCGCTCTTGCAGGTTCAAATGGTGCTACAACTGCTGATATCTTCCAGCTGTATGACAACACAACACGCGTATTTACCGTTGCGGACGGCGGAGGCGTATCCATCTCTGCGAATTTCGAATTACTGGGCTTTGCATCCATCTCTTCCTTTAAGCTCCCCGCAGTGGCCGGTGGCATCCTCGGCGATTGTGACGCCGCAGGAGACACGCTCAACTGGGATGCCACCACGGGCCGCTTTTCCTGTGGCTCAGATGCAGAGGGCACAGGCGGTGCGGCGTTCCTGGGCATCGACTTTGGCACCACCACCGCTTCTCAGGTGAAGATCACCTCTATCTCCTTTGATGCCAACATGTTCGATCTTTCCAACACCGCATCTTCTGCAGTGGTGCGCCTGGACTGGACCAACGGTCCCGCAAGTCGCGCGATGGCCAACACGTGGACTGCGCTCAACACGTTTACCGCCTCACCCCTGGCACTCCAGGTTACGGGAAATGCAAGCGTCTCAGCGAATCTCGAAATCTCCGGCACCGCCTCAATTTCTCAGATATTAGTGAAGAGTTCAGTGACCAACGCAAACTTCGATAGTATTAAAATACAGCCTCAAATCGTCTACACATCGAATGGAGCTTATCAGGGGGATGGAATTGAGTCGCGGCTCGATGTAAGCGGTACCGCTGATAATACATGGGTAGCCGGCATCAATGCCATAACAGGATGGGTCAACTACTACGGCAGCGCCGGGACGCTTACCGCGGTAACTGCAGGAAACTTCATTGCGGAAAACGGTGGCTTTGGAGGCACCATCACGACTGCGTATGGGACTTATACAGGAGTCGACAATGCAGGGGGCGGAATAATGGGGACGGCGTACGGTTCATATATTGAGATATTAAATTCTGGTGGTACGCAAACAAATGCCTACGGTCTCTATATTGGTGATGTTTCTTCGGGTACTCAAACAAACGCGCCTTATTCTCTGTATAGTGCCGATGTAAACGGAAAGAT
>CAYUJB010000011.1:2649-22003 GCA_964444955.1 uncultured Candidatus Saccharibacteria bacterium
GCCGGCACGAGCGCATTTACCATCACGGTGCCCGCGTCGTCGTCATCCAGAATCCCGCATGCGCTGTTGTGGTTCACCGACTCCAATGGCCTCACCCTTGCTTCGATGAGTAATGCGGGACGCTTGGGTATTCGTAGTAACATCGGCTCGCATGGTGCTAACAGCAGCTGTACCGGTGTTGGTCTTCCATCCAGCAACGGCGCCGGTTGTGTCGACTTAGCAGAAAACTTCCCGACCACCGATGAGTCGCTCCAGCCGGGTGAGCTGGTGGCATTGGCGCCAGTATCAGGCAGCGCCGACTTCGTGGGGCGTGCATCCGCCGGCTCCACGGTGGTGGGTATCATTTCCACCAATCCATCGGCATTGATCGCGGGGGATTCGTTCAAGTCAGGTGCTACCGCCGCAGAGCGTACCCCGGGATTTGTGCCCGTGGCACTCGCTGGACGTGTTCCGGTCAAGGTATCGCTCGAGAATGGCCCCATCGTGTTGGGCGATCACCTCACGCTCTCCTCCACGCCGGGTGTGGCCATGAAGGCAGTGCACGCGGGCATGACGGTAGGTATCGCCATGGAACCCTTGGACATCATTGCATCCGGCTCGAGCAACACCGTGCTTGCCTTGGTCAACACCGGCTACTGGGCGCCCAGCATCACCGACGAGCTGGCGACGCTGGCCAGCTTGAGCCCGACCGCTTCGGTATCCACAGAGGCATTCCCCATGATTTCGGATATATTTGCTTCAGTGGTGAAGATGTTTGAGCGCATGATGAACATCGTGTTTGAAAATGGCCTCATCAAGACCGTCAAAGGTATGTTCGATGAAGTCCAGACCGACAAGCTCTGCGTGGGTGCTACCTGCGTCACGGAGCAGCAGTTGCAGCAGCTCTTGCAGGGACAGGGGACTGCGCCAGCACCAAGCAATCCAACGCCCACGCCGACACCATCTTCTTCCGAAAGCCCCACTCCAACACCAGAAGCAACTGCATCGCCGACGCCTGACCCGACACCGGAATCTGCCCCCGCACCAGATCCAACGCCTGAATCCACCCCGACGCAAGATCCAACCCCATGAAGAAAATCCTCACCTTTATTATAGTTTTTTCCCTCGCATTTCCGCTGCCGGGCATTAATTCCGCTATCTACAGCGTTGAGCAGGCCGAAGCCGGTTTTCGAGTGGTCTCAACACTTGGGCCATCTACTTCGTCATGGACTGTACCACAAACCTGGAACAATGCTCAAAATTTCGTCGAAGTCATTGGCGGTGGTGGTTCTGGAGGAGATAGTAGCGCAAATGCGCACGCCGGCGGCGGAGGAGCAGGCGGGTATGCACGGAGCAATAACATAAGTCTTACACCCGGCACCGTATTAACCTCTGGCTCAAATTATAGTGTTGGTGCCTCTGGCTCGTTACCTGGGAGCGCTGCTGCTGGTGGAAAGGGTGGAAACACTTGGTTTAATGCTGCGAGTTTTGCTGCCTGTACGAGCAATACGGTGTGCGTGAAGGCCGAGGGAGGTGAGGGTGGCAAGGGTAGCGATGTCAACATCACCGCTCTCGGTGGAGCCACCGCGAGCGCAACAGGTGTTACTACATTTGCTGGTGGCAACGGAAGTGCTCCAAGCGGCACCACTGATGGCAACGGCGGCGGTGGTGGCGCTGGTGGTCCGGGTGGTGCGGGCAAGAATGCCGGAGCCAATGCGAACATTTCTGGCAGTGGCGGCGGTGGTGCGGGCGGCGGTGGATCGAGTGTAGGAGGCGCATCGTCTGCAACAGATGGAGGAAATGGAGGAAATGGATATGGGGGTACCGGTGGCGGTGCGGGTGGACCAGCAGCTGGTACGCCACCTGCGGCGGCTGGAGGAGCACCCGGTGCAGGAGGCGGGGGAGGCACCAATGGCCAACCCGGAGCTAATGGCGCCGCAGGAGATCAGTGGGGACCTGGTATCGGTTCGGGCGGTGGTGGTGGTGGGGGGGGCGACTCAAGCAATGGCGGCAACGGCGGTGAGGGTGGCGGCGGTGGCGCTGGCGGCGCAACCTGCAGCGCGGCGACGACACAATGTCGTGGTGGCGATGGTTGGATCATCATTACGCATATTCCCGCTGGACATGTGATACGCGGAAAGGTTACAGTCCGAGGCGGCGTGAAATTCCGATAACCACTAGGCGCCCAGGTGCCCCTGTGGTAGGTTGAGCCGATGCTGAATCAGAAATGTACAACACTCGCTAAGATAAGTTGTGCCGTGCTGGGAATGCTCGCCATGCTTTTGGTGGTGTCGTGGAGTGGTGGCTTGAAAAAAACGTCTGATTGCACTGAGAGTGTGTATCTCAATCCTAACCTCGAGTGCGGGTACGAGCCGACGGTGAGTAAAAAGGAATACAGAGAGTTTAGGGGCATGCTCATGCAAGAAATTGACGCATGGAAGCAGACGCGAAAAGTCTCCAATGTGTCAGTCTGGTTCCGCGACTTAGAGTTCGGTCCCACCTTTGGCATCAGCGAGCGCCGCGATTTTACTCCGGCGAGTTTGCTCAAATTGCCTTTGGTTCTCACGTTTCTTTCGTTAGCAGAAGACGACCCCCATCTTCTTGAGCGCGTGGTATCGTATTCCGAGCAGAATCCGACCGTCCTGCAACAGGTTACAGCGCCCCCAAACAGTATTGTGTTCGATCGATCGTACACCATCAAAGAGCTCATCGAATACGCAATTGTTGATTCTGATAATAACGCTAGTCAGCTCCTCTACGAATATTTGCTCAACAACTATGCTGATAGCAATCCGCTGCACGATACCTATCGGGATTTAGGCATTCTGGACCCTGGCGCTGACATCAATACCAAGGCGGTATCTGCCAAGGGATACGCTGCAATATTTCGCCTGCTGTACAACGCATCGTTTCTCGACAGGGAAGCATCAGAGTACCTCCTTACACTCCTGGCCGAGTCAAAGTTTCAAGAAGGACTTCGCGTTGGTGTCCCCACCGAGATTGCCATTGCGCATAAATTTGGCGAGCGAACCTTTGAGGGAGGGGTAAAGCAGTTGCATGATTGCGGCGTCGTCTATTTTCCAGGCAACCCCTACCTCTTGTGTATTATGACTGAAGGCACCGATTTCGCGGAGCTCAAGGGGGTGATTCAAACTATTTCGAAGCAAGTGTACGATGAGTTTAACTCCCGGAGATTGTAGCGTACGCTATCGGGACGTTCACTAAACTATGCGCAAAAGCACAAAAACACTGCTCATTATGGGGGTTTTCTTAGTGAGCGGCGTTGGCGCGGCACAGTATATAGCGCAATCGAGTCGCTCAGAATCCCCGACAGAAGCAGGGGATGGCGCCAGCCGCACACAAGACAACGAGCGCGATGGCCTCAAGACGTTCATATTTGAAGAGTTTCATGGCAGCAAGGACCTGAGTTTGCGTTTTTCATATCAGTATCCCGGTGCCTGGCACCGCAGCGGGCAATACCTAAGCCCGCAGAAGGTGCAGTACTACACCAAAAACACGGTGAAGGCACCCATCTATTTTGATCTCATAGAGACAGATATTTTTCACCTCACCGAGTTGCAGTATCAGATTGATAACAGCACGCGGCTCAAGCCCGACACCACGGGGGTCATTGATGGCCAGCAGTTCAAGCGCTATGACCTCACCGACTACGGCTCGTACGGAGGGGATAGCGCGGGACATGTGAAGATTTTTGTAGGGCCACAGATTACCATAGACGGGATTGTGTACACGTTGGTGTTTCATTGGGAAGAGCGGCCACTCGCAGAATACGTTGCTGGCAACAATATTTCAGTCTTCGATAATCTCATGCTTTCCCTCGATTTTCTGTGAGTGTTGCTTGCCGTTGTTCGTGAATATTCGACAGATTATCCACAGACCACCTAGCGTGGTTTTTCTTGTTCGGGTACTCTTTCCGTATGTCTCCTCCTTCTCGTCAAAACGCTAAACCCTTAACCCTTAACCCTGGCTCACCTCAGATTCCTCGTCCCGACATTTCAGTTTCCCAAATTGTACTTCTCATCTTGTCGCAGGTAGGTCAGGCGACATTTGACCAAATCCGTGCGCACCCCGCCGTGCGGCTTTTGGGAGCGCAGCGGAGTGAAAATAGTTTTTACACCGCACTCGCCCGACTCAAGCGTCGTCGCGCGATTGCGCGCACTGCAGATCACCGCTATGAGCTCACCGCCGCTGGCGAGTACGCAGCGCTCAAAGCATATGTGCGTCGAGAACATACGATGTCAGAAAAAAAGAGCACCACGCAGTCCAAGCCGCAGAGTCCGTGGGATGGCAAGTGGCGCATTGTGCTATTTGATATTCCCGAAGCAAAGCGCCCTGTCCGCGACTACCTCCGCAATGTGCTCAAGCGCCACGGGTTTGTCGAATTTCAGCGCAGCATGTGGGCGTGGCCGTACCGGTTACCCGCCTATATCGTCAAACTTCTCGCCGACCCCCAGATGCGCAAGTACACCAGAGCAATCACCACCTATGACATCGATTACGACGAAGATCTTCGCCGCCAGTTCAAGCTGGGATAGCGGCATAAAGTAGGGAGTATGAGGCAGTATGTAGAAAGGTATAGTAAGGAGTAGTAGAGCAGACGATAAAGTTGTCTCGATACCGCCCCACCCATACCTCAAGCGATGACCCGCACGACCCGGCCGAGGAGGGAGAATGCGGAAAAGAGCACCGCAGGCGATGCATCCAGTTTGCAGCGCCGACAGTGCTCTGAGCCGCATCGACTGACTCCGGCGGAAGGAGGACCGGAAGAGCTGAGGTGTGGGTGGGGAGGGGCGGAGTGATATACTTAATGTTATGCGAGACGTACTTATCTTCTTTCTTTCTGTGTACGGCATCATCGCTGTTTTGGTGCTGTTTGCCGCCGTCGCATTCGCGTTTGCGGTAATTCGCGGACTTCGCGGTTTGGTGCGCCTGCTTCCCTCGCGTAAGCGGGTCTGGGGAACCGTCTACAATGCGGAAACGAAGCGACCCATTCCATTTGCTCGGGTGCAGCTTATCGACAGCAATAAACGAGTGCTTGAGACGCACATTGCCGATCGCGATGGCCGGTATGGTTTTCTTGCTGCTCCTGCGTCGTTTACCAACGCCGTTGTGCATGTGCAGATGCTGGTGAGTGCTCCGGGGTTTGCATTTCCATCACGCCGCACGCCGTCACTGGATACGCTTGTGTACGATAAACTCTATTTTGGAGAGGCGCTTTCCGTACAGAGTGCTGAGTTAATTAATTTCGATATTCCCCTTGATCCCATCAATCCAGCTGCGTCGCACGCTGATGCATCGGTACCACGCATTGCCCCGGGGGTATGGACTGCGCGTATTGCCGACATTGGGTTGTGGGTTGGGCTTATTGTGGTGCCACTTGCCGTGGTAATGCGACCCACTTTTTTCACCATCGGCCTTGCATTCGTATTTGTGGGTACGGTGAGTCAACGTGTGTGGGGAGTGATTGAGCGGCCTTTTGGCATTGTGAAAGACATCGCCACGGGGCGCCCGCTGCCGTTTGCGCTTATCACGCTTCATGATGAAACTGGTCGTCGTTGTGCATTTGCAATCAGCGATGAGCGCGGGAGATACTTTTTGCTTGCCGCCCCTGAGACGCGCACGATGAGCATACACACCCCTGCAGAGGTGGTACCGGGTCGCACTGCGACGATTGCACTCTCGAAATCGCGAGGATGGATAACGCGCGAAGTCTCGGTGTAGAAGATGCCCCTCTTCAATCCTTACAAGAAAGTGATTCTCCTTATTCTTGATGGTTTTGGGCTTGCTGACGATGAGGCCGGCAACGCCATTCTCGAATCTGGCATGCCGCACCTTGAGAATCTTATCGCTCAGTACCCGACGGTGACGCTCGATGCCGCTGGTTTGGCGGTGGGGCTGCCGTGGGGACAGCCGGGCAATAGCGAGGTAGGGCATAGCGCGCTGGGTACAGGGCGTATTGTGGTGCAGGACTTGGCGCACATTAATGGCCAAATTCGCTCAGGTGATTTTTACCACAACCCAGCACTCGTAGAAGCCGTGCTGCACGCCAAAAAACACCATTCTGCCTTGCATTTGATTGGCTGTACCAGCCCGGGCGGAATTCACTCGCACACGGATCATCTGGTTGCGTTGCTTGAGCTTGCCCGTCGTCATGCGCTCCCCAGGGTATTCGTGCACTTCATCGCCGATGGCCAAGACATGCCGTCACGAGATGCGTTGACGGTGTTGGCGGCGCTTGAGCCAGTCCTCAAGAAATGCGGGGCCCGTATCGCGTCGGTGCAGGGGCGCGCGTATGCGATGGACCGAATTCTCAATTGGAAACTCACCGAGCAGGTGTGGCACGCGATGGCGGATGGCGACGCGCCTGGCGTTGCGAACGCACACGAGTATATCCAACAGCGATACGACCAGGGCGATACCGACTACGATATACCGCCCGCTACAATCACCGAAAGCAATCGCCCCGTCGGACGCGTAGAAGATGATGACGCTGTCATTTTTTATGACTTCCGAAACGACCGTGCACGACAGCTCGCTACACCATTCATCACCGCAGCGAAGTTCGATGCATTCCCGCTGCAGCGTCGCCCACAGAATCTCAAGATAGTTACGATGACGAAGTACAGTAATGAGTTTGCTGTGCCAGTTGCGTACCAGCCGCTCTTGCTTGGTGGTACGTTGGGTGAGGCAGTGAGTGCCTCAGGCGCTACCCAATGGCGCATTGCCGAAAAAGAAAAAGAAGCGCATGTGACTAGTTTTTTCAATGGGGGACGTCTCGAGCCCTTCGATGGTGAGCAGCGCGAAGTCGTATCGTCGCGATTTATGCGGGGCGATCAATATCTCGTGCACCCGGAGATGTCGGCGCGTGAGATAACCGATGCGCTCCTCGAGCGTCTCGATGATGCCGCGCGTCTCTACGTCGTGAACTTCGCGAACCCCGATATGATTGCACACACGGGAAATCTTGCAGCCACCAAGCGCGCGGTGCGCATTGTCGATGATTGCATCGGACGGATTCTCGAGCGGGTGGGCGCCCGCGAAGACGTCGCGGTCGTGATTACTGCTGATCACGGGAACGCCGAAGAGCTCATCGATCCGCTCTCGGGTGGCGAGGACACCCAGCACTCGACGCGTCCTGTCCCGTTGGTGATCGCAGCGCCGCATGCGAGGGGATCGTCCGACCACCAGGATCTCCAGTCCCTCGCACACCAGGCACCCATGGGCGCGCTTATCGACGTGGCGCCTACGATTCTGACACTCTTGGGGTTGCCAAAACAGACTGAAATGAGCGGAGCGAGCGTTATGCACAATTCGTAGCTATTTCGGACTAGTATACGTGCTACTATAGGCATATGGTTCGCACGATTCTGCGCGTGTTTGCAGGCACATTCCTCACTTCGGCGCTCGTAGCGTTTCTCCTTTTGGCTGGATTTCCTCAGATGCCGATATCGCCGATGGCGGTTGGCGACGTTTTCTACGCGTTTGGTCAGTATTCGGCAGCGGCGGGCGCGCGCACCCTGGCAGCATCACTCGATTTCTATGTCACCTCAATTCCTGAAATGGTGCAGGGTACGCTCCCCAGCAGTGGTGCAGTGCTTGCTGATGCGCTGTCGAGTGCAACTACCGTGGTAGCTGCACAGGTGCTCGACACCACCGTTGCGCTCGGTGCGGTGTTTACAGATATCGGCGATGATGCCATCGACGCATCCACAGCTCGTGTAGCTACTGCGCTCGATCATACCCTCCAGATGGGATTGGCTACCATGGATACTGTTGCGTTCGTGATGCAGTCCGCAGCGCTTCAGACGGCTGCCATTGCACGCGTACTGGTCCCATGAAGAGGGCTGCCATTGCGCTCATTGCCTTCGCAAGTGGGCAACTGTGCGCAGCGTTGGTTGCGCCGCGCATCGACGCAGGGTATGGTGCAGGAGTGACGATTTCGAACGTGCCACTCCAGCAATTGCTTGATAATGCCGTCATTTCGAATGCGGCCATTTTGACACCCTCACCAACCCCCGCGCCTACCCAGATCCCCAAAGAGGCAATTTCTATGGAAAACCAATGAAGGCCTTCTATATTATATGCACCATTGTCATCGCCGGAGCAGCGGTTTTTTGGCGTATTTCCAAGCCGCAAGCGGTCCAAACCACTCCTACACCCGAAATTGCCGCTGAAGAGGAGGTCCAGCCGACCCCCGAGCAGGGCACGGGCAGTGTCGATGGCACGCTCTATCGCCACACCAAACCAACGTTTTCGTTTCATTGCCCAGACGCGTGCACACCCGGCTCGGTACACGATGACAACGGGGAAACCATCCTTCTCAAGAATTTTCAGATCTACATAACGCCCCAAGACGAAGAGTTTGTGGTTACCAAGGCACGCATCGCACAAGACGCACCCGGCACCATCGTCGACAGCCCAAAGACGGTCTCCGTGGATGGCGCACAAGCGTTGGTGTTCAAGAGCAAGAATCTCGCTGGCGCGGCAACGCGAGAGGTGTGGTTTACCCACGCGGGCTACCTCTATCAAATTTCCGGTTATCCCGATGCTGAGCAGGCGATTAGTGTTGTAGTGTCTACATGGAAATTTTAAAGCGCACTATTCTTTTCATATCATTGGTAGTGTCTTTTTTTGTCGCGCCCTCCGCCCACGCTGGCATCTCCCGTCCACCCAACAATCTCGGCCTGGTCGGCTACTGGAGTATGGAGGATTGCCACGGCCTGAAGGCCACTGATTCTTCTGGACGGGGCAACACCGGCACGCTTACTAATTTTGCACTCTCGGGCACCAGCTCAAATTGGGTCGCCGGCAAGCGCAGCGCCTGCGCACTGAATTTTGATGGGAGCAATGATTTCGTAGATGCAGGCAGTCCTTCATCTCTCAACATTTCGGGAGCACTGACGATATCTCTTTGGGTAAGGCCCATCATTCCTTCCGTGGGCGAGGCGCTCATTTTAAATGGGGACTTCAAATACGGCATTACGTATTACACAAATGGCAGCATGTATTTTTACATAAATTCGGGTGCTAATGGTGTCAGCGCTGCGGTTACGCAGAATGTATGGCATCATGTCGTAGGTGTATGGGATGGCACGACGGGTGCTAATGGTATGAAATTGTATTCTGATGGAGTACTTGTGAATCAGCGTACTTCTATAGCAGCAACGACAGGTGCGGCTGGGCCGCTCTATATTGGCAAACAAAGTACCGCTTTTTTCGGTGGGACAGTGGACGACATTCGCCTCTACAACCGCGCACTTACCGCCGCAGAAGTCTCCGCGCTCTACAATTCTGGCGCGTCAATTGCGAGAAAACCCTCTGATTTTGTTACGCTGAACCAAACAAACAGAAACTGGGTTGGCATGACCGCTGCACCAAATGGGAATGTGTATGCAGCCGTTGATAACGGCGATATCTATATGCAAACAAATGGTACGGGGCTATTTAATCCTCTCAGTCAGACCAGCAGGCTCTGGCGAGGCATGGCTGCCGCTCCGAATGGAAACATCTACGCCGTGGTTACCGGCGGCGACATCTACATGCAGACAAATGGCGCGGGCACCTTCAACCCACTGAGCCAGACGAGTAGAAGTTGGCGCGGGATTGCTGTCGCCCCAAACGGTAACGTATATGCGACCGTTGATAACGGTGACATTTACATGCAAACCAATGGCACGGGGACGTTCAATCCACTGAGTCAGACCAGCCGGCTCTGGTACGGCATAACGGCTGATCCCAGTGGCAACATCTACGCCTCTGCGTATGGTGGGGATGTATATATGCGAACGCGTGATAACGGTCCCTTCACCGCACAAAAACAAACATCAAGAGACTGGCAAGCTATGGCCGCTACCACTGGTGGTAACATCTATAACGCCGTGTACGGTGCCGGTATCTACATGCGCCCAGGACAATCGGCGACAATGGCCAGGTCATCCAATCGACTCGCCGCTGGCACATCGCTCGCCTCGGGTTTGGTCGGTCACTGGACCTTCGATGGACAATACCTCACAACCGCCAGTGCCTCCGACACCAGCGGCCTGGGCAACGGCGGCTCGCTTCGCGGCGCCAACGGCAAGCCCGTGCCCACACAGGGCATCCTCGGCCAAGCACTCAAATTTGATGGTGTGGATGATTATGTCTCGGCAACTAAACTTACATCACCTGCAGATATCTCTGTCAGTATGTGGGTATATCCTACCACGTATGCAGCGTCCGCGGCTGGACACAACCAGCGGTTATTCCATACATATGATGGGACAAATCAACTGCAAATCATTCTGAGTGAGAGTAGTGCATTTATGTGGGGTATTGCGAATCAAACAGGCGGAATAAAATCGACGACGCGTCCCACGCTGAATCAATGGACGCATGTTACCGTAACGCGTTCAGGCGCGACGTATAAGATCTACTATAATGCTGCTGAACCTACTACATCAGCGCTCGGTGTTGGTGAGCCAGGGAACCCCTCTCCTACAACCCAAGAACTTCGTATAGGCGCAGACATCGCCGGCACAGGAAGTAATGGGCACTTTACGGGCTATCTCGACGACGTCCGCGTCTACAACCGCGCGCTGTCTGCTACGGAAATAGGACAGCTTTACCGCCTTGGCCGATGAGTATGAAAATCCTTATTCGTGCATTTATATTTGTATCAGTTCTCAGCTACCTGAGCCCTCTTGTCCACGCGGGTATCTCGCGTCCTCCCAACAATCTCGGCCTCGTCGGCTACTGGAGTATGGAGGATTGTCGTGGCATCAAGGCGGGGGATTCATCGGGCCGCGGATATGCCGGCACGCTCTCGGGTTTCTCCCTCACCGGCGCCACCTCCAATTGGGTGGCCGGCAAACGTGGCGCCTGTGCGCTCAATTTCGATGGGACAGATGACTCAGTAGCTACCACGATACCGACGCAGGTCCTACCCATAACGATTGCGTATTGGGCAAAGCCAAATACTGCGAGCCCGACTGGTATGTTTGATACTGCAGATAGTCAGCCCGACGCGCTACGGCAAATTTACGCATTTGGGACTTCACGGAGCATCGTGCAATGGCACAACTCCATTGAAGTTGACCTCAACCTCACAGCCGGTCAGTGGACGCACATTACACTCGTACTTACCTATGACGGCACACGCCACGTTACTTACTACAGAGATGGGGTACTGCAGACTACGGGTAGCGGTGGTGCGAGTTCGAATCTAGCGTGGACTACATTTACGTTGGGGGACGTCAATCATGGTGCTGCTGGCGATTGGTACGCCGGCTCTCTCGATGATGTCCGCATCTACTCTCGCGCACTTACGGCCGCCGAAGTCTCCGCTCTCTACAACTCCGGCGCGACGCGAATTCTCGGCGCGTCGTCTGATGTCTCCGCCGGCCTCATCGGCCACTGGAAATTTGATGATGGCTCAGGCACCAGCGCCACCGACTCGTCCGGCCGTGGCAACACGGGCTCACTCACCACCTTCGCTCTCACCGGCGCCACCTCCAATTGGGTAACTGGCAAACAGGGCCCCGGCCTCAATTTCGATGGCACGAGTGATGTAGCCACTACAAATATCAATCTCAACAACTATGCCAGTGTTACATTCTCGGCTTGGGTAAAACCCACGCGAGTCGATCCCATAGGAATCATGGGTAATGACAATGGGGGGTACGGTCGGGTTATTCGTGGGGCCGGTGGAGGGAATTTGAATATTTTGGGAACACAAGGTGTTGCAGGAAACTCGGTAACCGCGCTACCTCTCAATAGATGGACGCACGTGGCGGTGACGTGGGGGACTGCGGCGGTGAAGGTATACATAAATGGCGCGCTGGATAACACATTTGCCGGTGAGGCCGCTACCTATGATGATGCAACGACAACGGAATTTGGTCACACCGGTGTCGGTGGAGCGGGGCAGTATCTTGAGGGCACGATGGACGATGTGCGCATTTACAGTACGACGCTTTCTGCTGCTCAGATAAAAAATATCTACCGTTTCGGCACATCAACACCAACCCACGCCAACGCATCCAGCGCCACCCTCCAAGCAGGCACCAGTCTCGCCACGGGTCTCGTGGGTCACTGGACGTTTGACGGCAAATACACAAACACCGCCAGCGCATCCGACACCAGCGGCCTGGGCAACGGCGGCTCGTTGCGCGGCGCCAACGGCAAGCCCATCCCCGTCGCCGGTAAACTCGGCCAAGCTCTCAAATTCGATGGGGTAGATGATTATGTGGGATCAGAGACTGTCCCAATATTTCAAACTACAAATATAACAGAGGCAGCGTGGGTGTATGTTCCTACTATTACGAGTCGTGGCCCAGCTGTTTCTGTTGGTCGTCGCGACGCTAGCGCGGATGGATATGTTCTTGGAGTTGGTGGCTCCGAGTTTGGTACCAACAATAACCTAACAGGATTGCTTTCTGCGATAGCATGGATGGACTTTGGGTTAGCGGTGGGTACCGGATGGCATCACATTGCTATGACTCGTGACGCCACTACGTGGCGTGGATATGTAGACGGCGTCGTTGCTCCCACCACCTTCACTTCGTCACCAATCCAGCCATCAGGTGGATTTTCTATTGGAAGAGAAAGTCCCCCTCGCTTTTTCCCTGGGAACATCGACGACGTCCGCATTTACAACCGCGCCCTCTCCGCCGCCGAAGTCACGCAGCTCTACAAATTAGGTAGGTAGCGGGAGGGTTGCAGGACGTGCGTTGATCGTGGTATAGTATAAATTATGCGCACTATCATCCAGTTTTCAATCTCACGATCCGATGGATTCTACATTGCGGAGGCACTAGACTTTCCGATTGTTACTCAGGCAAAGACATTCGAAGAGCTTACTGGAAATATCCGGGAGGCGGTAGCTGTATATCTTCATAATGAAGATATACAGGATCTCGACATAGCAAAGGATCCTTCTTTACTCATCAACTTCGAGATTCCGGCGTATGCCTAGGAGGCTGCGTAATCTATCAGGAGATCAGGTTATCGCTATTCTCGAAAAGTTTGGGTTTGCCCTGTCGTTCTCGAAGGGAAGTCATTGCAAGTTATCACGATTGAGTGTTAGTGAGAAGCAGGTTCTTGTCGTCCCACGACACGCGTCGCTTGCCAAGGGGACCCTCAAAGCAATCTACCGCAAGTCGATTTCATATATCGGCGAAGATGAATTGAAAGATTTTTTCTATACCGAGTAGTATCATGTGGAGAAGTGGGCTGGCGGGCGTACAAAAGCATGCTATGATGCGCGTGTTCATAACGATGCGTTCTCTGGAGGGCGGGCGCTCACCTCATGACAACAACCTACAAACTTTTCCTCGGTGTGGTGCTCGTCGTGCTCGTAGCGTTCGGTGGTTGGTGGGCGTTTAGCTCACAGTCCGGCGATGATCTCGCCCAGCTCAGCAAAGACCCCGGTGCCAAGCTCAGCGACGCGCAAGTCGATGCGGTGGTGGCGCGCATTAGCAAATTCATGGTGATCCCCACTGACGAGCGTCCCTCGGTCGTGGTGCTCAAAGACACCGCTTCGCTCGCGCAACAGCAGGCGTTCTACAAAGATGCTGTCGACGGCAATATTCTTGTTGTCTATTCTGCGCGTGCCATTATCTATGACGCGATCACCAACAAGCTCGTCGGTGTGAGCCCCATCACCCAAAACACCGCAACTCCTGTGCCATCACCTGATGGCGTCGCATCGGGCAGTGCACAGCTCACTCCAACCCCTACCGCAACACCACCTGCTCCTGAAAAATCCAGCATCGAGGTGCGCAATGGCACCACCACGGGCGGATTGGCTGGCAAGACTGCGAGCGAACTCAAGAAATACGCGTGGGTAACGAGCGCTGTCGCAGGGGATGCCAAGAGCAGTACGTACAAAGCGACCGTGCTCGTGGACCTCACAGGCGGCAAGAAGCCCGGCGCACTGGCAGCACTTGAAGATCACTTCGACATCAAGGGAGTAACGGTAATTCCTGCTGGAGAAGTCAAAAGCACCAGCGACTTCCTAGTCATCTTAGGGAAGTAGTGCTAGCATAGTAGAGTCTGGTGAACGAAAAGAGCCGCCTCAAAGCCGGCTCTTTTCGCGCCTCCGGTCGCTCCGGCACCCGCATCGGTCTCGCACACGCCTGCCTGCCGGCAGGCAGGGATGATGCCTTCGCCGATATCGGGTGCCTGCGCTGACATGAACCCGTTTGAGTGAGCAACTCCTGTTATTGCGTTCTGCATAGCATGCGGGTTCGCACAGATACTGTCGCGGTCGCCGTCCGCAGCAGCGAGCATCCGCATGACCTGCCTGCCGGCAGGCAGGCCGGAGCACGGACATCCCGCCAGAGGCGGGATGGAATGCGGAGATTCGGATGCTTCGCGTGCTGCGGACAGACTGCAGTACCGATGCGAACTGTCAGAACGCAATGATAGGAGTGCGAGCGACATCGCTTTCTCAAAGGTTGAAATTGCCAGCAATTCGCGGTACGCTATCCCGACCATGGCATCCTATAATCCCACCAAGATCGAGAAGAAGTGGCAAAAAGTGTGGGCTACCAAGAAGCTTTCCGTCACGCGCGACTCTGTCCCAGGACGACCAAACAAGATGGTCTTGGTTGAGTTCCCGTACCCATCGGGCAACCTGCACATGGGGCACTGGTACGCATTTGCATTGCCCGATATGTACGCGCGCTACTGGCGTATGCGTGGCGCTAATGTCATGTACCCCATCGGTTTTGACGCGTTCGGTCTTCCCGCCGAAAACGCTGCCATCCAACGCAACATCCATCCTGAAAAATGGACTCGGTCTAACATCGCATCCATGACCAAACAGATGGTGAGCATGGGCACGATGTTTGATTTCTCACGCGTAGTGTCTACCATCGATCCCGCCTACTATCGTTGGACACAGTGGATGTTTTTGAAGATGTTTGAGAAGGGTTTAGCGTATCGAGCCGAGACCACGGTCAACTGGTGCCCAAAGGACAAAACCGTGCTCGCCAATGAGCAGGTGGTGGACGGACACTGTGAGCGCTGTGGCGCGACGGTACAACAAAAACTCCTCGAGCAGTGGATGATGCGCACGACTGCATTTGCCGATGCGCTGATTGATGATCTGACTGAACTTGACTGGCCACATGCGACACGAGTAGCTCAACAAAACTGGATTGGTCGTTCGGATGGCGCGCTGGTGCAGTGGAAGTTGCGTGTCCCTGGACAATCCGACGATGCGCACACGGTGGAGACGTTCACCACGCGTCCCGATACCATCTTCGGTGTTACGTTCCTTGTTATTTCTCCTGAACTTGCACGCAAATGGATGGATGTTGGTTGGTCGCCGTCCGCTGAAGTTAAAAATTACGTCTCCCGTGCACTCGGGCGTCGCGAACTTGATCGTATGGAGGCCGGCAATGAAAAGACAGGTGTTGCTTCGGGTGTACATGCCGTGCATCCTCTGACGAGTGAGCTCTTGCCGGTGTGGGTCTCTGATTATGTACTCGGTTCTTATGGCACGGGCGCTATCATGGCAGTTCCGGCTCATGATAGCCGTGACTTTGCTTTTGCAGAAAAATTTAAGCTTGCCATTAAACAAGTCATAGTACCCGCAGGTGGTGAGCATCGCGATCTCTCATCGGTGTTCGCGGAGCAGGGGACGTTGGTCAACTCTGGCCCTTACAATGGTCGCTCCAGTGCCGAGGCAACCGCAATGATCGCCAAAAAACTCCACGACCTTGGTATGGGCGGCGCCAAGCGCACCTACAAACTGCGCGACTGGGTGCTCTCGCGTCAGCGCTACTGGGGTGTACCCATTCCTATCATCAACTGTCCCACCTGTGGTCACGTGCCGGTGCCCGACAGCCAGCTGCCGGTGATGCTCCCGCCGCTCAAAGATTTCAAACCCGCCGACGATGGACGCAGTCCGCTGGCAAAGGCAACTAAGTGGCTGAAAGTGAAATGTCCAAAGTGCAAAGGTTCCGCTGAGCGCGAGACCGATACCATGGATACGTTTGTCGACTCGAGCTGGTACTACCTGCGCTACACCGACCCAACCAACAAAAAACGCTTTGCCGATATCAAAAAAATGAATTCATGGACGCCCGTGTCGATGTATATCGGAGGCGCGGAGCATAATACGATGCACCTTCTGTACTCGCGCTTTTTTGCGCATGCGTTACACGCCATGGGGCAGCTACCGTTCACCGAGCCATTCTTGTCGCGCCGCAATCACGGTATCATCCTGGGTCCTGATGGGCAAAAGATGTCCAAGTCAAAAGGAAATGTGGTAGATCCCGACAAAGAAGTTGCTCAGTTTGGTGCCGATACGGTCAGGATGTATCTCGCTTTTATGGCGCCCTATGAGCAGGGTGGTCCGTGTGATCCCAAGGGTATCAATGGCGTCGCCCGTTTCCTCAATCGCGTCCACAAGCTCTTCCAGAAAAAAGCGGACCGCAATGCGATTGATCGCGTCGAACGCGCACTGCATGGTGCCACCAAGAAAATCGGCGCCGATCTCGATGGGCTCTCTTTCAATACGTGCGTGAGTGAATTCATGAAACTCATCAATGTCATCGAAGAATCGGGCACCGCACTCACCTCCGCACAGCGCGAGCGTTTTGTGCTTCTCCTCGCACCACTGGCGCCTCATCTTGCCGAAGAGCTTTGGCAGGTTGCCCTCAAGAAGAAAACATCGGTGCACAAGCAGTCCTGGCCGGCGTTCAATCCCGCACTGCTCGTACTCGATCAGGTTCAGATGCCTGTGCAAATCAACGGCAAGCTCCGTGGGGTTATCACTGTCCCGGCAAAGATCGGCCAAGAGGAGGCAGTTCGTATCGCGATGGGGGATGCAAATATCGCCAAGCACGTCGAGGGTCTCACGGTACGCAAGACCATCTTTATTCCCAGTAAGCTCCTCAATCTTGTCGTATCCTAATCTCGTGCTAGAGTAAGAAGGTATAGATTTATCCTATTCCCGCATGAACGAAGATCATGATAGAGCGTTTGTAGAGTACGTAATCAAAAGTATCGTCAATAATCCCGAAGCAGTGGTGGTGACGCGCAGCGTCGACGAGCTGGGAGTGCTCGTGACCGTGAAGGTGGACCCCAAGGACATGGGGCTGCTTATCGGCCGCTCAGGCACCACCGCCAAAGCAATCCGTATCCTGGCCCGCATCGTGGGTATGCGTAACAATGCTCGCGTGAATCTCCGTATCGAAGAACCAGAAGGTGGTCGCATGGCATCAGGACTCCTCGGCTCCAAAGAGGGGAGCTCACGTGATGTCGAAGACATCCTCGGCGATCTGCAGTAGTAGAATCTGGAAATATAGTAGCACTGCCCCTCTCCGGAGGGGTATTGCTTTTCTTATTAAAACATGCTATAATAATAGATAGGCCTAAAGGAGGGCCAGTGCATGTTCTTCAAGAAGATCCGTCGGTACCTGTCGGGCACTTTCGCCCGCCAGAGACAACCGCTGGCCATTCCGGCCAGCGTCAGCATCGACTGTCTGCACACCGTTGTGCAGGCACTCCAGCGAGTGGGCTGGACGCGTGCCCATGCCGACCTGCCCGCCGAAGGTCCCTATCTGCTTCACTTCGTGTGAGGCCCCGCCCGTGTCCACTGCAACGGACACGGGCGCATTATTATTCCTGAACAGTTTGGCGATCCCCATTAGCCACCCCTGGATCAACGTAAATCCACGCAATATCGCTCGTAGCGTACGACTATTGACGTATACATAATACAGGAGTATAATCTTAAATAAGTACACTATTTTTTAGGAGGAAGTCGACATGATTATGGTGGTGATTTGGCTGTCAATGAGCGTAATCCTTTGGTGGTCGCCGGTACCACGCACACTGGGTCGTGGCGTATGGGACGCATTTCGCGCCGCACTCTGGCCGACTCTTTTTCTTGTATGGGCACTTTGGATTATGTCCACAGCAGTACTTACTGTGTTCGGCTCTCAGCAGGTTTATAGGAACTGGAGTGAGTACTGGGATAGAGTGTGTCCACCGGTCACGGAGCTCGAGTTGTGTGGTTGGTAGTGGCGCCATCCTTGGCCCGCCGAAGTCTGGCGGGTCTTCTTTTTTATCATCATGAAACGATTCGATATCATTACTATTTTTCCCGATTTATTCCGCGATTTTGCGGGGCAGTCTTTGATTGCGCGTGCTATCAAGAAAAAGCTCATCGCCATCAAGGCACATCAGCTGCGCGATTGGACTACTGACAACCACAAGACCGTTGATGGTCGTCCTTATGGCGGTGGCGCAGGCATGGTGATGATGATTGAACCAATCTCCAAGGCGGTCGCAGCGGTCAAGCGTAAAGCGGTAAGCGTAAAGGGAAAGAAGACGCGGACGATACTACTCTCGGCATCAGGAAAGCAATTCACCCAAAAAGACGCGCGTCGCCTCACCAAGTACGACCAGATTGTCTTTATCTGTGGCCGCTATGAAGGCGTGGATGAGCGTGTCGCCGACACCATTGCTGATGAGGAGTTCTCGGTGGGCCCCTATGTGCTCTTTGGGGGCGAAGTTCCCTCGATGATCATCATGGAGGCAATCTCGCGTCTTATTCCCGGGGTTGTCCAAAAAGCCGCTAGTATTGAGGACGAGAGTCACACCGTAGAGGGTGTGCTTGAGTACCCACAGTACACACGTCCGGAAGTCTTCGCGCGGGGCAAAAACAAGCTCAAAGTCCCGCCTGTTTTGCTGTCGGGTGACCATGCAAAAATCGCCGCCTGGCGTGCCAAAAACCGCAAGAGTTAGACACGTTGCCCACGGCCGCTCCGGCACCCGCATCGGTCTCGCACACGGATGATGCCTTCGCCGATATCGGGTGCCTGCGCTGACAGGGATCGGTTTGAGCGTGTTTTACTGGAACTTTGTTAAGCAATGCCGAAGGCATACCGAGCGTCGCTGGCATATCGATGGGAAGACCTCCTCGGAGCACGGCTGGTGCGAGAGCAGAAGCGTCCCGCTAGCAAGCGGGAACGCTGTGGCTGACCAGGCGATATGCCAGCAGAGCGATGCGCTTGGGGACTGGTTTTAGTGGACTTGACGCACTGTTTGCCTCGTGTATAATGACCCTTGCCCCGTAGATAGGGTGTCCAACGGACCGCCCAGGAGGGAAAGGCAACAAACAACATACAACGACAGTCCAACCCCGCATGCTTCTGCACGGAGGCATACGGGGTTGTGTTGTGAAGAGCCCGTTGAGGGCTCGAACCCTCAAGCTCAGCAGAGCGCAGGGTTACCATAGCGCAGCAGGTCATTTCCAATTTTACACAGTCAATTAGTCTTCAGCCAAGGAAATGAATAATTTCCTTTTTAAGAGAGTTTGATTCTGGCTCAGGATGAATGCTGGCGGCGTGGATAAGGC
>CAYUJB010000012.1:0-21348 GCA_964444955.1 uncultured Candidatus Saccharibacteria bacterium
CTTGTTCTTCTTGTCGTCGCCGCCCTTGTTCTTCTTCTTGGGCGAGGAAGTGGTCGCGTCGAGCTTGCGCTCGTCGCCGTACCGCTTGGGCGCGGCGGGGTCCTTGATGCGCTCGACGTAGGGCTTCCGATTGCGGTGCTTCTTGCGGCCGGCGGCTTCGCGGCGCTTCTGGCGCTCGGCGGCCTCGGCGATGTTCAGCACCGTGAGACTCTTCTCGTTGCGCCGGTCGACATAGGTCAAGCGGGCGAGCTCACGCTCCGCCTGGAAAACCTCGTTCTCCGAAGCCCACCGCGCCATCATCCGGATGGTGTCCGCGGACTGGAACGTCTTGAACGCCGCGATCCGGCGGCAACGATAGCAGAGCTCCTGGGACAAGATCTCTGCTTCGGTGAGGGGCTCCGATTTCCTGACCACGCCGGGGTTCCGAAGAGCCCGGTAGAGTCGATCGAGGCCGGGGACGAAGCCGGTGCCGACCAGGAAATGCGTGGTGCATTCCCTGCGGGCACACTTCACTTCCTGGGCGCTCTCACGCTCCAGGGTCGGCTCGGCTTCGTAAGCCGGGGTGACGATGGGCGCGACAGCGAAGTTTTCCGAAAGCATAGCAGACTCCTTGGTTTTCAACGGGTCAGGCGTGATGCCTAACCCTAGCTTGTCTATATAGTATAGCAGTTATAAACCGTTTTGTCAATACCCTCCAAATCCCCCATTTTCCTAACAAAAGAGCCCCTTTTCGGGGCTCTTCGGGGTAAAGCTACTTAGTATTCGTAGAGCGAAAGCTGCGCCTGCACCTGCTTCATGATTTCGAGGGCGACGGAGACCACGATGAGGATTGAGGTACCGCCCACCGTGAATGCGGTGATACCCGTGAATCCCTGCACGATATTGGGTAAGACTGCGATGGCGCCCAAGAAGAGTGCGCCCACCAGGGTCACGCGGTTGAGCAGGTGATGCAAGAAGTGCGTGGTCTGTCCGCCGGGACGAATGCCGGGGATGTAGCCGCCCTGCTTCTGGATATTTTCGGCGATGCTCTTGGGATCAAACGTGATGGCGGTGTAGAAGTAGGTGAAGAGCACCACAAGAACAAAGTAGAAGATTCCGTAGACGAGCTGATTCTGGAGGAAGTTGCTCACCAGCGTGGCTACCTTTGCTACCGACACGATTGAAGATGCGGTGAAGAAGTTAGCGATGATGCCAGGGAACAAGAGAAGTGAGAGCGCGAAGATGATAGGAATCACACCGGCGTTGTTGACGCGCATCGGAAGGTAGGTGGAGACACCACCGTATTGCTTCATACCACGCACACGACGAGCGTAGTTGATGGGAATGTTGCGCTGGGCTTCGGAGATAAACACCACACCCGCGATAACTACCAGCCCCACCAGAATGAAAGCGATGTAGGTGAACAGCTGATCAGGGGTGTAGGTAAATGCCGCCTGCTGGATACTCTGGGGAAGCGAGGAGACGATACCGGCCAAGATGAGCAGTGAGGTGCCGTTGCCCAAGTTCTTTTCGGTGATGAGCTCACCCAACCACATGAGGAATACACTACCGGCAGTGATAATGATCAGTGAGGAGAGCATATGTAGTCCACTCAATCCTGATATGACGTCCTGCCGTTGGAGAATGGCGAGAAATCCATATCCTTGAATCATCGCAAGCGGAACCGTAAGCAGACGACTGTATTGATTAAAACGTGTGCGACCAGCTTCGCCTTCATACTTGTACATTTGTTCAAGCGCCGGAAAGATCATGGTCAACAGCTGCATGATGATGCTCGCAGTGATGTAGGGTCCCAGTCCGAGCATGGCAATCGACAACGTCGACAGCGAACCGCCAGTGAATGAGCCGTAGAGACTGAACAGCGCGTTCTGGCTCATGAAGTCGCGCAAACGCGAGGTGTCGACCGCTGGAATAGGAATGTTGTGCGCTAACTGCGCCACCGCCAAGAGGGCGAGGATAAAGAGTACCTTGTTGCGAATCTCGGGGCGACGGAATATCTGAGTGATAATGTTCATGGCAGAAGGGGTAAGCGTAGAGGGGTAAGCGGTTAGTTTACGGTGCCGCCGGCTTTCTCTACCTTCGTACGAGCTGCGACCGACAGCGCCAGACCTGAAAATGAGAGCTTACGCTTGAGCTCACCGGTCGCGAGAATCTTGGCAACATGCGCTCCTGCAGGAAGCACACCCTTCTCGATCAGCGTTGCCAACGAGACTGTCTCGCCATCTTTGAACACATCGAGTGCGCGCAGATTCACTTCCCATGGCTTGTAGCGCTTGATGGAGTAGTAGCGATGCTTGTGGTGAGGACTCTTGTTGCCGGGCTTGGACGATGCGCCGCGCTGCTTGGGGAACAGCTGCCAGATGCGATTGTCGCCACCACGAAATCCCGGGCGAATGCTCGCACCGGCGCGTGACGCCTGACCCTTGGTACCTGCACCAGAGGTGGTACCGCGCTTACCACCGCGTCCGATACGCTTCGGACTCTTGCGGGGATGTTTTGCTTTGAGATTAGAAAGCTGCATGGAAGTATATTATTTGGTCTTGTTGCGAATCTTCGATAAGGCGAGCATGGTCGCACGAGCGATGTTGATCTTGTTGTTGGTGCGGCCCGTGAGCTTTCCGGTCAAACCACTGATTCCTGCCATCTGCGCCACGACGCGTACTGCGCCACCAGCTTTGATACCCGATTTCGATGGCTTGAGAATGACGGTCGCGCTCGAATACTTACCCTCAACCTGGTACGGAATGGTTCCGTCTTTGGTCATGATGAGCGTGAGATTCTTTTTGGCCTGATGATACGCCTTCTGGATTGACTGCTGCACATCGCGACCCTTGGCGGTACCGATGCCGACCTTGCCCTTGCCGTTGCCAGCAACGACGGTGGCGCGGAAGCTAAAGCGCTTGCCTCCCTTGGTGACACGAGCAACACGTGCGATCTCGAGTGTCTTCTGATCAAACTCTGGCTTCTCGGTGGGACGATCGCGGCGAGGGCCACGACCACCAGGACGACCGCCAGCTCCGGCGCGTCCACCGCGGGTACCGAAACGACCACCGCGCATGGGGCGCATGGGCTCTTCGGCGACAGCAAGAGGCGCAGCCGCTGGAGGCACTACGGGAGTGACGGGAGTTTCCTCTACGTTGTTGATGATTGGTTCTTCCATGGTATTAGACGATGATTCCTGCAGCGCGCAGTGACTCTGCGACTGCTTTGATACGTCCGTGATAGGTAAAGCCGGCTTTATCAAAGAGTACGGTAGTGATCTTCTTCTCTTTGAGCAACTCGGCGAGCTTGGTTCCTGCAATGGCTGCGCGCTCAGTCTTGGTGCCCTTCTTGGCTACATCAGCATCGTTGACCGCGGCGAGGGTCTTGCCCGACACATCATCGATGGCCTGCGCGTACACATGCGTGTTGCTCTTGAACACCGTCACGCGAGGACGATCAGCGGTGCCAGAAATCTTCGCGCGACCACGTGCGTGGCGACGATTGCGATTGATGCGTTTTGTGATGTTGATGTCGGTCATGGTTTTATGCGGCAGTTGCTGCTTTCTTACCTGCCTTCTTCTTAATTATCTCGTCGGCATAGCGGATACCACTTCCCTTATAGGGCTCGGGCAAACGCTTGGAGCGAATCAGTGATGCCACGTGGCCTACCAATTCTTTGTCGGAACCCATCACCTTGATGGTGGTCTTATCAACGGCAAACGTGATGCCCTCGGGTGCTTTGATATCGATGGTGTGGCTGTAACCCAGCGAGAGCTCGAGATCATTGCCCTTGAGCACTGCCTTGTAACCCACGCCCTGGAAGATGAGCGTTGTTTCCCAACCGGTACTCACACCGGTGAGCATGTTGTTGATGAGTGCGCGGTAGAGTCCCCACTGTGCACCGTCGTCGCGGTTCGGGTTCTGCGAGGTCAACGAGACAAGCACGTTGGTACCCTCGACAGCGACAGCAACACTCGCAGGAATCTGCCGTGTAAGCGTGCCCTTGGTGCCTTTGACAGTCACGACGCCGTTGTTGACCTCGACGGTGACGCCGGTGGGAATTGCGATAGGTTTTTTGCCAATCTTAGACATTGTAGGTATTTACCAAATTTCGAATAATACTTCGCCACCCAGACCAGCTTTACGGGCTGCTTGTGATGTCATGATGCCCTGGGATGTAGAAACGATAGCGGAACCGTAGCCAGAACGAACGGGCTTGATCTCGCTTGCCTTGATGTAGATGTGGCGGCTTGGGCGGCTCACGATGCGAATGCCGGAGATTGCGCCTTCGCCATCTTTGTACTTGAGCGCGAGGTCGAGGTAGTCCAATTCAGAACGCTTTGCTTTCTTCTTAGTGCGCTCGACACTCGTCACATACCCAGCGTCGCAGAGGATGGTGGCGATTTGAAGCTTTACGTTGGAGAACGGAATCGAGACGTGCTCATGCGCAACCGCTTGAGCGTTCTTGATTCGGATCATCATGTCAGAAATAGGGTCCATAGGTCGTAGATAAAATTACCAGGATGACTTGCGAATACCCGGGAGCAAACCATCATTGGCCAACTCGCGGAAACAAATACGGCACAACTGCACTTTGCCAATGTAGAAGCGTGAACGTCCGCAACGGAAACAGCGGTTCACCTTGCGAGTGCTGAACTTTGGCTTCTTGGCGCTGCGTGCAATTGATGATGTCTTGGCCATAGTGGTATGAAATAAAGTGGAATTAGGAACGAGTCGGCGAGTTCTTGAGCGGGAAACCGAGCCCACGAAGGAGCGCGATACCCTCTTCGCGGTTGCCCGCGGACGTGGTGATGGTTACCTGAAGACTGAAAATATCTTTTACGTTTTCCAAATTCACCTCAGGGAAAATGCTGTGTTCACGAATACCAATGTTGAGATTGCCGTCACGGTCAAAGTTCTTGGGGTCGATACCGCGGAAGTCACGCGACAATGGAAGCGCAAGCGACATGAACCGATCCAGGAAGTCCCACATGCGTGCGCCGCGCAGCGTGACGGTGTAGCCGACGACAGTCCCCTCGCGGAGCTTGAAGCTGGCGATCGACTTCTTGGCTTTGCGTGCCGATGGCTTCTGGCCCGTGAGCATGGTGAGGTCGCGTTCGATCTTTTCAACGGCACCGCTGTTCTTCGATGCCTTGCCCACGCCGACATTCACCGTGATCTTGGAAATCTTCGGGACTGCCATAACGTTGGCAATACCAAACTCCTTCCGCAGGGCGGGAGCGACGGTCTTTCGGTAGTTGTCCAGTAATCGTGGCATGCGAGGATATAGTATACTTGTTTTCTTGATTCTGTAAAGATTTTCTACAGAACGGTCTTCGTCTTACGGTCGATACGGGTTTTGGTGGAGCCATCCTTGGATACTTCCCACCCAATGCGTGCGGCTTTGCCGGTATCTTTGTTGACCACCGCAACACTCGCTGCAGCGACCCACCGCTCAATAGAAACGATCTGGCCTTTCTGACCCTGCTTGGTAGCGCGCTTGTGACGCTTCACCAGGTTGAGTCGCTCAACGATAACACGATTGGTCTTCGGATCAGTGCGCATGACTGCTCCCGTGTTGCCACGATCTTTGCCACTGAGCATGATTACTTTGTCGCCTTTCTTGATCTTCATGGGTTCGATGTTAGACGAGTTCAGGAGCCAGCGATGCAATCGTCTGGAATCCCTTGTCTTTAATCTCGCGGGGAATGGGTCCGAAAATGCGTCCACCCTTGGGCTCCTTGCCATCGAGGATAACCACGGCGTTGTCGTCAAAACGGATTACCGTGCCATCCTTGCGGCGCCATGGCGCTTTCTGGCGAACCACGACTGCTTTGAGGATGTCCTTTTTCTTGACTGCCTTGCGTGGCTCGGCAACCTTCACGGAAACCACGACAATATCACCGATGGTTGCGTAGCGATGGCGCGTGCCACCGAGCACACGGAACACGCCGACGCGTTTTGCTCCGGTGTTGTCTGCTACATTTACAATTGAACGTGGTTGAAGCATGGGGGTGTGTTAGCGTTTAGCGTTAAGGTCAGAGACCTTTTCGGTTACGATCCAGCGCTTGTCACGTGACATCGGACGCGTCTCACTGATGACAACCTTGTCGCCGGTGTGGTACTCGCCCTTCTCGTCATGTGCTTTGTACTTCGTGGAAACCTTGAAGAACTTTTGATACTTTGCATTTTTCTTCAAACGCGTCACTTCAACGACGACGGTCTTCGTCATCTTGTCGCTGACAACAACGCCCTTGAGGGTTCGTGTCTTCTTGGATTGTACTGTTTCTTTGGTCATGGTCGTAATTATTTTGTCTCGCTACGCGAGATTCCGCGAAGCGGAACCCGAAGCGCAGTGAGTGCACGGGCGATGAGACGGCGCGTGGCCTCAACATCACTGGTGCGCTTGAGCTTCTTGTCGGCAATATCAAATCGCATCTGGGCAAGCTTTGCGCGTGCATCCGCCAGCATGGTCTGCAGTTCGGCGGCGCTCAAGTTTTTGAAATCAGTCTTTTTCATGGCTTCAATTAACGTTTCACGAATTGCGTCTTAATGGGAAGCTTGTGCGCTGCAAGACGGAGTGCCTCGCGAGCAACTTGCTCGGTGACGCCATCCACCTCGAAGAGCACGCGGCCTGCTTCCACCACGGCCACAAAGTGGCTGAGTGCACCACGTCCGCCTCCCATACCCACCTCGGCTGACTTGGCAGTACGAGGCAAATCGGGAAACACGCGAATCCACACCTTGCCGGCGCGAGCAAACAAGCGTGCCATTGCACGACGTGCGGACTCAAGCTGGTTGGCCTTGATCCAAGAAGACTCGGCGGCTTTGAGGCCAAAGGAACCAAAGGCGAGCGTTGTCCCGCGTGAAGAGCGACTCTTCAAGCGTCCTTTGTGTACTTTCGTGTGTTTTACGCGGCTGGGCTGTAACATGGGTTCGAATGATTAGGAATGGGCTTCGCTCTCAAAAATATTGCCCTTATAAATCCACACTTTGATACCGATGGTACCGTAGGTGGTGTGCGCGGTTGCACGGACAAAATCGATATTCGCGCGGAGTGTCTGGAGTGGGAGTGAACCCTCTTCCATGTGCTCCAAGCGTGCGATTTCTGCACCGTCCAAACGTCCTGACATCTGCAGCTTGGCACCTTTGACATCGCGGCTGGCCATAATCTTCTGCATCGTCATCTTCATGATACGGCGATATGGCGTACGCTTCTCGATCTGCTCAATGATATGCTCGGCGACAACTGCAGCGGATCCATCGGGATTTTTGACCTCGACGACATCGAGCTGGACGGGGACCTTAAACTTGAGGAGCTTGCCCAACTTCTGGTTGAGCTCTGAGATGCCAGCACCACCGCGACCGATGATGAGACCAGGACGAGCGGAGCTGATGGTGACACGAATAGCATTGTTGCCACGCTCGATAAGGATCGAGTCGACGCCCATATTCTTGAGGCGCTTGCCCAAGAAATCGCGGATTGCAAGATCATCACGCAAGAAGAGCGGATACTTTGCACCGCCAAACCAGCGAGACGACCAGTCCCTGTTGATTCCGAGGCGCATTGATATTGGTGATGCTTTCTGTCCCATAGTCGTTGATTATGCTTTTTTAGTTGCTGCCTTTTTCTTCTTTTCTGGCTTCTCCTCGACTACCTCCGGTGCTGCCACCTTTGGTGCGCGATCTTCCAGAACAAGATTGACGCGGCTGGTCTTCTTCTCGATCGGTGATGCGCGACCGAATCCCTTGGGGCGGAAACGGCGAAGCTTAATCCCCTCATCCACCCACATGTCTTTGACGAACAAGTGGTCAGCATCGAGCTTGAAGTTGTTTTTGGCGTTCGCAATAGCAGACTCGATCAGCTTCACCAATGGCCCACTGGCACGCTTGGTCATGTTCTGGAGCTGGTCGATCGCAACCGCAACAGAACGGCGCTTGATCAAGCCGACGAGCAACCTCACCTTGCGAGGGCTCATGCGGAGGCCATTGAGTTGTGCTTTTACGAGCGTCATAGGTTCAGTTATTTCTTAGCAGGTGCTGCGGCGGCTGGTTCTTTAGCAGCTTTGGATGCATCAATTTCCTTTTGCTTTGCGGCTGCTTCTACTTCTTTCTGCATGCGACCACCGTGACGCGTGAACTTCTTGGTGTGTGCAAATTCTCCCAACTTGTGACCCACCATGTCCTCTGTGCACAGCACGGGAATGTGGACTCTACCATTGTGAACACCGAAGGTAAAGCCAATCATTTCGGGAATAATTGTGCAGGCACGTGCCCACGTCTTAATCACCTTCTTGTCGCCCTGCTTTGCAGCGGCAACCTTTTTGAGGAGTTTCTCGTCGACGTAGGGACCTTTTTTGAGACTTCGTGACATTGTTGAGAGTTATTATTTCACGCGGCGGCGCACAATGAACAGTTGAGACTTCTTCTTGCGGTCGCGCGTCTTGTGACCACCCGTCACTTTTCCATGACGTGTCTTTGGGCGACGGGTACCACGACCCTGGCGGCCTTCTCCTCCACCATACGGGTGGTCCACCGGGTTCTGTGCAGTACCACGTACCTTCGGACGGCGTCCCAACCAACGTGCGCGGCCTGCTTTGCCCAACCACACCTTGGCGTGCTCCGCATTGGAAAGTTGACCGATAGATGCAAAACACTCACTCGACACGGCGCGCATTTCCGATGAAGGAAGCTGCAGCTGCGTCATACCCTCGTCGTGTGCCATCACAATGGCGCCGGTGCCTGCGGAGCGAACGATAAGCCCACCCTGGCCAAGACGAATCTCGACGTTGTGCACCATCGTACCCTGTGGCATGTTGCCCAGCTTCATGCGGTTGCCCACACGAACAGGCGTCTTGTCGGCAGTAAGCACGGTGTCGCCCACCTTCATGCCGGTTGGCGCGAGGATGTAGCGCTTCTCACCATCGCGATAGTTGAGAAGTGCGATGCGTGAGGTGCGGTTAGGATCGTATTCGATGGTTGCAACTTTTGCGGGGATGTCGCGCTTGTCCTGCTTGAAATCGACGTCGCGATAGAGGCGCTTCACACCACCACCACGGTGCATCGAGGTGATGCGGCCCTGGTTGTTGCGTCCGACACTGCGGAAGTGCCCGTGCGTCAGCGACTTCTGTGGCTTTGCGCCCTTGGTAAGATCGCTAAAGTCATATCCTTGAGCGTGGCGACGTGACGGGGTTGTTGGCTTGTAATCTTTTATCATTTTCGGAAACTTATCACTATGCACGTATCACTTCCCTATGCTTGGGCTTGTGCGATGGTCTGGCCCTCTTTGAGCGTGACGATCGCTTTCTTAATGCCACCCTTGGTTCCCTTAAACTTGCCCAGCGTAATCTTCTTGGTGGGGAGCTTGATGGTGTTGACCGATACCACGTCTACCTTGTAGCCACGCTCTACAGCGTCGCGCACTTCGGTCTTGGTGGCATGCTTGTCGACTTCAAAGGTGAACTGGTTGATTGCAAATCCACGCGCGCTCTTCTCGCTCACATAGTAGCGCTTGAGAACGGTGCCTGATGGCGCCATCACCGCGTGCTCGCTGGATTGCACTTCGGTTGCCTCAACAGCTTCCACCGCTCGGGTGGGTGCTTTGGGCTCTTTCTTCTTTGATTCTCGGTTAAATAAATTGAAGGCCATGGGATTATTTCTGGTTTGCGCCCGTCATGGCGTTTTTCTTTGTGGATGTAAATGTCTTGGACGCGACGGCAACGGCTTCTTTGGTTGCAATCACATAGGGGAATGCCAGCACCGTGAGCACATTGAGGTCCTGCGCACGAACAGCGGCAACATTCTGCAAGTTGGAAACTGCGCGAAGCGTGGTTGCATCTTCTTTGCCGCCGGCCAACACGACCAACACACGACTCGTGGGCTTCCAGGTCTTGAATGTCTTGGTGAGATTTGCCAACACCGTGATTGCCTCTTTGGTCTTGCCGGACGTGATCGCCAACTCGTCGACGACGAGCAAGTGCCCATCGGTCACGCGAGCTGACAACACTGCGGCGAGTGCACCACGTGCAGCAACTTTGGGGACGATCTTTTTGAAATTCACATCTTTCGATGGACCGTGTGCAGCTCCACCACCAATCCAGATTGGACTGCGGATAGAACCGTGACGTGCGCGGCCAGTACCCTTCTGCTTCCAGGGCTTTTTGCCACCACCACGTACTTCTGAGCGCGTCTTGGCATGTGCCAACACCTGACGCTTGTTGGACATCTGCGAGGTTGCGACCTGCCAGACGAGGTCGGCGTTCATGGGCACGGCAAAGAGCGCATCTGCTGCGTCAGTGGTGCCGCCTGCTTTGCCGCTCTGGTTGTAGGTCTTGAGTTCCATCGCTTGTTATTTGGCAGTTACTTCCAGAATCGTGCCCCGTGCACCAGGAACGGCGCCGCGCACCGCGATCAAGCCAGCTTCTACATCAACGGCAGCAACCTTGAGGCCACGCACCGCAATACGCTCCTGACCGTCGCGACCGGGACCGCGGCTGCCCTTGAGCGTGTGCTGGGGGAAGCGTTGACCGATAGATCCGACGTGACGAAGCACGTGGTGGTGACCGTGCGACGCTGGAGCACCATGGAATCCATGGCGTTTCACCGCACCTGCAAAGCCCTTACCCTTGGTGAGTCCTGAAACCTTCACGATGTCACCGGGAGCAAAGATTGAAGCATCGATAGTATCGCCGACGCTTAAATCTTTATCCCCGACTGCGGTTGCCGCAAACTCGCGCACCCAGCGGAACGAACCCAAATCCTTAAAATGACCGCGCACTGCCTTGGAGAGCTTGGATGCCTTCTTGGCACCGGTAGCAACCTGCACTGCCTGATAGCCGTCCTTTTCCTTGGTTTTCACCTGCGTAATAACGTTTTTGCCCACCAAAAGAAGGGTGACGCCCATGGCTTCCCCTTTATCGCTGTAGATCTGGGACATTCCCAGCTTGGTTGCGAGAATGAATTTTGATGGAGTTGCCTTCATTTCAACAAGAAAACCAGCTTGGCTGGTTTATCAGCGAAGCCCACAAGGTGGTATCTCCCGAAGAAGACCTTCCCTATGTACTGATGCGGCCGGTGGGCTCTAACCCCACGAGTCACTGCAGTCCGTATATACTAGCCGATGGGGCCAAAAGTGTCAACAGGCGGAGAAAATACTTGACAAACACATACAAAAGAGTATATAGTATCTCTTGTAGATTCACCTCTACCGGAGCACCACCGCCTGGTGTGTACGTTCACAATAACCCGGGGATCAGAAGGGGAAAAACCGTCTGATTGCCCATTCGCCCGCTCAAGCGGACCGAAAGAGGTTGAGTATGGATGCCAAACCAATAGTAGACGTAACGTCGTACCAATCATTGCACGATGAATGGCAAGAAAAGAAGGGGCCCATAAGAGTAGCGCTGGTAGACTCGGTGATTCTTGTCTTCGTGATCACCGGCGCTAGTCTCTTCACTCTTCCGACCACCTCCATAGGTTATGTCATCGCTGTCGGTCTTTGGATGGTGGCGCTTACCGAGTCTCTGGTCATCACCTACAAGCTCGCGATGCATTACCTGGCCGGCTACTACCTTGATGCCTCGTTCGTCCTCGAGCCACTCGATCAGGCATATCCGGGTCAATTCAAGCGCATCAAGGACATGCGTCTCCAGATATTCCCCCGCGACGTGAACGCAGTCACGCCGCCTCAGAGCGATCTGCGACTCCGCATTCCTATCTCGGGTTGGTTCGCAAACCCGGCTGAATACATCACCAAGCATACCCACGCTGAATTCCATGGACGCGCTTCTATCTGCCCAATGTTCGTGGGGGTGCTGGTGACCAAAGGAATGAACCGTGTCGACTTTTCGCTCGATGAACTAATCGCAAGCGACGTGCGACACGGGCATCCGGCGAATCTCGTCAAAGATGTCGGCCATAAGCTGTCGACAACCCTTCATGACTGCGATACGCGAGTAATCTTTAAGAACGCCGCTAGCGCTCTGCAACTGTTCGAAGAAACAAAACAAATCGCACATTCGCCACACGGCGTAGTCATCAAAGAAAATTTGAGGTTCGTTGCGCACCTCACGAATCCGAAGAACGGCGTACGAGACAACGTACGCACAGAATCGCCCAACGGAGCGTAAGCTCCGGCACTCCCCGACGCCGTCGCGTCGGGGAGTTCTTTATACAAAAAGAAAAAGCTCCCGAATTATCGGGAGCCGTCGAGTTTGATACTGAGTACCCTACCGCGACTATCCATCACGAGCGATTTTTCGCTGCAGAGCATGGCGTTGACCACACATGACGCATCCCACCCGGGACTAATAGGTTGTTGGCCGTACTTGTCGCGTGACCGCTTGCCGTCTGCGATGCAGACCCAGACCGACCCTTCGGGCGCAACCTGGTTGCCGACTTCTTCAGTCATAGAGCCTCCTCAAAAGAACCTCATGCGTATAGCCTACCACGAACGAGAGAAATGGCTACTCCCAGAGAGGGGCATCGGGAATATTGACCGGAGGATTGTAGCCCTCGACGCATCGGCAAAGCGCAGCAATGAACGGGTGTGGGAGATCAGGGTATGCGCGCATCATATCGTCTTCAAAGCGATATGCGCTCCACGAAGATTTTGCTCGCGCGTCGACGAGCTTCTTGGCGATCTCCACTGCTTCTTCGTACGCATTCCGATATTCAACATCGAGCCCCTCCTTATTAATCTCATCGAAAAGCTCTGCAAACTTCGCACTCTCGAAGCTTTTGACTTCAGGAGATTGTCCGCTCGGGATTTCCTGCGACATACTCAGAGTATACACGAGAATCCGGACAATAAAAAAGAGGTCTCGCAACGGCACGCGAGACCTCAGTGAACCAGATGGAAGCAATTATGGGCTTACCCACCCCGAACCGTATTAGGGTTCATAATGGGGCGCAAGGCCAGCACGCATTGCTGGGCCCCCGTCTTTACGCCTCCGCCATGGCCATGGCAGCCGACGCGCCGTCACCTGATTCGAGAAGTACTATACCATATCATGGAATTTAATGCAAGGGCTCGAGCACGAAGCTTTGCTTTTTTATTTATCTGTGGTATGGTATGTTTTCGTTACGAAAGGAGATTTGTATGGAAAGCCAAGCAAGAAAGCAAGAGCTTGTCTCGTTAGCGCAGGACGCTGCTCGTAAAAGCGGGCTCCGCATCGGCGCATCTGTCGCCCACCCTTCTAGCCCGCTCACGTACGAGCTCATCTCGGTCTACGCGGGTATAGCGCTGGTGGGAAGACCCTCACGACTGCATCCCAATCAGATGGAAAAGTTCCGGCGATTCCCCCTCAGCGAACTCTTTGAAGTCGAAGCGCTGATCAGGTTCGCTAATCTCATAGGGACAGCCAGCTGACTCCTCACGCCCACCACTCCTGGTGGGCTTATTTTTTGAACGGCTAAGATGGCGCTTTAGCCGTTGCCTGCCCACCGGTAGGCAGGCGTTCTAGACAAAGAGCGCCAGGATATGCTATACTGACTCCAAGGACGGGATAGCTTCGTATAACTACGGACTATACTCTGTGTGTCAGAAAAAGGACCCGCGCTTGCGGGTCTTTTTTCTTTTTGATATTGTCTCCGCGCGTGGATCCGGGCCCGTAGTTTATGAAGTAAAATCCTGTCCTTGACACACAGAGAAACGAGTGCAAATCTCGTCGGGTCCACGCAAAGACGCCCCTGCATATGCAGGGGCGTCTTTGCGTGTTGCTATTAGTTTTTGCGATAGGTTACAGTGTGGCCAGTGGTGCCGAGTTGGGAGATGAGGCCGGAGGATTCGAGCTCGGAGAGATAGTTGGTGGCAGTGGCATCGGAGACACCCAGCAAGCGCTGAACATCATCATTGGCAATTTCGCTTTTCCCGCCCGCAAACAATTCCAAAATCTTCCGCTTCCCCTCTTCCTTCCTCCGCGCCATCTCTGCATTCGCCGCGCTCATGCCCTTCCTGGCCGTCAGCCGTCCAATCCCAATCCCAACAACAATCCCGATGATAAGTGATAGTGGGTTCATAGAGATATATTACTCGCATCTAGGGCAACCGCACAAGTGTAAATAATAACGAAAATATCACGAATTTTATTGAAAATTACTGCGCAGAGATATCCACTAGCCTATTTGTATGATTCATGTAGGATGAATGAATTATGAATCCCATGCCACTGAATAAAGTTATCTGTGGAGACGCAGTTAAAACTCTGCGCGAGATTTCCGATAATTCAATCGACCTAGTAGTTACTTCTCCGCCTTATGATCAGATTCGAGATTACCACGGATTTGAGGTGGATCTACATGCCACCGGAGAGCAGATACATCGCGTACTAAAAAGTGGTGGAGTCGCTGCGATGGTGATTCAAGATCAAACGAAGAACTTCGGGAAATCACTTACTTCGTTTCGAACTATCGTGGATTGGTGCGACTCTTTTGGATTCAAATTATTCGAAACTGTTATCTATCGCAAATATGGAACGGAAGGAGCGTGGTGGAACAAACGCTTCCGAGTTGATCATGAATATATGCCCATTTTTTTAAAAGGCGATCGGCCACTATATTTCAATAAAGAGCCGCTCAAAATTCCGTCGATACATGGAGGATTAGTATTATCTGGAAGTGGAAACAGACGAACTGATGGATCAACAACCGCCACAGTACGACGCATGATTAATCCCACAAAGTGTCGGGGAACTGTATGGGAATATATGAACGCAGGAGATAAGGACGCTCTAAAACGAGAGCACCCCGCCACATTCCCTGATAAGATACCATTCGACTTTATACAATGCTTCTGCCCACCCAAGGGAGTAGTATTAGACCCCTTTCTTGGCTCAGGATCTACTGCTGTCGCAGCAAAGAAACTCGGACGGAATTACATAGGAATAGACATTTCAAAAGAATACTGTGAACTTGCAAAAAAACGACTAAAGACCGTGCCGAGCCCTCTCTTCGATTAAATCTCCATGTTATAACTATTCGATTGTGTACTCGATCCTATTACTGGCCGTCATAGCTAGAGAGAATGGGTTGCTTTCAAAAAGAGCTTTGTATGTCTGATTGTTAAGTCGCATTGTAGGAACTTGTGATTCGCCGGACAATAACCCCTTTTGAAGTATTGTGAGTTTAAAATCAGTCCAGCTCCATTTTTCATCCAAATACTTCCAGCCCATCATTCTTGCAATTTCACGTATGAAACCTTGAGCTCGCTTTGCCTCGAGATCATGAAGGTCAAATAAACCATTGCTATTGTCGACTAGATTTATGGGCGCTCCTTGGCCATTGGATATTTTTATTTTATGGCCGGTCCTCTTATTATTACCGCCTGGAACGAAGTTAGCACCATCAAAATATCCTACCGCATTAAACCTATCTCGCATTGCAAAAAAGATTTTGAGATATTGCATGATCTGATAAAAACTCAGATCATTTTCGCACAGAAACTTATTTAGAATATGCTGTCTTTGATTAATTTTAAGATAGCTGATCCAATCAATGCAATTCTCTGGGTACCCAAAAAGATTATTTCCTACTCCGTCAGCGAATAACAAGGGGCTTATAGCTATCTCGGGTAAATCTTGAATTACCCCGCCTTCCTGTAAAATACTCAATAGAAGGTGAATGGTGCCAAAAGGATACTTTCGCTGAAAGGCATTTTTACCATCAAAACCTCTCAAAATATTCGGCTGGATACACTCATTAAAATTGTGATTATTAATAGCAATACCACGATTGAACTCAACGAGATGGTTCCCAATACTACTCACTCCGGCTCGGTTAATTTCCATATCTAAGAACGTACATGATCTATAATCTGTACCATCTTTCAAAATCATTACCTTCCCGTCATAGAATCCAACGACTTCTCCATCTAAACAGTTAGACACTAGAAGACCGGACAAGAAGCCGTCACTATCAGGACTCAGAATATACTTACGACCGAATTCAGTAAGCCAAGGGTGAGATTGAATAAGTTCCGAATAATCAATCGCATCAGAGATCTGGGTTGATATAATTTTTGGTGATGGACTCATAACATCAAAATGACTGTGGAAATTATTATATAGAAAAATATATAACATGTCGAATACCCCCAACGGCTAAAATCGCCGTCTTAGCCGTTCGGATTCCCCGCTCCCCGACCGCCACATTCGGATGGGATTCAAGGCAGCGGTGAGGACCAAACAGAGACGTACAGTGTGGTACGTCGAAGGAGGACCGGAGCCGATAACGCAGAAGACCGCCGAATGTGGCGGTCTTCTGCGGAGTGCGAGCCGCGCACGCCTATGGCACGTGCGAGCGCTACGCAGAACTACATCTTGATTTCGATGTCGACACCTGCTGGGAGAGCCAGATTCGTCAGCGACTCAATAATCTTCGGCGTAGGCCCAAAGATATCGATGAGACGCTTGTGAATGCGCATCTCGAACTGTTCGCGGGAGTGCTTGTCGATGAACGACGCGCGGTTGACCGTGAACTTGGAGATTTCGGTGGGCAATGGGACAGGTCCCACGGGCTTGCCGCCGTAGCGTTCGATGGTATCGGCAATCTGCCGAGCAGACTTATCGATAATCTTGCTGTCGTACGCACGCAACTTGATGCGAATGCGTTGCTCGGTTTTTTCAGCTTTCTTGGCCATGACCCGTTAGAAATCAACGAGCAATACGTTGTGTCCAAACGAGAGGACAGACGCATGTTCGTGCATTTCGTTATTCTTTATTTCTTTTTGATTTCTAACCGGATGCATAGCAAAGAGCGAGGATAGTCGTGATTATTTGATAACTTTCGTGACTGCACCTGCGCCGACAGTCTTGCCACCTTCGCGGATAGCGAAGCGCTGCTTCTCCTGCATAGCGATAGGAGCAATCAACGTGACTTTGACGGTAACGGTGTCGCCAGGCATGACCATCTCAGCTCCCTCGGGGAGGAAGACTTCTCCGGTCACATCAGTCGTGCGGAAGTAGAACTGTGGCTTGTAGCCCTTGAAGAACGGCGTGTGACGTCCACCCTCTTCTTTGGTAAGCACATAGATTTCTGCCTCGAACTCGGTGTGCGGCGTGATACTGCCAGCTTTGGCGAGCACCTGACCACGCTCGACATCTTCTTTCTTGAGTCCGCGGATGAGGATACCGGCGTTGTCGCCTGCCATACCTTCGTTGAGGGACTTGTTGAACATTTCGATACCCGTGATGACGGTCTTCTGGGTTGGGCGGATACCGACGATTTCGATTTCATCGTTGAGCTTGGCGATACCGCGCTCGATACGGCCGGTGACGACGGTGCCACGACCTTCGATGGAGAAGATATCTTCGACGGGCATGAGGAACGGCAAGTCGATTTCGCGCTTGGGCTCCTGGATGTAGGTGTCGCAGGTGTCGATGAGCGTCTTAACTGCCTTGGCGTACTCATCGTCCATGGAAGTGGCCTGGAGTGCCTTGAGACCGGAACCGCGGATAACTGGGGAATCGTTGAAGCCGTTCTTCTTGAGAAGCTCTTTGAGCTCTTCCTCGACGAGGTCGATCATTTCCTTGTCATCTACCATGTCTACCTTGTTGAGGAAGACAATGATGTAGGGAACACCAACCTGACGTGCCAAGAGAATGTGCTCGCGGGTCTGAGGCATCGCACCATCGGTGGCGGCGACGACCAAGATTGCTCCGTCCATCTGGGCGGCTCCCGTGATCATGTTCTTGATATAGTCGGCGTGTCCTGGCGCATCAATGTGTGCGTAGTGACGGTTGGGGGTCCAGTACTCCGAGTGGTGGAGTGCAATGGTGATACCACGTGCCTTTTCTTCAGGTGCGTTGTCGATACCATCGACGCCCTCAACGCGAGCTCCGTAGCCCTCGCCCTTGAGCATATCTAATACGTGCAAAATGGACGCGGTAAGCGTGGTTTTGCCGTGGTCAACGTGGCCGATGGTGCCAATGTTGACGTGTGGTTTACTACGATCGAATGCTTCTGCCATAGTGGTGTTTGGTTACGCGATACGCCTGTTAATCACCAGACCAGTGTTGCCCTGTGTGCTCCAGTGGTCTGGCGGTATCGCATACGTTAGGTGAAATTATTCTATACGATTTACTTTAGAAAGTCAATTCTGCTTACTTCCCTCCCAGCTGGGCTTGGGACTCCTCGAGCGCTATCTGCTCTTTGAGTGCGAGGATCTCATTGTTGAGTCGCTCGAGCACTGCATCCTGTGTGGCCGGTGCGGGAGGCCGGCTCTTCGGCCACCGCGCTGATATTGGTACTTCCTGCGGTGCTTCGGTCGTCCGCAGCTCTTTAACAATCAGTGGTGTGTGCCCCTCCTCGACCAGCACAACCGCCGTGTTCTCCTGCAATAATTGTCGTATCTGTTTGGTATCCATCTGTTTCAGATAATTGATAACGGATAATTAATAATTACTAATGCATGACAACTTATCATTTGTAACTTATCATTTGTCATTACTTTTTACCTTCTTGAATTGCTGCCATAACGTTGGATGGTACCGGATCGTAGTGGGAATAGGTCATGGAGAAGTTGGCGCGGCCCTGGGAGAACGAACGCATCGCGGTGGCGTAGCCGAACATTTCTGACAGTGGCACGCGTGCGTCGATAACCTTGAGACCCAGCGAACCGCGATCGTTCACATTCAAGATCTGACCACGGCGAGAGTTCAGGTCACCTGTTGCGGCACCCAGGTAGTTGTCGGGAACGGTGACTTCGACTTTCATGATTGGCTCAAGGATCACGGGCTTGGCGCGACGGACTGCTTCTTGGAGTGCCATGCTTGCAGCAACTTTGAACGCAATTTCTGAAGAGTCAACGTCGTGGTACGAACCATCGTAGACGGTGACCTTGAGGTCGACGAGCGGGAAGCCGGCGATAACACCTTTGTCGAGGGCCTCGCGGACACCCTTTTCGACGGCGGGAATAAACTCGCGGGGAATTGCACCACCTTTGACTTCGTCTTCAAATTCAAATCCTTTGCCACGCTCGAGCGGCTCAACACGCAACCAGCAGTGTCCGTACTGTCCGCGACCACCGGTTTGCTTGATGTACTTGCCTTCGGCTTGTGCATTTTGGGTGACGGCTTCTTTGTAGGCAACCTGCGGGCGGCCCGTGGTGGCATCGACGGTAAACTCGCGACGCATGCGGTCGACGATGATCTCGAGGTGCAACTCACCCATACCCTTGATGATGACCTGGCCCGTTTCGGGGTCGGTACCCACGCGGAGGGTTGGATCTTCGTCGGAAAGCTTGCGGAGTGCAACACCCATCTTTTCTTGGTCTGCTTTGGTCTTGGGCTCGATGCGCAGGGAGATAACGGACTCAGGAATATCGATACCTTCGAGGATGACGGGATGCTCGGGGTCACAGAGGGTGTCCCCTGTCTTGGTGTCTTTCATACCGACGGTCGCGGCGATGTTGCCAGCGGAAATTTCTTTGATTTCTTGGCGCTCGTTGGCGTGCAGTCGCACGATACGCGCGATACGCTCCTGCTGGCCAGTGCGTGCATTGAGCACATAGGAGCCGGCGATGAGCTTGCCCGAGTAGACGCGGAAGAACGTGAGCGAACCCACATACGGATCGGTGGCGGTTTTGAATGCGAGTGCGCGGAACGGCTCATTCTCGTCGGGGTGCACTTCCATCTCAACACCCGTGGCCTGATCGACGCCCTTGATGGCGGCGATGTCGGTAGGCGCAGGGAGGTAGTAGGCAACGGCATCGAGCACGAGCTGGACGCCCTTGTTTTTGAGAGCTGAGCCGGTGACGACGGGATAGATGAGACCTGCGCAGGTTGCTTTGCGGGCGAGCTTGCGGAGCGTTGCTAAGTCAGGCTCGTTGCCTTCCAGGTACGATGCCATGATGACGTCATCGTGTTCGACGAGTTTTTCGACGAGCTCGCTGCGGAATTTCTTGGCATCGGCGGCTAGGTGTGCGGGGATGTCTTTGGACTTGATGATTTTTTCGCCACGCTCTCCCTCGAAGGTGACGTACTCCATGGTAAGCAAATCAACCACGCCGACAAACTTGTCTTCGTGGCCGTCGGGAATTTGGAAACGGATGGCGTTGGGCGAGAGCTGCTCGAGGATGCTCTGGTAGGAACGATCAAAACTCGCACCAAGACGGTCGAGCTTGTTGATGAAACAAATACGAGGAACGTTGTAGTCGTCAGCGTAGCGCCAGTTGGTAAGCGACTGTGGCTCCACACCAGCAACACCGTCGAAAACAACCACCGCACCGTCGAGCACGCGAAGGGAGCGCTTTACCTCAATGGTAAAGTCGATGTGTCCCGGTGTATCAATGATGTTGAGGCGAACTTTGTCGGCCTCTTTGTCGACGGAGTCTGATGGCGTCCAATAGGCAGTCGTGGCAGCAGCGGTGATGGTGATACCGCGCTCGCGCTCCTGCTCCATCCAATCCATGACGGTGTCCCCTTCGTGCACCTCGCCGATTTTGTGACTGATACCCGTGTAATACAAAATGCGCTCGGAGGTGGTGGTTTTGCCTGCATCGATGTGCGCGATGACACCGATGTTGCGAATCTTTTCAATTGGGTAATCTGCCATGAAAAAAGGACGTGGGGGTGGTTACCAAGCGAAGTGAGCAAATGCTCGGTTGGCGTCCGCCATGCGGTGGACATCCGCTTTCTTCTTCACTGCATTGCCGGTGTTATTGAATGCGTTGACGAACTCTTCGGCGAGCTTGGCTTCCATCGCGCGGCCTTTGCCAGAGCGAGCGGAATCAATCATCCAGCGCAGCGAGAGCTGCACGCGGCGCTCGGGGCGAACTTCGATAGGCACTTGGTAGTTGGAACCACCGACGCGGCGACTCTTGAGCTCCATGGTAGGACCGGTGTTGGTGATGGCAGCATCGAGAATTTCGAGTGCGGGCTTCTTGAGGGTAGCGGCTGCGGCATCGAGGGCGCCGTAGACGATGTGGCAGGCGATGCTGCGCTTGCCATCCTTCATGATCTGGTTGATGAGTTTGGTCACTAAAATACTCGAATAGCGTTGGTCGGGTTCGAGGATATGCTTCTTTTTGAGAGGGATGGGGCGACGCATTGGTTGAAGAAATTACAAATGAAAAGTTATAAGTGACAAATGGCTGAATTCGCCGACTTTAATTTTACATTTATCAGTTGTCATCTATCACTTGGTTGCCTTTGGCTTCTTTACACCGTACTTGGAACGCTCTTGCTTGCGGCCATCGACACCAGCGGCATCGAGCTTGCCACGAACAATATGGTAACGCACACCTGGCAAATCTTTGACGCGACCACCACGAATGATGACCACGGAGTGCTCCTGGAGGTTGTGGCCGATGCCCGGGATGTAGGCGGTGACTTCCATACCATTGGAAAGGCGGACGCGGGCGATTTTGCG
>CAYUJB010000013.1:0-20665 GCA_964444955.1 uncultured Candidatus Saccharibacteria bacterium
CATACTCCTATGAGCGATACCGTCGAACAAATCAAGTCTCGCCTCGATATCGTTGATATCATCTCCGGGTATCTAAAGGTAACCAAAGCTGGCCGAAATTATAAGGCCCGCTGTCCGTTTCATAACGAGAAGACTCCGTCCTTTCACATTTCTCCTGAACGACAATCCTGGCACTGCTTCGGATGCAACCGTGGCGGGGATATGTTTTCGTTCGTCCAAGAACTCGAAGGCATCGACTTTGTTGAAGCGCTCCGGATTCTTGCCGCGCGCGCAGGCGTTCAGATGCAAGAGCGCCGTCCCGGAGACCATCAAGCCAAGAGCCAGCGCGCTGAGCTTTTGGCGGTCACTGAGCTTGCGACGAAGTTTTTTGAGAAGCAGCTCTGGCACAGTACCGCAGGGGCGCGTGCGCTCGCGTATCTTCGCGAGCGCGGACTCACCGATGATACCATTCGCACATGGCGTATCGGATGGGCACCAAATGATTGGCAGGCACTTACGGGATTTTTGCTGGATCAAGCGATTGCCGCGCCGATGATTGTAGGTGCTGGCATGGCAATCGATAAACAAGGAAGACCCTATGATCGATTCCGAAGCCGAATCATGTTTCCTATCTGCGATGCCAACGGGCAGGTGGTGGGATTCACGGGGCGCGTCTTTGGGGCTGAGGTCGCCGTCGATGGCCAGCCATTAGCAAAGTACGTGAACACTCCGCAGACTGCCATCTACGACAAAGGGCACATCCTTTTTGGTCTGGATAAAGCCAAGACCGCAATTCGCTCGAATGATTCGTGCTTACTCGTCGAGGGCAATGTCGATGCCATCATGTCATGGCAAGCAGGCACCCAGAATGTCGTGGCAACTTCAGGCACCGCGCTCACACCGCACCAGCTCAAGATTCTTGGTCGCTACAGCACCAACCTTGCCATGTGCTTCGATGCTGACCAGGCCGGCAAGATCGCCACGCGTCGTGGCATCGGCTTGGCACTGGCGCAGAACTTTGCAGTCCGCATCCTGACCATACAGGACCCTGAGTGCAAAGACCCCGCCGACTACATACACAAGTATGGAGCGAAGTGGAATGAGGTTGTTGCCACCGCGACGCCAGCGCTGCAGTATTACTATCAGGAGGCGCTTTCGACATTTGATCCGTCGTCGCCAGATATAAAGAAGGGCATTATTGCATCTATGGGCCCACTCATCCGGCGACTCTCCAGTCGCGTTGAACAGGGACACTGGATTGGGCAGATTGCAGCGCTCCTGAGAAGTGACGCCGCAGCAGTTGCTGCAGATGTAGCTGCGGTCAAAGACGATATCTCAGCCAACGAGCAAACCGAGGTTCCCAATGAATTTGCAAAGCCAGTGGCGCCGCTGCCGCCTCTTGATATCACCGGGCAGGAGCTATTGGCACTTCTCGTGCGTCAACCAACGCTTGCGCCGCAGCTTGCCGAATATGCGCCCCAGCTAGATCCACGCGTTGCAGCTGTTGTCGCAGACCCTGCACTCCTGGCGCCGACGTATGAGGGTGAGCATCGCCACCTCATTGATGTAGCCGTGATGCGTTCTGCCGAGCTGTGGACTGAGTACACTGACGTACAGCTACACGCACACATGGCTACGCTCGTGACACACCTGCGGATGCAGCAGCTCAAAAAACTTCGTACCGAAGTCGAGCGCGATATACGCCAAGCAGAAGCCGGCAACGATACTGTGCGACTCTCCGAGCTTTTGGGAAAATTTCAAGACTACTCCACACAACTCAATCAGCTGCAGCAAACTCAAACCACCACATGAAGAAATCGAAGAAACCACTGAAGCGAAAGAAGTCAGCAGCGAAGAAGCGCTCCGTTGCAAAGAAAAAGAAAGTTATCAAAAAACCGACCCGCAAGCCGGCGCGTTTGGTGCGACCCAAAAAGAAAGCAGTCAAAAAGAGTCGCGCTAGCAAAAAACCAGCTCGCAAGGCATCTGCTCCGCGCGCGCCCAAGACGCCGGTCATCTCAGAATCAGCGGTCCAATCACTCATCGAGAAGGGACGCGCGCGTGGCTTTGTGACGCACGCAGAAATGCTGGCAATGTTTCCCAATATCGAAAAAGATATCGTCGGTTTGGAAACGCTCTACGAGCGGCTCGAGGGCTTGAGTATTCAGGTCATTGAGTCTAGCCGCGTCTTCGATACCAAAGAAGCAAAGGTATACGAAGAGAAGAAGCGCATTGAAACCGAATTTGACGATTCTGCATCCGACAATGTGCAGATGTACCTCAAAGAGATTGGTCGTTATCCGCTCCTATCGGGCGAAGAGGAGATTGATCTTGCCAAGCGCATCGAGCATGGCGACGATGCCGCACGCTCCAAGCTCGCCGTTTCCAACTTGCGCTTGGTAGTATCCATTGCCAAAAAGTATGTTGGCCGCTCCGCCAACCTCTCGCTCCTCGACCTCATCCAAGAGGGAAACATCGGACTGTTTAAGGCCGTCGAGAAATTTGATTACCACAAAGGGTTTAAGTTTTCGACCTATGCAACCTGGTGGATTCGCCAGGCAATCACGCGCGCGCTTGCCGACCAGGGGCGTACCATTCGTATTCCTGTGCACATGGTGGAGACCATCAACAAGTATCAGCAGGTGGTGCGCCGCCTCGTGCAAGATCTTGGTCGCGACCCGCTTCCCGAAGAGACCGCAGCTGAAATGGGTATCGAAGTCGACAAGATTCGTCACATCATCAAGATCTCGCAGGACACCGTCTCGCTTGAGGCGCCGGTGGGTGACGAAGATGACGATTCATCGTTGGCCAACTTTGTCCCCGACGAGGATACGATCTCTCCAGCTGTATCAGCCCAGCGAAAGATCCTCAAGCAGTACATCACCGAAATCGTCAACGACCTCACGCCACGTGAGCAGAAGATTCTGGATATGCGATTCGGTCTCACCGATGGCGTAACGCACACCCTTGAAGAAGTGGGTCGCGTATTTTCGGTCACCCGCGAACGCATCCGCCAAATCGAAGCAAAAGCACTCGACAAGATTCGTCAGCACACGAACGTCGAGAAGCTCAAAAACTACTAGCGGCGCAATCTAGAGTTTGCGCAGCTCGTCGAGACTGCGGTCGGGGAAATACAGAATAATAAATCCGAGAAGGACTCCAATGGGCAAGGTAAGCCAATGCTCCTGGGGGAAGATTTGTCGTTCGATCCAATCTACGGCATACCAGACGCCACGCCAGACGAGTACTACGCCGATGATGGTGGCGAAGCTGGAAGTGAAATAGGAGAGTCGGTGATGGAGACGTCGTCGTGCCATTTCTACTAGTATACCACCAAAAAATAACGGCCTCCGAAGAGGCCGTGGATTACTCAGAGAAGATGGTATGGCAGACGCCGCACCGCACTTCGTAGTCGCTGATGTCGCCAGGCTGACGTTGTTGGGTGCCACCTCTGATGCGTTGAGTGTAGAGTCCTTTACCGAAGCGGCCGCGGCACTGCATGCACACCCCAGGGCATACCCGTATCTTTGCCGCCATAGATAGAATTTTGGGCATGGGGCCAAATGGCTGTTGCGCGAAATCCATATTTAGGCCGGCCACTGCTATGGTGAAATGTTCATCACTTCGCTCGTCGAGTGCATGCGCGAGCTCAGTAATTATCCACTCCGGGAAAAACTGCGCTTCATCGATTGCCAGAAAGGAAACAGATGCATCCGACCACGCGTCTCGGAATTCCTCTCGTGTACTCACAATGCGAGCGGGGTAGCGGATTGAATTGTGAGACACGCCCTTGATGACGCGTCGTGCCTGAATGAACGATGTGTTGTCGCGTCCGTCGGGCGGCCTGACTGCCAGAACCTTTTGCTCCTGGTACTCGGCCCGCATGATGCGATCAATAAGTCGGAGGCTCTTGCCACCAAACATTGGACCCGTATAGACAATGATTTGCGCCATGGCGCCTCCCTTGAAAGAACGACATTTCTGCGGTATGCTCTAACTCGCAGTCCAGTAGTTATATAGTAAATTCCGGAGTAGCTCAATGGGTCTATCGTAATGCTATTACGATAGACGGGCGATTTCACTAGCGAAGCCGAAGGCATCAATAATGATCGCCCCGGGAGAGCAGTGCAACTGATACCATTGAGCCCGGATCAGATAGTTAACAATAGACATTCCGGAGTAGCTCAATGGTAGAGCAGGTCGCTGTGAACTTCATCGCAGCTCTCGGTGGTAACATCGAGATGAACTCCTCGGGATAACGGTGAAGCCCTATTCTTCTCAAGAAGGGTAATACCGTGGGAACCCCGCACGTTGCGGGGGCGCCGTAGAGACTAGATACCGAGGGCCCGTCAGAACTTATCATTCCCGGGCAAGATATAGTCCACGCCAATGCGACGAGTATTGGAAGTCGTGTAACGACAAGGTTCCAGGTTCGAGTCCTGGCTCCGGAGCAAAGAAGGACTTAACGGCACGAAAGTGTCGTTTTGTCTTTGTATGTCTACGTTTTGAGAGGTTCGAGCGGAGGCACCTATTAGTCCTACTTGAGAGATACTCTCGGAGATTGCTTCAAACGTAGGACGTAACTGAATCCTCACTTTTCCGTCCTCTATGATGAGGTTCGAGCTAAGACAGGCAAGGATGGCTCTCTTGGCATCTACATCTCCTTTTTGGAACCATACGCGAGCATAACAGGCAAAGTTAAACGTCCGCTCGCTCAACTCAACCCACTGTTCAAATTGCTTGCTGTGGCTCTGTAGGGCACCCTCAAGCGATTCTTTACGCTTTAAGAGGCTACTCCTCAAAGATTGATATTCGCCCTCGGCAATGAGCTGTTCACAGGCATTCTGACTTGATACATATTTCAGTAACAACGAGCTAAGTTGTTCAGTGGTGACTGCCAGCTCTTTCTGTTTATTTTGCAGAGAGATTTGTTGGGTAACTGCCTCTCCCGTTCTAATTTCATGGAGATGTTTGATTGCCCAATTCTTGAACTCATCAGAAATTGATATGCCTTTGAGGGCACCATCTACTTGCGCCTCTAGTCTCTTTACTTCGATAGACCTCTCAAGACAGTCGGGATTCTTCTTTTTAGTGCAGTGGTAGTAAATATAAGTGTGGACGTTGCCATTCTTCTGACGCTTCGTCTTGGTTTCCGCTGTGATACTAGATTGACAGCTGCCGCACTTCATCAAGCCTGTAAAAGCAAACAGATGTCGCTTTGGAGCTGGCTTGCCCTTCCTGCCCAAGATGGATTGTACGCGTTCGTACTCTTCTTCAGTAATCATCGGCTTGTGTTCTCCCTTGACCCAATTCCCGCTACCAGCGGGGTATTCAAAGTAGCCATAGTAGAAAGGACTTGTGAAAATCTTGTAGATGGCACTGCGAGACATCGGTTTCCCGCCCTCGCGTCTTCTTTGCACTGTGCGATAGCCCCATTCTTTATTCGCCATTTTCCAGATGCGAGGGGCTGTATAGTTTTCCGTAAGTATTAAGTCCCACATTCTTCGCACGAGCGTAAATCGCTCGGGGTCTTCGACGATAATTTTATAACCCTTCTCAAGATTCGGTGTATTCAGGTATCCAGCAGGAGCAATGCCAGGAAGCCACCCATCGCCGACCTTCTTTCTTAAGCCACGCTTCACATTGAGCGAAAGGTCTCGCACAAATTGGTTTGCCATACCAAACTCAACACTCATCATCAGGACGTTGTCCGTAGGGTAGTAGCTGCGCTCGTAGGTCTGAATATGCAGTAGAGCGCCTTGCTGTAGCATCCAACTAATAGTCCCGCCGTCTACGGGGTTACGGGCAAGTCGGTCGAGTTTCCAGCAAATTATTCCCTGTGCTTCGTGGGCGTGTACTCGACGAACCATATCACTAAAGATTGGACGCCCAGGAGCTTTTGCAGATTGTGCTTCGGAAAGAACCCCAACCACTTCAAGGTTTGATTCACGAGCAAGTTTAGTAAGTTCATCAATCTGCGCATCAATGGACGCAACCTGTCGGTCTTCTGTCTCGCTCGACTTACGAGCGTAGATAAAATATTTAATTTTTTGATTATCGTTTACCATCATCTTTAGATTCAACCTGCGCCTTGACCCGCTCGTATTTCCTGAACGCCCTCCAACCCTCCCGTCCTACTTGTTGAGGCGTTTTGCCCTTGGTGTTTATCATAGCTACAAGCCTTTTCTTGCCCGTTTCCTCCGACGAATCCTGCATGCCCCTGTCTTGAGTAGGGTTTGGTTCTATTAGCTTCTCTTCGCCTACTGACTTTCGATGGTGATAGTTTAGGTAGAGGTGTAACAATGCTGCTGCGACTATCCACGAAAAGACGAGGGGGATGCGGTACGGGGGGTAAAAATAGGACATGCCCTCTAAATGTTCATAAATTTCCGATGGTGCAGGTACTATCCAACTCAACATCATAATAATGACCTGCACAATAAAGAAACCATACAAAATTGCAGATAGCATGTATTTGGTGTCACCAATAGTGCCTTTAGTCGGTGATTGTTCGTTGTTCATATTTTAGTATTTATCCAAAACAAAAGGGGCGGCTAGAACCTGCTGCCCACTGTTCACAGAACCGAAGTCCTGCTTTGTGGAGGTCTAACCGCCCCGTTTGGGGTCGCAAAGCAGTTAGACTTCGGCTAATCATGAACAGTAGGCAGCACAATAAGTGTATCACCATAACAGAACATGCCAAGCTATGAAGATAAGACCTCAAGAACTCGTTCTCATCTTTTTGACGACTCCCTGAAAGTACGCTGGCGCATCCACAATGCGCTTACCATTGCGCTGGTCTTCTTCGTAGACTTCCCAGGCTTTCTCGATGAACCAGAACCCCCTGTCTGTTCGTAGTATGCTCAAGAACCAGTTCATATGGTCTTCTCCGAGGGCAATGGCAATTTCTTTGCACCGCTTTTCTTCGTTGTTTCTGTGGATAAAGTCTCTCGTTAACGTTCCCTTAAATGATGCAGACATATTCTTTTCCTGCTCTTGTTCATTGTCGTGTTCGTTATGGTGACCTGTGAATCTGTCGTACTTACTGCCCACCGAAATCCTTGAGGTCATCCGGCTTTTTTGCTCAACGAAGCTCTGATTTTGACCCTCTAAGTTATGACTTGGTTCGGTATGTCGTTCTTCTATCATTGAGGACTTGGCATCGCCCTGTATCGGTGGGTCATTTATTGCGATTCTCTTAATACCCCTGCCCCGTATTAGCCATTCATCTGACTGCACTCTTACCGAACCTCTACGTCCCCGATGGTTCGGAAAGGCTACATATGCTTTCTTTCGTAGTGACAAGAGGATTTTCTCAACTGTGTTTACTTCAACGCTCGGGAACATGTCATCTCTAAGGGCTGTAGCACTCGTCGTGGTTACTCCATAGGGGTCTGCTAGTGAGCGCAGCCAAACGCACAAAATGTACTCATTACGAGTCAGTTTTTTATCTAAGTAATCTTCAGCGATAAATCTCGGAAGCGTGTTATAGGGTCTCGGTTTTTGTTGTAGAGTCATTGTTATTTTCCTCCAACCAGTCTCTTTTGATTGGGCGGTAGATAGCATCAAAAATCGTCAAAAGCTGTATAGCTACCTCTGTAGCTTGGGAGTCCGAAAGCTCAACGCCTTTTTCGGCTCTCCAAATCTCTTGGAATTTCTTTAATGCTTCTGCGCTCAACATAAAAGCCCGCTATTGGCTTGGCAGGTTTCCATTGGCATGGCGACCCGCAAAGCCGATAAGGGGCTTGTGCGCATTGTGCCAATGGAGATTACCGCCGATTAACGGGCAAGAAAAACTGCCCGTAAAATCGAATACAACTCCTGGATAGTTTGCAGAACGCTCTGCTCTATCACAGAAGGTCGGATACGATTTTAGTGGGCAGTTACGATTGAGATGAAGACGTCGTTTTCTCTCGACGACTATGCAACTGATTACTCTAATTGTAGCAAGCGTAGTTGATTTAGGTCAATAAAACCCATACTATAAGCGGGATATGCAGAGCTATCCAAGGTATACATAAGTATAAGAACGGTTATCCACAAAACATGCCCACGGTCTATGAAAAAATTGATGAGGTGCTCAAGGAGATTCGTCGAATCCAGGATTTAATGCGACAAGGACTTGCCAAGGCGCCTGAAAAGGTAGAAGCGTTTCGACTCGCTAAAGAAGCAACGGGATTGTTTACTAATGAAATCTTCAAGCGTAAAGCAGAAAAGTTGAGCGCCGTAACTCTTTGGACGATGCAGACGAGAGATGGTTTTGTCGCTGAGCATGAGGCGGAGCAGCTCAATGGTTGGATAAATTTACTAGAAGAGTTCAAAGAAGGAAGAAAAATAAAATCCGAACTTTCTAGCGAGAACGTTCATATCAAGTCCGTCGTTGATGGTGAAGACCAGCATATATTTATCACAGAGAAGGGTTCGGGGGACCATACCCATTTAATACTAGATGGGGGCACCGGAGAAATACGTGTTGACCCCAAGGATAAATCTCCACACGACCTAATAAAATCCATCAGAGCGACTCTTGAGTTAAAAACGGGCGAAGCTGTACAGGTAACCAAAAGTGCACTCAATTTCGTAGAACCCGACGCGCCACGCGCAGACGTAAAAGCCTATACCGCCACAAAAGATGGTTACTCAGTTTTAGAGATTTATAATAACGGGGATGATGACCTGGAAGATTTTCGAGTTCATTTAAGCTGGATACAACCAGAAGGAGTTCAAGAAAGAGTCTGCGAACAATTTAACGATGTGACAGACTATCTTGTTAAAGCCTCGCCACGCTCTCTTAATATGCTGCCTGCAGGAGCACGAGTTTATGCCATAAATATTCCAAACACTAGCGTAGATAAGAAAATAATAGTCACAATTTCTTGTACTGGTATGCGAAGTGGAAAAAAAGTAGAAAAGATACTTGAGCTAGATGTTCAAAACCGATACGCATAGGGATGTAGATATACAAGCGAACCCGATTACCTAGTGGAGGGTCGAGTCCAAGGCATAGCGACTCTTTCAGGGAGGGGAGGGGTAGGGGAAAATCCAAACAGTAATGGCTAAAGCAAAAGAACAATCAGAAGAGGAGGCTATCGAGCGATTCCGAAGTTTTTTGGGACAAGAACGTGATACGGTTCTTGCAATAACAAGACGAGATGTAGAGGTGAATCCCGTCACTCATGAGAACTTCGATTACCAGCTCCAATCCCAAGACGGCACAAAAATTGCGGTTGAGCTTTTCCGTTTGATAGAAAGCGGCGAGGATTTAGCGAGGCAAAAGGTCTTCGGGTCCTTCATCCAAGAGCTGAAACAGGAACTATTGAATCGGGGTCTAAGGGGATATCTCATCTCCACCCCAGAGTTTGTAATAAAAAAGAGGGAGATATCTGCGCACTCTTCCCGCCTTGCGGGTGAGATAGAGGAGGCAGCCAGGAATAGCGGCGAGGCTGAAAAATTCGAGCATGCAGGCTTTGAGCTTAAGAGAATTAGCGACCTAGACACTATTATCTTCTCGTATCATTCTGGAGCAAGAAGTATTGACCCACGAGGAACTGTGGCGACTGTATTCTCTAGTAAACTGCCCAAGAAAAACCAGCAAGTTGCAATTTCTGACCACGAGAGAATTTTACTGGTGGTAAGCTGGGCAATGTTCGTAGATGGGGCGGATGCAATCCGTGTGCTCTCTGGCTTTGATTATTCTCAGCTTCAAAATGTAGACAAGATATTCTTTGAACCAAGAGAGGGGCAATTTGTTTTGGTATATGACCGAGCAGTCACTGAAGCCATACAGAACAAGCAGCTCCCCAGTGATTCAGCCTCCCTTAAGCTGATGTTGCAGTATGCGCGCTATCAGCTTGGAGAAAAGAAATCAGAAGCTTTCGAGTACATCAAAGAAGTTGCCACTCTGGCTGGTAATATAGATTGGCTCGCTGATAATGGAGCAAAGGAAAATCTTGCTTCGTACGGTGAGGAATTGATTGCGAAGGGCTCAATCGAAGATGCCATGTGGATTGTCCGAGAGCTCCAAAACGACCCTAACCCAAATACAAGCGGAGCAAATGATGCTGACGACCCAGAGGGTCGACACAATCATCACGCTAGGCTTTTACGCGGAGAAGATGCAAACGTTATTACAACGGTGAGGGGGCATCTATGCTGGTTAATGATGCGAATTGCAGCAAAAAATAAGCCAGAATATTATACTGAAATCATCAGCATTGTGTCGAGGTATCTGAAAGAGGACAACTTATACATTCGCATCCGGGCATCCGACGTTCTTGGCGTGTTGTGGGGGAATAGGCGCGCAACGAAAAATATCGATGAATCTCCATTTACTTGGAAAGATGAGGAAAGGGCATATGTTCGGCAGCTTGCGCTTAATGCTGTGCGCGCGAATAGTTCTTATCCTCGCGTAATGCGAGCACTGCTCCATGTATTCAATAGAAATAGAGATTGGAACGAAGAAGAGGCGGAAGAAATGCTAAAACTTTTTCTTCAAACAAAACATGACGATGTACTTCACGACCTCGCTGCCCTTATCGTTTATTTTGCCTTCTTTCGAGAGAACGATTCGCAGTATTACGGCGGCACCTTCAATTCGGAAAAGTTTGTCGCCCTACTAAAAGAGCAGATAAAGAATGGGGGTGACGCCATGAGCGGCTCGCTTGCCTGGCATCTCTGGAAGCTCCTTACTGATAAAGTATTACCCTATGAAGCGATAAAGGAGTATTTACCGCTTTTCCTCGAGGGCGACTATTCCAAGAATGCAATGTCCAGGCTTGCACTTATCTTCGAGGAGTTAGCAAGAGTTGCTCCGCAAGACGCCGTAATGCTATACGAGAGCGCTATTAACTCACTTGGGGATTACCTCGAAACTAAATCAGAGGGAAGCTATCAACACTGGATAAATGGCACGGAAGAGATGATACCCATACTGGCGGAAGAGCCTAGAAGACTGATTAGAGTTGTTGAGAGGCTCAAGAATATCTGGATGAATGGTATGCAAACCTACATAGGCGATATTCAGACGATATTCGGTAGTTACGAGCTTGTACCAAGTGAAAACAAGGAAGAAGCGAAGCTGGTTCTTAAAGCCATGTACGATGAAATGAAGGTCGCCTACCCCTCGTTGCAAGAGGTTGATTGGACAAGGTAGCATATAGATTTCCTTCAACGGGGAAAATGTTGCTGAATTCTCTCAACTAAGTAAGGGTGCCCCTCGAGTTTGAGAAAAGTTGAAATGGGAAACACCCACTACCCAAAATGAGGAATAAAAACGAGAGTATGCCCATTTTGCATAGCCTGATATGGCGCGCTATAGCCTGGAATGTCAACATGCAGTGTCATCCCGACCTCTAATGTGAAGGCAGAGTACTATCCGCATGGCACTCGGTGGATATTGTACGTACAGTACAAGTCTAGCCTTAACTGGTAAGGATAGACTCAGCAGATAACTTTGGGATAAAGAAGTGTTCTAGGTTATACTGATAATGAGTTCTAACAGCGTCTACGACGCGGAGCAGAAAACAAAATACCCCCAACGCGGGGTGTTTTGTTTTCTGCTCTCGGTTACAGCGGCCACCTACGTGGCCGCGTCAGGACGAGAAGCCCGGAGCGATGTATCTTCAGAAGAAGATACCGTGAGGGCCGGAGCCGTGAGGCAAAGGGGAGTGACTGACGACCCTTTGACCGACGGTGAGTCCTGGCTCCGGAGCACCATTTGACATTACGCCATTAAATATGGTATAATACAGTTAGTCAGAAATCGGCCTCATAGCCGCATTTCCCCTACAATCCTTGAAGGAGGAGAAACAATGGGACATCGAACACTGAAGCGCGTGCCTCTGGATTTTCAGGGGCCGCTCGACAAGGTCTGGGAGGGGTTCATCAATCCTTACCCCGGCCCAATCACCTGCAATCTCTGTGACGGAAGTGGTTACAACACCGCGACCAGACAGATAGCCGACGACTTCTATAGCTTCGGCGGCAGAAGTCATGCGTGGAAAGACAAAATCACGCAAGATGAAGTGCAGGCGCTCGTGGACCAAAACCGACTCATGGACTTCACCCACACCTGGAAGCAAGGTGAGGGCTGGAAGCGTCGCGAAGACGGCTACATCCCGACTGCCGAAGAGGTCAACGCAAATCCGAACAAATGCGGAATCGGTGGGCATGATGGGATCAACCGCAGCATTCTGATCGAAGCTCGCGCCAAGCGGCTCGGTGTCTTCGGCAAGTGCTCGGTGTGCAACGGCGAAGGGACACTCCCTCATCCGAACGAAGCGATCCGAAAGCTCCACGAGGAGTGGAAGGAGTACGAACCACCGGCGGGCAAGGGCTACCAGCTCTGGGAAACATGCAGTGAGGGCAGCCCCGTCAGTCCGGTGTTCGCCAGCGCTGAGGAACTCGCCGATTGGTGCACTCAGAATGCAACCATCTTCGCAGACGAGACAACTTCCCGATCGAACTGGCTCAAGATGTTTGTCGGTGAGAAGGATCTCGATAAGGGCAGTCTGTTCGTTATGGCATCCGGCTACATCGGAGCATTGGCGAACGCTCCGTCGGACTTGTGAACTTAGTGGTCGTTAAACAAAAAGAAAGGAGCCTGACCAGCTCCTTTTTGTTTTACATCGTCTGGTAATACTTTCCGATTTTGTCTACGATTCGGAGCATAAACTAAAACGGGACCCATGTGGGTCCCGTTTTAGTCTTATAAACCAGGCGAGCCAGGGCTCGAACTTATTGATATGAATAAGATTCGGTGCTATTTTGTTTTCAGCAGAATTAAAAACAAGGAGTTAGTGATTATGCCTGAGTTCGATATATATTTTGAAAAAAGTCTAAGCACCTGGAACCAAGACTTCAAAAGAAAGGGTAAAATAAGATTAATGTTAGAAAAACGTCCAACCAGACCAGAGGAAAAACGCGAAATGGAAAGAAGGCTAGAGGGTGATTTTCTCGATAGGTTTCGAAGACGCCGTAAGAATATTGCCGACATCCAGTATACAATTACAAGAGTTGTATCTGTGAAATCCTAATTTAAAGCCGACTAACCGTCGGCTTTTTCTTTTACATCATCTGGTAATACTTTCCGATCTGGTCTACAATTCGGAGCATAAACTAAAACGAGGCCAATGTGGGCCTCGTTTTAGTTATAGTCACCGCCATTTTTTGGTATACTAGGGGTATGAAAATACTATTGATCATTGTCGTCATGGTCATCGTCTGGTCTATTTTTGGGTATTTTTCTTCGAACGTTGAACTGGCGGAGTACTCGATACTCAAGAAATCGGACGGATACGAGATACGGCACTACGCGCCGCATATCGAAGCTCAAACGAGTATCAATGGCACATACGACGAAGCGCTCAGCGAAGGTTTCAGAATCATCGCCGGATATATTTTGGGGGGGAATGTGAAGAAAGAAAGTATTGCTATGACCGCTCCGGTTACCGCGCAACAGTCCGTTTCGGAGAAGATTGCCATGACGGCTCCGGTGCTATCGAGCGCCCAGGGTGATGCCCGGACTATTTCTTTTGTTATGCCGAAAAAATATACTCTTGATACACTTCCCACCCCAAACGACTCTCGCGTGAAGCTCGTGAAGGTGCCTGCAAAGAAGATGGCAGTCCTACGATTCTCCTGGTCGCGAAGCGCTGATCGTGTGAAGAATAGGGAGGATCGACTTCTTTCGCTGCTCGCTCGGGACGGGATCAAGACGATCGGTTTGCCTTCGTACGCTGGCTACAGCGCTCCGTGGACTCCGCCGTGGATGACCCACAATGAGGTGATGGTAGAGATTGCCGAATAAATACTTGATTTATCGGAGGGGGCGTCGTTTACCGGACATACTGCCACGTGCCATTGAGAAAATTGGCGACACATTGTCCATCGTAGGGTATGCCGTCGGCATCATAGATGGTCATGTGAATTGATGCGGAGAACCGAGCGGTTGAGGGGAGTGAGGGATCTTGGTAGTTGTACTGAGCCCGCTGGAAGTTGTACTCCAGCTTCTCTCCATTGGCTGCGGCCACCTCGACTTCATAGAGCTGCACTCCCTGGGCGTCGCTCCGTTGGCGGAGCTCTTTGGACTCCTTACCCTCCAAAATAATCGCAAGAGCAGACTTCACTTCTTCGAGAGAAGGAAATGTCTCAGGTGCTTCATGTTGTTCAAAAGATTCACGATTCATGCGAACAGTATAGCGCGTGTACGCAGCAACTCAATGCGGGCCTGCGACTGGACGCATAGCAGTAAAGATGATATTGATTGACCAGGAGTTTACAAAGGAGATATTTATGGCGACCGATCGCAAGAAGGTAACTTTGGAACGATTGATTGATGCGCGCGAGCAATTGCATGATCTCCAGGAATGGTTGGGTCATGTCGATGAGGCTCTTATGCGGGCAATCGCGGAAAACGATGGAAATGCAATTTCGATCTTCTGGGCGTCGAATGCCTTAACCAAATTGCAGGGGGTGTACAACGAAATTGCACGATGTAATGGCGCTGCTCTCGTGAGATCCAGAAAGGGCGATGGTACGAGCTAGTTTCTCGTGATCCGTCAGCGAGCCGACGAACGTCGGCTTTTTTCTTGGTCTTGTATGATACTATTTCGTATATGCCCATCTCACGCAAACAATTCATACTGCGATTCATAGTGTGCGGGTTTTTGTTTCTCGGCATTACCACTACACTCCTGGGATCGACTGGGCCTCGTGGATTTCCGAAGCCACCGGATTCGATCATCAGAACGGGCGTTGACTCGCCCCTAGCATGGAAGCGCACACTCGCGACCGTCATCTTGCCTCTCAAAATAGTTTTGATAGGGCCATTGGCGTTGCCTCAGGTTCATTTCCTGAAAGAAGATCCACCACCACCGTTTGTGGGAATCTATCTCATACTCTATTGGTCGGTGCTCGCTTCGGGCGCACACGCTCTACTCTATCGCCGACAGTAGGCAATCACGCCGTGGCATGGTATTGTGCCGCCAGTTTTAGTACCTCAACAACAAGGAGTATGGAATATGTCGAGGACGTCAACGCCTAGCCACGGGTGGGGTGAGTCTGTTGAATCGTGCCCTGGAATTCCTCCCGGTGCTCGAGTGAGAACTACACGAGAAAACCCGGAGCTTGCGAGCTCGTGGACCAAAGAGGCCAAGGAATATCGCAAGTGGGGTGTTCTCGGCGAAGTCTTTGGATATCATGATTCACACGGGTTGTGCTACGATGTGTGGCACGATTGTGGAGGATGGGCGACATATGACCCCTCCGAACTGGAGATCATCCTCTAATCGGTTCAGCTCCACCGACTGGTGGGGCTTTTCTTCGGTCGAGGAAGTCTTGACAAATAATCAGAATTTGTTAATGTATATCTCGCACTCTGCTCAAATGGGTTGAGGAGAGGATGAAAGGATGTAACCTTGAAAATCACAGTTCTGAAACTTGGCACCGTCTGCTTGGACGTTGCCACGCAATTGCAGGGGACACTGACGCACTGGGTCCTGGACACGGATCAGCGCGTTCAGTACCTCTTCCAGCCGTACGGACTCGACGAAGATGGCAGGCCTGTCAGGAAGCTCTTTTTGGGACTAGGGCGCCTGGAGGTGACATCTTCTGATTTCGAGGAGGTCGAGGTGCCGTTTGAAATCCTCAGAACCACCGTCACCGCCAAGGCCAGTGGGTTCACGGGGATGGCAGTCGAGTTCGTCCGACACATCAATGGCTGCTTCCACGTCACCATCCAGCCGGCAGGCGTGTCGCCGAAAACGAAGACACCGATCGACAAGCTGGACTTCGATCTGCGTGAGTGCACGGGCCCTCAGATCGTCGAGCTCCCCGAGCCCGAGCTCAAAAAGAGCAAGGAAGATAATCCCTCGCCGACGGGGGACACCTTCAACGCACCGATGCCGTCCAGTATCGGTACTCGCAGGTTCTAGTCGTACTGTCTCGCTCCGCCATCACCGGCGGAGTTTTTTGTTATACTAAGCCCATGCATCACAAGATTATTCACGTCTCCGATCGCATGCAGAAGAGTTACCAGTATGAGTGTGTCGCACCCGAGGGCAAACAGTTTGACCCGCGTTTCACTCCTGATCTTACACCGCGCCAGATGCTTGCCCTGGGAGTTTTCGGGGGAGTGTATATGCGCGACTGCAGAGACGAATTTCCCGCGTCGTGGTTTAGGGGCGCAAAGTTGCAGCATCCTGATTCCTACGTACATGACCCGAAGCTCAATTTCTTTGGTGTGAATGCGAGCCAGCCGCTCGCCGTGTGGCGCCAGAAGGGGTGGATCTACACGGAAGATCCTCGGGGTTGGTTCCAGTGGTACTGTCGCTACTACCTGGGACGTCGGTGTCCGGATGATGAGCGACAAATCAAACGATGGATCGCGATGCGGCGCCATATCGCTCAGATTAAGAAAAATTGCAGGGTCGGGGATTTTGCCTGTCGCGCCAAGCAGCGGCAGGCGGTTCTCCACTGGGCGTACGACAGCCGTACGCTGTAGGGCAAATTATCCACTTTTGGACTCCACGATTTACTGGGGGAGAGTATACTTAGTGAAAGGTCGATGCTACAAACAAATTAATCTCATATTTTTTCTATGTCATTATTTTCGATTGCAGAGGTAGTATTCTTCCTCGTCTTCGGTATCAGTCACTTCTTCCCGTTCAAGCACTCCCGTAACATCTGCGCGGTCGCAGCGCTCGTTATCGGCGTCTTGATGCTTGTGAACAACTAGAATTACTCGAGTATTTCTTACACCAACACCCCGCAAGGGGTGTTGGTCGTTCGGGCACCAAGCATTGACATTTGTTCTAGAAATGTTAATATACTTCTCAAGGAGATTTACATGCCAATACAGACGGTGAAGTGCGAGATGTGCGGGAATGAAGTGACCAAGCGGTCGACGCTTTCGCTGGAGTCCCTGGGTGCTTCGGGAGGTCGCGCATGTCGGAGTCATGACGAGGTTAGGCAGCTCGTGGAGGTCTTTGAACGGAAGCAGCAGTATGCAGACCGGACTACGAAGGCGAACGCGAGCTTCGCCATTCTGGCGAGGGCAGCGCTCCTGCGGACAATGTGCACTTTGCACAATCTACCGCCGGAAGCCATCTATGCTCGATTTCGCTACCTGGGGATGTCGGAGCATGAGATCTCTGATGTTCGCAAGCAGGTAGATGAGCTGGGCGGACCAATCATCCCGCAGGCTGAGATGCTAGCGTCCGTGCTCTCGATTCTCTAGTCGCCCCCCCCCCCCGTTTCGGCGGGGGGTTTTCTTTCAGAGCCCTGAGTGCATAACTCGTAGCTACGGGGGAGGATGATGCAGATATGAACAACACAACCCTCTTGTACGTGTGTGCGCTCGTCGGGGTAGCGGATACGCTGTATCTCATCTACCACAAGATCAGAGGCACAGATGTGGCGTGCATCTTTTTCCCGAAGGAGTGGTGTCGCACCGTACAGTATAGTCCGTACTCAAAGACGCTAGGCATCCCCAATTCGATGGCGGGGTTTGCGATGTACGTGACGATTTTGTTGCTTACCTGGCTGTACGTGGGCGGCTTTGTGGCGTTCTGGCCACTTCAGGCGGTGATCACCTTCGGATTTCTGTTCTCGCTCTACTTCACCTATGTGCAGGCGTTTATTCTGCGCGCTTTCTGCACCTGGTGCGTGGTCTCGGCGCTCAACTTCGCGGTGATGTTCTCCGCGATCTGGCTGGCTTGACAAATAGCAAGATAGTATGCTATAATTAAGATTCCAGCTTCACCAAGGAGGCAGAGAGATGATAGCAGCGACTTTGGCGCCGGTGCTAGCCCTCGTGATCATGGGCTACGGGCTCGCGTGGATGTTCGGCGGGTCGCGACTTGCGGGACGATACATGCGCGCCCTTGGTCGACTGGCGGGAAGCGTGGTTCGCGCGATCGGTCGGTGGATTGGGCGGACGGTACTGCGTTACCCGCGCGTCACGGGCACCGTGACGTTAGTGTTGATCGTCGTGCTCAGCAGGCTTCTGTAGCCTGCTGTTTTATTTTGACAAGATGAGCGCTATTTTGATGGTTGAGTCCATCGCGAGTGACGAGCTGTTCCAATCTGCCGCGGCACTCTGAAGCGTTGCAAATGGATAGACCATGCCATTGCCGGCACTGGTTCCGGGGTCATTGATAATAAAGCCAGTTTCGGTATAGCCGCGGACGACAATCATATGATAGGTGGGTCCAGAATTAGTGTACTGCTGGCTCTTGAGTTGGCGGGCATCGATTGGCAACAGCACGACATGGTGTCGGGCGAGTGCGCGTTTGAGATCTCGCTCGGTATAGTTTTTGATTTGTCGGACCGTGATACCAAACGTCCCCTCGGCCATGCGCGAGGTCGCATAGGCGCCGGTGTCGGCGTTGTAGCCGATGTTGGCACCCTCCCACTGTTTGAGTGAGGCGATGTACTTTGCTGCTACCGCCGGCGGGAGCAGGTCATCGCGGTTGCCATTGAGATAGGCATTGGCCATGGTGATGCTCGTCTCTTCGCAATCTTCGTTGCGATCCCAGCGGCCCGTGGGCGCCTGGTCGGTAAAGGGGATGGCGAGATTGAGCGTGGCGGGCACGGGCCAGAAGTGCGTGAAAAGCACCAGCGCCACGGCGCCGCTGACCAGGCTGATTCCGACAATATTATTTGTCTTGTGCATCGAGCTTCTGAGCGGCTTCAGGAGTTGATACTGTTTTGCCCATGAGAAAGAGGCGAACAACACCCACGGCGATCATCCAATACACCAAACCGGCCAGAAGCGTCGTCCACTCGAGTGTGCTACCGGCGACTTTGGTGACGCGAAATACCGTGAGAAAGGGGGCGGCGAAAACTGCGCTGATGCCATAGATGAAACTGGTAAAGCCAGCTGCCGCATTGGCTCCCATGAGCTTGAGTACGAACCGAAAAGCTAGGAGCACCTCAATGATGCCGAGAACGTACCAAACCGCCTGGGTGCCGCGATAGAGAGGCTTCGTGCTTGCTGAATTATAGGATGAGTCCATATTAATTTGTTATCAGATCGGTAAATACGACGAGACGCTGTGAGAATTGCTGTTGTGCTTTGTTCCAATCGCCCGAACAGGTAATTAGATTGAGGTGCACGCCTTGTAGGGAAGAAAATACCTTTGGGACAATGTCGTCAGCGCCATATGTTTTGAGATCACGGACAACGAAGTTGAGCGTTGTGCCGTCAACCGTATCGATGGCGATAGTATCACCGACACGGAGCTGGTTGAGGTGGTCGAATACCGCAGGCGCATTGCCGTACCACCCGTAGTGACCGGTGATGACCGCGCTCCCCTCATCTCCGGGGCGTGCATTCTCGGTGAACCATGCTACGACAGCTGGGTCGGTCGGCACGTCGACGGAGCCATCAGGAGAGAGTCCACGCCCTTCGATGTGCGCGCTGATATTAAGTCGTGGAATGCGCAGCTGATCGGGGATTGCGGTCTGTGGCGCTACGGACTGTGGCACGTGAAGTTCTTGCTGCGCGTGGGAATAGAGCGTGAGCGATGCGCTCACAGCCACAACGATAAGTATTATTTTACGCAGATTCACCTGGAGAAGCTAGGACCAAACCCACTCTTTGGAAACGACGGAGTGCTGGGAGTTGGGCTCGGAGTTGGAGTCGCGACCGGCGTAGTGCTGGCAGCCGGCGTTGCGCTGAGCGTTGGTGATGGCGTCGGAGTCGGCGTCGGAGTCGGCGTCGGCGTTGCCACAGCGGCGCATGTCGGTCGCGTAACGGTGTTCGTGTCGAGCGTGACGGCGCCGGTTCGTGCGAGTATCCGTCCTTCGACTGTGGCGCCCGTGGTAACGGTGACGGAAGCGAAAGCGATGATACTACCTTTCATGTTTGAGTTTGTGCCGAGTGTCGCAGAGCTACCAACATTCCAGAAGACATTGCATGCCTGCGCTCCACCGGCAAGTACAACGGAGCTGTTGTTGGCTGAAGTGAGCGTTGATGTTGCGGTGAAGATAAAGACTGCCGTTGGATCGCCTTGCGCATCGAGTGTGAGAGTCCCGGTGATGGCAAGGGAGCCGTTCGCCGACGAGTAGATACCCGGTGTTCGTGTAGTGCCGCCGAGTTCTGAAGGAACGGTAGTGACCGGGGCGCGCCCACCCAGATCGTTGGCGGTAGTCGTCATCGCTGTCTGCGCCTGGCCGGCGAGTGCATCAGCGACATGCGTTGAACCATTGACGGTTCCTGGTGGAAATCCCGTGACCGATGTCCCGGGGCTTAATCCGAGGTCACCATTAATGAGGGTCGCTCCAGTGTTGGTAATCGTTGATCCCGCGACTATAGCGAAACTATCTCCGAGACCAAGTCCGACGGGTGTTGGTCCGACTGCAAAAACCGTCACTGCTCCGACTGCAAGAAAGGCGAGTATCGCCGTTGTGCCCGCAATATGTATTTTTTTCATGATGCTGTGTCGTGCCGAACGATAGATAGATTTATTGTTGCTACTTAAAGAGGGTCACTCGCTAGAACCCCTCAGGGTGAGGTGTGTTCGACAGGTGACAAACGACCGCACCTTCGAATGAGATGCTTTGCATACTCGTGATATGTACTGTACTCCTATATTCGTCAAGAGTCTATGGGCGATCGCGCGTTCGTGCTATGCTGTCTCCCTATGGAATATACACATCTAGCATCGCAAGAGAGTCTTGAGCAGAC
>CAYUJB010000014.1:0-20627 GCA_964444955.1 uncultured Candidatus Saccharibacteria bacterium
AAAAAGTAATGGAGGCGTTCATCAAGGTTGGCTAGCTCCGGATGGACATCGGAGCGATAGTGTAAAGGCACAAGCCAGCTTAACTGCAAGACGGATGTGTCGCGCAGATGCGAAAGCAGGACCTAGTGAACCGACCGTTGCTCGTAGGAGCGCGGAAGATCAACAGATAAAAGCTACTCCGGGGATAACAGGCTAGTCTTGGCCGAGCGTTCACAGCGACGCCAAGGTTCGGCACCTCGATGTCGGCTCGCCCTATCCTGGGACTGAAGAAGGCCCCAAGGGTTTGGCTGTTCGCCAATTAAAAGGGTACGCGAGCTGGGTTCAAACCGTCAAAATTGAACTCGAGGAAGTAAAAACACGGCGGCTTTCTAGAGCAATCTAGATCGAATAAATCGACTCATATCGGTGAAGCCCTACCATGGAATTTAACCTGTCATATGGTAGGATAATACCGAGGGAAGTCATGTATGAAGACATCAATTCCGTTAGTAAAGAGAGCTTATATTGCTGGTTTCCTGGATGGTGATGGCAGTATATACGTGAGAGCGAAGCCTAATAGTGATTATCGCTATAAGTTTCAGATTGCTCCCAGTGTAGTGCTATTCCAATCAGCGAAAGACCGCGATAAGTTTAAGGAGATTTGTGACTTGATTAACTTAGGTTATATCAGGGAGCGCAATGATGGGATTCTTGAATATACGATTAACAAAATCGAAAATATCAAAGAGTTCCTCTACCTTGTCAGGCCATTTGTTCTGCTCAAGCGCAAACAAGTCGAGCTGACTCTCAAGATAATTGAGCAAAAGCAGAAAGTTGAGAACGAAAACGACTTTCGTGCACTGCTGGAATTGATAGATTCTTTTCGCGATTTGAATTATTCAAAGAAGCGAAAGAAGCGTACATTGACCCCGTAGAGACTTGGCTTCAATGGCCAGGCATTATGGAAACATAGTGCAACACGTCGATCATCCGAACACTTCGGATGGTGGTATAGTCCATACTGCTGGTAACAGCAGAAGAAAGTAATATTAGCGTGAGACAGGTTGGTCCTTATCTGGTGCGGGCGTAAAGATTTGAGGGGGGTTGTCTCTAGTACGAGAGGACCGAGATGAACATACCGCTGGTGTATCAGCTGTCCTGCCAAGGGCACGGCTGAGTAGCTATGTATGGTTCCGATAAGCGCTGAAAGCATATAAGCGCGAAACGGGCCCCAAGATGAGATCTTATAGACTCCTGGAAGATTACCAGGTTGATAGGGTGCAGATGCAAGGGCAGCGATGTCCTCAGTCGAGCACTACTAATATGTCTGAAACCGACTTACTGTTGTCGGAGATCCCTTATAAAATCAAGTTCAGATGCAGTGATAATAAATCGCCTACAAATAGCAGGTTTACCTGCCGTAGGCAGGTGCGATTGATTTACCAATAAATTTCCGAAGCCGTTGTGGCTTTCGGTAAGGTGGCATTGCCACGAGTGCTCCACCCGTTCCCATCTCGAACACGGAAGTGAAATCTCGTAGGGCCCATGATAGTCGTTTACTCGGCGAAAGTAGGTCGCCGCCTTACCGAAGTCCATAAACTCAAAGACCCCGCAAGGGGTTTTTGTTGTGTGATGAGTGTGGTATACCGAAGGGAGCAGTTCTTTTCGGAGAGGAGGATGGGATGACGCTGCCGTTTACGAAACCAATACTTGATATGGAGATTCGTGATGCGCGAGAGTTCCTCAAATCTTCGCAGCGATCCTTCAAGCTCTATGCGACGAAGCGCGCGACACTGCAAGCTATTCGTCGCGGCTTGGGGCGTCATGCGGCAAAGCACCTTACCCTATTTCTCAGTCGCGAGATTCTGTGCGTCGAGGCGCACTTATCTATCGCCGAGGATGATATATCTCACTGGACTGAGATTATCGAGATCCTGGAGCGTCGCAATCCGCAGTTTGGTGACGAGACGTGAAGCGTCTCGTTTTTCTTTGCGATGCGACGCGCAACGCGCTACAATGGCGATATGTCGCGACTTCTCAAGCAGGGTATTATTGGCGGTCTCTATCTCGCCGTTTTTGGCGCACTACTCTGGTTCGGCTACCGTGCTGTTGTTCCTGCACCGACCTGTACGGATGGTGTGCAGAATGGGTCTGAAGACGGTCTTGATTGCGGCGTCTCTGCCTGTGGAGTTTTGTGTGCGGCCCCAGTACTGCCGTTGACGGTTGCACCGGCTCAGATATTGTCTGCGGGATCTGGGTCGGATGTTTTGGTGCGTATCGATAATTCAAATCCGCTGTATGGTGCGTCGCGAATCGAATATACGCTCACCGTTTCCGACGCAAGCGGCGCCATCATTGCGACACGACGAGGCACGACATACGCGAATCCCGCGCAACCACGCTACCTGCTCTTTTCATTTCCAAGTCCGCTCGGGGTAGGCGTTTCCGCGAAGTTGGCTATCGACGAGGGTAGCGTTCAGTGGAGCGCCCTGACCATCGACGCGAAAGGGGATATTCAGTTCGGTGTCCGCAATGAGCTTTTCTCGCCAGCATCCGCCAGTATTCAGTATCAGGCCGCAGTGCTGAATCGAAGTAAGTTCACATTTGATTCTGTCGACGTAATCGTACTTGTGTATGATCAGCGGGGCACAATTGTTGGCGCAAACAGCACCGTGCAGCGGACGCTGGCCTCAGGGGAGTCTCGCGCATTTTCTATGCAATGGCCATTTGCCGTTGCTGGAGCGACTCGCGTAGAAGCAATTATTTCCACGAACGTATTCGCCAACGATAATTTTATTCGCCAATATGGAGCTCCGGACGCTGCCCCAGGATTTTAGGCGTAAAGTGGGTGGATGGTTTGTTGGTATGGACGTGCCACTACTCATCACGGTGGTGGTGGTTGGGTGCGTCGCCGCACTCAATCTCTATGGCATCGGTGGTGCAGATCACACACTATTTCGCCGGCAAATCGTTTTGGCGGCGGTCGGTATTGCGGTGATGGTGCTTGTTTCAATGGCGAACTACCGAGCCCTCAAAGATAATTCACTTTCGGTGCTCGCGTTATACGGGCTTTCGCTGCTCCTTCTAACGTCGACGCTGTTTTTTTCCGAAATTCGCAACATACGCGCTTGGATTTCAATTGGTGGGCAACAGTTCGAACCATCTGAGATCATGAAGTTAGGACTCGTGATTTTGTTGGCAAAATATTTTAGTCAGCGACATGTGCACATTGGCCAGTTTCGTCATGTTCTCATATCGGGTATCTATGCGGCTGCTCCCGCACTCGTCGTATTACGCCAGCCCGACTTGGGCTCAGCGGTTATTCTCGTCATCGTGTGGGTTGTATTGCTTCTTTGTGTGGGTATTCGGATGCGTCATTTCTTTCTTATCATTATGACCGGATTGGTGGGAGCGTATTTGGCGTGGATTTGGGCGCTCGCACCGTACCAGAAGGAGAGAATTCTTGCATTCATCAATCCATATTCTGACCCCACCGGCTACGGCTACCACATCATTCAGAGTCAGGTTGCTATCGGCTCGGGTGGTGTGTGGGGTCGGGGATTGGGAAATGGGAGCCAAGCAACACTCGGATTTCTTCCTGAGCCGTATAACGATTTTGCATTTGCAGCCCTCACTGAGCAATTCGGTCTCGTCGGGGCATCTGCGTTTCTGGGTATGATGGGTTTCATCGTATGGCGCGTACTGCGCATCGGTCAAAACTCGAGCAATAATTTTGCGCGGCTCTTGTGCATCGGCGTTGCGACAGTGATGGGGGCGCACGTCGTGATCAGCGTTGCGGTCAACACGGGGCTCTTGCCTATTACGGGTATCCCACTTTCCCTCTTGTCCTATGGTGGTAGTCATCTTCTCTCAACTATGATAGGACTGGGATTCGTGCAAAGCGTTCACCGCAATGGATAACACCTACACACTACGTATTGATACGCCGTCCGTCGGAGTGTTGACACTCCGACTTGTTGACGGCCACGGCACCTTGATAGATGAGGTAGAATGCGCATATTCTGGCCATGTGGATAACCTCCTCTTGACTGCTGTTGACAATCTGATTACTAGGAGTAGTATAGACAGGTTCGCGCTCAGAGCTGTAGAGCTCGGGACAGGGATTGACAAAAACTCTTCTTTGTATAGAATTGTTCAATCCTTCGCTGCAGCGATACGCGCCTGCCTGCCGGCAGGCAGGGCAGCCCGCTAGTGGACTCAGGCGTCATCCCACCCACCCCCGTGCAGAAACTACAGATTCGGATTTTGATATAGCATTCGTCGCGGCACCACCGTAGTGGGGCCGTGTTTTGTCGTCTAAGGGCATTCTAAATTCACCACGATATGAGCACCACCCGTACCGTTCTGAGTAAGTATGAGAATCTCCATCAGTTTGATGCGCCAAATTTGGTGCAGGTACAACTGGATTCGTATGAGTGGTTCCTCAAGCACGGGCTCAAAGAGCTTCTGCGTGATGTGAGCCCAGTGGAGGATTGGACGAGCAACGAGCTCGAGCTTTCATTCCTTGATTTCCGTCTGGATGAGGCCAAGTACACTGAGCGTCAGGCAATCGACAAGAATGTCACCTTCGAGGCACCTCTGAAGTTCAAGGTCGGTCTTCGCAACAAGCGTACCGATCAGTATCGTGAGCAGGAGCTCTTCGTTGCCGATCTTCCTCTTATGACGCCGCGCGGTACGTTCATCGTCAATGGCGTTGAGCGCGTGGTGATCTCTCAGCTTATTCGAAGCCCTGGTACGTTCTTCCAACTTTCCAGCGCCTCCAAGTTCAAGCGATATTTTGCCGCAAAATTGATCCCGAGTCGTGGTGCATGGCTTGAATTTGAAACCGAATCCAACGGGGTTATTTCAGCGCGTATCGACCGCAAGCGCAAAGTGCCAGCTACAGCGCTTTTGCGTGCATTTGGTATCGCCGATGACGAAGAAATCAAGAAGCTATTTGCTGATGTCGATACCGATCCAAACGTAAAGTTTATTCTTGCTACCATCCTTCAGGATCCGTCATCCAATGAGGGTGAGGGTATGATCGAAATCTACAAGCGCATTCGCCCGGGCGACCCTGCAACGGTCGACACTGCCAAACAGATGGTGCAGAACATGTTTTTCAATGCGGCGCGCTACGACCTCTCGAAGGTTGGACGCCACCGTATGAACCAACGCTTCGAAGAGTCGTTGGATATCGACCAGAAAGAGCTTCGCGTCTTACGCAAGGAGGATATCGTGAATATTCTTCGCGAGATTATTCGCCTCAACAATGATCCCTCTGGCCAGCCTGATAACATCGACCACCTCGGCAACCGCCGCGTCAAAACCCTCGGAGAGCTCCTCCAGGATCGTTTGCGCGTCGCGTTTGCTCGTATGGAGCGCATCATCAAGGATCGCATGTCGACCTCGGACTTGGCGACCGTGCTGCCCAGCCAGCTGATCAATGCGCGACCGTTTGTTGCTGCCCTCAAAGAATTTTTCTCTTCTGGTCAGCTCTCGCAGTTCATGGACCAGCACAACCCACTCTCAGAGTTGGAGCACAAGCGACGTCTATCGGCCATGGGTCCTGGCGGTCTTACCAAGGAGCGTGCATCACTCGAAGTGCGCGACGTGCACCCCAGCCACTACGGGCGTATCTGTCCTATTGCTACGCCAGAAGGTCCAAACATCGGTTTGGTGGGCCACCTCGCACTTTACGCCAAAATTTCCCCGCTTGGATTCATTCTCACCCCCTACATTCGCGTCACGAAGGGTAAGGTAACCGACGAGGTGCTCTATATGGATGCCACCGAAGAGGAGCGCTACATTATCGCGCAGTCTGGTGCTGCCACCGACAAAGCAGGCCGTATGGTGGGCGACAAGATCGTTGCGCGTATCAAGGGCGAGGCCGGTATTGCACACCCCGATGAGATCCAGTTCATGGATATTTCTCCACGCCAGCAATTCTCAGTGCAAACATCGCTCATTCCATTCTTGGAGCACGACGATGCCAACCGCGCACTGATGGGTTCAAACATGCAGCGCCAAGCAGTACCGTTGATCATGCCCGAATCACCCTATGTTGGTACGGGCTTGGAGGCACGCGTCGCCATCGATTCCGGTCTGGTGCTTATTGCGCCCGAAGCTGGCGTTATCAAGGAAGTTGATTCGGCGCACATTATTCTTGAAGGGGACAAGTCGGGCGAGAAGCACGAATTCCGCTTGCTCAAATTTGCACGCTCAAATGCGTTTACTTCAATGAACCAGCGTCCGTTGATATCCAAGGGACAGAAGGTGAAAAAGGGTGAGCCACTTGCTGACGGTCCTTCCACGCAGGGTGGTGAGCTCGCATTGGGCCGCAACCTACTCGTGTCGTACATGAGCTTTGAAGGTTTGACCTATGAGGACTCCATCGTGGTGTCTGACAAGATGGTCAAAGACGATATTCTTTCCTCGATCCATATTCACGACTATATCGTTGATGTACGCGAGACGAAGCTCGGACCAGAGGTGATGACGTATGATATTCCGAACGTCGCCGCAGAGCGATTGGCGGATCTTGATGGCGAAGGTATTGTCCGCGTTGGTGCCGAAGTCCGCTCACAGGATATTTTGGTGGGTAAGATTTCCCCCAAGGGTGAGTCAGATCTCACCGCAGAAGAGCGATTGCTCCGCGCCATCTTCGGCGACAAGTCGCGCGACGTCAAAGATACATCGCTTCGTCTCGACTACGGCAAGCAAGGTCGCGTGGTGGGTGTAAAGATTTTTAGCCGCGACGCAGGAGACAAGCTCGACGCCGGTGTCATCAAGCGCATCCAGGTTTCGGTGGCACAGCTACGCAAGATTCAAGTCGGTGACAAGCTTGCTGGCCGTCATGGTAACAAGGGCGTTATCTCCTCCATCCTTCCCGTCGAAGACATGCCATTTTTGGCCGACGGTACTCCTGTTGATATTATTCTCAACCCGTTCGGTGTGTTCTCGCGTATGAACATCGGACAAATCTATGAGTCGCACCTGGGATTGGCATCCAAGAAACTCGGTCGCAAGGTTGCCACCCCCGTGATGGCCGGCCCTTCCGAGGAACAGGTCATTAGCGCACTCACCGAAGCCGGCTATCCTGCTGATGGCCGCATGCAGCTCTTTGATGGCAAGTCGGGTCTTGCTTTCGATATGAAATGCCACGTTGGTCTGACCTACTTTATGAAGCTCATCCACATGGTGGAAGACAAGATCCACATGCGCTCGATTGGACCATACTCGCTCATCACCCAGCAGCCATTGGGAGGAAAGGCACAATTCGGTGGCCAACGCTTTGGAGAAATGGAAGTCTGGGCCTTGGAAGGGTACGGCGCCGCGCACACACTCCAGGAAATGCTTACCATCAAGTCTGACGATGTGCTTGGTCGCGCAAAGACCTACGAGGCGATCGTCAACAGCGAAGAAATCACTGCGCCGCACTTACCTGAGTCGTTTAAAGTCTTGCTCTCAGAAATTAAGGGGCTTGGTTTAGATATCAACCTCATAGAGCGCTAACTCCACCACCACCTATGGAACCCCTTACATCTATTAAGATCAAGCTGGCATCCCCCGAAGACATTCTCGGTTGGTCATTTGGTGAGGTCACCAAGCCAGAGACCATCAACTATCGCACGCAGAAGGCAGAGCGCGAAGGTCTTTTCTCAGAAGCAATCTTCGGTCCAACCAAGGACTGGGAGTGCTACTGCGGCAAGTATAAGCGCGTCCGCTACAAAGGCATCATCTGTGACCGCTGTGGTGTTGAAGTTACACGTGCCATCGTTCGTCGCGAACGCATGGGTCACATCAAGCTTGCTGCGCCTGTCGCACACATTTGGTTCTTGCGCGCTGTTCCCTCCAAGATTGCTGCAATTTTGGGCGTCTCATTGCCTGAGCTTGAGCGTGTTATCTACTTTGCGTCCTATGTGGTCATGCGCGTCAACGACGACCTGAAGACCGAAGCCATGAAGCGCATCGAGGCTGAGTTCAAGAGTCGCATCAAGAACACTACCGATGAAGAGGAGATCGAGAGTCTCAAGGACATGAAGGATCAGGAGCGCAATAACCTCAAGAACCTTCGCAAGTATCAGATTCTCTCCGAGCTCGACTATCGCGATCTTTCCATGAAGTATGGCGAGGTGTTCGAGGCGGGAATCGGCGCCGAAGCTATTCGTCGTTTACTGGAGGGCATTCAGCTCGAAGAGTTGGCCCAAGGCATCGAGGCCGATTATAAGCACGAGTCCAATCCGCTCGAAGCACGAAAGACCAGCCGACGCCTCAAGTTGGTGCGCAATATGATTCGCGCTAGCGTGCGTCCCGAGTGGATGATCATGACTATTTTGCCGGTCATCCCACCAGCGCTTCGTCCAATGGTGCCGTTGGAAGGCGGTCGCTATGCAACCTCTGACCTCAACGATCTTTATCGCCGTGTTATCAACCGCAACAACCGTCTCAAGCACCTCCTCGAGCTGCACGCTCCAGAAGTCATCGTCAAAAACGAGAAGCGCATGTTGCAAGAAGCCGTCGACGCACTTATCGATAACTCCATGCGGCGTGGTTCGGCCACCACTGCCGCTACCACGGGACAGAAGCGCGCGCTCAAATCGCTCGCCGATATGCTCAAGGGTAAGCAGGGACGTTTTCGCCAGAACCTTCTCGGAAAGCGCGTCGACTACTCTGGCCGCTCGGTCATCGTTGTCGGTCCTAAGCTTGGCATGGGTGAGTGTGGTATGCCCAAGCGCGTGGCGCTTGAGCTATTCAAGCCATTCGTGATCGGTAACCTCATCCGCAAGGCACTCGCACACAACATCAAGTCGGCTAGCCGTCTTATCGAGCAGGAGCTTCCCGAAGTATGGAGCGCACTCGAAGAAGAAATCGAAGGCAAGCTCGTGCTCCTCAACCGCGCGCCGACGCTGCACCGTCTTTCGGTACAGGCATTCAAGCCTATCCTGATTGAGGGTAAGGCAATCCAGCTGCCCGCACTTCCTACGACCGCATTCAACGCCGACTTCGATGGTGACCAGATGGCTGTTCACTTGCCGCTGACGCGTGAAGCACAAAAAGAAGCCCATGACTTGATGCTTGCCACGCACGGCATCCTCAAGCCCGCTACCGGCGAGCCTGTGGCCGCGCCAAAACAAGATATGGTCTTCGGCTGCTACTATCTCACCAGTGTGTTGCCAGGCGCCAAGGGCGAAGGCAAGGTCTTTGGTTCATTCTCTGATGTGACACTCGCCTACGACAACAGCGCGATTGATCTGCGCGCACTGATCAAGGTTCCCTATGAACCCGGTACGCCGATCACGAAGACGAGCCCTATTAAAGATACGATTTCTCAGGAGGGTATCATTGAGACCACCGCGGGCCGCATCATCTTTAACAGCAACATTCCTGCGGGCTATCCGTTCGTCAACAAGATGATGAATGCCACTGACCTCAAGCAGCTCGAGGGAAGCATTCTCGACGAGTACGGCGAAGAGGATACCGTTCACTTCCTCAACCGCATCGCGACGCTGGGCTTCGGCTACGCAACTGTTTCCGGTGTCTCCCTGAGTATCGGAGATATCGTTGCTCCAGGCGCGAAGCACGAGGTCATCGAAGAGGCAGACGCTATCGTCGAAGCAAATCGTAAGCTATTCGAAGAGGGTATGTTGACCGAGTACGAGCGCAAATCCAAGGCCATCGAGACATGGAACGCTGCCAAGGCAAAGATTTCGGTGCTCATCAAAAAGGGGATGGACCCCAAAGGTGCCATGTTCATGATTGTGGACTCGAAGAGTCGTGGTAACTGGGGTGTGCTCGACCAGATGTTGGGTATGCGCGGTATTTTCGCCAACCCGTCCGGTGAGCTCATCGAGTTGCCGGTGAAGAGTTCGTTCAAAGAAGGGCTTGCCCCACTCGAATACTTCATCTCGAGTCACGGTGCTCGTAAGGGTTTGGTTGATACGGCACTCAAGACCGCATCGGCAGGATATCTCACGCGCCGTCTCGTGGATGCAGCACAAGATATTGTGGTGCTCGATGAAGACTGTGGCGATAAAGAGGGCTATGACATCTGGGCTGAGGACGGAAAATTCTCCGGTGAACCGTTTGCCAAGCGTTTGCGCGGCCGCACAATCCTCGAGGATATCAAAGACGAAAGTGGCGAGGTGCTCATCAAGAAGGGCAAGATCATCGAGAAGGAAGTTGCGCGTCGCATTCAGGAGATGGGTATCACCCGTGTACGCATTGCGTCGGCCATCACCTGTCACTCGTTGGGCGGCATCTGTCGCAAGTGCTACGGCTACGATCTCTCCAAGAACGCGGTGGTGAAAGTGGGCGAAGCTGTGGGTATCATCGCAGCGCAAGCTATCGGTGAGCCAGGAACCCAGCTGACCATGAAATCATTCCACACCGGAGGTGTGACGGGTGGTGCCGACATCACCATGGGTCTTCCTCGTGTTGAAGAAATCTTCGAGTCACGTCCACCACAGTTCAAGGCACTCATCGCTGAGATCGATGGTTCCGTGTTGGCAATCGAAGAGCGTGGCAAGCACAAAGCGATCATCATCGAAGATTCTGAAACACAGGAGAAGCGCGAGTATCTCGTATCTCCGAACGTCGCCATCGCAGTGCAGCCCGCCGACGTGGTTACCCGTGGCCAGCGCCTCTGTGAGGGTCATGTGGATCTCAAGGAGTTATTCGCGGCAACCGCCGATCTCAATGCCGTTGCTCGCTACATCATTCGCGAAGTGCAGGCCATCTACTTCCCCACGGGCGACACCATTAACGATAAGCACGTTGAAATCATCGTTCGTCAGATGTTTAGTCGCGTGAAGGTGGTGGATTCGGGTGATACCGATTTGCTCGCTGGCGATCTCATCGAGAAGCGTAAGATGCAGCAGGCCAACATCAACGCCCGCAACGCCAACAAGATCGAAGCCACCTATGAACAGCAGGTCTTGGGTATCACGAAGGTGTCGTTGAGTACGGAATCGTTCCTCTCTTCGGCGTCATTCCAAGAAACTGCCAAGGTGCTCATCGAGTCATCGATTGCCGGCAAGGAAGACATCCTCCGTGGTCTGAAGGAAAACGTTATCATTGGTCGCTTGATTCCCGCCGGTACTGGTCTCAAAACCAAAGGCGACGTCTCCTTCTCGTAAGTTCAGTACAAAAAGACATCCCCATCTGGGGGTGTCTTTTTGTACGCAGTGATATATACTGAGTGAGTAATTACTTGTATTTCACGTGGCGAAAAACAAGAAAAAGGGGAAGCGACGGGATGAAGAAGACGGAGAGGGTGGTTTTTCGGTAGGTATTTCCCAGGAGACGCGCAACTCTATCGCGGGTATTTTCTGTTTTCTCATTGTTATTGTGAGTATTTTGGCGTTTGTGGGGAAGGCGGGCAGCGCGGGCATCTATTTTAATCTCACGATCCGCAGCCTGTTTGGCTGGGGATTTTTCATTGTGCCGATCGCGTTCACCATGCTGGGCGTGGCGTTTATCAAGTCTATCCATCGGCAGGTGGCTAAGTCGGCACTTTTTGGAACGCTTCTGTTCGCACTTTCGGTGCTGGGTATTTTTTATAGCATCGGTGAAGGAGATAGCGCTCGCCGGCTTATTCAGGGCGGGTATCTTGGTTTAGGGCTCGGCTGGCCACTCTTCACGTTCTTGGGCTTCTGGGCCACCATGGTCATTTTGGTGGGTCTGGTGGTGGTTTCTGTACTGCTCACACTCGATGTGCCTATCTATCAGCTCTTTATGAGCTCCAGCGAAGAAGCTGACATGGCAAAAGAAAAAGAGATGTCCGAAAAGGACATCAAGGAGCTCGTGGTCAAATCGGGCGGCAAGCCCATCGAAGAGCGCCCGATGCTCGCGCCGGCGCAACCGTCCAAGCCCAAAGAAGAGGTAAAGCAGAGTGAGTTTGTTATCAAGGCACTCAAGTCGGGCAACTGGAAGACGCCACCCACGGAGTTCTTGAGTGAAGATCAGGACCACGCGTCCAGCGGCGATATCAATGCTTCAGCGGCAATCATCAAGCGTACGCTCGCCAATTTCGGTATCGAAGTTGAGATGGGTGAGGTGTCCGTGGGCCCAACCGTCACGCAGTACACGATGCGCCCTGCGGTGGGAGTAAAGCTTTCGCGCATCACGACGCTCACATCTGATCTCTCGCTGGCGCTCGCAGCGCACCCGCTTCGTATCGAAGCACCCATTCCCGGCAAGTCGCTGGTGGGTATCGAGGTGCCCAACAAAAAGGTCTCCTTGGTGGGAATGCGCAACATGCTTGAGCATGAGGAGTTCAAAAAATCCAAATACATGCTGCCGTTGGCGCTGGGTCGTGATGTATCGGGTGAGCCAGTCTTTGCGGGGCTCGATAAGATGCCACACATTGTCATCGCGGGACAGACCGGTTCGGGCAAATCCGTTACTATCCACGACGTCATTTTGTCGATGCTCTACAAGTACAGTCCCGAGCTTCTCCGATTCATCATGGTTGATCCGAAGCGCGTCGAGCTACCACTCTACGATGGCATTCCGCACCTGCTCAAGCCAGTTATCACTGATAACAAAAAGGTTCCGCCTGTGCTCAAACAGCTGGTGATGGAAATGGATCACCGCTACCAGCGGCTCTCCGAGGCAAAGGTACGCGATGTCGTGGGCTACAATGAGTGGGCATCTAAGAAAGACACTCCGATTATGCCATTCATCGTGGTGGTGATCGACGAAATGGCGGATTTGATGAAAACATTCGGCAAAGAAGTGGAGCCGGCTATTGTCCGCTTGGCGCAGATGGCGCGTGCGGTGGGTATCCACTTGGTGCTCGCCACGCAACGCCCCGAAGTCTCAGTGCTCACTGGACTCATCAAGGCAAACGTCAATGCACGTATCGCCCTTCGTGTGGCCAACCAGCTCAACTCCCGCATCATCATTGATACCAACGGTGCCGAATCGCTCTTAGGTAATGGCGACATGCTCTTTGTGGGTTCGGACTCCGCGCAGCCACGACGTCTCCAGGGACCCTTCGTGGCGACGCATGAGATCGAGGCAGTGGTGAAATTCATCAAAGACCAGGCAGAAGAGCTGGGTATTCAAGCCGAGACCGATCAACTCGCAGAATCGTTTGATAAGCCGGCGCAAGCGGGGGGAGCACTGTTGGGTAATGGTGGAGATTCCGATGATGTCGACGATGACCGCTACGAAGAAGCCAAGGCGATGGTTATCGAGCTTCAGAAGGCCTCTGCCTCACTCCTCCAGCGTCGCATGGGATTGGGGTACGCGCGCGCAGCGCGTATGCTCGACATCCTGGAGTCCAAGGGTGTTATTGGGCCGGGGGATGGTGCCAAGCCACGGCAGGTCTTCGTAGATAAGGACGGAGCAACTGTCGGAGGCCCCTCATTGAATGTGGAATCTGGCATGCACGCAGATACGCCTGATACGGAACCGACTGTATAACAACATCAACATGAATTGGCTTTCTTACGTATTTTCCATTCTCATCGCTCAGGGCGCCGGTGGTATTGGTGCGATTTTCACCACATCAAAGATTCCCACCTGGTACGCCGCGCTTGCTAAGCCCTCCTGGCAACCACCCAGCTGGGTGTTCGGTCCTGTATGGACGACGCTCTACCTTCTCATGGGTATCGCTGCCGCTCGAATATGGAATTATCGCGGTCGCTCAAGTCTCGTGAAGGGCGCTCTCATTGTCTACACTGTCCAGCTTATTCTTAATATCCTCTGGTCCGTCGTATTCTTCGGCGCGCAGTCACCCGCAGGCGCACTGCTACTCATCGTAGCGCTCTGGCTAGCAATCGTGGCGACAATCTACCAATTCTGGCGCATTGATCACACTGCCGCACTGCTGCTCGTGCCGTATCTGCTCTGGGTGACGTTTGCGTCGGTGCTCAACGCAACCATCTGGCATCTCAACTAGGTTTGATCGCGAATATTGACATGTATTACGAACAGTGCTATTCTATGCGCTGTTCGTTCTAATTACAGGGAGAATCAGATGTCGGCAAAAGTGACAATACCGCTTAGGCTTACGACCCGAGGGTACCGCCAAGAGCTCACCGATCTCGAGGATACGCATAAGCTGCCTAAAAAAGTAGTGGAAATTCTGAAGGAATTGATTTCACAGCGTGACACGCTTCTTTGCAGTATCCTAGTCGAGAGCGCTAAAATCCTTTCCTTGGTTCGGCGGTATCTGGCTGCAGGTATCTTTCTCAAGGATTCTTTTGGAAACGAAAGGTTCTATGCCATCATGGTTTGCGAAACGATATCGGAGAATCAATCGCAGGGTACATTAAGATTTGCCCTCATCCAGCTCTGGTCGAGCGAAGAAAGACTCAAGCGTCTCGAGGAGTTTGGTGGGGCGCATCCGACGAAAATGGCGCCGCCCTCTCCATTCACGCGTCATCGAGTGCATGGTGCTATGGAGTAGTAGCTCAATCCCCGCCAACGGCGGGGTTTTTTCTTACTTGCCTTTCAGGGATGCAATTTGATATTCGGTGAGTGGTCGAAATGCTCCAGGTTTGAGGTCGCCTAGCGTTATGGAGCCGATGCGAAGACGACGAAGTTGGACTACGGTGAGGTGGAGAAATTCGCACATGCGTCGAATCTGATGTTTGCGTCCCTCACGGATGATGATACGAAAACGATGCGGTCCAATGAGTTTTGTTTGGCAGGGAAGTGTCGGGCCGTCTTCGAGGATGATACCTGGTTCGAGCTTCTTGAGGCGACCAGCATTGGTTTCTTCGCGGACGGTGACCTCGTATTCCTTTTCTACGGCGTGCGCTTCACCAGTAACCGCTTTGGCAATAACGCCATCGTCTGACAAAAGCAGAAGACCCTCGCTTGCTTTGTCCAGTCGCCCGACGATGTCGAGATTTTCAAATTGCGGGAAGAGATCATACACATTCCGTCCTTCGGACTTGATGCGCGAAGAAGTGATGCCGCGTGGTTTGTAGAGGATGATGGATTGCTTGCCGGCGATCTCGCGTTGGCCGGAAGGGAGTACAGTCACCTTATCGCGCATAGGATCCACCTGGACGCCCATTTCACGCACCACAACGCCATTGAGGGCCACCAGCCCACGCTTAATGAGGTCTTCTGCCTCACGGCGTGAACACACGCCCTGTTCTGAGAGGTACTTCTGAATACGCATAAAGTAATAATAGAACAATTTTACCGATGCGTCAACATTACGCTCTCTTCCCCGTTTCCCGACTCGCCACTTCGCATTGGTACTGCAGTCTGTCCGCAGTAAGCGAAGCATCCGAATCTCCGCAGTCACCTTCGGTTTTGTGCTCCGGTCATGCGGATGCTCGCTGCTGCGGACGACGACTGCCACTCATCTGTGCGAAGCCGCATGCTATGGCTCGCTGGGAAACGGGGAAGACTCGCTCAAACGAGCCGCTGTCAGCGTAGCCCTCCGATGCCGACGAAGGCAGGGAGGAAGTCTCGAGCACTCGAATAGCATCTCTGCCGATACGGCTCATCTGTATGAGCGAAATAGAATAACTTTCAGATAGAGCGAGTTATGAGACCAATCGAGCAGATGATGCATGAGGCTCGAACGACGCATCCTGCAAGACGGCGCGGAGGGCGAAGCGGGATGAGACGTCGCATTCTAAATTCAGCACCACTTGCAAAATAGTGTTTTCTGGTGTATAATGGGTACCTATGAATTCCACGCTTGCTACCTACCTCGCAGAAGCACAAAAGGCGGGTTTAACGCTCTCTCAGGCAGCTGCTGCGCTTGAACAGTCTGGTTGGACTCCTCAGCTCATCGCTGCCGAGCTTCAAAAAAGCCCAATCGTTCTCGCTGCGCCACTTGCACCTTCAGCGCCCGTTGCTGATGCGATGGTCATCCGCGTGCAAGGGCTGGTGAAGCGCTACGGTACATTTACCGCGGTCAACGACGTCTCTTTTGATGTACGTCGTGGCGAAGTATTCGGTATCCTCGGACCCAACGGTGCTGGCAAGACAACCACGCTCGAGATGATCGAAGGTCTTCGCCTACCAACCCAGGGCACCGCTACCATCAATGGCATTGATGTTGTGCAGCGCCCACATGATGTCAAAGCGATCATCGGCGTGCAACCACAGGCATCTTCATTCTTCGAGGGGCTGACACTCCGCGAGACACTGGAGCTATTTGCCGCACTCTATGATCGTAGCGTCGACGCGATGTCGCTCTTAGCCGAAGTACAACTCACAGAAAAAGCGGACTCCCAGGTGAAAGAACTTTCTGGTGGTCAGAAACAGCGCTTCTCGATCGCCGTTGGACTCGTCAACGAGCCTATCGTGCTCTTCCTCGACGAGCCGACGACGGGTCTGGATCCGCAAGCGCGCCGCAATCTCTGGGACTTGGTGCGACAAATTAATGCGCGTGGCACAACCGTTGTGCTCACAACGCACTACATGGATGAAGCAGAAGCGTTGTGTAATCGCATCGCGGTGATGGACGGCGCGCGAATTGTTGCACTCGATACTACCGAGCGACTTTTGGTTGATCATGGTGGCGACGCTGCTATCGAATTTTCCGCCGGCACCGCAGTGCGTCCGGAAGTCCTCTCTGCGCTCGCGGGTGTGACCACGGTTACCAGCGATGGCGCCCAGCATATGCTGCGTACCGCCGATCCCAAGCAGACGCTTGATCAACTCTTTGGTGCCGGCCGCACACACGGCTTTGCCATCGATGGCTTGGCGTTCAAGCGCGCCACACTGGAAGATGTATTCTTAAAGCTGACCGGCCACGCACTGCGCGACTAATACTATGAAAACATTCCTTGCACTCCTGAAAGCATCTACCCAAATGTTCCTGCGCAACAAGCAGGCGCTCTTCTTTAGCTTCTTTATGCCCATGGTCATTATGGGTATCTTCGGTTTGGTTGGTTTTGATAAGCCGCAACAGTACGATGTGGGTCTTGTCGTCAGCTCGCCTGCCCCTCAAACGGCGGCATACATTGAGCAGCTCAAGGCATTTAGTGTCTTTAAGATTCACGAGGGGACACTCGAAGATGAAAAGGCAGCTCTCAAAGAGGGAGATCGCACTGTTGTGATTGAGATGCCGACCGATTTTATCGACTCAGCAGTTATGAGCCCACAGCAGTTGACGGTGTATGTAAATGAATCACAGCCCGCACAATCACAAGCTATTCTTTCTATTCTCAGTCAGACACTCGACAAGACAAGCATTGTGCTCGCGGGTGGTCACCAGTATTTCTCGGTGGTGCAGGAGAAAATCGATTCGCGTAATCTCCGTTACATTGATTTCTTGCTTCCCGGTTTGATTGGTATGTCGGTGATGCAGATGTCGGTGTTCTCGGTCGCGTTCGTTTTCGTGCAATACAAAGAAAAGGGCGTCCTGCGCCGTCTTGCCGCGACTCCGATGCGACCATTGCAGTTCGTGGCGGCAAATACTATTACCCGTTTAGTGGTGTCAGTGGTGCAGGCGATCATCTTTATCGTCATGGGCGTGCTCATTATGGATGCAGTCGTTGTGGGTTCCTACTGGCTCATCCTGCTCTGTATCCTCTTGGGCGCCCTGATGTTCTTGGGTCTTGGATTTACCATCTCGGGTGTGGCCAAGACGGTCGAATCGATCCCAGCGTTGGCCAACCTCATCGTGTTTCCGATGCTCTTCTTGGGCGGTACCTTTTTCCCAATCTCGGGCATGCCGTCATGGCTGCAGTCGGTTGCGAAGTTTCTCCCGCTTTCATTCTTCACGACATCGCTTCGAGAGGTCATGACCAAGGACGCGAGCTTCGGCGCCATCAAGGGTGATCTCTTGGGTATGTTGGTCTGGGGCGTCCTTCTCATTGGGGCGGCAACAGTCACCTTTGGTTTCCAGGAGCGCGAGAACGCATAGCGGAATACCAAGAATTTCAGTCCGTACATTTCAAAGAAGGAGGTCGTATGCAGATGATCGTAGCGTTAGTGCTTCAGGCGACGATTTCCGCGTTGCCAGAAGCGAAGATTGACGCAATTCGGACCGGCATGTTCGAGCGACTCGAGCGCGATGCACGGCGACAGACAAGCGGTGCAACCTGGACAAAGAATCGCACCGACATGGATATCACCAATCCTCAAGCGGTGAAAATTAGTCGTATCGAGCGCGCCCTCGTTTGGAGCAATGGGGCGCAAATGCTTCAGCGGGCAACGTGGCGTGATGGCAAGAATGTGCAAGACGACATCGAGCCCCTATCGGCGTTCATGAATCCTGCGCTTCTCGCTGGCTTCGATTTTTTCCTCGAACGACCGGATCACGAACCGTGTGGAACTGGTCAGACATGCTGGCGATTAGGATTTGCACCGCGAAAGAATTCTAAGCCACGCGGAAATCTCGAACAGCAGCTTTTGGAGAGTTCCGCTGGTACCCTCTTCGTTGAGCAGGAGCACTTTGGAATTGTGCATGTTGACGCGCACATCACAAGACCGTACACGTCGTGGAAGGTCGATGTTTCATCATTTGTGCTATCGATGACGCAGATGGAGATCGATCGCACCATGGTGACGTCAACCGTTGAGTTTAGCTTCACATACAACCCCATCCTAGGTAGTGCCCGCACCATGAGACGATACTACGAGTATGTTGAGATTAAGCTTCCGCCCCTGCCCCCGTCCTAGGACGGGGGCGTTTTTCTTTCTTGCGCGTTTTTGCATGCCTGCTATGCTGGCTGGACTAATTTACTAACCCTATGGCAAAGAAAAAAGAAGAAAAAGCCGTCGTTGATATGAGCGAGAACAAGAATGTCTCGATGGCAATTCGCGAGATTCAGGAGAAATACGGTGAAGGAAGTATCATGAAACTTGGCGATGGTCGCCGTGTGGATGTGGATGTAATTCCCACCGGTTCCATCTCGCTCGATATCGCGCTGGGGGTTGGCGGTATGCCGCGCGGGCGCATTGTGGAAGTATATGGGCCTGAGTCGTCGGGTAAGACCACGCTCGCGTTGCACCTTGTGTCGGAAGTGCAAAAGATGGGCGGCACGGCGGCCTATGTAGATGCTGAGCATGCACTGGATCCCGAATACGCCAAAAAGATTGGTGTACAGATTCAGGATTTGCTCATCTCGCAACCAGACAACGGTGAACAGGCACTCGAGATCGTCGAGACGCTGGTAAAGTCCGGCGGCGTATCGCTGGTGGTGGTGGACTCGGTGGCCGCGCTCACACCTCGTGCTGAGATCGAGGGCGAAATGGATCAGCAGCATGTGGGGCTCCAGGCGCGACTCATGAGTCACGCACTGCGCAAACTCACGGGTGTGGTATCCAAGACCAACACGACGGTGCTGTTCATCAATCAGCTGCGCATGAAGATCGGCGTCATGTTTGGCAATCCGGAGACGACCACCGGTGGTCTGGCGCTCAAGTTTTATGCATCGGTACGCGTGGAGATTCGTCGCAGCGCGCAGATTCAATCGGGTGAGAAGATTGTCGGCAACCGCATCAAGATTAAGGTGGTCAAAAACAAAGTCGCTGCACCATTTCGCACTTGCGAGTTTGATATCCTCTATAACGAAGGCATCTCGGGCCACGCAGATACCGTCAATGCAGGCATTCAGTTTGGTGTGGTAGAGAAGCAGGGGAGCTGGTACAGCTACAACGGTGAGAAGCTTGGCCAAGGCATGGAGGGCGCACGCAACTTCCTCAAAGAAAATCCCAAGCTCGAAAAAGAAATCCGCACCAAAATCTATGCTGCATCCGCAGTGGTGGATGCGGAGCCGCTGAAGGGCGAAATGGGTCCAAAGGTGTTTAAGCGCTAGTTTCTAGCAGCGTAAAGCGATTAGCGTGTAGGAATATAAAAATCCGCCCACCCCGACGAGGTCCGAGCGATCCTTATCATGAGCGAGAGGCCGTAGGCCGGCGCATGAGGAGGGCCTGGGGAGGCAGGAACGAATATCAGAAACGGCTCATTCTATGAGCCGTTTCTGATTGAGTGACGCTGGAAGGGTGCGAGTGTACTCACGAGGCCCCTCCAGATTATTTTTTGACGGTCTGGTTGCGGGTGTAGGGCATCAATGCCATGTGGCGAGCAACTTTGATGGCATTGGCGATGCGACGCTGGTCTTTGTCGGACAAGCGAGTGCGTGCAGCTGCTTTGATCTTGAATTCGGAGGTGACGAACTTGCGCAAGAAGGCGACATCTTTGTAATCGACTTTGACGAGGTTCTCTCCGTGAAGAATGGTTCGTTTCATAAGGGGAAATGGTTAGGGTTTAGCGGTTAGGGATAAGGGCGTGGACGTTACGCTTACCCCTTTACGCTTCTTTAGAATGGTAAATCGGCGTCGTTCATGGGCTTGGGCTCTTCGTCCATACCGGCAACGGTGAGCTCATCTTCTTGAATGACGGGGATTTCGGGTTCAGGGGAATTCATACGGGCTGCGGCTGGTGCAGGTGCACGGCGCACGTCACTGACAGGCGCGCCTCCCTGGTAGGGGGCTCCTTGGGGGCGTGGGCCGATCTGCATGTTCTCTGCTACGATTTCAGTGGTGTAACGCTTCTGACCGGTGGTCTTGTCATCCCAGCTGCGGGTCTGCATGCGACCCTCAAAGAATGCGAGGCCACCCTTCTTGAGGTACTGGCTGCAAATCTCTCCGAGACGACCCCAGCACACGATGGTGTGAAATTCGGTCGCTTCTTTCTTCTGGTGCGTCGCCTGGTC
>CAYUJB010000015.1:0-14358 GCA_964444955.1 uncultured Candidatus Saccharibacteria bacterium
ACGCGGGCGTTGGCATTCTTTCCGGTGCTGTAGAGTGGGCGAGTCGGAAAACCAACGCAGACGTCGGTCTTTCATGGCTCGGCACCCTGATACCTCGCATAAAATCGGTGTGGCATCGTCAATTTGCGGAAAATCGAGCTCGGCAGCAGGAGAAGACTCTTGGTGGTCTTGAGTACGCAAAGGAGAAGCGAAATGAGCATACAGAGAAAATGAATGATACGGGATGGCCGCTGAAAAAATTCTACGCATGGCGCTCGAGAGTATGGGAGAAGAGGGTCGTGAAGCGCGAGGGTCTTGTAAATAAGTACGACGTATTCCGCATGAAGCGCATTGAGCGTCACAATGAACTTCAGAAACAGGTGAGTGCTCGCTATGAACGTGAATTAGCACCATTTCGTGCACAGCAGGAGGCGCTCAAGCGTTCCGAATCTCACGTTCAAAAAGTACTCGAGACGCTGAACGCGACAAGAGAAAAAGCCGTTGCAGAGCTTACAGCTGCTGAAGCAAAACGTAAGGGAATATTTGGGAAAGGCGGTGCTGCCGCAGCCCGAATTCGTCGTGAAGTGATTGAGATTGAAGGACTTCTCAAGAAACACCGCAAAGAGCTGATGAAAATCCAGAAGCCGCTTGCTTCCGCAACGGCACGTGTAGACAAGTACACAACAAAACAGAAACAGATAGAGGCGACGTTGAAATTCCCCGAAATGGAAGGTCTCCGCGGCATTCCTCGCTCTGGCGAGACCACACTTCCTCGACGCCGCAGCTTGCCGATGAACACGTCCGAGAGCAGCCAGGATGCTTCGCGAGAGTCCGCGCGAGAATCAGTGGGGGAGCGTGACGGAGAAGAATGGAGTGCGAGTGAATTTGTTGAGCAATGGAATAACAACGGCCTCAATCACATTGAAGATGCTGACGCATTTAATGAGTACGTCAAATCTCAGCGTGAAGCTGGAGACGAAACAGGTCCAATTACGCTTGGCCGTATGCTTGCGTTATCCGAATCATATTTGAAGGCCAATCGACAATCAAAAGATTTTTCAAAGAACAAAAATTACTTCCTCCGTCGTGTACCCAAGCCAATAACTGAACGCACATGACCACTGCCTCAACTTCACAAACGGATGCCGCAAAACTAACCAAGCTCGCTGATGAGATTCAGGCTGAGCGTGAGATGGCGGAGGCGACCCTCGACGGTCTTGACGCACGCATTGATGCGACAATCGCTGCACTTGAAAACTCAGACATTGATGCTGGAATGACGCGAGCCGACGAGGATGTGGCAAAAATGGCTGAAGATGCGCTGCGCGCAGATGCGGCAGACATGGAGTCACTCGATACGGAACTTGCCGATGCAGACAAAGAAGAGGATCAACTCCTCGAAGATGATGAGCTGCCTGCCGAGGAAACTGCTGCGCGACTTACGCCAGAGGATACGGGTCTCAAGGAAGAATAAAAGAAAACACCCCCGAGAAATCGGGGGTGGTGCGTAGGCGCCGCGCTTACGGTGTACGGTAGTTGAAGACTTGTTTCTTCGCTTCGTACCCCAATAGGAGAATTTTGCGAACCCACACATTGAACAATGCGGGGTCTTCTGGTCCATCTTCGGTGAAACATTCCCACATCGCTTTCTCGGTAAGCCGTAGACCGAAGAGCGTGGGAGAGTCCCGGGGCGCGGGGGTGGAATCCCGCAATTCTCGGAAGGTCCTCGAGAGCTTCGTCTTGAGGCGATCACTTTCTGCCGGAGGCAGAAAAATAGGGTGATCGGGAACATAGCGAAGTCTCTTGTAGTACAGCGCTTCGACTATCGCATGCCACGTGTGGAGTTGCTCACCAGAGCTTGCTTTCGTGTAGTGCTCCTCGAGGAGTTCATCCTCGATCTGTGAAATAGCAAGCAGAACGGCCATGTCAGATTTTCCGTGTTGCGCTTCGATTGCACGCCGGGTGCGCTCAATGCGTGCATCGAGTTCTGCCGATCCCATCAGACCAAGTTCTTCTGCGATGTTTTCGCGGCTTGTCGTTGGAAACAACTTTGCGAATAGACCCATGTGGTCCTCCAAACTGTCCCGAAATGGAACGGGTGCAATATAGCACGTTTATTGTATACGTCAAGTAGTGCACTTCCATTTTTGAGCTGGTGTGGTATAATGGATAGGTCGGTGCGTACAGACCATCGCGCTATGGGCAACCATAGTGAGGAAAGTCCGAGCACTCCTATCGCAAGATAGCGAAGGGTAGCGGGTAACGCCCGCATGGCGTAAGCCAAGAGGTGCGAGCAGAGACGTCTCATTTTGAAAGAAATGAGAGAGCGAACCCAACGTTCATGATTTCATCACGAACTGAGCTTAGCTCTCGTCGCGGGTACAAGACGAGAGGTGAAACGGCTAAATCCTTACCTGGGTGCAAGTACAGCGTTTGGCGGGGCAACCCACCACTCGAAAAGTTCGTACGCTACAGGTGTGTGGCAACATACATCGCAGATAAATGACGGTCACTTGTGCGTCGCGAGGCGCACGAGCACAGAACTCGGCTTATCGTACGCATCGACCAGCACCGCCCGCAAGGGCGGTGCTGCGATTGAGGAGGCGCTGTTTTTGTGGTATACCACCACCCAATGAGACGAGGAGATATCATGTTCCCGGTGGTTCGAGTGCCATTCGATTTTTTCGTGTTGCTACTTGCCGGCATCAGTATTTATGGCATTCGTACCAACATCCTCGACGCATGGCGCCCGGTGCTGTTCGGTCCGCAGCTACCGCTGAGCAGGTTTATGCTCCTCACGTTGGGTGTCGCGCTTTGGTTCCTTGCCGTTTATGCCGTCAGCGGCCTCTATGCCATGAAGGCGCGCATGACCTACGCACAGGAAGTCGTGCGCGTGGGGGTTGCGTCGAGCGCCGCTATGATGGCGGTCATCTTGATTATTTTTATTCGCGCTGAAACGTTCAACTCACGGTTTCTCGTCTTGGGCTACTGGGTCTTCGCAACCCTAGGAGTGATGGTGGGGCGGGGCGTGCTCAGGGTGTTCTTTCGCTATATCAGGGCGGAGTATGGCGTCGGTGCCCAGCGAGTGCTACTCATCGGCAACGATGAGGTTACGCGTCAGCTGGCCGCCACGATGCAATCTGATCTCGGCTTGGGCTATCGGATTGTGACTCAGCTGGAAAGTCCCGATCTTGCGTTAGTGACTCGCGCCGTCGACGATCTTGGTGTCGATGAAGTTATCTTGGCGACTCCCGAGTATCCTGCCGATGGCATCGTACAGCTCGTCGACTTTTGTCATGAGCGACATCTTATTTTCAAGTTCGTTCCGAACATTTACCAAACGCTCACGACCCACTACGATGTCGACGCAATCGGTCGCATACCCCTGGTGCAGCTTCGTCGCACCGCGCTGGAAGGGTGGGGAAGAGTGTTCAAGTATGCGATGGATGTCGCGCTCAGTGCCTGCGCGCTGGTAGTACTTGCGATTCCGATGGCGCTGATCGCGCTGGCAATCAAGTGGGAGACTGCCGGACCAGTCCTGGTGCGTCTCGAGCGCATTTCTCGTGGTCGCCATTTTGGTTTATTGAAATTTCGCAGCATGGTAGAGAACGCCGAAGAGCTCAAGCCGCTGTTGGTTGATCGCAATGAGCGCGCTGATGGCCCGCTCTTTAAGATGCGCAACGATCCTCGAGTGACGAGTGTTGGGCGCTTCATTCGCCGCACACGCCTGGACGAACTCCCTCAATTTTTCAATGTACTTAGAGGCGATCTAAGTTTGGTGGGACCCCGTCCACACCAACCCGATGAGATCGCGCGTTACCAGAAGCATCACCGACGAGTACTGGATATCAAAGCAGGGGTCACCGGCATGGCGCAGGTGAGTGGCTCGAGTAGTCTGCCCTTCGAAGAAGAGGTAGCGTTGGATACCTTCTATATTGAGAACTGGACACTCGGTACCGACATTCGCATTCTGATGCGTACTGCAATAAAAATGCTGTTTGATCGGACTGCGGTATAATGAACCCTCGCGTATGAAAGCCGCAATGGTCCACGAATACCTCAACCAGTACGGCGGCGCTGAACGCGTTTTGCAGGTGCTGTGTGCGATGCTCCCTAATGCACCCATCTACACGACGCTCTATGATCGCGCATCGACGGGCGGCGTGTTTGATGGACGGACGATTCGCACATCATTCTTGCAGAAGCTGCCACTCGCCACGCGACTCCATCACCTCTATTCGCCCCTGATGCCACTGGCAGTAGAGCAATTTGATACGAGTGCATTTGATACGGTGCTATCAGTGTCTGCGTCATTTGCGAAGGGAGTGATTACGGCACCTGACACGCGACACATTTGTTACTGTCTCACGCCACCACGATTTTTGTGGGATGATAGCCAACGTTTCATGCAGCGCTTTGGCTATCCACTTCCTATCGGGAAACTAGCACCATTGGGATTATCCTATTTGCGCATTTGGGACCGCCAAGCTGCGGAGCGCGTGGATGAGTGGATCGCTATTTCTGAATTTGTGCGGCGGCGCATCGCCAAGTACTACAACAAAGACGCCGTTGTGGTGCACCCTCCCGTGAATGTTGCCAAGTTCAGCGTAAGCTCGGAGCCAGGACAGTACTGGCTTATGGTTGGTCGCTTGGTGGCATACAAAAATTTTGATCTTGCGATTCGGGTCTTCAACAAGCTGGGATGGCCACTAAAAATCGTGGGCACGGGTGTTGAAGAGCGACGATTGCGGAGCATTGCAAAATCAAATGTCGAGTTTGTTGGCGCTGTAACCGATACACAGCTTGCTCAGCTTTATCGCGGCGCACAGGCGGTGCTGTTTCCTCAGGAAGAGGATTTTGGGATCGTGCCGCTCGAGGCAATGGCGTCGGGGCGTCCGGTGATTGCCTTCCATGGTGGGGGCGCATTGGAGACGGTGATTGATAGAATCACGGGGCTATTTTTCTATGAGCAGACCGAGGAGGAGTTGTTGGCTGCGGTAGATCGCTCGAGTCGTATGAAGTGGCTTCCTGCGTTGTGTCGAGGACAGGCGGAGCGCTTTGATATTCCTATCTTTCGACGCAAGATGAGCGCTGCGCTTGGTATACCTCTATGAAGACGATTGGTGTTGATATTCGTGTGTTGGGCACGGGACGCATCAGCGGCATCGAAGAGTATACCGAACAGGTGGTGTCGCACATGATTGCACGCGGCGGGGATGTTGCGTGGAAGCTATTTTATAGCGGCCGCACCCCACTCGTGTGGCGTGAGTGGATGCGCGCACCGCAGGTACAGGTGATCGAGACGAGATCCTCTAATCGGCTCTTATGGCTTTCCACGAGAGCGCTGGGCACGCCAAAGCTCGATGAGTTGGTGGGCGGAGCGGACGTTTTCTTCTTCCCACATTTTTTGTTGGGTGCACTTTCACCTGCGTGCAAACGCGTAATGACGTGGCACGATCTTTCCTACGAGCGGATGCCGTACCTCTTATCGCCCTATCGTCGTATATGGCACGCACTCCAGATGCAGCCCCGCAGACAAGCGAAGATTGCTGATCACCATATTGCAGTATCGTCGGCAACGGCTCGCGATCTCGAAGTGTTGTACCAAATCCCACAGCATCGCTGCACGGTGATTCCATCGGGCATCGACTCGCATCTCAGGCGGGCATCTGATGTCGCCGTGCAAGAGTGGCGAGCTCGTCGTGCAATTACCGCTCCGTTTATCCTTGCGTTGGGAACGCGTGAGCCGCGGAAGAATCTTCCCGCACTTGTGCGCGCCTGGGATATCACCCGCAAAGACCCGAGCTGCGGAGGTCTGCAGTTGGTGCTGGCGGGACCGCGCGGATGGATGGAGCGCGACCTACATCGTGCGGTAGCTGCTACGAGCGCACCGAGCGATGTACATTTTATCGAGCATATCGATCGCAGCGAATGTGCATTGCTACTGTCGGCCGCATCGCTGTTGGCATACCCGTCGCTTATGGAGGGGTTCGGATTTCCGCCACTCGAAGCGATGGCATGCGGGACACCGGTGGTGGCGAGTGCCACGTCATCGCTTTTCGAGACGGTAGGGGATGCGGGTGTGCTGGTAGATCCATATCGTGTCGACGCTTTGGCACGTGCACTGATAGCGGTGCATGCCGATGCCGATCTGCGCCAGCGCCTCGTCGCCCGCGGCTACGAGCATGCGCACGAGTATTCGTGGGAGCGTGCCGCCGAGGCAACGCGTTCGGTGCTTTTGTCCGTGCTCTCGTAGGTTTGTGATGGTATACTTACGGCAAGTATGCCATCGATTCCTCCTCATATTCTCAAAGAGCTGCAAGATGCGGTCACTCCAGTTCCCGCGCGACTTGCCGCTACGGTGCCGCATCCATTAGACACTCTCCCGAAGCCCGTGCACTCGCCAACGCTTTCGGTTGTGCTTCAAGATGCGAAGCGCGCTCGCCAGCCATGGACGCTCGTACCGTGGTTTTTGGGTGCAGGCGCAGTGATTGCAGGACTGCTTTTTGTGAGTCAGTATGGCATGAAGGTCAAAGGACGTGTCGTGGAGCAAGGTAGCGCTGCGATCGGGAGCTTACTCTCGGCCAAGAGCGATTTAGAATCGTTTGATTTTGAGAGTGCCAAGCAAAACCTAACACGCTCAGCTGATCAATTTGATAATGCACGTCAACAGCTCGATATGTTTGGATCAACGTTGGTCAATGGCATCTCCCGAATTCCTGGTTTTTCATCATTGCGTGTCGCACGCGACGTACTCACCGCGGGACACTTGCTATCTGACGCGGGGCTCGCACTCAGCGAGGCAGTCGAGGTGGCCACACACACTGGCGGGCTTTTGGATACCAAGGCGACCGATCGGGTCTCGCTGGGTTCTGTCTTTTTGCCACTCCAAAATGCGATTGGACGTGCGCAGGATGATATTATCAAGTCAGCCGCGTTGCTCGATGGCGTAGATGCTGCCGCGCTTCCTGAAGAATATCGTGCGCAGTTTCTGGATTTACAGGGTCGTTTGCCTGCACTGCGTAGCTTGGTAGATAGTGCCGTTGCTGCTGCTACGTTTGCTGGGCGCATGACGGGAACGGACCACCCACGACGCTATCTGATGTTGTTTGCGAACTCGAGCGAGCTTCGTCCGACGGGAGGATTTCCCGGAAGCTATGGGCTCATTACGTTTGAAAACGGACGTGTCAAAGATTTTCGTGCTGATGACATTTATAATCCCGATGGGCAGATTAAGAATTTCATAGTGCCACCCCAGCAACTGCAGCACATCACGCCAGGGTGGGGGATGAGGGATGCAGCATGGTGGATCGATTTTCCTACCTCTGCACGAAAGGTGATGGAATTTTGGCAGCATGATGGGGGTGCTGCGGTGGATGGCGTTATCACTATCAAGCCCGATGTGCTCAAAGGAATTCTGAAAATTACTGGGCCCATCTCGCTCCCGCAGTATGATCTGGTGTTGTCTGCCGACAATGTTCTCGACACGCTCCAGCTGGAAGTGGAAAGTAAGAAAACTGCTCAGCCGAAACAGATTATTGTTGACTTGGCCCCGCTAATTCTCGAGCGATTGTCGTCTGCTCCTGCAACGCAGTGGGTCGCCTTGTTGGAGCTTTTCAAGCAGAGCCTCGATCAGCGCGATGCATTGCTTTACTTTGACGACAAGCAACTGCAAGACTATGTGCTAGCGCAGGGATTCGGTGGAGTAGTTCGCGCCACCGACGGAGATTATCTTATGGTAGATATTTCTAACATCAAGGGAGCAAAGGCAGATGCCGTCACGGATACCTCGGTGAAACTGGAGAGCTGGTATGAAGCGGGGACGTTTGTGCACCGACTTACGCTCACGCGTCGCCACAACGGCGGCAATACGGCGTATGGATTTTATAACAAGCCCAACAATGCATGGGTGCGCGTACTGGTACCCAAGGGGGCAATGCTGCGCGACATCAAGGGCAATGATACGCCAACGTACAAGCCGCTCATGAATTATCAGACTACTGAGTCGAAGCGCGATTCTGATCTGGATGCGCTTGAAGCAACCTATCAGACAGCGGCACATGGTGCACTCACCTATGAGGAGTCGGGGAAGTCGGGATTTGGTTTCTGGATGACCGTTGAACCAGGAAGCACCGGTGTGGTGCAGCTTGAATATTCAGTGCCCGCACGTACGGTGTCCGAGCAGTATAGTTTATTGGTGCAACGTCAGCCCGGACTTGATTTGTCCGATTTCGAATTTACGATTCAGAAAGGCGCGGGCATCGCCATCTCGGCGTCGCAGCCAGCCCTCACGACCTGGCCAGACAGCTGGCGTCTCCACACCGATCTTAAACATGATCTCGAGCTCCGTGCTTCGCTGAAGTAGTATCTTTCTCGATGCATGAAACCGTGGTATAGTGCGAGACTGCTATGGCCTCCCAGATTCGCAACTTTTGCATCATCGCGCACATCGACCACGGAAAATCCACGCTTGCGGATCGTTTTTTGGAACTCACCGGCACGGTACAGATGCGTCAGATGAAGGCGCAGTATCTCGATCAGATGGATCTCGAGCGTGAACGCGGCATCACGATCAAACTCCAGCCGGTACGGATGCATTACACACTCAACGGCATCACGCACGAGCTCAATCTTATCGATACGCCGGGGCACGTAGACTTCTCCTACGAGGTAAGTCGCTCACTCGCTGCCGTCGAAGGCGCGATTTTGCTTGTTGACGCGACAAAAGGCATCCAGGCGCAGACGCTCGCCAATCTTCACTTTGCGCAGAAACAGGGCCTCACGATTATTCCTGCGGTCAACAAAGTCGACATGGTCAACGCGCGCACCGCGCAGGTGAAAGAAGAGCTCTCTTATCTCCTTGGAGTCGAAGAGCGTGAAATTCTCGAGATATCCGGAAAGACTGGCTATCACGTCAAAGAGCTGCTCGAGCGCGTGATTGAGCTGGTGCCACCTCCCATCAGCACCGCAACCGACAAAAACACCCACGCAATTATTTTTGACTCTACCTTTGATGCCTACAAAGGGGTGATTGCATTTATACGCGTCATGTCGGGATCGATTCGCCAAAACGACAAGATTCTTGCATGGGCGATGCAGGCGCGCGCCGACGCACTCGAGGTCGGTTATTTTGCTCCCCAGCTCACAGCCGCCAAGCAACTCGATATGGGACAGATCGGGTATGTCGCCACGGGGTTGAAAGATCCGGGGCAGATTCGCGTCGGTGACACGCTCACGCTCGCCAACACTGATCCTGCGGTGTTCAAGCCGCTGGAAGGGTATCGAGAAATTCGCCCCATGGTGTTTGCGAGTTTCTTTCCTGAAAACGGTGAACAATACGACGAGCTCAAAGACGCGCTCTCAAAACTCCAGCTTACCGATGCCGCACTTCAGTATGAGCCCGAGTCATCGGCGGGATTGGGACGTGGATTTCGTCTTGGCTTTTTGGGTATGCTGCACGTCGAGATCGTTTCGGAGAGGTTGCATCGCGAATTCGATCTCAAACTCATCGTGACCACGCCATCGGTTCAGTATGACGTAGAGAAAAACGATGGCACGATAATGCCGATTCGATCAGCGGCAATGTTGCCTGACCCTACCCATTGGAAAAAGATTGCCGAACCAATTGTTGCGCTGGAAATTATCATGCCTGTGCAGTACATGGGTGCGGTGATGGAGCTGGTGGCGACTATTCGTAATGCATACGTGGCCACCGAATACATCGGTGTAGAGACTGCCGTGCTCAAATATAATGTTCCGTTATCGGAAATTGTTACCGACTTCTACGACAAGCTAAAATCTGTCTCACAGGGGTATGCGTCGATGAGCTACGAGCCCGCCGGGACCGAGGTATACGATCTGGTGCGCTTGGATATCTTGGTGGCGGGAGAACTGGTAGAGCCATTTTCACGCATCGTGCCGCGCGATCAGGCACCCTACATCGGTCGTCAGATGGTGGCCAAGCTCAAAGAGGTCCTCCCCAAGCAGTGGTTCGAGATTATTCTCCAGGCGGCACTGGGCGGCAAGATCATCGCTCGCGAGACGATCAGTGCGCTACGCAAAGACGTGACCGGCTACCTCTATGGTGGGGATGTGACGCGCAAAATGAAACTCCTCAAGAAGCAATCCGAGGGCAAAAAGCGTATGAAAGCGGAGGGACGTGTGCAAATCCCTCACGATGTCTTCCTGAAGATGCTCAAGAAGTAGGGTATACTTCTAGACGAAGAGGGGGAGCACCAACAGTGCGAGCATGCCAAGGATGGTTATAACCGCGACGGCAATCGAAAGGATTCGGATGGTTTGTTTATCGAGCATCATAGAGTACTACTGTACCGTGCCTTGCGAATAGTGACAATACGATGCACCCACTATTTCACTCAAAGATTACGTCCGTCATGCTCGGAGTTCTCGCCGTCTTCCTGCTTATCGTTGCCGTGGGCGCGTGGGCAGAAAAACACGATGCTGATACTGAGCTGAGCGCCCTACAGCAGCGTATCGACGACGCGCAGCGCGAAAATCATCGCCTCGCGGACCAACTCGAGCGTATGCGAAGTCCTCAGTGGTTGGCGCTCTTGGCGCGACAGCGACTCAATTATAAGCAGCCCGAGGAGAGTGTGGTATTCGTGTACAAGAATGAAAAAGTTGCTACACTAGCTCAGCCGCGAGTGGCGCAAGGAGCGTCGAAATCCAACTGGCGTCTCTGGCTGGAGTGGCTTCAAGGAAAATAACAAGCGGAATTCGTACAATGGTAGTACATGACCTTCCCAAGGTTAGGACACGGGTTCGATTCCCGTATTCCGCTCAAATCATAAAATGCCCATGCGGGGCATTTTATGATTTAGGATGGTTATATACGGGAATCAAACGGCCGGAGCGATGTGGCCGTAGCAGCGGAGCACCGCGAGGTCCGGTCCTGAGGCAGCGACAAGTGGCGACGAGGAGCTGACCGAAGGCGATTCCCGTATTCCGCTCAATTTCTTAGTATCGTCCAAACACCTTCATTTTATGGCAAAAGTGGGGTATAGTAGCCCAGCGCCACCTTAGCTCAGCTGGTAGAGCAACACTTTCGTAAAGTGGAGGTCCCCGGTTCGATTCCGGGAGGTGGCTCCGTTATCCGTAACCCCTAGTCACTGTTTCTCAGTTTGCTACACTCAACCTGTGTTTTCCTACGTCCCCAACAAGGTACTCATGTCGGTCTACGCAGGCGAGGGTGGTGTCGATGCTCAGGATTGGGCGATGATGCTTCGCCGCATGTACATGCGCTATGCCGCCGCGCAGGGCTGGGATTTTCGTGTGCTCGATGAATCGCTGGGGGAGCAACGCGGTATCAAAAGTTCACAATGTGAGGTGGTGGGTACTGATGTATATGCTAAACTAAAGAACGAGTCGGGTGTGCACCGCCTGGTGCGCAAATCGCCCTTCAATGCTCAGGGAAAGCGCATGACATCTTTTGCGCTCATCCAGGTGCTACCTGAGATTTCTCCCAACGAGCTCAAGATTAATCCGACCGACTTAGAATTTGATACGTTTCGCTCATCAGGGAAGGGTGGCCAGAATGTCAACAAAGTAGAGACGGCGGTGCGCGTGCGGCACTTGCCCACGGGGTTGGCCGTTGCAGTGCAGACTGAGCGGAGCCAGGCGCAAAACAAAGACAAGGCACTGCAGTTATTGGGCTCAATTCTCGCGCGTCGCCTCGAAGAGTCAAAGCTCAACGATATTTCCCAGCTGCGAGCGGAGCTTAAAAGCGGCGGCATCGATCGTGGCAGTCAGATCCGCTCCTATGTGCTCGACGATCACTTCGTCAAAGACCATCGCTCGGGAGCAAAGTCATCCCAACCCGAAAAAGTGCTTGAAGGCGATCTCTCCAAGTTTATCCCTTCTGTCTAACCGCTTAACGCTAACCCCTGTAGCCACATGATAGAGCTCAAAAATATTTCCTCAATCTACGACGACTTCGTTGCATTGCACGAGATTAATTTGCATATCACCAACGGCGAGTTGGTGTCTATCGTGGGCCCCGCAGGTGCGGGCAAGAGCACGCTTTTGCGCACGCTCACGCGTGAGCTGATTCCCACCTCAGGTGAGGTGATTATTGATGGGGTCAATCTCGCCACACTCTCGAGTGAAGATATTCCATTGTTGCGTCGCAAGATCGGCACCATTTTTCAAGACTTCAAACTCCTCTCCGCTCGCAATGCATTCGAGAATGTCGCCTTCGCGCTTGAAGTGGTGGGAGCGTCCTCAGATCGGATCGCCGAAGATGTGCCCAAGGCACTCGATATCGTCGGTCTTGGTAATAAAGCAGGCAATTTCCCTCATCAGCTCTCCGGCGGTGAGAAGCAGCGCCTTGCCATTGCGCGCGCGCTCATTCATCGTCCACATATCATCTTGGCCGATGAACCCACCGGCAACCTCGACCCCGTCAACAGTCACGACGTGATACAATTACTCCAGAAGATTAATGCCCTGGGCACTACGGTGGTGCTGGTCACGCACAATCGTGACGTGGTAGATATGCTCAGCCGTCGTGTGGTGACCATCGAAAAAGGCAAGATCGTACGCGATCAGACCGAGAACGGAAAATATATTATCTAGGCGATGCTCAAAGAAAAAATCAAACGCGTCATATCGCACGGCTGGACGAATTTCCGCCGCAACAGCTACGTCTCTTTTGGCACCACGGGTGTCATGGCGCTGGTGCTCTTGTTGCTCTTGGGTCTTATCGCCGTCAATTTTGTGAGCGATGTGTTGGTGACCGCACTGGAAAACAAAGTAGACGTGAGTGTCTACTTCAAGCAAAACGCCACCGATGATGCCATCACCGAAGTGAAGCACGACTTGGAGGCGCTCAATACCGTCAAAACCGTGCAATTTATCAGTCGCGAGGAGGCGCTCGCGTTGTTCAAAGAGCGTCATGCACAGGACTCTCTCATTCAAGAGTCTCTCGCTGAGCTGGAGACCAATCCACTTCAGGCATCACTGAATGTGAAAGCCGTCGACACCGGTCAGTATGCGTCCATTGTGAGTTTCCTTGAGACTCACAAACTGCGCACCACCATCGACAAGATTAACTACTACGAAAACGAGGCAGTGATTGGTCGTGTGCAGTCCATCTCGCAGTCGGCGCAGCAGTGGGGACTCATTGGCACCCTCGTGCTCGCCATCATCGCCGTGTTGGTGGCATTCAATACCGTGCGCCTCACCATCTACAATCAAAAAAGCGAGATTGAAATCATGCGTCTGGTCGGCGGCTCCAACTGGTATATTCGCGCTCCCTATCTCGTCGAAGGTGCGCTCTACGGTATTTTTGCCGGCCTCCTGGCGCTCGTGGTGTTCTACATCACCATCGCCGGCATCAGCCCCAAGGTGGCCATCATCATGCCTGGCGTGTCACTGAGCGGTTACTTCGTCGGCAATGGTATTCAGATGGTGCTGCTTGTGCTCGCGACGGGGATACTGCTGGGCATTGTTTCGTCATTCATCGCAATCCGCCGGTTTCTGAAAGTGTAGGCGTTGTGGATCTCACTGACATATGGCATAATCGCGGCGTGAGATTTCCTCACAGTTTGGAGGTTCTTTGTGAAGCGAGAAAGCTTATTTCGATTGGTGGCGGTGATCGCTACCGGTATCGCCATTCTTGGCAGCTCCGTGCTTGCAGCTGAGGATGCGGAAAAACCAAAACCCAACGATCCGCTGCGGGTGTTTGGGGATATTTCCTTAATCTCATCGTACTTACGTGACCCCATTGCTCCGCGCTTCGCAGACGGACCGCGTGGGTACGGGTTTGCGGCAGGGGGTGGTATCACGGGGCATCGTATCATTCTCCTGGGTGCTCAAGTGCAAGGTCAGTTTGCCGAAGAAAAGCCCGTGCGTGATCCGTACACGGGGAGGGGATCGCAGAAACTCATGTCGTTTTACGACTTGTCGCTCTATCTCGGCCTCCATACACCGCAACTGAAGATCGGCCGCAGGGGAGAGGCGCAATTCGGCATAAGTATCGGAGAGTCTCTCGCTGGCGGAGAGCGCAGATTCGACGGATGTGCGGCTTGCTTTGTGGGACACGGCGTCTCAGTGCGTGGCGGAGCGTACCTGGAGCCCATGATCACATTTGCTCGGGACAAGTACTCCCACGAGCAGAGTACGACCGTTGTTCTGTCCTGGCGAAGGTACTTCGAGGATGCTGACATCCAATCCGCGTACCTCCTGGGCGTTCGAAGATTCTTTTGAGTGTACGGCGTGCGAGTAACGAACTCGCACGTTTTTTAATATTGCAGCATGCCGATTTTGTGGTATGCTGTGTGAGCATTTTGCCAGATCGTCTAATGGTAGGACATCGCCCTCTGGAGGCGAGTATCTTGGTTCGAATCCAGGTCTGGCAGC
>CAYUJB010000016.1:0-6327 GCA_964444955.1 uncultured Candidatus Saccharibacteria bacterium
ACCCCGACAAACTCTATATCGCACTACGTGCACTCCCCTCGCTAGCAGGCGCACTGTTGCCCTTGGTGATGTTCGGCGTGGCACTACGTCTGCGCATGTCACGCCCTGCGGCTGCATTGGCCGGCGTGCTCGTGGCTCTCGACAACGCGCTCCTCGTGCAGTCGCGCTACATCTTGCTGGATTCTTTCTTGTTGCTCTTTGGCTTCGCCGCCGTCTACTGCTATCTCACGTGGCGTGACGGCGGCACCAAGTGGCTTCTGGCGGGTGCTGGCATCCTCGGTGGTATGGCAATGAGTATCAAGTGGACGGGCATCACCTTTCTGGCGCTCATCGTCATTCTCGAGCTGTTTCATCTGTACAAGGATCGCGCTGGCACCGCGCGTCGCCGCATCGGACCCCTCATTGCCACCCTCGGCATTCTTCCCTTGCTTGTATACGCAGGAGCTTTCACGCTTCATTTTTCACTCCTCACAAAATCTGGCGCCGGTGACGCGTTTATGAGCACACGCTTCCAAAGTGGACTCGAAGGCAACCGTAATGCAACCGACGCCACGCTCCGCCCACTCTCGATGCCTGACAAGATCATCGAACTCAACCGCGAGATGTATCGCTCTAATAGTCGCCTCACCGCGACGCATCCCTATTCGAGCAAGTGGTACTCGTGGCCACTCATGGAGCGTCCCATCTTCTACTGGGTCAAAGACACCGCGCGCATCTACTTGCTGGGCAATCCAGCCGTGTGGTGGCTCTCCACTGCGGCAGTGATGATCCTCCTCATCAATCTTGTCGGCACGGGCCTCCGCAATCTTCAAGCGACCCCCCTCATACTCTTGGGTGCGTGGCTCATGAATATGCTCCCGTTTATGGGCATCAATCGCGTGATGTTTTTGTACCACTACTTCACCGCGCTCATCTGGGCAATCCTCATGCTGGCCTACGCAGCCGATCAGAGCGGTAAGGTGCGCGAGGCTTTTTTCACCATTGGCGCTCTGGCCTTTGCACTCTTTTTGTTCTTTGCGCCACTCTCTTACGGTCTTCCGCTCACCACATCGTCCTACAACGCCCGCGCCTGGTTTGCGAGTTGGCGGTAGAGGTGTACGATGATAGTGAAAGGAGGAGGTATGGTCACTGTACTTCCTATGTCTCCCGCAGAAAGCGAGTGCTACGAACGATGCCGGCGCGAGTGGTCAAACAAATCTTTTACGAGCGGCCTGATCAAGAGGTGTCCGCCCCTGAGCAATACGTTCAAGGCCAACGTGGCGAATCTCGCGCGCTCGTTAGGTGTGGTTATCGAATTCCGCAGCGGCAAAACGTCAAATTGGATCTTCGCCATTCGCAAAGATGCCAAAGTAAAGTAACACCCCTCTCACGAGGGGTTTCTTTTGCTATCCGTTTCCTGCTCATGACCTTCGCAACACTTCAGAGGGTGTTTGAAAATTGATTCCCATGTGAAGGCGTTGATTGTTATAATACTCTAAATATCTTCCAATCTCCTTGTTGAGAACGGGGAGATTCCGCTTGTATCGGTGTATCTCTGTCCGCATATCTTCCTGAATCGTTCTGTTGAATCGCTCCACGTGTGCATTGTCATTGGGCTTCCTGATTCTAATATGGCGGTGACGAATACCGCCAGCAGTGAGAGGCGCGCTAAACCGTGGAGAGAACTCCGGGCCATGATCGGACTGCATACACACAAAGGTGAACGGAGCAGATGCTCGAGCTTCTTCAATAAACGCCACTGCTAGGCGAGCACTCAAACGAGTGCTCGCCTTTGCATATGCCCAGCGGGAACATACATCAATCAGTGTGAAGATATACACGCGCTTCTTCTCATTCAATGATATATGGATAGTATCTGTTTCCATGAGAATCCCTGGCTTTTCTGCGATGGGTCGCTCTCCTGACTGATGCACCTTCTTCCACGGACTGCGGGGAGCGATGAGCCCCTGACGGTGCAGGGTGCGCTTCACGGTGTTCAGGTGCACCACAATCTCTTCTCGTTGGAGCTGTGCATGGATAACCTGAGCACAGCGCTTGTGCTCGTTTCTGATGGCGACAATACGCTCCACGATCTTCTGACTGACTGCTCGGGGACTGGTGTGGGGTCTGCTGCTTCGGGTGGGGATCACCCTCTGCTCTGCCCAGTTGCTTCTGCGCATCCACCTGCTCACGCTGGACGGCTGGACTCCGATGTATCTGGCTACTCGACGCATACTCCATCCCCCGCGTCGGACAAGATTCACTGCCTGTGCTCTGAGCTTGGGGAGGTATGGATTCTTGGTATAGGGCATATCTGCCATACTACCCACTTTGAAGCGGGGGTGTTGCCAAGGTGTTGAGCCATTACGGCTATCTTGACGCTCCCGCAATATAAGCGTATATTCTATCCCGAAAGGAGTCGCTTTGACAACGCACCACACGGAAACACAGGCCGAGGCAGAAGTGTACTGGTACGATCGCTGCAAAGCGATCTGGAGCAATCCCGACTTTGGACAGGGCTCAGTAAGACTGTCATTTGAGCCCAGCGAAAAGCTCAAAGAAAAGCTCTTCTTGATGGCCGACGACTGCGATATGCGCATCGTATTCGAATCGCTGGAAGACCACTGGTACATCTGCGCTGCGCGCCGCACGCACACCCCCGCAACCCCCAAAAGGAGTACGCTTTGAATCAACAACGAGTCGATATTGGCGCACTCGGCGCCGGCATCCTGATGATCTTTGCGAGTGGAACCGCTGCTATCCGCTACAAAGATACGCATGATTTCATCTACCTTGGTTTGTTCACCTTTCTACTAGGAGTGGGGAGTTGGCTGCTCTACTCCATCTGGAAGGAGGCCAACGCCTGGAGCTGGAATTCGACACCCACAACTTTTGCTGAGATGCCGCAAGGGTCATGGCGTGTGGAAAGTGCGCGATTCGATGTGCAGGACAATGCGCTCTATCTCGTGATCGTACAGTATGACTCTGCCTGGGAAACTCTCGGTGATTGGGGGCTTTCCGCCCTCAAGCTCACCAGGGCTCACCTCGAAAACGCAGATCATGAGCGTTTTCTGCGGGGCGAACAGCCCATCCGCATCATTACGACTCCCTACGAAGTGCAGTTCAAGTGGCCTCACCCGACGTCTGGTATCCATATGAAATGCTAGCACCCAAACCCCCGACATGAGTCGGGGGTTGTTTTTATTTCACGTCACGCGCCTTGAGATAGAACTCCTCTGCTTTTGCCCAATTGAAATTCTTCCAGAAGGCGGCGATGTATGCTTTTTTGTCACTGCCAAAATCAATGAAGTAGGCGTGCTCATACACATCCAATACGATGATGGGCAGGCATCCCCAGACCCCACCTTGGTTATGTGCGTCGCTATTATAGTGCTTGAGCTTCTGTACCTTGGTATCCCAACAGAGCACACTCCAGCCGCGCGATGCCATGGCACACTCAGAGAATGCTGAGATGGCCGTTTCCAATGAATCCCATTTTTCAATGAGTGCTTTCGATAGCTCTGGCGCATCTGTCGGAGAGCCAGAGCCACCAAGTACATCGAAATACCACTCGTGCAGGTACACGCCGTTGACAGCAAATGTTTCTGCATCTTTGAGCGCACGCAAATCGCTAAACGTGGCATTGCCCTGATTCTTCCCCGCGAGCCGGAGCTCACGGAGCTTGGTCGAGATCTCGTCCACCTTCGCAACATACCCCGCGTAGAGCTTGTCGTGGTGAATGGCAATTGTCTTAGAGCTGATACCATCGAGTTTCTCCTGGTCAAATGATAATGGTTTGGGGTCGGTCATGGTTGAGAAGAAGGTGTTAGGGGTAAGCGTTTAGGCATGAGAAGTGATACCCGCATACTCGTCGAGCTTTCGCTTGTCGTAGCCCACGATAATCTTGCCGCCCACATCAATGACCGGTACCCCAAACTGACCACTCTTTTTGATCATTTCTTCTTGCTTGGCTCGATCCACTGATACATCCACTTCGGTATAGGCAACATTCTTGGACTTCAGATATTGCTTCGCTTGCTGACAGTATCCGCAGGTTGGCGTTGAGTAAATAATAATGTTTGGCATAGGTGTAGTTTACGATATACGGAGACGACAAACAAGCCGAGGGATTCTTAGTGAAAACCGAGGAAATCTAACCTGGAAGTTCTACGATGACGCTGGAACGTATCGCTTCTGCGTCAGATAGATAACGCCCGACAGCAAAACAACGAGCGAGATCATGAGTGTATAAAACTGCCACTGCGTGTGATGGTTGTAGAAATACACTCCCAGCTCAACCAGAAACTGCAGCGCCAACACAAACGAGGCACTGGAATACGGAATAAGCGCGACAGCGTATTTTTGGCGCCGCTCAGCGACGACGACGTTCAATACCGTAAGAAGACCTCCGACTAGAATAGTGACTCCCGCGTGCAATGCTATGGTAGAAAAATCATTAAAATAACTGTATCCGGGGCCCACAATCGTTCGCGACAAATCATAGAGTATCCGCTCAATCAATCCTATGAGAGCCAAAAATAGCAACACGGTCACCGATCCACTTGCCCAGGTAAACTTGTAAGAAAAAATGCTCGTTGCGTCATTACGGAATGCAACGATGGCGGCGGTAATCCATCTGAAAAGATAAACCACGAAAAAGACACTGATCGCCAGATAGATAATTCCTGAAAACAAATAAAATGGTGAATGCATGGCTCTATGATTGAGCTGATCGGTGTGAATACTTCTGGAATCCAAGAACAGCAAGTGTAAAGACGACAATTAGCAAGGCGAGCGATACATAGACACCGAGTGTTGTGTTTTTATCTAACACGTATCGCGAGACATCAACAAAAAGAGAAAGCGTTAACCAGCCAGAAATCATATAGTACGGATCCAAAAGCGCCCGATATTTTGTATGTTCTTTTTTGAGCACCCCATAAAGACCAATAGTAACGAGCCACACCGCCAGTGAAACGCCCGCAGATACCAGCAAACGCCCGGAGATACTCGGATCACTGACACCCCATGTGGATACATCGCTCAGGGGCGATAGCGCATTCTGAAGATCAAATAATGCATTGGAAATCAGAATGTAGAGAGACAGCAGCAACACGACCTTTAGCAGAGAACCGAAAGGCGAACTGGGGCTTGCGGGCGTGGGAGCCTTCTTGGAAGCGACCTGTGCGGATGTCGCAAAGGGATTGGGCAGTGTTGCAGCGGATAACCTCTGCTGCGCATCGAGCACAGCAGCGTGAGCTTGTGCTGATGACCAACCGCCCGCAATGAGGTTCTTTTCGATATCGTCAAAAGACAACCCCTTGCGCTTTGCTTCTAAAATATATTCGATTCCTTTGGTATCGGACATTGTATAGTAATAATTGTACCCTATCTTCCCCGCGATCACGATGACTCGATGTCCACACGCAACATCAACCTAGTATTACGGAAGGTTTGCGTCGATCTCGCGCGCAACATTCGTATATATTTCTTCGTATGCGCTCTCCATACCGGCGACATTCAAACGCTCATAGTTTGAAACCAAAACGTAGTATTTCTTATTCGATGACAGGACCCGTAATTGATGCCCGTACCAATACGCAGAAGCTCCGATATTTGAGTACATCTCTTCGGTGAAAGCGTTGCCCGAGCGATCAAGCTTCCCGCGTTCAGCCTCGAGCTCGTAGAGTGCCTTGTCTTTGTCCTCATAAAACTTAGCCTCGGCGGTTGTGTCATCTCGCCACGACACGTAGTATATAAACTTCTCGAAATCACGACCTCCGCGATCGTCTACACATGTAAGCAAATGCTCACCATCCACCACTGAATACGACTCATCGAGAGTGTACGCTGCGTCCTTTATGGCAACAATACGTTCAAAAGCTGAATCAGGGAGTACGTCAAAACAATGCGGGTCGGTGACGAGCGTAACAGGTGCCGGCTCAGACCTGCCGTACGATGTGGAAAGCGACCTCGCGATCAGTATGGATTCACGCACACCTAGTATTACAAGGGCCAATAAGACAACCCCAAATATCTTGAGAGGATTGTGCCTGCTTGGAGCATCACCCGGATTTGATGTTGTAGGAGGTGGCGGCACTGGCAATCCTCCATCGTCATGCGGTGGTGGAGGTACTGGCCCGAGATCTATACTGGGTGAAGACATAGCAGATCTATACTCCAACGTCCTTTAAGAATACACCTCGAAATCATTGCTTGCCACCGTTTCATATCAACATACACGCAAAACAACAGTATTTGCCAAAATGTCATATTTGTTGTAATGTATTTCTTCATGAAACGTCTTGCGACACCATCATTTACGATCACCAAAACCACTCGCGCATC
>CAYUJB010000017.1:0-5501 GCA_964444955.1 uncultured Candidatus Saccharibacteria bacterium
TCGCGATGAAGCTCAACATTCCGATTTTCAAGCTTGATGGCGCTAAGCCCATCGAGGCGGTACACCACGACATCGTCGGCGTCATCGAAGGCCGCCACGTGCCCGTGCCAACCGCCTAGTCGTCTCATGCCCCCCGCCATCGGCGGGGGGCTTTTTCTTGCTTCATCAATTTCCGCTCACTTCCCCATTCCCCGACTCGTCAGTTCGCATTGGTACTACAGTCTGCCCGCATCACAGGCAAGCATCCGAATCTCCGCAGTTGTGTAAGGTCGGACCTTACACTTGGTGCTCCGGTCATGCGGATGCTTGCCGATGCGGACGACGACTGCGATATGATATGTGCTCACCCGCATGCTATGACTCGCTGGGAAATGGGGAAGACTCGCTACATTGGCCTCCGTCAGCGCAGCCCTCCGATGCCGACGAAGGCAGGAGGGCGGAGCGGCACCGAATGACGATATTTGATCGCTGGAAAATAGCAGAACAATCGTGTACACTGTCGTCAATGGTCACGCTCAAGACACAAAAGCAGATCGAGGCGATTCGAGCTGGCGGCAAAATCCTTGCCGCTATTTTGCGCGACCTGGCAGCAATGGCGAAGCCGGGAATGCAGACACGCGAGCTCTCCGCGCGCGCAGCGCAGCTGATCAAGGAGTCGGGCGCGCAGGCGAGCTTCTTGGGGTACAACAAGTATGCCGACGTCATCTGCCTCTCAGTCAATCATCAAGCAGTGCATACACCGGGTTCGGACTACGTGCTCCGTGATGGCGATCTGCTCAAGCTCGATTTCGGTATTGTGGTGGATGGCATGCATAGCGATTCGGCGATCACCGTTCTGGTTGCGCACGATCCGAAAGCTTCCGAACACAGCGAGAAGCGACGCCTCATGCAGGTAACGCGCGAGGCGTTAGACATTGGAATCGCAGAGTGTCGCGTAGGGAATACGCTGGGCGATATCGGTGCCGCAATCCAGCAGCACGTCGAAAAAAATGGATTCACCATCGTGCGCGAGCTCGGCGGCCACGGTATCGGCACCAAGCTCCACGAGGAGCCATGGGTGGCAAATTTCGGCAAAGCAGGAGAGGGCATAAAGCTCGAAGCCGGCATGGTGCTCGCCCTCGAACCCATCACGAGTATGGGCAAGTGGCAGATCAAGGACGGCGCCGATGGCTTCACCTATGACATGAAAGATGGCTCCCTCTCCGCGCACTTCGAACACTCGGTTGCGATTACCGATGCCGGGCCGGATATTTTAACGAAGTAACAAAGACATGGAAAAGAACTTGATGCGCTCTGAAAAAGAGGCGGGACAAATGGATTTTAGCGTCCCCTATGTGTACTCTTTGGAGCGGGACGGTCAGAGTATCGATTACTTCGGCGCAGCCCACTCATGTGATCCAGAGCATCCTCAGATGAAAGAGCTGAAGAAAGCATGGGAGAACTTTTTGGAAAAGTCGCGCGACCGTAAGCGCATCGTATTTGTCGAGGGAAGTTTGCGTGAATCAAAGGCAACAGAAGAGCAGTCCATCTTGGAAGCGGGAGGCGAGGGTGGGCTCATATCCTTTCTCGCACACCAAAGAGGCGTTGATTTGTATTGCCCCGAGCCCACGTCGATGGATGAGGTTGCGGAGTTGCTCAAGCAATTCTCTAAAGAGCAAATCGCGTATTACTATTTCGCCAGAGTAGTAAATCAGTGGCACCGGACATTTAAGGCGGGAGTTCCTTTTCTGAAATACATCGAAGGACATCTTCGCCAGGATGCAAAGGAGTTGCAGTGGGCGGACTTCGATTTCTCGCTTGATCATATGAAAAAAATTCACCGACAAATCTTTGAAAAAGATTTCGATGAAATGGATGCAGAGCTATTCTATGATTCTTCAAATCCAACTCGAAGAAGCAATCCAATCAGTGAAGTCGCCCGTGCGTCGAGCGACATTCGAAATGGTCACATTCTCGATAAGATAGAGGAGTACTGGAACGAAGGCTATAGTATTTTTATTGTGTATGGCTCGGGGCACGCTGTAGTTCATGAGCCCGCGCTCAGAACATTGACGAAATAGAAAATACGTGCTAATGTGATTCCTGATCGGAGGATCACCAATGAAAGTACTGGTAACGGTCGTTTTTGATCACGGTGGGAATATTATGGCTCGGGCGGCGGTCATTAGGAGTGACGCCGGTTCCCATAGCGATGATCTGCTTTCCGCCGATGATCGGCTTGCACTGAACGTTCTGACATTCCTCAATGACTGTGAACGAGTCGGGACAATCAAGAGGCAAACTGTCACCTTGCTGCCGAGTTAGATGGATTTCACGGGGGCTTCGGCCCCTGTTTTCTTTTTGACCAGGGCATTGACGAAATAGAAAATACGTGCTAATGTGATTCCTGATCGGAGGATCACATGAAAGTTCTGGTAACGGTTGTTCCGTCTGGGTGGAGTGATTCGGGGAGGATTGAGTATAGTCGACCTGCAGAATTTGGGATCATCGAGGAGCCCTCGGAGGTCGATCTCGGTGCGGCCATTTGTGCTTTTCTCGACACGTATCAGAACCAGCGGATTCGAAGCCACTCGGTCACCGTTCTGGAACCGCATCTGGTAAGCGTCCCGGACACCGGTTCGTAGGTCGTTGTACAGGGGCTTTGGCCCCTGTTTTCTTTACCCCTTGACCCATTTGAGCCCATCTGATAGGATGGTCATTACGAAATGGTTACACGACTACATAGCTTAAACCCCTCGCCGAGCGTGAATTAGTGTGTGCCACATGGCCCCACTGAACGCGCCGCGCAAGCGGCTTTTTTCTTGGAAATCCAGAGGTGTCTCCCGGCAACGAGAGGTACCTCTGGGAAGCAAAGAAAGACCAGGTTGCATACGGCCAGCCCATTGAAAATTTACGGGTAAATCAATTGCATTAAAATCACCGCATGTGACCCTTGTTTTATAAGGGATCAATGCAACAAAAAAGCGGAAAGAAGGGCGCACGGAGGATGCCTAGACACACAATGGCTATGAAGGACGTGGCGTGACTGCGATAAGCTTCGGGGAGGCGTTGAGCAGCCTGTGATCCGGAGATGTCCGAATGGGGCAACCCACCATGGCGAACCCATGGTATCTCGCGCAAGCGAGAAGCTAACCTGGCGAAGTGAAACATCTCAGTAGCCAGAGGAAAAGAAATCGAAGAGATCCCCTTAGTAGCGGCGAGCGAAAAGGGAGTAGCCCAAACCCATCATTCAGCAATGGACGGTGGGGGTTATAGGGATTGGACGCTGAATCTCAACTATCGATGGCAGCGCAAGCTGACAGCGATAGTTGATATTCTAAGAAGTTACAAATTCAAATGTTAGGAGAACGGTCCTGGAACGGCCGGCCAAAGAAGATGAAAGCTCTGTAACCGAAAACGTTTGAACTTCTGTCTAGTTACCTGAGTAGCCCGGGATAAGAATGTCCTGGGTGAATTTGCCCATACTACTGGGTAAGGCTAAATACGTTGTGTGATCGATAGTGAACAAGTACCGTGAGGGAAAGGTGAAAAGAACCCCGGTGAGGGGAGTGAAATAGTAACTGAAACCGTGTGCCTACAAAGAGCCGGAGCCTGTGCAACGCAAGTTGTATCGGGTGACGGTGTGCCTATTGAAGAATGATCTAACGAATTTATCCAACTAACGAATTGTAAGTCCCTCTGGGACGCACAAGTAGGGAAACCGAGTGTGAATAGCGCGTTTAGAACTTTCCACTGAGTACCTTTACGGGTATTCAATGGAAATATTCTTAAGTTGGTTGGGTAAGACCCGAAGCGTGACGAGCTAACCTTGAGCAGGTTGAAGTAGTGCGAAAGCACTATGGAGGACCGAACCCGTGGATAGCGCAATATCTTGGGATGACTTGAGGTTTGGAGTGATAAGCTTATCGAGTTACGTAATAGCTGGTTCTCCTCGAAATGCCTTTAGGGGCAGCGTCGTAGAGTAACGAGGGGGGTAGAGCACTGATTGGTTAACCGTGCCCTTTTGGGTAGGTCTACCAAACAAACTCCGAATACCCTCGTGGAATGTACGACAGTGAGACTGTGGGGGCAAAGCTTCATGGTCGCAAGGGAAACAGCCCAGATCGCAGATTAAGGTCCCTAAATCTATGCTAAGTGTCAGAAGGAAGTGTGATGCCTTAGACAGGTAGGAGGTTGGCTTAGAAGCAGCCATCCTTTAAAGAGTGCGTAATAGCTCACTACTCAAAGTTTTAACGAGGCATCATGCGCCGAAAATGTATCGGGGCTAAGCATAGTACCGAAATCGCGGATGCGGCAGTCTTCGGACTGCTGCGTGGTAGAGGAGCGCTTCCATCTGCTGCGAAGGTCGACTGTGAAGTCGGCTGGAGCGATGGGAGGTGAGAATGTTAGAATGAGTAACCGCAAGAGACGTGAAAGTCGTCTCCGCCGAAAGCCTGAGGTTTCCTCCGCGATGTCAATCATCGGAGGGTGAGGCATGACCTAAGGATAACCATGTTTTAGAGCATGGGAAGCCGATGGATAGCAGGTTAATATTCCTGCCCCACGGACGTATGCGATGGGAGGACGGGAGACACTATGTCAGGCGCATTATTGGATTTGCGTTGTTGGCTGTAGACCAAGGGGACCGGAAAATCCGCCCCTATACGGTCGAAGCAGACGGAACCGCCGTAAGGTGGGACCTGATAAAAGAGCTCTCCAAGAAAAGTCCCTAAGCTTAATACGTACGTGCATGTACCGAAAACCGACACAGGTGGGCTGGTGTGAGTGCACCAAGGCGAACGGGTGATTATTGGTTAAGGAACTCGGCAATAAAGCGGCCGTAACTTCGGGATAAGGCCTGCCACACGCAAGTGTGGCCACAGCGAACGACTCTCTGCTAACTGTTTATCTAAAACACAACTCCATGCGAAGCCGAAAGGCGCTGTATATGGGGTGACGCTTGTCCGGTGTCGGAACGTTAACGGTGGAAGTGGTATGACTTCGGTTGTACTGCGGACGCCCGAAGCGCCGATGAACGACGGCAGTAACTATAACTGTCTAAAAGTAGCGAAATACCTTGTGGGGTAAGTTCCCACGCGCATGAATAGCGTAATGAGCGGAGAACTGTCTCAACCAATAGCCCGGTGAAAATGCAATGTCAGTAAAGATGCTGACTACCCGCACCTAGACGGAAAGACCCCGGAAGCTTTACTGCAGCTTGGTATTGGTCTACGAGTTGTTCTACGTAGCATAGTGGGGAGGATTTGAAGTCACGCTCTCGGGCGTGATGGATCCGCCAGTGAAATACCCATTTTAACGATTTGTAGCTCTAACCAGTGGAACCCTATAAGGGTATACACGCAGAAAGTCTTCCCGAAATAACTATCGGAAGTTTTTGCGTTGTATCTTTGTAGGGTTCCACTGAGACAGTGCCTGGCGGGCAGTTTTGGTGGGGCACTAGCCTCCCAAAAAGTAATGGAGGCGTTCATCAAGGTTGGCTAGCTCCGGATGGACATCGGAGC
>CAYUJB010000018.1:0-4926 GCA_964444955.1 uncultured Candidatus Saccharibacteria bacterium
TGCTGATGGTGCAATTTATCAAGGGGCCGTGGCGCTCAGGCGAAGACGATGCGCAGATGCTTTTGCGCCCCTATTTTAAGATTATCAAAACAGGTCTGGGATTTGTGGGTATTTTGGGTGACACACTGCCACGAGACGAGCACGCACGCGCAGCACGCGAAGGGCTTGCTCTGGCGTATACCGAGATGACTAGTAGCAATTGGGATGCGATTATTCTCGACGAGGTCAATAACGCTATTCACTTGCAGTTGCTCGCCTTAGCTGATGTGCTTGAGTTTATTCGCGATCTTCCTCAGGGTATGGATCTCATTCTTACGGGGCGAGATGCAAAGCCGGAGCTGATTGAGCTGGCCGATATTGTTTCGGAGATCAATGAGGTCAAACATCCATATCAGGAAGGCGCCAAAGGCACGAAGGGAATCGAATGGTAACATACTGGAGGGTCTCGCTCAGGATATTCGCTCGACCGCTCGGATGGGTATGATACTGTCATTTGATCATGAGCAGCTTCAAGATTCCAAAAGAGGACCATAAGTATCGCTGGACCAACCATGTGATTCGCAAGATGCAGTACTACGGCCTCACACCGAGTCGTGTGCTGCGGGTGATTCGCGCACCCGAGCGTGTCGAAGAAGGCGTGGCTGAAGGCACTCTGGCTGCTATGCAGACTGCGGGTACCAAGGCGAAGCCATGGGAGGTGTGGACAATGTGGAAAGAGGTGAGCAAGCAGGACCAGAAGCGTAAAGCGGTTAGCGGTAAGAGCGGCTCTGTACTAAACCCTCTACGCTTCACCCTTAACCCTGCCGCAAAGCTCATTATCACTGCATGGCGCTATCCCGGTGTCTCACCGATACGCGAACGCGCACCCATTCCGTCAGAGATTATGGCTGAGCTTGAACGTGAGGGGATATTGGATGAGTAGCTCTATTTATGGTATAGTGGAGCTATGTTCAACGATATATTGCAGGTACCCCTCAATAGTCAGTTGTGGTACCTCGCGCTCTTCGCTTGGGCGGTCGCCTGGAAGGGAATGGCCCTTTGGAAAGCCGCGCAGAAAGAGCAGAAGTGGTGGTTTGTGGCGTTTCTTGTAGTGAACACACTGGGTATCCTGGAGATACTCTACATCTACGTGTTCTCCCTGGATCGCGCGCCGAAAGCTAGCGCAGATAAGGAGTAAGCACCTGCTTCTTGAGTTTCCGATACGAGCCGTCCACAAGGGCGGCTCGTATGCGTTCCAGGAGAAAGTTGAACCATCGCACATTGTGGAGTGTTGCGAGTCGGCCAGCGCGCCGATCATGTGTACGAAAGAGTTTGTGCAGTTTGCCGACGGTACTGCGGGATGCCAAGAGGCGACGCGGGTCATTGGCAAAGATCGTTTTGCGAACATCAACTGCACCATCGTCGGTGTAGATGCGCGCGTGGCGTGCCTCACGTGTGGGGATGACGCAATCAAACGTATCGACGCCGGCTTCGACCGCATCGAAAATATCTGCAACGGTACCAATGCCCAAAAGGTGTCGTGGCTTCTCATCGGGCAGGTGGGGGATTACTGCGGCGAGGGTGGCTCGCATCTCATCACGACCGAATGACCCGCCAATACCGAACCCGTCAAACGCCATCGCGCCGATGGTGCGTGCACTGGATGCGCGAAGCGATTTGAATCGTCCGCCTTGTACGATACCGTACAGCATTTGATTCTTTTTGGTGTGAGCCGAGATGCAACGCTTCGCCCAGCGATGGGTGCGAGCCATGGAGTTTTTGGTATAGGCCAGTGGATGCAGGGGAGAGGTGCACTCATCGAACGCGAAGATGATATCCGCTCCGAGTTCCTCTTGGGTTTTGATGGATGATTCGGGCGAGATAAAGCGACGCTGGCCGTCCACGGAGAAGTGAGCACCTTCTTCAGTAATCCGTACTTTACTCAGCCCTTTGCGCTTATCGCTTATCCCCCTCTGTAATACTTTCCCAACTCCTTGCTCCTTGGCGGCGCCTAGAGAAAAAACCTGGAAACCGCCCGAATCGGTCATCATGGGCATGCGCGCACCGAGCGTGCGATGCGCGGCGCGCTTTCCCCAGAGGTGGTAGGTGTTGGCGATGACGAGCTGTGTCTTGGTACGTCGAATGTCGGCAGGCGTGAGTGTCTTGACCTGTGCATGCGTGGCAACGATCACGTAGGCAGGCGTGTGTACGACGCCATGTGGTGTGCGCAGTACACCAAGCCGTGCACGCGATGCGCGAGTGGTTTTGGTGATCGTAAATGATGGTGTCGCAAGACGTTTCATGAGCGAATATAATACAGCAAAAATGCTAAATTGGCAATTTTTGACGCTGCATCGACTATGCTATACTTGGCGAGTATCGAACTATCGTCAGACACCTATGCCAAACATTATTATCTATTCAACACCAACCTGCGGCTATTGCCAGCAAGCCAAGCAGTATCTGAAGTCCAAGAATGTCGCCTATACCGAAGTTGATGTATCAGTAGATCGCGCGAAGCAAGAAGAAATGATCAAGAAGAGTGGGCAGTTTGGCGTGCCAGTTATCGACGTGGACGGCAAGATTATCGTTGGCTACGACAAGCGCAAGCTAGACGAGTATGCGGGTATCAGTTCTCATGCCTAAACGCGTACCCCTAACACCTTCTTCTAAACCATGACCGATCCAAAACCATTACCATTTGACCAGGAGAAGCTCGACGGTATCAGTGCCAAGACACTTGCCATTCACCACGACAAGCTCTATGCGGGGTATGTCGCGAAAGACCAAGAGATTGGAGATAAGCTTGTTGCTCTCGGGAAGTCCGGTCAGTTTGAAGGCAACGGGACGTATAGCGAACTTCGTGCACTTAAAGATGCTGAAACTTTTGCAACGAACGGTATTTATCTTCACGAATGGTATTTTGATGTACTTGGTGGCAGCGGTAACTGGAGCGACGCACCTGAACTCGCAAAGGCTTTGGAGGCGAAATGGGGAAGCATGGAAGATGGTCTAAAGTATTTTTCTGCGTGTGCGATGGCGGCGCGGGGATGGTCGGTGCTCTGTTGGGATGTGAAGGACCAGTCTTTACGACATTACAATGGCGATGCACACAACCAGGGCGGTGTCTGGGGTTGTCTTCCCATTATTGTATTGGATGTCTATGAGCACGCCTACTTCATTGATTTCGGTAGTGACAAAAAAGCATACATCGCTGCCTTCTGGAAGAATTTCAATTGGGCGAAAGCTGAGGAGCTCTACCTCAAAGCTCGCGACGTACGCTAAAAACGTTGACAGGCTGCACTGTAGTGGCAGTATTGCCGGTACAGTGTTCCTGAATAATCTAGGGAGGTTGGCATGAGTCAATCGATAGTGGTGAGCGAAGACGATATTTTGTGGGCAGCCAACCAGCTCAATGGAAAAGTACGCGCCATTTTTGGTGATAAGTTTTGGGAGGCAGACCTGATTGCACAGGGTGGTGCGCTCGACACGCCGTCACTCGGAGATACGATGCATGACTACTTCCAGAGTCGTTTGGAGGTTGATTCCTCGTCGATCACTCTGGGTAAGATCCTGCTAGGCTTAGTTGTCGGCACACTCTATCGGGCGTGCGGCAACGAGTTGCCGCTGGTCACCGCCGCTGAGTGTCTCGCGGTGCGATCAGAATTTCCACTGCTCCGCGGTCGATTCGTACAGGCGCATCTCGAGGTAGTTGTGTATGACCAGATGGAACTTCTGAGCCCGTTGTTTCCGCATATTCTCGCGAGATCGATTTTGCAGAACAAGATTGCAAGCCAAGATCGATATTTTCTCTTCTGCTGTTTTCACGTCATTTTGTCGGCGGTACTCGATGAAGATTCTTCCGCCAAGACTCCACCTGTACTACCAGCTCAGAGTATCCAGACTAGGAAGGCGGAAGCGCAGCCGGGTGAGCATTCCGTTTTTGCGCCTATCGTGGGAACCGGTGTTACCTTCGATGATGTTGCGGGCTGTCGGCAGTCGAAGGCGGCGATGGTGAAGCTCGGCAATCGGATCACGCACCCTGAGGCTCTGGCTCAGTGGGGCGTACCCGTTCCCCGTGGTGTTCTGCTCTACGGGCCTCCGGGATGTGGCAAGACACTCATGGTTAAGGCGCTTGCAACGCATACGGGACGACCACTCTATTCAGTAAAAATGTCTGACATTTTTACTATGTGGGTCTGGAAGTCTCTCGAGAATCTCAAACAACTATTTCAGGCTGCGAAAAGCTCCGAGAAGGGAGCTATCGTATTTCTGGATGAGGCGGACGGATTCATATCGAGTCGTAAGGCTCGCGATGCGTACTGGCAGAGTAAGCAGCTGGTCGATGAATTCAATGTGCAGATGGAAGACATCAAGCCAACCGATAAGATGTTGGTGGTACTCGCCACCAACATCAAGGAAGAGTTGGACGAAGCCGCTGTGCGTGACCAACGCATTGATGTGGTGATCTCAGTCCCTCCTCCGACGTACGAAGAACGTCTCGAGGTGTTTGGTGTGCACATTGCGCGGGCAGCGCGAAAAGCAATGCAACCCATCTTCAATCCGCAGATTGACTGGGCATATGCCGCTCAGCTGACTGATGGTCTGTCTGCTGCGGCGCTTGCCAGTATCGTTGAGCGATCGTTGTGGGAGAAGGCCGACCTCGAAGCCGAGGGAGCACATCCCGCGATGGTTTCTACCGATGATCTGGTGCGCTCCATTCGAGCTCGTCTCGCAGAACAATCCAAGAGCGAGAAGCACATGGGTTTTCGACAAGAGCAAAAGTCATGACTCGTATCCCTCAACTTCGGTTGAGGGATTTTTTGTAAGAAAAACCCCGACATGTGTCGGGGGACGGGCGCTAGCATTTCATGTGGATACCAGAGCCGGGATGAGGCCACTTGAACTGCACTTCGTAGGGAGTCGTAATGATGCGGATGGGCTGTT
>CAYUJB010000019.1:0-4415 GCA_964444955.1 uncultured Candidatus Saccharibacteria bacterium
CAACGCGCGATGCCACAGTCGCGAGCAACGTCCCATACATGCGCTGGGCTTCTATCTTGTACTCCACTAATGGATCGCGTTGACCGTAGGCGCGAAGACGCACCGATTCACGCAAATGCTCCATCGCTTCGATATGATCCACCCAAACATCATCGATGGTGCGCAAAATAACTGCCTTCTCGATTTGCCGCAGTTGATCACCACCAATGCGCTCTTCGTGAATTAGGTATAGCTTCTCCACTTCGTCCTGGAGATACTCAATGAGCTCATCGATGCCCAACTCTTTGGACATTAGTGTCGTATGCAGTGATGCATCGAAAGGCGCTAGTCCACGAACTGCTTCGGCAATTTCTTCGAGATCTGGCGCCTCAGTTTCTTGGCTCACATGCGCAACAACCAACGCACGCAATTCGTCTTCAAGATACCCAAGAATTCGGTCACGATTATTATCTGAGCCAAGTACTTCACGACGAATGCCGTAGATGGTCTCGCGATGCTTATTCATGACATCGTCGTACTCAAGCACATATTTGCGAGCATCGAAGTTGTGGCCCTCGATACGACTCTGCGCTTGCGCAATCGAGCGGGACACGAGGCTATTTTCGATAACATCATCGTCGGTGACACCGAGCGTGGTCATGATGTTCGTGAGTCGCTCACCGCTAAAGATTCGAACGAGTTCATCCTCGGTGGAGACAAAGAATTGACTCGCACCCGGATCGCCTTGGCGCCCTGCGCGACCGCGCAGCTGATCATCGATGCGTCGTGCTTCGTGGCGCTCGGTACCGAACACACACAGGCCGCCAAGCTCACGCACAATGCGTGCTTCGTCCTCGTCGATAGGATTTCCGCCCAAAATAATATCCACACCGCGACCCGCCATGTTGGTCGCGACGGTTACTGCACCCTTGCGGCCAGCTTGTGCAATGATTTCTGCCTCTTGCTCGTGATTTTTGGCATTGAGCACCTGGTGACGCACGCCCGAGCGCGTCAAGAGTAGCGAAAGCATTTCATTTTTCTCAATCGATACTGTACCTACCAACACCGGCTGACCGAGCTCACTGCGACGTTTCACTTCAGCCGCCAGCGCGCGGAATTTGCCCTCTTCGGTCTTGTAGATACGATCGGGAAGGTCCTTGCGGATCAATGGCTTGTTAGTCGGCACCGCTACGACATTGAGCTTATAGACCTTATGGAACTCTTCTGCCGACGTACGTGCCGTTCCCGTCATGCCTGAGAGTTTTTTGTATAACCGAAAATAGTTTTGAAATGTCACAGTTGCAAGCGTCTTGCTCTCGCGCTGGACCAGCACGCCTTCTTTGGCTTCCACCGCTTGGTGGAGACCGTCGGACCAGCGCCGACCCGGCATCAGACGACCCGTGAACTCATCGACGATAATAACCTCGCCATTTTTGACCACGTACTCCTTATCGCGACGAAAGAGCACCTGCGCTCGCAGCGCCTGCTCGAGGTGATGCACGTAGCGCGCACCGCCTTCTTCGTACATATCCTTGATACCCAAACGAACCTGCATCTTGTCGATACCCGCATCAGTGATGCTCACCGCCTTGAGCTTCTCGTCGATATTGTAATCCTCTCCCTCCACCAAATGCGGTACCGCCCGCGCAAACGACGCGTAAAGTGCCCCGGATTCCTCATCGGGCGCAGAGATGATCAGCGGTGTACGCGCCTCGTCGATAAGGATAGAGTCCACCTCATCCACAATCGCAAAGGTGTGGGTGTGTTCTGAACGCTGCGCCATATCTTGGAGGCTTGGTGACATATTATCCCGGAGATAATCAAATCCATACTCATTATTTGTGCCGTAGGTGATGTCGGCGCGATACGCTTCGGGTCGGCGTACTGGGCGCAAGAATTCATGCACCACACGAAATGAACCCGTCGCATCGCGTTCTTGATCAAGCGCCTCTTGTTGTGCTGGCTGCACGTGTTTGGGGTCGTAGAGATACGACGCTTCGTGGTTGAGCACGCCAACGCTCATGCCCAACGCATCATAAATCTGACCCATCCAGGTCGCGTCACGGCGACTCAGGTAATCGTTGACCGTCACTACGTGCACGCCGTGCCCCGTGAGGGCATTGAGATAGGCGGGGAGTGTGGCCACGAGCGTCTTACCCTCTCCAGTGGACATCTGTGCAATCGTACCCGCATGGAGTGCCATACCCCCCATGAGCTGAACATCAAAATGACGTTTGCCTGATTTGCGCCGAGAAGCCTCGCGAACTGCCGCAAACGCATCGGGCAAAATATCATCGAGCGTCTCGCCTGCGGCGAGGCGGGTTTTGAGCGTGCTCGAAAATGCGCGCAACTCATCATCGGAGAGTGCTTGCATCTGTGGCTCCAGCGCATTGATGCGCGCCACAGCTGCCGCATAGGAGCGGATCGTGCGCGCGTTCGCATCGGGCAACAGCTTGGAGAAAAATTCAAACATGAGCAGAAGAATATCAGCGAACTAGACTTCGGATGGCTGACGCTGCTGCTCGCGCTGCTTGTCTTTGAAGCGGCTGATCTGATTTCGCAAATCTTCTTTTACCTCGACGATCGACGAATGAAGATCGAAGTGATTGGCCTCGGCACGGAAGAGCTGCCCACTGACAGTCATATTCGCTTCGGTATAAAACTTTGCGCCCGACGCATGATGATTCGACGGAATGGCGACTTCTACGCGAACCGTAACCTCCCCCATACTCGCCACCACATGCTCAAGATCACCCATCTTCTCCTCAATAAACGTACGCAGTGGGGCATTTAACTCAATATTCTTTGCGTGTATGTCTATGTTCATAATACCTCATTATACGCCACTTAAGACGATACTTCAACCGCTAGCGCGTTATCGATGCACCCGTGGCGTAGGCAGCAACCTCAGCGTCGTTGACGGTAAAAATCGCGCCCCAATCCCGATGCGACGCCTCCCACTGAGCGGCCGTGATGTCAAACCAGTGTTTTGTGTTGTCTGACCAAACTGCATACACCTGCTTGGCGCCTTGGGCGCGAATATACACACTCGCGCTGTAGCGGAAAAACACATCATCGGGCACCTCACGCACCGGCCTGTCTTGGAAGCCATAGAGTGCAAGAATCTTGGTGGTAAGAAGTCGTCGATAGGCGCCCCAGACGACATAGATCTCCTCTTGCCCCGCGCGGCGGATGAGGTCGCCATCAACGGGGCGTACGTAGCGAATATCGGGAACAGGTGATGTCGTGGGACTCACCGAAATCAGCGGGGCGGGGGTAACCGCACCCAGAGCCAGCGACACAGTAGCAGATCGCTCAAGTACACTACGCGCTGCAATTGGCGTAACCACCCCCTGAGTGAGCATTACCTGGACCGACTGCAATGTCACTCCGTCGCTGCGAAGTGCAATGGCGCTCTCGGCTACCCCCGCAACCGATGTCAATGGCATACTTACTATCCTACCCCCTTGATACCGAGCGATCGCCACACCGTACCATTGCGCATCAGGGGCTCCATCGACGCGTATGCGCGCGTCGGAGACAGACGCATACCCAGGGAAGACATCAATGCTCGCCCAGTAGGGTTGCCACTCTTTCAGAGACGAAGCAAATGAGACCTGGCCAGAAGCTTCACTCAGCGCAAGCGTAGTCATAGGGCGCACACGAAATGATGAAAGTCCGGCCATTGTATAGCCATATGCTGGGTTGCTGGTCCGATCATTGAGAGCAGCGGCAACCATCCAATCGACGAAGACACCGGGGAAGTGCTTGTCGGAATGCGTCGTGAGCCAGTCCTCGATCGCCAACGTCCCCGTAGTCCTGGACAGGATTGTGGATGTGACCGCATCAACGCCAAAGCGGTCTGCGATATAATGGACGAACATCGTAGCAATCGCATAGTCAGAGGCAGTGTTTGGCCATTCAGTCAGCGAATCCGACGGGGTTCGCAGAAATGATTGCTGACGACGCTGCAGCGTGCTTGCCTCAAACGGAGCGCTGTAGCCAGCGCTGGTGATGCCGTATTCGCTGCGCGCTTCGTTGAGCCATATATCGTCGCTATCGAGTCCCATAAGCTCGCGCTGTCCAAACGAGATGAGGTGCTGGAATTCATGAGTAACAAATGTCCGAGCGGATCCGCCGAGTACGCTCTCGGCATTAATAAAAATCATTTCACGCGCATTGCTATTCGGCGCGCGGTCCTTGGGATAGTTATGGATCGACTCGAAATAACCGCCGCTTCCGGAAATGACGCGCTGCAGCACAATCACAACATGCGAGTCCCCATCAACGCCCGGGTTGGCCTCACTCCCCCAGAGCGCCACGGATCGAGGATAGATAGTATCATCAAATTGCTGGGAGAGCGTTTGCAGTGCGCTCGCAAATTGCTCTTGCTGCGGTACAGTCAGATAGCTCCAATATCGATCATCAACGTAGAA
>CAYUJB010000020.1:0-3380 GCA_964444955.1 uncultured Candidatus Saccharibacteria bacterium
CGTGGTTTGTGAAGCAGGAGCCGGTGGCGCGCGTATACATGACCTCGATGCAAGGATTGCCCACTGGCACCGATGGCGTGTGGTTTGCCGATGATGCGATCTGGCAGTGGCACAAGGGCGTACACGAGCGAGTAATTGACCTGGCCGGCTTTGCCACCATGTGGGGTGAGCACAATGTTGCCAATGCGCTTCAGGCGGTGCTTGCGGCCCACCTGATGGGTACTCCGTTCGCGACTATCCAAAAGAGAATCGCCACGCTTCCCGCTGTGGCGTATCGCCAAGAGGTGGTGCACCACGATGGCCGGCTCACGGTGATCAACGACACCACTGCGACATCACCCGAGGCGGGCATTGCCGCGCTCAAACGGTGGGGTGGGCCTACGTGTGTGTTGATCACGGGTGGCACCGATCGTGACCTCGACTATTATGCCTGGGCGCGTGCAGTGCCGGAGCATGTGCGTCGCACCAATATCATTTTCATCGCTGGAAGCGCCACAACAAAAATGCGAAAAGCACTCGGCGCGTATGGTCGCGGTATTCGCGCCTATGACTCGCTCGAGGCTGCCTGGCGTGCCGCGCTCAAGCGCGCTGGTACCTACGTGTCGTCTGTGGTACTCTTTTCTCCGTCCGCAAAGAGTTTTGAGCTGTTTACCAATGAGTACGACCGTGGTCAGCAGTTTAACGCGTTGGTTCACGCGGTATCGAAAAGGAGGTGAGTGGTGGCGATAGAGCGATCGCACTATCTTGACGCGACGTATGAGTTGATGACGGGAAGCGCTCCGGACCCAAATCTTTCTCGGCGTGATGCAATGATCGCGATTATGAGTAATTGGAATCGAGAGCGAATTAGGACATCAGAAGAGCGTGGTTGCGCTGTGATGAGCTTGAGTGCTATCGGCTTGGATATTTACCACTCAATGCGGTTGCCCTACAGGCTCGAACAGGTCGAGATTCGTCTTAGAGATCTCTTGCTGCCTTGGGACATGGAGCATAAGGACTTGTTCCGTGTCATGAACGACATTCTGCACCCACCGCCGGGGATCCGAAGGTAGCCCCACACAGTGCGCTTATCAAGCGCACTTTTTCATGCTACGATACGCCAGCTTTCCTAGGAGGCGTCGCATTCTCTATGGGTGCGCGAGCTTGTTCCCGATTTGTTCGGACGCAGCGAAGCGAGTACGATTACAAATCGCAATCCCGACGACATATTTTTCTTAGAGCGGAGGCGTCGCATAGTGGTCGAGTGCGCTCGCTTGGAAAGCGAGTATACCGAAAGGTATCAGAGGTTCGAATCCTCTCGCCTCCGCTCTGCGAAAAATAGTCGTCGGGAGAAAGCGAGTATACGGCGGGTGAATCCCTGCCTGTCGGCAGGCAGGCTCTCGCCTCCGCTACGTTACACGCATATTTGTATGATTGAAATTCCTCATGTAGACGAGACGATAGAGCATGAGAAAGCTTTACGTGAGTCGCGGGCGGCACTACTGGAAGAGCTGCCTGGCTTTCATCGTCTTTCTCAAGACCAGCAGAGATACCTGCGAAGCACGCTCTACATCCAACAGAGAGCCGAGCGAGGCACTGATCCGATCAGCTCTTCGCGAGTTCAGGATGTTCCTGAAAAATTTGCATCACGATTTGCTGACAAGAAATATATAGCGCACTCAGATTTGTCGAGCACGAGTGACTCATCGGAGGTTAAGAGATATCTTGCGAGCCAGCTCAAGATAATGAGCGACTACTGCCATAAGGCGGTGATCCAGTTGGAGGAATATGCTGTAGAGAAATTACCGAGTTCTGAATCTCTCTGGTGCGAGGTAGGACCAACTACCACGTACTCAGATTTGGAGGAATTAGTTGCTACGCTGTCGGCGGCGCACAGCTTCCCGTTTGTGATTGAGGTGTGGGATGGTTCTTCCGGCAGTGGTGTGCGCACGCCCGTACATAGCAGCGTTCTCTTAGGAAGGAATTCCGAAGGCAAGCTGATGACCTGGGAGAAGGCGGGCTTTCACTTGCCATTCCAACTCGTACCGCTTGACCAGGTCTATGACATCTACAAAGAGTTTGATGCGTGGCGAATGCGGCCGCTATCGGTGTGACTGAGGAGGGTGGCAACTTGCTCACACAGCGGTTCGACGTATACTGAGAGTACTATGGAAACACAAAATCTCGAGGGAACGCAGTCGGGTGGGTCGACTCCAACGCCAACGCCAACTCCAGTCCCACCACCGATGCCCGTTATTGCGGCAGGAACAGTTCACGCAGGAGTTAGTGTTTGGACGTGGGTGCTTGGTGTAGTTGCGGTACTACTCGGAGCGGCTGGAGTGATGAAATGGAATGCCTCGCGCACAGCAGTGTGTCCGTCAGGATTTGATTGCGGTCCGAGTGCAACGCAGGACGTTCGAGCGAATAATCCCGCACAGAGTAGCCCCACGACTGGAAACTCCACAACGGGAAACACAAGCGGCAATACGTCGGGCAATAATGGAGCGTATGTGCCAGCGGGCATTCCTGCTGGGTTCCCCAGTGGTGTCCCCATCTATCCCGGAGCAACCGTAAGGGATATTAATGCCGAGGAGGGGGTGACCGCGGATGTAAATCTTGTGCTTTTGACGCCTGATTCGATTGCCGTCACTGCGGCATGGTACCGAAAGGAGCTCGATGCGCGTGGTTGGACGGTTTACCCACAGGACGATGCCAGCCCTGGCGTGGTCTTTGCAACGAAAGACGGCATAATTCTCACCACGACATCAATGACGCAGGTAGAACTTGGTATTCCCAATGCAGGCCCAGGAACCGCGATCTCACTCATGGTACTCAAAGGGGGAGCGTTCTGAAGCGAAGCATTTGACTAATCGTTTCGAATCTGCTATACTTATATAAATAACAACTACGTAGTCCTGTTGCTAGGCAACCCGTCTCCGGTAGACAGGCCTGCCTACCGGCAGGCAGGCTCGGATCTCCTTGTGTCGTCGTGACCCACTGCAGACTACTCGGGTCACGTACGACAATTCAATGACAGACGAAACAGAGCATAAGCCCGTGGGCTTTGAGGGCCTTGGTATTAATGACACATTTTTGGAGGTACTGGCGAAGTACAAATTTACCGTACCTACCCCCATCCAGCACAAGGCGATGCCGGTGGCTATTCGTGGCGAAGATGTGATCGGTATCGCACAGACCGGCACCGGCAAGACACTCGCGTTTGGTATTCCGATGCTGCAGCAGTTCTATACGGGCCAGGTGCAAGGCATCGGCTTGGTGCTGTTGCCAACGCGCGAGCTGGCGATGCAGGTGGACGAGACCCTGGGCAAAATCGGAGGTCACATGGGACTTCGCACCGCGGTGCTCATTGGTGGTGAAAACATGCGCAAGCAGGTGATGCA
>CAYUJB010000021.1:0-2906 GCA_964444955.1 uncultured Candidatus Saccharibacteria bacterium
TATTGACCTTGCGTTCGTATTTTTCGGCTTCGACACTTACACGCTCCATATACTGTACGGCTTCGACTGGGTACTTTCCGATGGCCGACTCTTCCGAGAGCATCACCGCATCGGCACCCACCATGATGGCATAGGCGATATCAGTGACTTCAGCACGCGTTGGCGTGGGATTGTCTACCATACTTTTTAGCATGTCGGTTGCTATGATGACGGGTTTATTTTGTTCTTTGCAGGCATGGATAACGGAAGCCTCGACAAATGGTATTTGCTCAAGCGGAATACTCGCGCCAAGATCGCCTCGTCCCAACATTATCGCGTCTGATGCAGAAATAATTGCTTCGATGTTATCGAGCGCCTCTTTGCGTTCGACTTTTGCAATCACCTTTGCAGTACCACCACGCGATTGAATTTCATGACGGAGGCGCTGGACATCCGCTGCTGAGCCAACAAACGACTGGCAAATGTAGTCGAGATTATGAGCGAGACCGAAATCGAGGTCTGTCAGGTCTTTGGCGGTGATGACCTCTGTGGCCTGAGGGTCGAGGTGATGCGTTGCGCCGGTTTGCACGCGAGGCCCCGACAGGTCTTGAATGATAAGAATGTGCTTGTTTGCCTGGTGTGCCGCCGCGCGGACATTGGCGATAAATCCCGCGTGCATTTCGTGGGTACCGTGGCTAAAATTGAGGCGCGCTACATCCATGCCGGCATCAATAAGCTTCACCAATACCTCGACTGTTTGCGATACTGGTCCGATCGTGCAGACAATTTGTGTTCGTGATGGCATGGGAAGTAGAAAGAATTAAGTAGAAAGAATTACGAGCAAAGTTCGATGAGGCGATTATACTTGGCAATTCGTTCGCCGCGCTGGGGACCACCGGCTTTGATGCCAAAGACACCGAATGCCACTGCGAGATCCGCGATGAAGTCATCATTGGTCTCGCCGGAACGGTGAGACACGATGCAGGCGATGTCATGTTCGCGTGCCAGTTGCATGGCGTCGAGTGTTTCAGAAAGGGTGCCCACCTGATTGGGCTTGATGATGACCCCGCCGATTGCTTTATGCTCGATAGCTTGTTGGAGTCGCTGTGTGTTGGTGACTGTCAGATCATCGCCAACAATCATGCAGCTAGTGTTATTGAGACGCGCAAAGTCCTCGAATGCATCCTCATGAAATGGGTCTTCGATGTAAAGCATTGGGAAATCGTGCATGATGGCACGCAAATCTGCTGCCAGCTCATCGGCAGTGTGGGGCGCATCGTCATATGTGTAGCGATCGGTAGCTGGGTCGTAGAATGATGATGCGGCAACATCGATGGCGAGTTTGATGCGATGATCGAGTTTGAGATCGGTGGCGGTTTCCATCAAGAGCTCGAGCGGGCGTCGCACCGAGGTGAGGTCAGGTGCAAAACCGCCTTCGTCACCAACATTGGCATGCACAGCACCATACTGGGTGGCGATGCGCGCCTTGAGTGCGTGCATGACCCGCGTGCCGATCTGGAGTGCTTCGGCGACGTCGTCGGTTTGGGGGATGAGTTTGTATTCTTGAAATGCCACGCGTGTCGCCGCGTGCTTACCTCCGTTGATGAGGTTCATGTTCAGAAAGGGGACGGAGCGCGAAGGAGTGATAGCCGGTGCAAGTGCGTGGAGATATTCGTGCAGTGGAGTATTGAGCGCTGATGCCGCTGCGCGAGCACACGCAATCGAGATGCCAATGAGCGCGTTGCCGCCTAATACTGATTTACTAGGCGTGCCGTCCATGGCAATCATGCGTGCATCGATAGCGCGTTGGTCGCGTGCATCCATACCGACAAGTGCTCCGGCGAGATTCACATTCACATTGGTGGCGGCTCTGAGCGCACCCTGGCCGCCGAAGCGACTCTGATCACCATCGCGTAGCTCGAGTGCTTCATGTGCGCCAGTTGATGCGCCTGACGGGACCGCAAACCTGCCTGCCGGCAGGCAGGAGTTCCCGCCTCCTTCGCAGGTGACGGTAACATCCAGGGTGGGATTACCGCGAGAATCGAGAATTTCGCGTGCGCGGACTGCGGTGATGGTGGTCTTCGACATGCTGCCACTATTTTACCACAGCGGGAGGCCTGTTCTGTGAACATATTGACTAATCATACTAGTTGAGGTATAGTGAATCTGGCGTTCTTCAATAACAAAGGAGTTTAACGTGTTCCAAGATCACATCTCGTTCAGTCTCAGCAATGCAAGCAGCATTGGCCTCATCGGTGTTCTGGCGATGCTTATTCCCCTGTTCTTCTATTTCGCGATACGCGCCATTAGGAATAAAGTGCGCTCCACAATTCCGGTTGTCCCGGATCTTCCAACGGTAACTGAACAACAACGCTACGAAGCGCTCGTGCAGCGAATGGCGAAGCTGTTCCATCGCATCGATCCCACCAAAGGCGATTTCGAAATGGCAACTCCGCTCAGGCACGAAGAAGCGAAGATCGAAACCGACGCCATCTTTGACGAGTTTTCGGAGATCTTACTGGAAGCACACGACGGCAAGGTCTTTCAGAATCATTTTCGCGTCGGCAGCTATGCGCCAAATGACGATGCGTACGGTGTGCTGTATCTCGAAGACGGTGATCGAGGTCGCTTCGTACAGTTTCTCTACGATCGCCTAAGGGTGTGTGGTGTAGAGCGGAAATTCCTCGACGATGTCTTCGAGACGTACTGTCTGCTGAACGAAGACGATGACGAAGAAAGTGAAACCGAGGAGGAGGGTAGGTAATGGGAACCACTGAGATCGTCATTGTGGTGGGCGCACTTGCGATGATTGCGTACCCTGCCTGGAGATCGCGCAAGCGCGCTTCCCAAGCACCGACAGCATCACGAGACATGTCACTTGCACCCACGCGAGAGGATATGGATCGTCACGATGCGCTACTTGAGCG
>CAYUJB010000022.1:0-1717 GCA_964444955.1 uncultured Candidatus Saccharibacteria bacterium
GCAAAGTTCATGGCTGCAGCGCGGCGTACATCTTGGAATCCTTTCTGGTTTGGAGCTGGATTAAAGACCTGTGCGAGCTCTTGATCAGAGTAGGGCATAGCAAGGTAGTGTCCGACGCTCTGCATAAGGGCGTACTGGGCAATCACGCTCGGCAGATCGGGGCGAATATAAATTGTTGGCGTAGGAACAAGAGCTTCAACGCCGGACTTTTTCTCGTATTCATTCATAAAGCAGCTCCAGGCTGGATCGTAGCTTGCAGCTTTACAATCGCTTGCAATGTTCGTCGAGGTTTTAATGCGTAGTGCACCAAGGTCGGCTGCGAGGGCTGGGCTGGCGGCGCCCGCGGTGATAGCGGCACTAAGGACCGATACAATAAGCGTGTTTATTTTCATATAAGGTCAGTATAGCAATCCAAAATTATTCGTGGAAGACGCGGAGAATCTCCTCGATGGTGGTCATGCCTTTGAGCGCCTTTTCAAAGCCGTCCTGCGTCATGGTGATCATTCCGCTGGCGATGGCCTGCTTGCGTACCTCGTCAGCGTTAGCACGGCGCATAATCAACTCGCGCATCGTCTCATTAACCTCGAGCACCTCGTGAATGCCGACGCGCCCCTTGTAGCCGGAGTGGTTACAGCGCTCGCAGCCCTCGCCGCGGTAGAAAGTTCGGTTGTCACCGATGAGTGATTTAGGAAAGGCCTCGGTGAGGGCGCTCATCTCCGCGTCAGTGAACACTTTTTTGATTTTGCAGTCGTTGCAGATAGTTCTGACCAGGCGCTGGCCGATAGCAATGTTAATCGTTGATGCGATCAAAAATGGCTCTACCCCCAAGTCGAGCAGGCGAGGCATAGTCGTTGGGGCGTCATTGGTGTGCAGCGTTGAGAGCACCAGGTGACCAGTCATAGCGGCGTTCACCGCGATGTTAGCAGTCTCGCTGTCACGAATTTCACCAACCATCACCACGTTCGGGTCTTGGCGCAGGATGGATCGTAGACCGTTCGCAAAGGTGAGTCCTGTTTTTGCGTTCACCTGGATCTGGTCAACGCCCGGCAGCGAGTACTCGATAGGGTCTTCAATAGTGATAATCGAAATCTCCGGCTTATTAATCTCCTTGAGCACCATGTACAGCGTGGTTGTTTTACCGGATCCAGTCGGGCCAGTCGCCAGAATCATGCCGTACGGCTTTTTCATGGCGTGATGGATGACCTGTAGGTTGTGCTCCGAAAATCCTAAATTGGCGAGTGAGAAGTCGCTGGCCTGACCGGCGAGAAGACGCATGACGCAGTTCTCGCCGTAGTAGGTCGGAGTAATGGAAACACGCACATCGACAAAGCCATGTTCTGGCACAGTAACGCGCATGCGGCCGTCCTGTGCCGCCTGGTGTTCATCGGTGCGCATCGCTGAGAGAACTTTGATACGGGTGATGATTTCAGAGTGAAGCTCTTTGGGGAAGGAGTACACATCGTGGAGCACGCCGTCGATACGAAAACGCAGGCGAAGCTTCTTCTCCTCAGGATCCATGTGAATATCAGAGGCGCGTGCCAAAAATGCCTGGATGATGATGGTATCCACCATCTTGATGATGGAGCGGAAAGGAGCGGCCTTCTCGACCTCCTTCTGGAGCACCTCCATGTTCAGTTGTACTGCTCCGTCAATCTCAGCCATGGTTTAATCTCCGACTGCAACAATGCCAGCGCGGATTTCCTTCTATTATATCACG